>CALCKT010000071.1 GCA_937965785.1 uncultured Propionibacteriaceae bacterium | reverse complement strand
CGGGTCGGGATAGGCGTCCTGATGTGGATGAGCATTCGGGTCGGGATAGGCGTCCTGATGCGGATGAGCATTCGGGTCGGGATAGGCATCCCGACGTGGATGAAAACCCTGGCCGGGGTGAGCATCCCGGTGACGGGCGTGGTGACGGTGCTGATGGTGGTGCCAATGGTGTGGATGATCATCGTCATCCGGATGAGGGTTCTGGTTCTGGTGGTGATGGGTCGGATCATGGGGGATCGGGTTCAGGAAACGATCCGATAGATGATCTTCCCCGCTACGACGAGAAGGGGAATCCTCTCTACGATGACCACGGCGATCCGCTGGAGGTTGATCGTGGTGATGGTCGGAAACACTACGCTTCTGATCCGGAAGGCACCTTCAGGAGCCAGGACGACAGACTGCGGCATTCCGACAATGGGCAGTTCGCGGAGGATCCGTATGCTCACAGACCGAAGGGCATCAAGTACTACGCCCGGAAGATCCTGTTGGGTGATCATGACTGGAACAATCCCGCGCTGGCTGAACGCACTAAGGCTGATACGCGTATCTGGGATGAGGCCCGCGCCAAAGCACGCACGGATCGTCGTGCGGCCACTCAGGCGATCAATGACATTGAAACCCTGAAAACACTAGACGGTAAGAAACTGCAACTCGACACCACCGACAAGTCCTACAGAAAACTCGCAAAAGAGGTCGATGACGTCATTGATGGCTTGGATCTTGAATCACAAGCGAAAGCGGAAAAGATCAGGGACAGTCTCGAGGTCGCCGCGAATTCTGCGTCTGATTTGCGGAAGGTCTCGGAGTGGGCTGGGGATCGTGCGGGGCATCACTTCACTCTCGATCACGCCCCGGATGCGGGTGGTGCAGGGCGCAAGCCTCTGCTGGGTGAACCCGCCGACACCCCGGATGGGGCGAAACCAACCGGCGCGGGGAGGGGGGACCGGTTCAGCACCGAGGGCGATTCGCGGCTGGTGGTTGGGGAGAACAAGGGCGGCGACAGTCCTGGGCTCGGCAGCCGGGAGACTGCCGCGGGTCCCCGGGCGCAGCAGGGAACCGCGGAGTACGTGATGGACCTGTTGAGCGGGAAGAACCAGGACCCGAGACTCCTCGAAACCCTGACGGCCTTGGAGCACTCGCCAGAACACGCCGGCTTCTACCAGAAACTGAAAACCGAAGGCGTCGAGGTCGTGTATGAGATGGTCAACGCCCGAACCGACGGCACCGTCAAGGTGGGACAGTTTGATCTGGGTGGTAAAGTCATCCTCAAACTCAAGGACGGACAACTCGTCGCCGAGTTCATCAAGAAAGAAACATAATGCCCAGACCTACCCCGCAAGACTTCATCACCTGGACCAATACGCTCGTGCAGTTTCCGTGGCCCATCCAACTCAACGACTTCCCCCCTTACGCCGAGAAACTGGGCTGGAAACCCACCCCGCGACCAACCTGGTTCAGCGTCTGCGCTGACGACGACGTCGGGAATGTGATCTTCAGCGAGAATGAATCGGGGAATATCTATCGTCTTAGGGTCTCCATGGTGAGAAACATGGCTGAGGATGCTGAGGGTGCTGCTGAGTTGAATGATCATTTCGTGTCCTGTGTGGCTGCTGGGAGGGAGGCGTGGGGGGAGCCATTCCTGCTGGAGGCCGGGGAGGACCCGGCTGCCACTTGGAAGTTCCCCGAAGGTGCGTTCGCTCAGGTAACAGGAGGCTTCAGAGCCGTCTTGTTTCGGTTCTTCACGCCACAGGGGCAGTGGTATTTCGCCTAGAAAACTCAAGAGGCTTACTTGCGGGCGGTGCATCCATCAGCAAAGCCTCAAACCAAGATCCGCTTGGGGGCGAGTGTGGATAAGCCTCATCCGGTAAGCAGATTACCAAGAATATTCGTAGCGAAGTAGGTGTAAAGGAGTTTTGTGTACATGTCGTGGGATGATTTTGAGGAGAGGTTGTTTTCGACTGTTATGGCGTTTCCGTCGCATACGATTTTGATTGTTGGTGTGCCGGATCAGGCCGGGAAGACGGGGACACCGTTTGTGCAGTTTGGTGGGATCTATGCGTTTGGTCACAACACCACGATGACTGCTGAGTTGTCCTTGTTGAATGCCGGGAATCAGCGGGTCACCTTCACTGATGCGCAGCAGGCGGAGTTTCGGGAGTTGGGGTTCGCTCCTGATGAGGATGGTTTCACGTGGGGTCAGGAGCTTCCCTGGCCCACACCCAGTCACATCATCCGGAATGTTGTTCGGGCTTGTGTTATCCGGCTTCGGGATATTGGTGGTGTCGATTCTCCGGAGCGGCTCGTCTACAAGGCGTGGAGTTATCCCGATTATCGTGATGAGATCCCCGAGGAGGAGCGTAGTGTCGGGACCGATGCACTCGACCTTCCGTCCCTTGGCCTCCAGCGGGAGCGTGTCTGACAACTGGCACGTAGGGACCTATCCGAAACCACCCACCTCCAGGGTGGTTTCGGATAGGTCCTTTTTGCTATCGCGTCACAGTCGGAGCATGTGGTTTCTCGTCACAGTCGAAGCCAAGGACGGACAACTCATCGCCGAGTTCATCAAGAAAGAAACATAATGATCATATTCCCCCCGCAAGAATTCATCACCTGGACGAACACGCTCGTGCAGTTTCCGTGGCCCATCCAAGTCGACGACTTCGCCCCCTACGCCGAGAAACTGAGCTGGAAGCCCACCTCGCTGCCGACGTGGTTCAACGTGCTCCCTGACAATGATTATGCAGTGACGAATATCAGTAGTGACAGGGATGGGAATGTGTGCAATCTGTTTTTGCCCGTGGCGTCGAATGAGACCGAGGATGCTGAGGGGCCCCTTCGGGGGGAAGCATTTCCTGTTCCGGCAAATGAGGAATAAGATACACCATGACCGCACTGACTACCGAAGAGTTCATTACATGGGCCAATCGCCTTGCCGGCCTCCCGTGGCCCATGACCACCGGAGAATTCGCGAAGATCGCGACGGGCGAGTTCGGATGGGCCATCTTCGATGGCGACCAAGTGCTCACCGCCACCTTTTCAAACTGCTCCGAATATGTCTTGGTAGGAAGAAGAAGCACCGGCGAGGTTCGCAGAATTCTTTTTGCTGCAGTCAAGGCTGAGAAGAGCGGGAGTCGGAATGAGCTTGCCCGATTGAACGATCACTTCGTCAATTACGCTAATGCAGGTTTGGTTGAATGGGGAGAAGCTTTCAAAACGGTTACTGGGAAACGTCCGCTCAAGGCTTGGAGGACTATAGACGATGGAGTGTGTGAACTGGTGCGCGGTCCGCATGAGGTGACTGTTGCTCTTTATACTCCCCAAGGGGCCCGCTATTACGAGTAGTCGCCAGACTTGAACAACACATCTCCTCCAGAGAGGGGGGCCGACGCCATAAGCAGAATCTTGGAAGACGCGAGAATCTACGACGTTGATGTGATCTACACTCCTGAAAGGTGACCACGAACATGACCCACGATCTCGATGACATTTCCGTGTATGCGTGCTGGACGCGTCTCAATGAAACACCAGAAGACATCGCCCACCGAACAATGCGTTTCATGAAAGAATTCTCAACCCGAATCGATGTGGGACCATGGGAACCATTGGAGGGCGAATGGGACGGCACCGAGGCTGGGCTTGTTGAGGTTATCAAGAGGAACCCCATCACCGATGATGACGGGGAACCCATCCCCGGAGATGGATACCATTTCACATTGAACAATGACCGTGGCCCTTTGAACACCGACTTCAGCGTGCGAGCCGGTACGGACCGACTCTTCGAACGAATCGCTTCACCTCGTTTGATGCAGAAGTATTATCGGTCGGTGCATGCGTCGGCGGGTGAGTTGTGGGACGCCTCGGTTCACGCCGCCGTCACTGCCTTCGACCCCGCATTCGTCACCGGTCAGGAGCGAGCTGTTCTTCGCATGACCCGCCGGGGCGGCTGGAAGATCTCGTTCGGGTATCGGGTGTGGATCAATGACTGGGTCGGCAATGTCACCAGCCATGCGGAAGGCCTTACCACCGAGCGCCTCGGCAATGGCACCCTCATCCGAGTGCCTGATGACTGGCCGGCCCAGCGGGTTGTCGATGCCTTGACCGACACTTTCCAGGCCAACCATCTTGACGAGGTCCCCATCGAATGGTGACACCACCCACCTCACAACCAGCAAAACCAGAAATGAAAGGACCCCTTCAAGAGCAAACAATCCCCACACCCAACAAGGGGAGGAGACCAAGCCGCACCATGACTGCACTGACCACCGAAGAGTTCATCACATGGGCCAACCGCCTCGCAAACCTCCCATGGCCCATGACCTTGGAAGAATTCACCACAACAGCAACCAAAGACTTCGGATGGAGCACTACCGAGGGGAAACAGCGATTCAATGCGAACTTTTCGATGTGTTCAGAACATGTTATGGTCACTAAGAGGAACGGAAAAGAAATCCGAAAATCTTATTTTCCGTTGGCTAGAGTGAAGACGGAAAGTCAAGATTGCGAGGTGCGACTGAATGATTTTTTCGTTAGTTATGCGACTGCCGGTTCAGAGACGTGGGGGGAACCGTTAAGGACAGAGCATGGTAAGGAGCCATTGATGGCATGGAGCCATCCGACCGGTTGCATCCTGCAGATCGTTCGAACGGATCCGTTGGTATTGTTTACTTTCTACACTCCACAAGGCGCCCGCTACTACGAGTGAAGATCCCTGAGTTGGGCAACAAGACCTTCAAGATCCTAGGTGTACTTCTTTGGGTGCATTGAGGGTGATTCACGGTCGTCCTCAACTGTGCCCTGACTAGGGATTTCACCGAAGAGGGGGCCGCCTGTAGATGAGCCTCATCATTGTGGGCTCATACAGCGCTTTCCCAAAGCTCCTCAGCCTAGCGCATAGCCAACCATGTACGAGAATCCACCTTTCTGCTAAACAATCCACCCCATCCCTCCGCGGAAGTGAGAACCTATTTATGACAGTATCCGAGACTTGGGAAGATTTCGAGTCAGCCTTGACGTCTGTGCTTCTCGATCTTGAGGAGCGGGAGATGGTCACCATCAAACTGGCGGGAGGTGAGATTCCGTTCATTCAGTTCGCTGGCCTAGGGTCCCTCAAGGGGGTTGATGAGATCCGAGCCGAGTTCTCCGCGGAGAATGTCGAAGACGACAGAGGCGGTTCCGTCACCTTCACGTCTGAGCAGCGTGCTTTCTTCACGCAGGCTGGTTTCGCGGTTGCGAAGGAAGGGCTCGTGTGGCGGCGTGACTATCCGTGGCCCACTCCCAGCCGCATCATCCTTGAGGTTGTTGCGGCCTGCATCACCCGCCTCCGCGACGTCGCGGGAATCGACAGCCCCCAACAACTGTGTTACATGGCTTGGCGATACCCCGTCTGGCAGGAAACCCCCCAGGGTGAGGAGTACATTCCCGGAGAAGTAGATCTTCCGATTCCCGAACTCGGTATCCCCCACGAATAGATCAAGATTTCGAGAACAGGTTTTGCTGCTCTAATGTGATCTACACTCCTGAAAGGTGACGAAGAACATGACTCACGATCTCGATGATATTTCCACACGCGCGTGTTGGACGCGTCTCAATGAAACACCAGAAGATATCGCCCACCGAACAATGTGTTTCATGAAAGAATTCTCAACCCGAATCAAGCTGGAGTGCTGGAGGCCGCTGAGGGATGAGTGGGATGGCACCGAGGAAGACTTGGTCACAGTGGTGAGGAACAATGCGGTAAGGACCGAGGAAGGCAAAATCAGCCGCGGCGCCGGATACAGCATCACCCTACTCAACGGCACTGACATTTTGAACACCGACTTCAATGTTTCCGCCGGCGAGGACCAGCTCTTCGAACGAATCGCTTCACCTCGTTTGATGCAGAAGTATTATCGGTCGGTGCATGCGTCGGCGGGTGAGTTGTGGGACGCCTCGGTTCACGCCGCCGTCACTGCCTTCGACCCCGCATTCGTCACCGGTCAGGAGCGAGCTGTTCTTCGCATGACCCGCCGGGGCGGCTGGAAGATCTCGTTCGGGTATCGGGTGTGGATCAATGACTGGGTCGGCAATGTCACCAGCCATGCGGAAGGCCTTACCACCGAGCGCCTCGGCAATGGCACCCTCATCCGAGTGCCTGATGACTGGCCGGCCCAGCGGGTTGTCGATGCCTTGACCGACACTTTCCAGGCCAACCATCTTGACGAGGTCCCCATCGAATGGTGACACCACCCGGCCCGCAACCCGCGAGATTGGAAAGGGGTGGGGCTCCTTCAAGGGGAAGCATTTCCTGTTCCAGCAAATGAGGAATAAGATACACTATGGCTGCTTTGACCACCGAAGAGTTCATCACATGGGCCAACCGCCTCGCAGGCCTCCCGTGGCCCATGACCACCGGAGAATTCGCGAAGATCGCGACGGGCGAGTTCGGATGGACCATTTTCGATGGCGACCAAGTGTTCACCGCCACTTTCTCGAACTGCTCCGAACTCGTCTTGGTCGGAACTGATCTTGGCGATAAAGTCAGTGATTCTCTTTTTCCTTTGGGTAGGGCTGGGTCGAAGGACCATGTGGACAAAACCTTGTTGAATGACCTGTCCGTCGAATATGTGAAGGCTGGTTCAGAAGCGTGGGGGGAACCGTTCAAGAGAGAGCATGGTAAAAAGCCGTTGATGGCGTGGAATCATCCGGCCGGCTGTATCTTGCAGATTGTCCGTACCAAGTCCTTGGTGTTGTTCACCTTTTTCACCCCTCAAGGGGCCCGCTACTATGAGTGAATGTCCCCTTCGTGGGACGGCTTGGGGCGATGCGTGAAGTGGATGTTATTTTGTGTGTTGATCGTTGCGTAGACGCGTAGATCATTTTCTTGAGCGTCCTTGGAAGGGGGGCGGGGGAGTGACAAGTCTGTTGCAAGAACACGGGTCTGCTATGGTGGCTGTGCGCTCCTGGATAAGTGCTGTTGTCACAGCCCTGTGACACCCCCGGGTATTGCTGGAACAGTACTTGGATGTGCTGGCTTCTTTCAGAGGCTGAAAACCGAGGGTGTTGAGGATGTCTATGAAATGGTCAATGCTCGAACCGACGGCACCGTCAGGGTGGGACAGTTTGATCTGGGTGGTAAGGTCATTCTCAAACTCAAGGACGGGCAACTCGTCACCGAATTCATCAAGAAAGAAACATCATGATCATATTCCCCCCACAAGAATTCATCACCTGGACCAACGCGCTCGTGCAGTTTCCGTGGCCCATCCAAGTCAACGACTTCCCCCCCTATGCGAAACAGCTGGGCTGGAAACCCACCTCGCTGCCGGATGAGTTCAGCGTACGTGCCGGTAATAACGGCGGGCGTGCGATTCTTGGCGACGACGAAGCTGGGGATGTGTACGAACTGTTTTTGCATATGGCGTCGAATGAGACCGAGGATGCTGAGGGTGCTGCTGAGTTGAATGATCATTTCGTGTCCTGTGTAGCTGCCGGAAAGAAGGCCTGGGGGGAGCCATTCCTACTGGAGGCCGGAGACGGTCCTAGCGTGACATGGAGGTTCCCCGGAGACATGTTCGCCCGGGTAGCAAGCGGGCGCTGGAGTGTCTTGTTTCGGTTTTTCACGCCCCAAGGGAAATACCAGTTCGTCTAGAAGACTCGAGTTTCACAAGAAGTGAAAGTGGGTGGGGTTTGGGCGGAATCGGTGATGGGTCCTGTGGAAAAGGCTTCCTCGTGTTTTGGTGTGGTCTATGTGTAAAGGAGTTTTGGGTATATGTCGTGGGATGATTTTGAGAAGAGGCTGTTTTCGACTGTCATGGCATTTCCGTCGCACACGATTTTGATTGTTGGTGTGCCGGATCGGGCCGGGAAGACGGGGACGCCGTTTGTGCAGTTTGGTGGGATCTATGCGTTTGGTCACAACACCACGATGACTGCTGAGTTGTCCTTGTTGAATGCCGGGAATCAGCGGGTCGCCTTCACCGAAGGGCAGCAGGCGGAGTTCCGGGAGTTGGGGTTTGCTCCTGATGAGGATGGTTTCACGTGGAAGCAGGAGCTTCCTTGGCCCACTCCCAGTCACATCATCAGGAATGTTGCTCGGGCGTGTGTCATCCGGCTTCGTGACATTGGTGGTGTCGACTCCCCGGAACGGCTCGTCTACAAGGCGTGGAGCTATCCCGATTATCGCGACGAGATCCCCGAGGAGGAGCGTAGTGTCGGGACCGATGCACTCGACCTCCCGTCCCTCGGCCTCCAGCGAGAACACACCTGATTCGGCAACTCACCCCAGGTTCCTGTCGGAAACCGTCAACCTCAACGCAACGCCCGCCGGCTGCTCGTGGGGATGGGCGGGGAAGGGGCAGTGACCGGGGTGCCGAGAGCTCACCGGACCCCCGGTCCACACCTGCGCCAAGAGACGCGCCCCATGGACAAGACCGACAGCCAGGCAGCGCGCGAACTTGCCCCGGACGTGTACGGCGGTGATCCCGCGAAGCTGGAGCGGACCTACGAGGCGTATCAGATGTTCTCGCGCTCCGCCGCATCGGCTATCAGCTACCGGAACTCCACCGCGAACATCCTGGCCAGGGCGGATTCCGCCGACGAGCCGCTCCGAAACTGCTTTCTGCGTTACGAGGAGGCAGGCACCCGGTCTCAGTCCGACACGCAACCGGTTGTCAGCAGGCATGCCGCCACTACGGCGACATCAGTGGTTGCCAGCGGCGCATCGTCGTCACCCCCGGTCAAGCACCGCCAGCCCACGAAGCCAGCCGGGGCCCGCTACCAACCACATGGCCTAATGCCCCCGTGATGGCGACGAACCCCACCCTTCCCCGCGGGCGAGGATCAGCCGATCCGGAAGCGCACCCTGTGCTGGTCCTCCGGACGGCTGCTGTGGCCGACCCGGAGCTCGAACTCGCCCGGCTCGACCACACGGGTGCCGTCGGCCAGGACCAGGCTCAGTTCGCTCGTCGGCAGCCGGAACTTCACCCTCGTCGTCTCACCCGGCGCCAGTGGCACCCGACGGAACGCCTTCAACTCCTGCTCCGCCCACGTCACCGACGTCACCACGTCGTGGACGTAGACCTGCACCACCTCCGTGCCATGACGCCCACCCGTGTTCGTCACGTCGACGCTGAACGCCACCTCGTCCCCGACCTCGGTGACCTGCAGCCCCGAGTACTCGAACGAGGTGTACGTCAGGCCCTCACCGAAAGCGAACAGCGGCCGGTACGTCAGATCGGCGTAACGATCCCCGTGCCAGCCCCGCACCCGGTTGTGGTAGACCGGCAGCTGCCCGGCGTGCCGCGGGAACGACACCGGCAACCGGCCCGACGGCTCCACCTGCCCCAGCAACACCGCAGCCAGAGCATCACCCCCGGCCGCCCCCGGGTTGAACGCCTCGACGATCGCCGCTGCCTCCTGCACCGACTCCGGCAGCACCAGCGGCTTCCCGTTGAGAAGCACCACCACCATAGGCGTTCCCGTCGCCCGGATCGCCTCCAGCAGCTGCCGCTGCGGCCCGAACAACTCCAGGGTCGCCGTCGAGCGACCCTCCCCGGTCAGGTTGATCGTGTCCCCGACCGCCACCACGGCCACATCGCTGTTCGCGGCCAGCGCGACGGCCTCCGCCAACTCCGTCTCATCCAGTGGCGCCGGGTGACAGATCTTCGGGCGGGGCTGACCGTCGTCGAAGAACTCACCCTCCGGATCCGGAACCAACTCCTCGATGCCGCAGCCCCGCGCGTGAGCGATCACCCAGTCCGACGGGGCCGCCGCCCGCAACCCGGCGAGCAGTGTCGTCGCAGGGGTGAGGGCCGGATCATTCATCCACGGACACTGACCGGAGGTGCCGGCCCAGTCGCCGAGGCAGGCAGCCATGTCGTCGGCCTGCGGCCCGAGCACCGCCACCTTCACCCTCTCACCGCGCAGCGGCAGCACCCCGTCGTTGTGGAGCAGCACCAGGCTCTTCGCCGCCAGTTCCAGGTTGATCCCACGGTGCTCCCGGCAGCCGATCTCCAGCCGCTGCCGCTCCACATCGGGGCGACGTGGATCCTCGAACAGCCCCATCCTGAACTTCACCGCCAAGATCCGCCGCACCGCCTCGTCCAGATCCGACGGCGCCAGCAGACCCCGCTCGATCGCCGCCAGGGCGCCGTCATGGAACTCGGGGGTGGACATGATGAGGTCGTTCCCGGCGTGCACCGCCAGAGCCGCCGCTTCCGCGAAATCCGCCGCCACCTTCTGCACCCGCACCAGATGACCGACGTTGTCCCAGTCCGTGACGAGCAACCCCTCGAAACCCCACTCCTGTTTCAGCACCCCGTGGAGCAGCCACCGATTGAGGGTGATCGGTACCCCGTCGATGGCCTGGTAGCCGAGCATGAACGTGTCCGCCCCCTCCCTGACCAGCCGCTCGAACGGTGGCAGGAACCAGGAACGCAGCTTGCGTGGGGTCAGATCCGCCTCCGAGGCGTCCAACCCGCCCTGGGTCTCCGAGTAGCCCGCGAAGTGCTTCGCGCACGACAGGATCCGCGTCGGATCCGCGTCGCCGTCGCCCCGGTAGCCGCGCACCATCGCCGCAGCCAGCTCGCCGATGAGATGCGGATCCTCCCCGAAGGTCTCGTTCACCCTGCCCCAGCGCAGCTCGCGGGCGATGCAGGCGAGCGGCGAGAACGTCCATGTCACCCCCGTCGCCGAAGTCTCCCGCGCCGTCACCCTGGCCGCCCGTTCGACGGCGTCAGGGTCGAAGGAACACGCCATCGACAACGGCGTCCCGAACACCGTCGCGCCCGGCCAGAAACCGTGGCCGTGGATGGCGTCGTCTGCGATGAGCAGCGGAATGCCGAGCCGGGTCCGGGCGGCCGCGTCGATGGCGTCGTCGATCGTCGCCGGGTCGGTGTGCAGGAGAGATCCGACGGGGTGACGCTCGATGACGGTGCGCGGGTTGCTCCAGGCGGGCAGCTGCATCATCTGAGCCACCTTCTCCTCCACCGTCATGAGAGCGAGGAGACCGGCGACGCGGTCCTCGACGGCGGCGTTGGGGTCGTGGTGGATCATGAGTGGGCTCCTCGGATCGGCAGGGCCTGGATGACGGGGGTCTGGGTGTCGCAGTGCTCCAGCTGGATGTTGTGGAGGAACTCTGACAGAAGCTCCGCGGCCCGCTCCCGGTCCGGACCGTCCCCCTCTGCCTCCGCGAGGGCGACGAGCTCGGCCCAGCCCTCGGGGACGGGTGCGCTGAGCGGGGAAGTGGTGGTGCCGAGTTTCTTCCAGCACCAGAAGTTCCACGAGAGACCCAGCTCCTCGCAGGTGTGGAACATCGAGTGCAGCCACTCGGGCGAGTTCTCGCCGGACTCGCCCATGTAGGTGGCCATCCCCAGCGACGCGGCCCGGCTGCGGATCGCCTCGAACCGTTCCGTATTGACCGGCGACCAGTAATGGTGGAACTGCAGGCAGGCGTTGTCGTCGAGCGGTTCGGTGAACATGGAGAACTCCGTCGCCCAGTGCGCCCCCTCATACATCACCAGGTGCTCCGGGTCCTCGGCGCGGACGGCGTCGGTGAGCTCGCGGTACAGCGGAACCAGTTGCGGCCACAACTTCCGGTGGGCCTCCGGAAGGGGCTCGTTGAGCAGGTCGTAGCCGAGCAGCGCGGGATGGCTGCGGTAGCGACGGGCCAGCCGTCGCCACAACTCGATGCACAGCTCCCGGGCGTGACCATCCGTGAACAGTTCGGGCAGGTCGGCAACGGAGTCGTCGATGTTGGTGCCGGTCTGCCCACCGGGGGCGGCGTGGAGGTCGAGGAGCACTCGCAAACCGTGCTCCCGGCACCACTCGAAGCAGCGGTCGACAAGTTCGTGGCCCTCCGCGACATCCTCCCCGTCGGCGGTGATGAACAGCCGCGAATTGAGGGGGAGCCGGATGTGGTCGAAACCGAGCGCGGCGATGGCGGCCACGTCGTCCCGGGTGAAGAAGGTGGCGCGGAAGGTGCGCCAGAAGACGGCCGCATCCTCCTCGCCGATGACCTCCCGGATGAGGTGTTCGATGCGACGCGGTGACGTCGCTCCTTTGGTGAAACGCCACATGTAACCCTCGGGGAGCAACCAGTTTCCGATGCCCACACCGCGCAGCAGCACAGGCGCCCCTCCGACCGTCAGTTCTCCGTCACGACAACGCACAGGCTCCATTGCTTCACCTTTCGGGTACTAGTGTGTCCTCCGTGCGAACTGGTGGGCGTCCCACGCGACGCGAAGAGGTGGTGGCGGCAGCCACCGAGGCTTTTGCGCGCGGCGGCTACAACGGTGTCTCGTTGCGCGACATCGCCGCCCGCCTGAACATGACCCCCGCAGGGGTGCTCCATCACTTCGGCACGAAGGAGGAACTCCTCACCGCGGTGCTGGAGGCCCGCGACCGCGACGAGGTGGACCGGGAACACTACGCCACCTTCCCCCACGGCGCCGACTACCTCGCCCACATGGTGCGCACCGTCAAACTCAACGCGGAACGGCGCGGCATCACGCAGCTGTACACGGTGCTGGCGGGCGAATCGGTCGCCGAGGAGCATCCGGCCCAGGACTGGTTCCGGAGCCGCTACGAGGGGCTGCGTCACATCGTCGACGACGCCCTGAGGCTCGCAGCCGAGGTGCCCGACGGGGCGCTCGTCGCCGAGTCCTTGCAGGCGGCCGAGGCGGTCATCGCCGTCATGGATGGCATGCAGATCCAGTGGCTGCTCGACGACCGGGTGGCGATGGCCCCGACCGTGAGACGGGTCATCGACATGGTCGTCGCCGACCTGCGCAACCGCGTCGCGGAACTCACCCCTTGATCGCACCGGTCAGCATCCCCTTGGTGAAGAACTTCTGGACGAACGGGTACACCACCAGCACCGGCAGCGTCGCCAGCACGATCACCGCGAACTGCACCACCATCCCCGGCGGGGGTGGCACACCCGGCGGTTGGACGGTGTTGAGTGTCTGCCCCTGAACCACGTACTGGTTGAGGACCACCTGGATCGGCCACTTCGACGGGGTGCTGATGTAGAGCAGCGCGTTGAAGAAGGTGTTCCAGTAGCGGACCGCGTAGAACAGCGAGATGACCGCGAGGATCGGCTTCGACAGCGGCAACACGATCCGCCAGAAGATCTGCCACTCCGAGGCGCCGTCGATGCGTGCGGACTCCGTCAGTTCCTGCGGCAGCTCCATGAAGAAGTTGCGGATCACCACCATGTTGAAGGCGTCGATGAGTCCCGGGACGATGAGCGAAGCCCAGCTGTCGAGCATCCCCAGCTGTTTCACGAGCAGGTAGTTGGGGATCATGCCGGCGCTGAACAGCATCGTCGCGAGGACGTAGACGAGCGCCCCCTTGCTGTACGGCACCTCCCGGGTCCGGCTGAGTCCGTAGGCGAGGGTCGTCGTGAACAGCATCGAGGTCACGGTGCCGACGACGGTGATGAACGCCGTCACCAGCAGCGAGTTGCGGACCACGCCGCCACGCAGCAGCGCGGCATAGGTGTCGAGGCTGAAACTCTTCGGCCACGGATCACCGGAGGTCGCGGCCTCGGCCGAACCGAAGGACCAGACGATGACGTGGAGGAACGGGTAGATCATCGCCACCACGAGGAACGTCAGGATGATGGCCTTGAGGACGCTGACGACAGGGTTCGGTCGCCCCATCCACAGCGGCCGGTGTGCGCTGGCCCTGGACATCAGAACACCCCCGATCCGCCGACGCGTTTGGCGAAGCGATTCGCCGCGATGATGAGCACCGTCGCGACGATGCCCTTGAGCAGCCCCGCAGCGGTGGACAGACCCCAGTCGCCGCCGAGGATGCCCCGGAAGTAGACGAAGGTGTCCAGCACCTGGGCGGCGTCCTTTCCGACGGCGGGTTGCTGGAGCAGCAGCTGCTCGAAGCCGACGTTGAGGATGCCGCCGATCTCGAGGATGAGCAGGAGACTGACGATGGGCATGATGCCGGGCAGGGTGACGTGCCACATGCGTTTCCAGCTGCCCGCCCCGTCGACGGCGGCGGCCTCGTACAGCTCCTGCGGGATCCCGGAGATCGCGGCGAAGTAGATGATGGTGCCCCATCCGACGCTCTTCCAGATGGACTGGGCCACCACGAGGAACTTGAAGGTGTCGGGGTCACTCATGAGGTTGAACCCCTGCACCCCGAAGTCGGCGAGGACGTGGGCGAGGGCTCCGGAACCCCCGAAGAGCTTCTGCCAGATCGAGATGACGATCACCCAGGACAGGAAGTGGGGCAGGTAGACCACGGACTGGATGAACTTCTTCATCCTGGGTGAGATGAGGGAGTTGATGAGCAACGCCAGCATGATCGGGGCTGGGAAGGCGAAGACCAGGAGCAGCAGCGCGATCACCAAGGTGTTGGTGAGGGCGTTGAACAGCTCGGGGTCGGTGAAGATCCTGACGAAGTTGTCGAAGCCGACGAACTTCGATCCGGCGATCCCCTTGAACGGACGATAGTCCTGGAAGGCGACGATGTTGCCCAGCATCGGTAGATAGGCGAACACCGTGAAGAAGAGCAGCCCGGGGATGATGAAGACGTACATCGTCTTCACCCGGGCCGCTCGCTGCATGCGGGACCGGGTGGTCATGGGCTACTTCGTGGGGCTCGGCGAGGAGGGGGCGGCGCTCTCGCGGGCGTTGTACTTCTCCTGGTAATCGTCGAGGGCCTCCTGACCTCCCTGCCGCAGCCATTCCTGCAGGAAGGCCGGGTAGTCGGTGACAGGGCGGCGTCCGTACAGCATGCCCGTGACGTAGTCGTCCTTGATGGAACCGCGGGTTCCGGCGGAACGGCTCGCCTTCTCCGAGACCAGGCCGAGGATGGGGCTGCTCACCGGGTCCTTCGAGAGGGTCTCGACGGTGGTGAAGAAGTTGTCCGCCTTGTCCGTGAGGTCCGGGGGGATGAGGTAGTTGTTGTTGACCGGGGAGACACCGAGCCAGCTGAGCGCCCCGTGGTCGCTGTGGGCTGCCTCGTCCTGGGTCTTCTTGATCGCGCCGTCGGGCTCCCGGGTGAAGTGGACACCCTCGATGCCGTTGTTGATGAACTGGTACTCCTCGGAACCGTACGGGGACCGCAGCCAGTTGAGGATGCTGAGGAGCAGCTTCTGGCGGGCCGGGTCGGTGACGCGGGAGCTGATGCCGACGATGCCCCAGTAGCCGTCGGTGCGCACCACGGTGAGGGTGGCGTCGGGTGCGGTCGGCGGCACGAAGAAGGAGAGGTCCGCGCCGGGGGTGCTGTCGCGCAGTTTACGGATCTGCGAGTCGAGGAAGAACGCGTTGTAGGAGTCGCGGTTGAAGCCGACCTGCCCGTTCTCGAGCTTCTGCGACTTGTTGCTGGCGGTCGGGTCGGGGAACACGGCGCCGCCGTCCCAGAAGCGACGCAGGTACTCGACGACCTCCGGGTACCGCGGGTGCTGGAACTTGTGACGAAGCTTCCCGGTGTCGTCGAGCTGCCACTCCGGGCCGATCCCGAACATCCACTCAACCACCTCGGTGAGGGGGCCGAGATCGAGCATCGGGTAGAACTCCTTGCCGTGGAGGCTCTTGAGCTTGCCCATCTCGATGAACCGGTTGAGGAACTCGTCGGTGGTGGATCCGAGATCCGTGGCGCCGATGGCCTGGAGGGCGTCGGACCGGATCACGGGGAAGCGGGTCAGCACCGGATCCTCGTTGGGGATGCCGAGGATGCGGCCGTGTTTGCTGGAGCGCTGCCAGGTCTCGGTGCGGATGTGGGCGAGATGGGGCCACTCGAGGACCTTGTCCCCGGCGAGCAGCTCACTGAGGTCGAGCAGGGCTCCGTCCTCGGTGGCCTGGAGGCCCTGGGGGGTCGTGTCCTGGACGAACATGAGATCGGGCAGGTTCCCGGAGGCGAGGAGGGTGGCGAACTTGTCGTTGTAACTGGCGCTGGGCGCGAGGTTGGCCTTGTAGGTGACGCCGAGGCGTTTGTTGAGTTCCTGGAGCCACAGGTTCTTCGCGTCGTCCTGGGGCGGGGTGCCCCAGAGGATCTGGAAGGTGGTGACCTCGCTGCCGTCACCGGGGGGTGAGGCGACGGCCTTGGTGACTTCCTTGAGAGGTGTGGTGTACATGGTGGGCACGCCGGGGAGGGAGCCGACGCGGCCTCCGGCGACGACGGGGGGCGGCACATGCGTGGGCCAGGTGGCCGTTGCAGTGACGTCCTTACCGCCGCCGCCGGTGGGGGAGCCGTTCCCGCATGCGGCGAGTGCCGCCGCGCCGAGGCTGCTGGCGGCGAGGCCGAGCATGCTCCGTCGGGTGAGGGGGGTGGTTGGACCGAACATGTCAGGACCTCCTTGTCGCAACTGCAGGCTCGCGGAACGCTCCGCACATCAAGCCTAACAGTTGTTAAGTTAGAGGCCTAGAGCAGATGGCGTACACGTCTGCCATCCAAATGGTTGAGGAGGGTGCGGCCTCCAGGATCCGCCTGACGGATCAGCTCGCCGGGTCCAGCAGGAACCTGGCGAAGGCCTTAGCGGCGTCGGAGCCGCCCGGGTCGGTCGGTTTTGTTCGGCTTGAAGTTGGTTGAGCCGGTCTGCTCGCTCTGCGAGCTGGCCGTGTCGAAACCATGGTGACCGTGTCCGGGGAGCCGGGGTGGGTGTGCTTTTTGGCTGCCGGGTGGTTTCGACTCAGCCGTTCGCTTCGCTCACGTGCTGGCTCAACCGGCTTCTGGGGGTGGTTTCGACTCGGGCCGGGCGCGACCCCCTTCATTGTTGTTGCTGCACCACCCCGTCTCGGAACACCAGCAACCGGTCGACCATCGTCTGCAACCGGGCGGTGTCATGACTGACGACGACCACCGCAGCCCCTTCGTCAGCTGCCGCGGTGAGCATGGAGCAGCTGACCTGGGCGCTCAGCACGTCGAGACTGGCGCTTGGTTCGTCGGCGACGATGACGGCGGGCCGGGCGACCATCGCGCGGGCAATCGCCACACGTTGCGCCTGCCCCACCGAGAGCTCACGGGACCTGCGGCGGGGATCCACCGCGCCGAGTCCGATCTCGGCCAGTTTCTCCTGCGCCAGCTCCACCCATTCGTCCCTGCTCCGGCGTTCCCCGCGCGCCCGCAACGGCTCGGCCAGGCAACGCCAGATCGGCCAACGCGGCGACAGACTGCCAACCGGGTTCTGGAACACCGGCATCACGAAACCCGCGGGTCGTCGGTGCACCGCGCCGGTGTCCGGTAGGAACTCGACCCTGCCCGCCTGGGGTTGCTCCAATCCGGCGAGCAACCGGAGCAGCGTGGATTTACCGCAGCCGCTCGGCCCCTGGATTCCCAACACCTGACCGGCCCGCACCGTCAGATCCAGGTCCTGGAACAGGGGGGTTCCGTAACCGTGGGTGAGTCCCTGCGCCCGGATCACGGGCCGCCCGGCCGGCCGGGGATCACCGGGTGCCGTATTGAGACGGGGACAGGCCTCGACCAGACGTCGAGTCGCTGAGGTCTGGGGATGGGTCAGCAACTCCAAGGTGGCCCCGTCCTCGACGATCCGCCCCTGGTGCATCACCAGGGTCCGGTCACAGTGCTCCCCGATCAGGGATAGGTCGTGGGTGATGAGCAGCAGCCCCGTGGAACGTTCGTCGATCAGCCCAAGCACACCGTCGGCGAGTTCCGCATCCAGGGCGCTGGTCGGCTCATCCGCCAGGACGAGCCGGGGATGATGCACGGTGCCCGCCGCGATTGATGCCCGCTGCAACATCCCACCCGAAAATGCGTGGGGTCGTTCCTGTGCTCGGCGTTGTGCATCCTCGATGCCCACCGAGCCGAGCTGGCTGGGGGCTGCCTGCTCCGGGGGCCTGAGCCGGTGCATCCGCCAGGCCGCCTCGATGTGGTGCCGGATGCTGCGCAACGGGTCGCAGGCCGCGTAGGGATCCTGTGCGATGTATCCGACGACCAGTCCCCGGGCGGCCCGGATCCGTTCCGGATCGCCGTGCACCATGTCGATTCCGGTCACCTCGACCCGTCCTGTCACCTCACTGCCGATGGGCAGCAGCCCCAACAGTGCCTTGACCAGGGTGGACTTCCCGGACCCGGAGGAACCAACCAGCGCTACGCGAGCCCCGGTGGGGATCTCCACGCTCACCTCATCGAGGGCCTTCACCCCGTTGGGATAGGTTACGCTCAACGCCTCCACGGTGATGAGAGGTTCACGCGACGGCATTGCCCACCTCCGTCACATCCCGTAGCCCATCGGCGATGAGAGCAGCAGCGGCCATGCTCATGAACAACCCGAGCCCCGGCCCGATCAGCTGCCAGGGCGCCGCGGCCGAGGTGCTGCGGACCTCGGAGAGCATGTTGCCCCACTCCGCCGTAGGAGGTTGCGCTCCCAACCCGAGGAAGGAAAGACCACTCAACGCCAAGATGGTCGATCCGATGTCCAAGGTGGCCAACACCATAACCTGGTTCCAGACCATCGGGATGATGTGCCCGGTCAGGATCCGCCACGACGACACCCCCGCCATGCGCGCCGCCTGGACATAGGGTTCCTGCCTGCACCCGAGGGCGCAGGTGCGGGCCAGCCGGGCCAACCCCGCCCAGCCGGTGATCGACATCGCCAGGATCAGGTTGGGGAAACTCGGGCCGAGCAGACCGACGATGGCCAACGCCAGCACCTGGGAGGGCAGACCGAGCATGATGTCGATCAACCGGCTGATGACCGCGTCGACCACTCCTCCGCTCAACGCGGCCCCGACCCCCGCGAGCATCCCGACGGCTGATGTGATGAGGAAAACCGTCACGGCAGCCCCCAGCGATGTGGTGCCGCCGACCAGGGAACGGGTCAGCAGATCACGACCGGCCTGATCCGTGCCGAAGAGATGACCGGGACTGGGTGCCTGGAGCTGCGCCTTGTAGTCGACCTGGTCGGGGTCCATCGCGAACAGCGGCCCGGCGAGCACCAGCAGGGCCAGCACCACGGCCAGGATGATTCCCAGCCGTCCCTCCCTGTGCCGCCACAGGGCGCGCCAGGTGGTCATGTCGTAGCCTTCCGGGAGGGATCGATCCGGACCAGCAGCAGATCGGTGACCAGACTGGTGACCAGGTAGACCACCACGGCGAACAGGGCCGTCGCGGCGATGACGGGGAGATCGCGGGTGTCGATGGCCTTGACCACGTACAACCCCACACCCGGCCAGGTGAACACCGTCTCCACCACGGGGGCGCCACCCAGCAGGGCCGCGGCGCTGAGCCCGATCACGGTCAACATGGGTGGGGCGGCATGGGGTAGCAGATGCCGGGTGAGCAGGTAATTCCTGGAAGCTCCCCGGCCCCGGGCAACGCTGAGGAAGGGAGCGTTACGGGTCTCCAACAGCCCGGTACGCAACAGCCGCGACCACGTGGCGGCAGGTCCCAGGGCCAAGGTGAGGGCGGGAAGGAACACCGTCGCGATGGTGCCGTCTGCCAAGACCCGTCCCAGCCCGAGACGCAGCGTGATCACCTCCACCAACACCACCCCGATGAGGAAGGATGGCAGGGACAGCGCAACCAGCGCGAATCCACGCGACAGGGTGTCAGGCCAACGTGACGCCCACAGCGCCGCCGGGATCCCCAGCACCATGGTGAGGGCCAGGGCCAGCAGCAGCGCCACCACGGTCAGCAACACGGTGGCGGGCAGCCTGCTGAGGAATTCGTCGGAGATGGGACGACCCGTCGCCCAGGACGGTCCCAGATCGCCACGCACCAGACCGGTCATCCAATCCAGGTAACGCAGGACCAAGGGACGGTCCAGGCCGAGTTCGGCACGCAGCGACTCCACCTGCTCCGCCGTGGGTTCCGGGATGCCCCGGGCCTGGAGGATCCGCAGGGCGGGATCCCCCAGGGTGAAGGCCATCAGGGACCAGATGGCGATGCTCACCACGAGCAGGGAAAGCAGCCCCTGCCCGACACGCCGCAGCGCGTACATCGCGGTTCAGGCGCCGACGCGGGTGGTGGCATCCACCCAGATGAGGGCATGCTGCGGGGTGTAGTTCGGCACCCGCTGTCCGACGACCACCGCCGGGCGGCGGCGGCCACAGAACCCGTTGTAACCCTGATCACCGATGCGTTGCTGGATCCTGACCAGCAGGTCCTTGGCCGCCGTCCCGTCGAGGGTGACCGCGAGTTCATCTATGAGGGAATCCAGCTCCGGATCACTGATGTGGGAGTAGTTGCGGTTCCCGCCGGTGCGGTAGTAACGCTGCAGGGGCGGGATGGGATTGCCACCGAAGGAAACGGTCCCGTTGCTGACGACGCCGATGTCCCAGTTGCTGCCCTCCATCTCGGCGGTGGTGTCGGAAACCTGCCGGATGGTGACCCGGATGCCGTGTTCCTTGAACTGGGCCTGCAGGGCCAGGGCAAGGGTGTCGGAATCGGGTTGCTGCGGATAGGTCAGCAGTTCGAAGGCGATCGGTTCCCCGCTGCTCAGCAGCCAGCCATTGTCGGACCTGGTGGCACCCGCCTCACCGAGCAACTGCTCCGCCTCTGCCACATCGGTCTTCCAGATGTCGATGGCATAGGGGAGCTTCGGGTCGTAGAAGGAGCTGACGGGTTCGTAGAAGCCCTGCATCACATCGGTGGCGATGGCCTTGTAGTCGATGAGACGCAGCAGGGCGCGTCGCACCTTGGCCTCGGCGAGCACAGGCTTGGTGACATTCATGGTGAGGCAGAAGCTGGGGCCGCCGGGTTCACCCAGGCTGAACTTCGCCCGGGCGTCGCCCTCCAGGCTCTTGGCCTGCTGGGTGGGTGGGTAGAGCGCGATGTCCACCTCCCCGTTCTGGACGGCCTTGATCCGGGCCCCTGCGTCGGAGACGAAGAGCACCTCGACCCCACCCAGCCCCGGGGTACCGTTCCAGTAGTTGGGATTGGCGGTCATCACCAGTTTCTCGTCACTCAGGGAGACCGGAACGTAGGGACCGGTGTAGATCTTGGCGTCGATGAGTTTCTGTGGATCGTCGCCGGTGCCCTCGTAGCTCGGCAGATCGAAGACGGTGAAGCAGGCCTCGTCGGCCAGGATGTTGCGCAGCCCGGGTGTGGGAGCCTGGGTGGTCAGCAGCAGGGACTTGTCCCGGTCAACGACGACGGTGGCTCCGGGGAGTTGCTCCGTGACGGTCTTGTTGTTGGCCAGGTGCCAGGTCATGAGGGCCGCCAACTGGTCGGCGCCCAGCGGGTTGCCGTTTTGGAAAGTGATGCCCTCCTTGAGGCTGAGCCGCCAAGTCCGGTCGCCCTCGTTGACGGCGTCCTTCAGCAGCCAGTCGGTGGGGTTGCCATCGGGTTGGGGACGCAATAGCAGCTCGGCGTAGCCGAATTCGTTGCCCCAGAAACCGGTCTTTAGCGGGACGAGGTTCTGGATGGCGAAACCGGTGGCGAGTTTGAGAACCGCCTGGGCGTCGGGGCTGGCTGCGCTGGACGCGGCCTCCTCCGGCTTCTGGAAGGCACATCCGGCGGTGACGGAGACAGCTGCCGCGGCCAGTCCGGCACGGAACAGGGTGCGGCGGGATAGGGGGGTGGGGAACACGTCCATGGGTCGCTCCTGGTTTTCTGGGCAGGACGAGTTCGTAAACACCCCTGCTCATCCTCGTGAGTGGTCAATGCCTCACCGGGCAGGGCGACCGGACTCGTGGGCCTCGCGCCCAACGCACCGTTGCGGGACAGTCTCGGATTCTCACCGAACTTCGCCTGACCGGAAGGTGTTCGTCACCAAGCAGAATCGCCGAGGTCGCTGAGCCGCGGCCCCTGCGCCACGTCCTGGTCGAACATGAAGAGACTAGCACCGTGGGCAGGGCCGGGCGAGAGTGGGATCCCTCCTCGTGCGCGAAACACGGGAGAAAAACAGTTCGACGTCGTGTGGCGACGTTGAACCGTCGAACCTCCGTGATTCGTGCCCAGGGGGAGAGACAGGAAATGCTACTGTTCCCCGAACTACCCTCCCTGAAGTTGGTTGAGCCGGTCTGCTCGCTCTGCGAGTTGGCCGTGTCGAAGCCATGGTGACCGTGTCCGGGGAGCCGGGGTGGGTGTGCTTTTTGGCTGCCGGGTGGTTTCGACACGGGTCGCTCGTTCCTCGCGGCCCGGCTCAACCAGCTTCTGGGGGTGGTTTCGACTCGGGTTGCTCGTTCCTCGCTCCCTGGCTCAACCGGCTTCCAGGGGTGGTTTCGGCACGGGCCGCTCCCTCGTCGCGACTCCCGAACCTCCCTCCCCTCTGCACGTGAAACGCGGGAGAAGAACGTTTCAACGTCGTGTGGCGACGTTGAAACGTCGAACCTCCGCGATTCGTGCCCAGGGGGAGGGACGGCGGTTGGGGCCTTGATCCTGCGGAAGCGGGCCTCCGCGATTCGTGCCCCGGGGGGGAGAGGAGAGGCAGTAAATGGGGAGAGGAGAGGCAGTAAATGGGGAGAGGAGAGGCAGTAAATGGGGAGAGGAGAGGCGGGAAATGCTGCTGTTCCCCAATCCGCATCAACCAGCTTCGGGGGTGGTCAGGACGCGAAGGTCTGGGCCTTGGCGAAACGCTCGGCGACATCGGACCAGTTGACGACGTTCCACCAGGCGTTGACGTAGTCGCCCTTCACGTTCTTGTACTGCAGGTAGAAGGCGTGCTCCCACATGTCGAGCTGCAGCAGCG
>CALCKT010000070.1 GCA_937965785.1 uncultured Propionibacteriaceae bacterium | reverse complement strand
GCTGTTGAGTTCTCAAGATTCGGAAGCCACCAAAGCAGCAACCCGGTAAACTTTATCCGGCTTTTTCCTGACCGTCAAGTCGGGGCCGGATCAAGTTTTATCCGATCTCGCTCCGGCTGACCGGAGCTCGTTCATCTTAGACCCACTCCCGCGATCCGTCAAGCGGATCCTCCGTCTTCCTCCGGGCCTTGAGCGGGATCCACTTGATCGCACACTCGCCACGGTGCCGGACGGCCGGGGTGGCGCTCCCCCGGTTTCCCGTGAGAGCTTGAGGAACAGTACACGCCCTTTCGGGATAGCGCAACTTCCGCCTCGGCAGGCGCCTCAGCGGCCGGTTCCCACCTGGACCCCACCGACGGTCCGCCGTCCCCTGCGCACGATCGCACAGTGTCCCCCCAAGAGGTCGTCCGAGGTCAGGACGGTCTCGGGGTCGGTGACCTTCTCGTTGTTCAGGTATGCGCCGCCCTCGAGGATCGCACGCTTGGCGGCGGCCTTCGATTCGACGATTCCGGACACCAGGAAGGCATCCACCAGCGGCATGGGGAGCGTCACCTCCGGGGCCTTCAGCTCACGCATGATCCCCCGGAGGGTCTCCTCCGAAAGGCAGGACAGCTCCCCGCGTCCGAAGAGAGCCGCGGCCGCGGCCACCACTGCCTGCCGTTCCCCGACCCCGTGCACGATGTCGGTGACGTCGTCGGCGAGGGCCTTCTGTGCGAGTCGCTTGTGGGGTTCGTTCTCCGTGGCCTTCTCCAGCGCCTCGATCTCCTCGCGGCCTCGGAAGCTGAACACCTTCAGGTAGTCGACGACCTTCGCGTCCTCGGCGTTGAGGAAGAACTGATGGAAGGCGTAGGGGCTGGTCAGCTCACGGTCGAGCCAGACGGTACCGGACTCGGTCTTGCCGAATTTCGTGCCGTCGGCCTTGGTGAGCAGGGGGGTGGCCAGGGCGTGTGCCCGCACCTGATCGGATCTGCGGAGCAGCTCGACCCCTGCGGTTATGTTCCCCCACTGGTCCGAGCCGCCGTGCTGCAGGGTGACCCCGTGCCGCCGGTACAGCTCCCGGTAGTCCATCGACTGGAGCAGCACGTAGGAAAACTCCGTGTAGCTGATCCCCGATTCCAGCCGGCGCGCCACCACGTCACGGGCGAGCATCCGGTTCACGGGGAAGTGTTTTCCGACATCACGCAGGAAGTCGAGGACCGACATCCCGGCGGTCCAGTCGAGGTTGTTGACCATGACCGCGGAGTTGTCCCCCTCGAAGGAGACGAAACGCTCGGCCTGGGCCCGGATTCGCTCCACCCATCCGGCCACGACCTCCCGGGAGTTCATCACGCGTTCCCCCGTTTCCTTGGGGTCACCGATCTGTCCGGTGGCGCCTCCCACCAGCAGGTGTGGTTTGTGTCCGGCCTGTTGCAGGCGACGGGCGAACAGCAACTGGACGAGGTTGCCCATGTGCAGGCTCGGCGCCGTCGGGTCGAAGCCCACATAGAACTTGACGGGTCCCTCGTCCAGGTGTGCCCCGAGAGCATCCAGGTCGGTCGAGTGGGCGATCAGCCCGCGCCAGCAGAGGTCGTCAAGCAATGCGTTCACGGGGGCAGCCTACTCACGCTCCAGGCCGGATTCACCTCAGTGGTCGCCTGGGTGATCCCCCGTCCGCCACGACGCGCCCCGGCGAGGGGTTGAAATGCGGACATTCGCATATAACAATAGATGTGTGCCAGCCACGAGGATCTCCGATTACGAGCCGGTCAGCAGCCTTTTCAAGGCCCTGGCGAATCCGGTGCGTGCCGCCATCGTGCACCTGCTCTCCGATCAGGAACGCACCGTGAGCCAGCTCGTGGAAAATCTCGGACTGCCTCAGCCGCTGGTCTCCCAGCACCTGCGCGTACTGCGTGGAGCCCTGATGGTCTCCACCAGGCGGCAGGGTCAGGAGATCTGGTACAGCGTCTGCGATCAACACGTCGCCCACATCCTGGGCGACGCCATGAAACACACCCAGGAGGGGAAACATGACCACGACCACTGAACACATCGCTGCCGAGGCCCACAAGCACACCCACGGCCCGAACTGCGGCCACGAGGCCGTGATCCACTTCGATCACGTCGACTACATCCACGACGGCCACGCGCACCGCGAGCACGACGGCCACTACGACGAGTGCACCACCTGCACCTGCGGCAACTGCTCCGACACCTGCGCAACCTGCACCTGTGAGGACTGCACCTGCCCGAACTGCTCGCACAACGCCTGCTCCTGCGGCTCCTGCAACTGTGCATCCTGCTCCTCCTGCGCCTGCCAGGACTGCACCTGCCCGACCTGCCGTCACGCAGCCTGAGCGCGAAACTTCTGGGGCCCCCGATCCGGATCGGGGGCCCCAGAAGTTTCATATGGGTGTTCTTCGAAACCGGTCCGGAGCCGAACATGGTTTCGACACGGGCCGCTCGTTCCTCGCAGCCCGGCTCAACCAACTTCGCGCAGGGATTACCGGCCGCTCTTTCCTCACGGACCCAGCTCAGCCAGCTTCGCGAGGGGAGGGTTTCCAGGTGGCCGGTTCAACCGGCTTTCAGGAATCCCACCTGCTCAGGTCCAGGCCCTGTTCTCCTCCAGGGCCGCGAAGGCCTCCTCCAGCTGTTCGGCCACGCGGGCGGTCGCGGTGCCGCCGCGCCCGTTGCGGGCGTTCACCGACCCCTCCACCGTCAGCACCTCGAGCACCCCGGGGTCGAGGTGCTCGCTGATGCCGGGCAGATCGGCCTCGGTGAGGTCCTGGAGGGTGATTCCCCGGTTCTCGCAGTAGCGCACCGCCTCCCCCGCCACCTCGTGGGCGACGGCGAACGGCACCCGCATCCGCACCAGATGGTCGGCGACATCGGTGGCCAGGGAGAACCCCGCCGGGGCGAGCGCGGCCATGCGCGCGTGGTCGAAGCCCAGGGTGGCGATCATCCCGGCGACGGCGGGCAGCAGGACTCTCAGCTGATCGAGGCCGTCGAAGACCGGTTCCTTGTCCTCCTGGAGGTCCCGGTTGTAGGCCAGAGGCATCCCCTTGAGGGTCGCGAGGAGCCCCGACAGATTCCCGATGAGCCGTCCCGCCTTGCCACGGGCCAGTTCGGCCACGTCGGGGTTCTTTTTCTGCGGCATGATCGAACTGCCCGTGGACCACTCGTCGGCCAGTTTCGCGAAACCGAACTCGGCGGTGCACCAGAGGATCACGTCCTCGCTGAGACGGGACAGATCCACCCCGATCTGCGCCAGGATCCAGGCGGTCTCGGCCACCAGGTCGCGGGCGGCGGTGCCGTCGATGGAGTTCGGCACCGATGAGGTGAAGCCCAGTTCACGGGCCACCAGCTCCGGGTCCAGGCCGAGCGAGGTCCCGGCCAGGGCGGCCGAACCGTAGGGGCTGACCGCCAGGCGGGTATCGAGGTTCCTCAGGCGGGAGACGTCGCGCAGCAGCGGCCAGGCGTGCGCCAACAGGTGGTGGCTCAGCAGCACCGGCTGGGCGGATTGCAGGTGGGTGCGTCCCGGCATCACGGCGCCGAGGTTCTCCTTCGCCTGCCCGGCCAGGGCCTCGACGACATCCAGGACCCCGGACACCAGCACACGCACCTCCTCGCGCAGGTAGCTGCGGATCAGGGTGGCGATCTGGTCGTTGCGGGAGCGTCCTGCCCGCAACCGGCCGCCGAGCTCGGGGCCGACGAGCTCCTTGAGGCCCCTTTCCAGCGCGCCGTGGACGTCCTCGTCGGTGGGGGACGGCGCGAACTCTCCCGTGTGCACCCGGCGCAGCAGCTCGGCGAGCCCGGCGTCCATGGCCGCGGCCTCGTCATCGGTCAGCAGCCCAGCCGCGTGGAGGGCCTTGGCGTGGGCCCGTGAACCGGCGATGTCGTGGGGGGCCAGACGCCAGTCGAACTGGGTGGAACGGCTCAGCTCGAACATCGCGTCGGCGGGCCCCCCGGTGAACCGTCCGCCCCAGAGTCTTCCCTCGGTCACTGTCCCTCCTTCTCCAGGTCCCGGAGCCTCGTCGGCTTCCCGGTACGTGTCATGTGGGCGATGATGCCAGCAGTGCGCGCCGCGGATTCCGGATCCGTGGCGACCAGCAGCAGGGTGTCATCGCCCGCGACGGTGCCCATCACCCCGGGCAGTCGGGCCCTGTCCACGTGGGCCCCCAGGAACTGCGCGGCGCCGGGTGGGGTTTTTATGACGATCTGGTTGGCCGCGTGCTGTATCGACTGCAGCAGTTCCACGCAGCGGCGGGCCAGTTTCTCGGCAGCCACTCCCCCACCCTCCGTCTCGTCGCCGACGGCGTAGACGAGACTTCCCTCGGGGGTGCGGCGTTTCACCGCTCCGAGGGCCAGGAGGTCCTTGCTCAACGTGGACTGGCTCACCTCCACGTCCCGTTCCGCCAACGCGGCACTCAACTCGTGCTGGGAGGTGAACTCCCCCTCCTCCAGCAGGCCCCGCAGCAGGGCGAGGCGGGCGGATCGTTTCATCTCAGGCATTGCATCTCTCCAACCATCCGGGCAGGGCGGTCACGAAGGGGGCCAGGTCGGCCTCCGTGATGATCAGCGGCGGGGCAACCCGCAGCGCATCGGGGCGCGGAGCGTTCAGCACCCATCCTTCCGACAGGGCCAGCTCCACCACCTGCGGAGCCACCTCCCGGGTGAGCACGATACCCCGTAGCAGGCCCGCCCCACGCACCCCGGCGATCTCCGGGTGCCCCAGGCCCGTGATCTTTGAGGCGAACCAGTCGCCGACGCGGCGGACATCCTCGAGCAGGCCGCCGCCCAGCACGTCCAGGACTGCGTTGCCGGCCGCCGCCGCGACGGGATTGCCCCCGAAGGTGCTGCCGTGTCCGCCGGGGGTCAGCAGGTCCGCGGCGCGGCCCGTGGCGATGCAGGCCCCGATGGGGAACCCGTTCCCGAGGCCCTTGGCCACCGTCACCAGGTCCGCCGTCACACCGTGGGAACGACTCAGCAACAGTTCGCCACAGCGGCCGATGCCGGTTTGGACCTCGTCGATCCACAGCAGCGCCCCGGCACGGGAGGTGATCTCCCGGGCGGCGCTCAGGTATCCCTCCGGCGCCGGGATCACCCCGGACTCCCCCTGGACGGGTTCGACGACCACCGCGGCCACCGTCTCGTCCACGGCCGCTTCAAGGGCCCCGGTGTCGCCGAAGGGAACGAACGTGACCTCCCCGGGAAGCGGTTCGAAGGGTTTCCGGTACTTCTCGGTGTGGGTGACGGCCAGCGCCCCCATGGTCCGGCCGTGGAAGGATCCCTCCATTGCCACGAGACGGGTCCGGCCGGTGAGGCGAGTCAGTTTGAACGCGGCCTCGTTGGCCTCGGCCCCCGAGTTGGCGAGGAAAACCCTGCCCCCGCCGGCCGCCTCCGCGAGGCGTTCCGCCAGCCGGATCTGCGGCTCGGATGCGAAGAAATTGGAGATGTGCCCGAGGGTTTTCAGCTGTTCGGTGACGGCCGCCACCACGGCGGGATGTCCGTGCCCCAGGGCGTTGACGGCGATTCCCGCCAGCAGGTCGACGTAGCGGTTGCCGTCGGCGTCCCACAGGTGGATGCCCTCACCGCGGGCGAAGATCCTTCGGGGCGCACCGAAGGCGTTCATCATGACCGCCCCGTAGCGGCTCCTGAGGTCGGTTTCACCGCTCATGCCGGCTCCTCACAGACCATGGTCCCCACCCCGTCGTCGGTGAAGATCTCCAACAGCAGGCAGTGCGGCACGCGGCCGTCGATGATGGTCGCGGACCGCACCCCGCCCTCCACGGCCCGCACGCACGCCTCCATCTTCGGGACCATCCCCGAGGTGAGGCCGGGCATCAGCCGGCGCACCTCCTCGGGGGTGATGGACGTGATGATGGTCGACTCGTCGGGATAGTTCGCGTACAGCCCCGCCACGTCGGTGAGCATGACCAGGCGTTTCGCCCCGAGCGCGAGGGCCAGGGCCGAGGCGGCGGTGTCGGCGTTGACGTTGTAGATCTGACCGTCGGGTCCGGGCGCGACGGTTGCGACCACGGGGATGCGGCCCGCCTCGATCAGGTCGAGCAGCGCGGAGGGATCGACGGAGTCGACGTCGCCGACGAATCCCAGGTCGATTTCCTCGCCGCCCTCGACCAGGCCGCGGCGTCGGGCCCGCAGCAGTCCACCGTCCTCGCCGGACATGCCGACGGCGAAGGGGGCGTGAGTGTTTATGAGCCCCACCAGTTCCCTGCCGACCTGCCCCACCAGCACCATGCGCACCACGTCCATGGCCTCGGACGTTGTCACCCTGAGGCCGCCGCGGAACTCCGAGGTGATGCCGAGCCGTTCCAGCATGGAGCTGATCTGGGGTCCGCCACCGTGGACGACCACAGGTTTCAGGCCGACGCGGCGCAGGAACACGATGTCCTCGGCGAAGGCGCGTTTGAGGTCATCGTCGATCATGGCGTTGCCGCCGTACTTGACGACGATGGTCTCTCCCGCGAACTGGCCGATCCACGGCAGGGCCTCGATGAGGGTGCCGGCCTTGGCCAGGAGCAGGTCGTGGTCGGGGTGGGTGTACCGGGGTGTCATGAGGAGTACTCCGCGTTCTCCTTCACGTACTCGTACGTGAGGTCGGTGGTGAGGATGGTGGCCGCCGCGTCGCCCGCGTGCAGGTCGATCAGGACGTGGACCCGGCGGCCAGACAGGTCGACCAGTTCGCGGGGTTCGCCGATCCCCCCGTCGCGGCAAACCTGGACGCCGTTGAAGGAGACGTCCAGCCGGTCGGCCTCGAACACGGCGTCGGTGACGCCGATGGCGGACAGCACGCG
Organism: uncultured Propionibacteriaceae bacterium; assembly: GCA_937965785.1. Classification (GTDB taxonomy): domain Bacteria; phylum Actinomycetota; class Actinomycetes; order Propionibacteriales; family Propionibacteriaceae; genus Arachnia. The sequence goes on along the minus strand of CALCKT010000070.1, from coordinate 177,374 downwards.
CCCCCAGTTCGGGTCGCCTCCGAAGATCGCGCACTTGAACAGGTTGCTGCGTGCCACCTCGCGGCCCACCGTCTCCGCGTCGCGCACGGATGCGGCGCCGACGACCTCGATGGCGATCTCGTGACTGGAACCTTCGGCGTCGGCGATCAGTTGGCGCGCGAGATCCTGGCAGAGGCCACCCAGCGCTGTCGTGAACTCCTGCGAATCGGGTGTGACGCCGCTGGCCCCGGATGCGAGCAGCAGCACGGTGTCGTTGGTGGACATGCAGCCATCCGCGTCGGCCCGGTCGAAGCTGATGCGGCTCGCCTCGCGGAGCGCCGCGTCCAGGACCGGCGCTTCCAGGTCGGCGTCGGTGGTCAGCACCACGAGCATCGTCGCGAGTCCGGGCGCGAGCATCCCGGCTCCCTTGGCCATGCCTCCGATGCTCCAGCCCTCGCCGTGGTGGACGGCCTGTTTGCTGACGGTGTCGGTGGTCATGATCGCGGTCGCGGCATCCTCTCCCCCGTCCCGGGACAGCTGCGCACAGGCCCGTTCGATGCCGGAGGTGATCTCTGCCATGGGCAGCCGGACACCGATCAGCCCGGTGGAGCAGACGGCGACCTCTCCCGCCCTCACCCCGAGCCCGGTGGCCGTCGCCTCGGCCATGGCCCCGGCGTCCTCGAATCCCGGCCGGCCGGTGCAGGCGTTCGCCCCGCCGGAGTTCAGGACCACCGCGCGCAGCCGGCCATCGGCGACGACCCGCCGGGACCAGTCGACGGGCGCCGCGAAGACCCGGTTGCGGGTGAACACCCCGGCCGCGGCGAACCGTGGTCCGAGGTTGGACACGACGGCCAGGTCGAGGCGATCGCCGGTCTTGATCCCGGCTGCGACTCCAGCAGCGGTGAATCCCGCGGGGGTCGTGACGCTCACGGTGCCACTCCGATCGTGCTCAGGCCGGTGGTCTCGTCGAGACCGAGGGCGATGTTCATGGACTGGACGGCACCGCCGGCGGTGCCCTTGGTGAGGTTGTCGATGGCCGAGACAGCGATCACCCGGCCGGCGGTCTCGTCGACGGCGACCTGCACCGTGACCCGGTTGGAGCCGAGGACACCCGCGGTCGTGGGCCAGACCCCCGCGGGCAGCAGGTCGACGAAAGGTTCGTCCGCGTAGGCCGCCTCGTAGCATCTCCGCACCTCTTCCACCGCGACATCACCGACCCGGGGGGCGGAGCAGGTCGCGAGGATGCCCCGGGGCATCGGCACCAGCATGGGGGTGAACGAGACGCCGACCCGCTCACCTGTTACCGAGGAGAGGTTCTGGATGATCTCGGGAATGTGCCGGTGCACCCCGCCGACCCCGTAGACCGAGGCGTTGCCCATGACCTCCGAGCCGAGGAGGTGCGGTTTGGCGGCCTTTCCCGCCCCCGAGGTCCCGGAGGCGGCGACGACGACCATTCCCGCAGGGTCGATCAGCCCCGCCTGGACAGCCGGGAACAGGGCGAGCGTGACCGCCGTCGGATAGCAGCCGGGCACCGCTATCCGCCCGGTGCCGCGCAGGGCGTCCCGGCAGCCGGGCAGTTCGGGCAGGCCGTAGGGCCAGGTTCCCGCGTGCTCGCTGCCGTAGAAACGCCGCCACTGCCCGGGGTCGCGCAACCGGAAATCGGCCCCGGCGTCGATGACCAGCGTCTCCGCTCCGAGCTGCCCGGCGATCCCGGCACTCGCCCCGTGGGGCAGGGCCAGGAAGACGACGTCGTGGCCGGCGAGGTTCTCGACGGTGGTGGCGACTATTTCCCGGTCGGCGAGGGGGGCCAGGTGGGGCTGGTGGTCTCGCAACCGGTCGCCCACCGACGAGTTGCCCGCCAGGGCGCCGATCTCGACCTCGGGGTGCTGCAGCAGCAGTCGCAGCACCTCGCCTCCTGCGTATCCCGTGCATCCCGCTACGGCAACCTTGAAACTCACAACGGCAACTATGCCATCGATCGAATAAATATTCCAACTATCCTCGACGCCCACCCCTCCCCTGCGTACGAATCGCGGCATCCCCCGCCGGAGCCACTCGGCAGGGGGCGACCCTCCCCCTGTACATGAATCGCGGAGGTTCGACGGTTCAACGTCGTGTGGCGACGTTGAACCGTTTTTCTTCCGCGATTCGCGTACGGGAAGAGAAGCGGGCAATGCGGGCACAGTCGACCGGGCCGGTCACGGCGGGATAGTCTCGACTCCGCAGTTGCACGTTTTAAGGAGAAACGCTGATGAGTGAGCCGTCGTACCGGTACAACGCGAAGCTGGCCGGTGAGATCGAGGCGCACTGGCAGGATCGCTGGGAGACCGAGGGCACGTTCCACGCCCCGAATCCTGCCGGGCCCTGGGCCGAACCCGAGAAGGTCGATTTCCGCGGCGAGAAGCTCTTCGTCCTTGACATGTTTCCCTACCCGAGCGGCGCGGGCCTGCACGTCGGGCATCCCCTCGGTTACATCGCCACCGACACCTTCGCGCGTTTCAACCGCATGAAGGGCCGCAACGTGCTGCACGCACTCGGCTATGACGCCTTCGGTCTGCCCGCCGAGCAGTACGCAGTGCAGTCGGGGCAGCATCCCCGGGTCACCACCGAACACAACATCGCCATCATGCGCCGCCAGCTGCGGCGACTGGGCCTGGCCCACGATCCCCGCCGCAGCGTGGCGACCATCGACGTCGAGTTCTACCGCTGGACCCAGTGGATCTTCCTGCAGATCTTCAACGCCTGGTTCGACGAGGCGGCGAACAAGGCCCGCCACATCGACGAGCTGGTCGAGGAGTTCGCCTCCGGGAAGCGCCCCACCCCGTCGGGCCGGCCCTGGGAAGAGCTGCCCGAGCGGGAGCGCCGCCGGATCGTCGACTCGCACCGCCTGGCCTACCTGTCCGAGGCGCCCGTGAACTGGTGCCCGGGTCTGGGTACCGTGCTGGCCAACGAGGAGGTCACCAACGAGGGACGCTCCGAGATCGGCAACTTCCCGGTGTTCAAACGCAACATGAGCCAGTGGATGCTGCGTATCACGGCCTATGCGGAACGCCTGCTGGCGGACCTGGACAAGCTGGACTGGCCGGACAAGGTCAAGGCCATGCAGCGCAACTGGATCGGTCGTTCCGATGGCGCCCGGGTGTTCTTCACCGAGGCCGCCAGCGGTGAGCAGATCGAGGTGTTCACCACCCGCCCGGACACCCTGTTCGGCGCCACCTTCATGGTGCTGGCACCCGAACACCACCTGGCCGACGAGACCGCATCCGAGTGGCCGGAGGGCACCGATCCTGCCTGGACCGGGGGCCACACCTCCCCCGCCGAGGCGGTCGCGGCCTACCGCGCCGAGGTGGAACGCAGAACCGACGCGGACCGCCACGCCGATGAAAGGGACAAGACGGGTCTGTTCATCGGGCGTTTCGCCATCAACCCCGTCAACGGCCAGCACGTCCCGATCTTCATCGCCGACTACGTCACCCTGGGTTACGGCACGGGAGCGGTCATGGCGGTCCCCTCCGGTGACCAGCGCGACTGGGAGTTCGCGAAGGCCTACAACCTGCCGATCGTCGAGACCGTGATCCCCGAGGCCGACCATGACGGCAATTCGGCGTGGATGGGCGACGGTGAGGTGATCAACTCCGCCAACTCCGAGATCTCCCTGAACGGCATGAACGTCACCGACGCCAAGACGGCCATCACCGAATGGCTGGCGGCCAAGGGGCTGGGTGAGGCCACCGTGAACTACCGGCTGCGGGACTGGCTGTTCAGCCGCCAGCGCTACTGGGGTGAACCGTTCCCGATCGTCTACGACGAGACGGGCCTGCCCATCGCCCTGCCCGAGGAGATGCTTCCCATCGAACTGCCGGAGGTCACCGACTATTCCCCGAAGGCCCTGGACCCGGAGGACCGGGACTCCGATCCGGTGCCGCCACTGGCCCGCGCCACCGACTGGACGAGCATCGAACTGGACCTGGGCGACGGGGTGAGAACCTACCGCCGCGAGCTGAACGTGATGCCCCAGTGGGCCGGTTCCTGCTGGTACGAGATGCGCTACCTGGACCCCGCCAACCACGACCGGTTCGTCAGCGAGGAAGTGGAACGCTACTGGATGGGGCCACGCGGCGAGGGCGATGTCGGCGGGGTGGACCTGTACGTCGGCGGGGTCGAACACGCCGTGCTACACCTGCTCTACGCAAGGTTCTGGCACAAGGTGCTGTTCGACCTGGGGCACGTCTCATCCGCCGAGCCGTTCCGCCGCCTGTTCAACCAGGGCTACATCCAGGCCTACGCCTACCGCGATTCCCGCGGCCAGACGGTGCCCGCCGCCGAGGTGGAGGCGCACGGGGAGGGCGAGAACACGACCTGGACCTGGCAGGACCAGCCCGTCAAACGCGAGTACGGGAAGATGGGCAAGTCGCTGAAGAACATCGTCTCCCCGGACGAGATGTACGAGGCCTACGGCGCCGACACCTTCCGTCTCTACGAGATGGGCATGGGCCCGCTGACCCAGTCGAAGCCGTGGGAGACCCGCGCCGTGGTCGGGTCGCAGCGTTTCCTGCAGCGGCTGTGGCGCAACGTCGTCGACGAGGAGACCGGCGACCTGGTCACCCGTGACACCGACATCGACGACGACACCCTCCACGCCCTGCACAAAACCATCGACGCGGTCAACAAGGACTACGAGAACCTGTCGTTCAACACCGCCATCGCGCGGCTCACGGAGTACAACACCGTCCTGACCGGCCTCAAGGTGGTGCCCAGGGCCGCGGTGGAGCCGCTGGTGCTGATGGTCGCGCCCCTGGCCCCGCACATCGCGGAGGAGCTGTGGCACCGGCTGGGGCACGAGCAGTCGCTGGCCCACGAGCCCTTCCCCGTGGCGGATCCGGAACTGGTGGCCGAGGACACCATCACCGCCGTCGTCCAGGTCCGGGGCAAGCTGCGCGCCCAGCTGGAGGTCTCCGCCTCGATCACCGAGGATGAACTGCGTGAACTGGCCCTGACCCATCCGCGCATCACCAAGGAGATCCCCAACGGCGTCAGGAAGGTGATCGTCAAGGTCCCCAAGCTGGTCAACGTCGTCCCTGCCTGATGACGCAGGAGGGTTGCCGTTCCCGTGATCTGGTCGACCCGACCCGTGACCGCCTGCGGGTGAATCGCGCCAACCCCGGGTTGAACGTGTCCGTTGCCGCTCGGTCGGGCCCGCTCATCGGCTGCCGGAGGTGATTCCGAGCCGGGTTGCCCCTTCGTTGCAACCCGGCTCACCCGGTTTGCCCGGGGCGGCTTCGAGACAAATGTTCGCCGGGAATCCCGACCAGCTGCTGCGGAGCGCCTGTCCGCGTCATCCCTCAGGCCGTGACGCCTCGGACCAGCAGTTCCACGCCGTGGTTGAAGTCCTCCCTGGACGCATCCGCATCGAAACCGTCGAGCACCCCCAGGGAAACCAGCTGGGTGCGGGTCTGTTCCGCCATGACGTGTCCCAGGATGAAGTGCAGGAAAGCGGCCGCCGTGGCCGCCGGTTCGGGACAGGCACGCTCGGTCAGCACGCCCCTGGCCGCTGCGATCGCGTCCACGGTGCCCATGCCCAGGGCCGTCGTCGAGGCGACCAGCTCGGCACCGTCGCGGTGGGCCAGCAAGGCTCCACGCAGATTGTGCGACCAGTCCCTCAGCCACTCCCCCGTCCCGGTCACGTCGGGAACGGCGACGGGGGTCAGTATCACGTCGGCGATCCCGGCGAGCAGCGACTGTTTGTTCGGCACGTGGTAGTACAACGCCCCGGCCTTGACGCCGAGCTCGTCCGCCACGCGTCGCATGGACAGGTCGCCGAGCCCCCAGGAGTCCAGGATCCGCAGACCCGCATCGACTATCCGCCCTTTGGTCAGCACGCTGTGAATGGTACAGCCGACTTCCCGGATTGCCGCCACCGCAGCCTCCGGATCCACTAAATTGGGTTGCTTCCTGGATCGGAGGTACCGATGGACGAACAAACTTATCAGGCAATCTCGATGATCATCTACTTCGTCGCGATGATCGTGATCGGGCTCTGGGCCTATCAACGCACCGACGACATGGATGACTACATGCTGGCCGGGAGAAACCTCGGCCCCCTCTCAACGGCCCTGTCCGCAGGCGCCTCCGACATGTCCGGCTGGCTGTTGATGGGGCTTCCCGGGGCCTTCTACCTGCTGGGAATGCCGGTGATGTGGCTACCCATCGGGCTGACCGTGGGAGCCTGGTTGAACTGGAAGTTCACCGCGCCACGGCTGCGAACCTACACCGAGATATCCAACAATTCACTGACCATCCCCACTTTTCTGAGCACCCGGCTGCACGACAGCTCCCGGCTGATCCAGATCGGTGCGGGCGTGATCATCCTGGTTTTCTTCACCTTCTACGTCTCCAGCGGCATGGTGGCCGGTGGCAGGTTCTTCGAGGCATCCTTCGGGGTGGACTACCGCCTCGGCATGATCCTGGTGGCGGGTATCACGGTGCTCTACACCCTGGTCGGCGGTTTCCTGGCGGTTGCCTACACCGATGTGGTGCAGGGACTCATGATGGTGACCGCCCTGGTTGCGGTCCCGGTGGCCGGTCTGCTCAGGCTCGGTGGCTTCGACCCGCTGATCTCGACCATCAACGAAATCGATCCGAACACCTGGGCGCTGTGGGGTGCCTCCACCTCGCTGCTGGGCATCGTGTCGGCGGTCTCGTGGGGGCTCGGTTACTTCGGGCAGCCGCACATCATCGTGCGTTTCATGGCCCTGGAAACCCCGGAGCAGGCGAAGGCGGGGCGGCGTATCGGCATCGGCTGGATGGCGCTGGCCTGCCTGGGTGCCGCAGCGACGGCGCTGATCGGCATCGCCACCTACCGCCGCGACACCGGAAAACTGCCCGACCCGGAGACCGTGTTCATCTCGCTGGGGCAGTTGCTGTTCCACCCGCTGGTCGCTGGTTTCATGCTGGCGGCGATCCTCGCCGCGATCATGTCCACGATCAGCTCCCAGCTGCTGGTCTCCTCCTCCGCCCTCGTGGAGGACCTCCACCGCGCCTTGAAACGCACGGAGCTGAGCGAGAAACGCTCCGTCCTGCTGGGCCGGGTGGCGGTGATGATCGTCTCCGTGGTGGCTGCCCTCATGGCCTGGCAGGCCAACGACAGCATCCTGAACCTGGTCTCGTTCGCCTGGGCGGGGTTCGGGGCCTCCTTCGGTCCCATTGTGCTGCTGGCCCTCTACTGGCGGCGGCTGACCCGTTGGGGTGCACTGGCCGGCATGGCGACGGGTGCCGTGGTGGCTGCGGTCTGGGCGAACCTGTCCGGGGGCGTTTTCGACCTCTACGAACTGCTGCCCGGGTTCGTCTTGAACCTCTTCGTCGCCGTCGTGGTTTCCCTGGCCACCAAGGTGGATCCGAGGGTGGATGCCGAGTTCGACAAGGCGGTTGCTCTCGTGGCTGACTTCCGGAAGGGCGATCTGGTCACGACGGAGAGTTGATCCCTGTCAGCGAAGAACCACGGGACGGCTGGCCCAACCCCCGAGCGGGAACTCGGCCCGGACGGCCCGTGGTTCCTCCGGCAGTTCGATCCCGGAGATCGCGGGCAGCAGTTCCTCCAGCAGGACGCGCAACTCCAGGGTCGCCAGCCCGCGACCCGGACAGACGTGCGGGCCCCTGCCGTAGACGAGGTTCTCGGAGGCGTTCTCCTCGGGCCGGAAGGCGTCGGGATCCGGGAACACCCTGGGGTCGCGATTGGCGCAGGTCCAGTCCACCACCAGGCGCTGCCCGGGGCCGATGCTCTCCCCCGCCAGCTCGGTCTCGCGGGTGGTGACCCGCCGGTTGGAGACGAAGGGGTCGTCGATGCGCAGGAACTCGTCGATGGCCCGGTTGGTCGCCTCGATGTCCCCCAGCCGGTTGCGCAGCTCCAGGAGCAGGGTGGGAAACGCGGCCAGCTGATGGATGATCACCCCGATGCACAGGGCCAGCGACCCGAGGTCTCCACCGGTCCAGTTCCGCAGGATCGAGACCAGTTCAAGGTGTTGAAGAGCGCGACCCCGCACCTGTTGGCGCAGCAGCTGGTCGGTGACATCCCGGGCGGGTTCGTCGAGACGTTCCAGGCGGGGCCGGAGCACACGAACGATGATGTCGTCGAAGTGTTCCGCGACGGCGCGGGTGCGTTCGATCTCACCGGAGCGGGTCGCGGCGGCGTTGTCGGCAACCCACCCGACGAGTTCCTCCTCCAGGTCCGGGTCCCAGCCGAGCCAGGCGAGCATCGCCTGGACCGCGTAGCGGGTGCCGATACCGCCGACGACGTCGATCACCTCCCCACGGGGAAGCTCCGCCACGAGCCGGCTGGCCACTTCCCTCAGGCGCGGTTCCAGCTCCGCCAGCGCCTCGGCGGTGAAGAACCGGTCGGTCACGGCACGGAAGGCGGCGTGCTCCTCACCGTCGAGGCCGTTCGGAACCTGCAGGAACCGGGAAACCCCGCTCGAGAAGGTCCCGGGGTCGGTCACGACCGCGACCACCTCAGGGTGCCCCACCACCCTCAGGTGTCCCGTCTCGCGCCGGACCGGGCATTCCCCCGTGGATTGCGAGGTGGTCATCTTTTCTCCTTCTGCCGGTTCAGGCCCGCTGCGTGGCGCCGAACCGTTCTGCCGCCACCGCGACCGCCGCGTCACGGGCCGCCGCGGCCTCGGCGTCGGTCAGCGTGCGGTCGGCCCGGAAACGCAGCCCGAAGGCCAGGGACTTCCTGCCCTCGGGCACCTGGTCCCCATGGTAGACGTCGAACAGGTTGACACTCTCCAGCAGCTCACCCGCCCCCTCGATGAGGGCTTTCCGCACTTCCTCCGCGGGCGTGTCCTCGTCGACGATCAGGGCGACGTCCTCCTTGGCGAGGGGGAAACCCGAGAGCAGCCCGATGCGGGGGATTCCCGTCTCGGCTCCCAGCAGGGCCCCGAGGTCGAGTTCCATCGCGCAGGTCCGGGCGGGCAGCCCGAAGGCCCGGATGACATCGGGGTGCAGCTCGCCGGCGTAGCCGACCGTTCGTTCCGCGACCAGGAGTTCGGCGCAGCGGCCGGGATGCCAGGGCGCGATCTCCGCGTTGCGGCGTTCGAGCCTGTGCCCGGTGGCGTGGGCCACGGACTCCGCGAGCGCAACGACGTGCCGCCAGTCGGCGGGCACCGCCGGGGAGTCCCAGCCGGCCGGTCGCCACGCCCCGGTCACCACGCCGGCCAGCAGCTCGGGCTGCTCCGGGAGGGCGGCCTGCAGGGCGGCGATCTCCTCCTCACCGGGACGCTCCTCCACCCCGGGGCGCGGCGCCACGGAATCGGTGGTGCCGAAGTCCAGGTAGGCCAGGCCGCGTTCGAAGAGCGCCAGGTCCGTGAGGGAACGGGAGGTGTTCCTGGTAACCGCGGCGAACAGGCCCGGGAGCAGCGTGGTGCGCAGGTAGGGGCTGGTCTCGGCGAGCGGGTTGGCCAACCGCACCATGGCCCGCCGCGGATCCTGGGCCACCAGACCCATCCTGTCCAGGTCCGATTCGGAGATGAACGGCAGGCTGAGAACCTCGGTGAAACCGGATGCGGCCGCGGCACGCATGGCAGCGCGTCGGGCTTGCTGGGCCCTGGTCAGGCCCCTGCCCGCGGGGGCGGTCGGGAGGCGGCTCCCGATGCGGTGGTAGCCGATCTTGCGTCCGACCTCCTCGACGATGTCGTAAGGGTCGCGCAGATCGGGACGCCAGGTCGGGGCCTCAATGGTCAGGGAGTCGCCGAGGGCCGTCACCCGGCAGCCACCGGCCTCCAGCACACGAAGGATCTCATCAAGCTCCACGTCGGCGCCCAGGATCGCGGAGATCAGACCGGCTCGCAGGTCGATCCGGGCCGGTGCCGGGGCCTGCCCGACGACCGTGACGTCGCCACGGACCTGACCGCCGCCATGTTCCACGAGCAGATCGGCGGCGCGACGGGCAGCGGCGTAGGAGAGACCCGGGTCGACGGTGCGCTCGAAACGTTTGGACGCCTCCGAGGGCAACCCGTGCCGCCGGAAGGTGTGGGAGACGCTGGCCGGGGCGAAGGCCGCGGCCTCCAGCACGATGGACGTGGTCCCGGCGGAGACCTCGGTGGTCTCCCCACCCATGACGCCGGCGATCCCGATCGGCCCGGAGTCGTCGGTGATCAGCAGGTCATCGGCCGTGAGAGTGCGGCGAACCCCGTCGAGGGTGGTGATCTCCTCCCCCTCGGTGGCGAGCCTCACCCGGATCGGTCCCTGCAGCTTGGCCGCGTCGTAGGCGTGCAGCGGCTGCCCGGACTCGATCATCACGTAGTTGGTGACGTCCACGGGAAGGGAGATGGAACGCACCCCGCAGGCGCGCAGCCGGTCCGCCATGACCTTCGGTGTCGGGGCGGCCGGGTCGAAACCCTCGATGGTGAAGGCGACGAACGTGGAGCAGCGGTCCGATTCCAGGATCACGGGGTAGCCGTCGGCGACCGGGGCGGGCAGCGGCAGGTCGTAGGGGTCGCTGAACGGGACCCCGGTCACCACGGCCAGTTCGCGTCCCAGTCCCCGCAGCGACAGGCCGTGGGACAGGTCCGGGGTCACGTCGATGTCCAGCACCTCGTCGCGAGTCCACAACGCGGCCAGGGCGTCGTCACCGGGGTGCAGCCCCGAGGACTCGGGGATCACGATGATCCCGGTGTGGTCCTCGCCCAGCCCGATCTCGTCCTCGGCGCAGATCATGCCGTCCGAGACGTGCCCGTAGGTCTTGCGGGCGGAGATCCGGAAGTCGCCGGGCAGCACCGCACCGGGAAGCGCAACGACCACGAGGTCGTCGACGACGAAGTTCGAGGCGCCACACACTATGCCCCGGGATGCGGGGTACTGCTCGTCGGCCGGATCATTGTGGGAACCCACGTCAACGCGGCAGTACCGGATGGTCTTGCCGTTCTTCTGCGGCTCCTCGTCGATGCTGAGGACACGACCGATCACGAGCGGTCCCGTCACCTCCGGGCCGGTCGACTTGATGTGTTCGACGGTCAGACCGAGGCGGGTGAAGGCGTCTGCGATCTCCTTGGTCCCGATTCCCTCGGGCAGGTTGACCAGTTCACGCAGCCACGAGACAGGGGCTTTCATCTGATACCTCCATTTGCCGAGAGGGAGAAACGGACATCGCCCTCGACGAAGTCACGCAGGTCCGGGGCCCCGGTGCGGAACATGACGGTGCGGTCGATCCCCATGCCGAAGGCGAAGCCCGAGTAGGTCTCGGAATCGATTCCGCAGGCCCGCAGCACCCGTGGGTTGACCACCCCGCAGCCGCACCATTCGATCCACCCCTCGGATCGGCAGGTCCGGCAGGGGCGATCGGGGTTGCCGACGGATTCGCCGTGGCAGACGAAGCACCGGAGGTCGACCTCGGCCGAAGGCTCCGTGAACGGGAAGTAATGGGGGCGCATCCGCGTGGTGACATCGCCGAACATGGCCCGGGCGAAGTGGTCGAGGACACCGCGCAGGTCGGCCATGGAGATTCCCTTGTCAACCACGAGCCCCTCGAGCTGGTGGAAGACCGGCAGGTGGGTGGCGTCGTATTCGTCGGCACGGAACACCTTGCCGGGGCTGACGATGTAGAGGGGCAGGTCGCGTTCCAGCATGGCGCGGACCTGCACCGGTGAGGTCTGGGTGCGCAGCAGCTTGCCTGCGGTCGCGGGTTCCACCCATAGGGTGTCCTGCTCACCGCGGGCGGGATGGTCCACACCCAGGTTGAGGGCGTCGAAGTTGTACCACTCGGCCTCCAGTTCGGGACCCTCGGCCACCTCCCAGCCCATGGCGACGAACACATCGCACATTTCGTCGACCAGGGTCGTGATGGGGTGCAGGGCCCCCCGGGGGGTCAGTTCCACGGGCAGGGTCATGTCGACGCGCTCGGCGACGAGAGCCTGTGCCAGCTCCTCGGCGGCCAGCTCCTCCTGCCGCGCCGCCACGGCTTGATTCACCTGACCGCGCGCCTTGCCGACACGGGAGCCGGCCTCCTTGCGCTCCGCGGGCGGCAGCGCGCCGATCCCCCGGTTCGCCAGCGCCAGCGGCGAGCGATCGCCCGCGTGGTCGATGCGCACCTGCTTCAGTTCGGCCGTCGAGGCGGCTGCGGCGATGGCGGCCAAGGCGTCGGCCACATAGCCTTCCACGGAGGCGGCGTCGAGAGCCGCCGACTGTTTTGAATCAACGTTGTCGTTCGGGCCGGGCATGGCTCCCCCTTTCGTACAGCGCCTCAGTTTATGAGCAGAGCGGGCCTGGGGACCAACTGTCCCCGGCCCAGGGTCCGGCCGAAAGGCTCCTCACCGTCCAATCACACGGTTTAAGCTTCAACCAGCGGCCGGGTGGATGACGAGAACCTCAACCCTCCCCTCAGCCTTTCCGCGCCTTCAACTCCAGTTCACGGGCCACGGCAACCCCGTGGATGAAGCGGAAACCGATTCCCGGTCGGGCGCGGCGATGAGCTGTTCGAGCCGATTCACAACCGGGCCTTCAGTTCCTTGAGATCACTCACCACGTCGTCCCGCCAGGCCGGGGGTAGGTCGTCGGGCAGCTGCCCCAGACGTGCGACGATCACCGGAGCCACGTTCTCGTCCTTCGCGATGATGACCCAGGGGATGGCGGCCCGCAGCACCGCCCGGGTGATGCCGTGGGCCTGGTCGGTGGACAGCGACTCCAAAGTCTTCACCACGGTGGGGGCCAGCTCGAGCAGACAGACGGCAGCGTTGCTGAGCACCTGCTCCAGGTCCTCGGCCTGTTCCTCCCAGTCCAGCTCATCCGCGTCGAGGGCCGCCGCGATCCGGTCCTGCGCGCCGTGGTCGAAGCTGCGGGAACGGACATCATCGAGGTACGGGTACAGCGACCACCCGACCTCCTCGATCCAGACCAGCAGGTCCGGTGCCACGGAATGTTCCTGCGCCGCTGTTGCCCACTCCGAGAGCACGGCCAGGACGAAGGCCACAGCTGGCGGGGTGGCGGGGAACATGGTGCTCTGGTGCAGGTAGGCGCTGTCGAGCACCTCGGCGACTCGCATCATGGCCTCCTCGTCCGAGCCCAGCAGCGTCTCCAGGGCCGCCACGTCGTCGGCTCCGGTGCCGTAGGCGTGGACGAGGTGGCTCCAGTCAGTGGTCTCAAGAATCTCACGAGCAGTCATGGGGATCATTCTCGACCATGCCCCTGACAAAACCGTCCGACCGTGGACGGCCGTTACCAGAACCCGGGAAGAGACGTGCACGAACTGGCGGGTTGCTTGACCCCGAGACGTTTCGCTGAGGGTCTCGGGCGAGCAGAACGGCGATTCCTGCCCAGGTGGGCCGCCCGGAGAGGTTGCTGTGAGTTGTGCGGTGAAAACTGGTGGCAGGGCCCGGCGCGGATCAGTGCCGGCGACGCTGGGCCGAGGCGGTCTGGTAGAGGCAGATGGCGGCCGCCGAGGACAGGTTGAGGCTCTCGGCCGCGCCCCACATCGGGATGGCGACCACCCGGTCGGCCAAAGCGGCGTCCCCGGCAGGCAGACCCCACGCCTCGTTGCCCATCAACCAGGCCGACGGTTTCGCCAAACCACCGGAGGTGGCTAGCAGGTCCAGCGGTTCGCCGTCGCCATCGGCCGCGAGCACCTGCATGCCCCGGGAGCGCACGCGGGAGACGGCCTCGGCGAGGTCGATTCCGGTCAGGATCGGAAGGTGGAACAGCGACCCCACCGATGAACGCACCGTCTTGGGGTTCCACACCTCCACCGATCCCGAGGTGAGGATGACGCCGTCCGCCCCGAAGGCGTCGGCGCAGCGGATCACGGTTCCCGCGTTCCCGGGGTCGCGGACCTGGGCGCAGATCACCAGCAGGCGCGCATCCGCGATGTCATCCCAGCTGAACCGGGGTTGCCGGCACACCGCGACGATGCCCTGCGGGGTGACGGTGTCGGACAGCTGCCGCATCGCGGCCTCGGAGCCCAGCCACACGGGGATGTCGAGTCCCTCGAGGAGGTCGGCGTGACGGCCGGGGTCGGCCACGACCACCCCGGTCACGAAACCCTCGGCGGAGAGCGCTTCCCGCACCGCCTGGCGTCCCTCGGCCAGGAACTCCCCCGCCAGTTCGCGACCACGCCTGTTCCTGAGCCTACGAACCGAACGCAGCACGGAGCCGGGAAGCTCACGTGCTGCGTTGCTGGATCCGGTCACGCTCAGGCGGCAGCCGGGGTCTGGTTCTCGCGGGCGACGGCGACCAGGGCGTTGAAAGCCTCGACGTCGGTGACGGCCAGGTCGGCGAGGATCTTGCGGTCCACCTGCACCCCGGCGTTCTTCAGGCCGTTGATGAAGCGGTTGTAGGTCATGCCCTCCGCACGGGCGGCGGCATTGATGCGCTGGATCCACAGGGCGCGGAAGTCGCCCTTCTTGGCGCGGCGGTCACGGTAGGCGTAGGTGGCGGAGTGGAGGATCTGCTCCTTCGCCTTGCGGTACAGGCGCGAACGCTGCCCACGATAGCCGGAGGCCAGCTCCAGCACCTCGCGACGCTTCTTCTTCGCATTCACAGAACGCTTGACGCGTGCCATGGTTACTCCTTGTTCTTCGGCCGGTCACTCCCGGCCCACGGGTGTGTACTGGGGTTTCGGATGGGGCTCAGCGGCCGGGGTGGCCGCCGAGAAGCGCCTTGGCCTGCTTGAGGTCGGCACCGGCCATCTCGGTGTTGCCCTTGAGGCGACGCAGCCGCTTTGAGGACTTGTGGGCATTGAGGTGTCCCAGGTTCGCCTGACGGTGCATCAGTTTGCCCGATCCGGTTACCTTGACACGCTTCTTGGTTCCCGAATGCGATTTCATCTTGGGCATGGTTGGCTCGCTTTCTGTTGGTGACCGGCCCGCGTCACAGGTCGATGTCGGGGTCCATGTTGTCGGCGGGGCCGCGCTTCTTCTTGGACGGCCGGGCCGCGGCCCTGAGCCGGGCCTCCTCGGCCTTCTCCGCCTCGGCGTTCGCCCTGCGCTGCTCCATGCGACGGTCCCGCTCCTCGGCCTGTTCGGCCCTGGCCTCGGTCTTCTTCTTGGTGGGCCCGAGGACCATCAGCATGTTCCGGCCGTCCTGCCTGGGCGCGGACTCGACAAAACCGTGCTCGGCGACGTCGTCGGCGAGCCGTTTCAGCAGTTCGATGCCCAGTTCCGGGCGGGACTGTTCGCGCCCGCGGAACATGATGGTGATCTTCACCTTGTCGCCGGCCTTCAGGAACCGGACGACGTGACCCTTCTTGGTCTCGTAATCGTGGTTGTCGATCTTGAGACGAAGCTTCATTTCCTTGGTGATGGTGTTCGACTGGTTCCGACGGGCGTCCCGCGCCTTCTGCGCGGCCTCGTACTTGAACTTGCCGTAGTCCATCAGCTTTGCAACCGGGGGGCGCGCCTGGGGCGCCACCTCGACGAGGTCGAGGTCGCTCTCAACTGCGAGGCGAAGGGCGTCCTCGAGACGCACGATGCCGACCTGTTCGCCCTTGGGGCCAACGAGCCGGACTTCGGGTACTCGGATGCGTTCGTTGATCCGCGGTTCAGTGCTGATGAGTTCCTCCAGGGTTGTCGTGATCTGGCCTCAACGAAGAGAAAGGCCTTCGCGCATGCGCGAAGGCCTGACGACACGCCGTGACGTGTTCCGACCCGGCCGCCACTGCAACCTGGGTGGGAGGTCAGGCCTCCACTTCATGGGCGAACGCTTCCGCGTCGCTGTCAACGGCCAGAAAGAATACCCTGCCGGCCCTCAGGAGACAAATACTTCACCCGATGGTCTCGATCACGTTGCCGTTGCTGTCGGTGATCTCGGTGCGTTCCACGTTCCAGATCACCCCGTCGGGCGCCATGTACTGGCCCGCCCGCGCCTTGAGGGTGGCGGCCAGCCGGGAGAGGTCAGCCGGGTCGAGGGTCAGAGTGGCTTCCTTCGCCCCCAGCTGGATCCCGGTGCGACCTCCGGGCAGGAAGAGCAGTTCCGCGTCGGGGCTGTGGAGGAGGAACTCGCGACCGTGGGGCAGGCGGCTGTTGAGCCTCTCCCCGAGGACCCCGGCGACGCGGGCCCCGATGGTCAGCATCGGCATGCCGCCCTCGGATGTGATCCGGAGCACGTCGATGAAGACCTGCCCCATCTGTGACCCGTCCTTCTTCCGGCCCTCCGCTATCTGTGTCGCGATCTCCGGGTCGGCCCGCAGCGAGACACCCCTCAATTCGGTCACGCCCTTCGGCCGGGAACCGGTCAGGAGGGAGAAGAACTTCTCCGCGTCCCAGTTGTTGACGTCATCGAGGTCTTCAGCGGTCAACCCGACCAGCTGCACGAACTGCACGGAGCCGCTGGGGGTCTCAATGCTTCCCAGGTCCGGGTCCTCGATGAAACCGAGGGCGGTCTGGGAGGTCTCCTCGCCCGGGACTATCGGGCCGTTGGCGTCGATGTGCTGGTTGGGCGCGAACCCGTTGCCGGTGCGGAAGACGTAGCGCGCCAGGTTCTGAAGCAGGCTCAACGGCCAGGTGGGCGGCTCCTTGGCCTTCCTCGCCCCGTCATCGGCGAGCCGGAGGGTGAGTTCGAAGCCGTGTCCGGAAACCCCGGACTCGCCGGGCCCGCCCTGCTTTCCGTAGATGTCCGTCAACCCGTAGGTGACGTAGTGCCAGTGCGGACGTGGCTCGTCCGCACGGTAGACGGAGATGCCTTCCAGCGGATCGACACCCCCCAGGAAGCTGGATACCAAGGTGCCGACGTGGAACGGTTCGGTCTGATCCGGGTAGAGCTGCTCGCAGGCCACCGTGATGGCGTCCCAGCCCGGGCGTTCCCTCGTCTCCATCCCGGCCTTCCGGCCAGCTCCCGGCTCCCGGCCGAACAGTCCGTTCAAGATTCCCACCCCGCCACCATAGCGAGCAGGGGAGGCAAAATTCTCGGCGATCCCGAACGAGCCCGGATCACGCCGGGCTCGGAATCCGCCGCGAGATCACGGCCAGGGCACGGGACTGCTGGTCGGTGCCTAGCATGTGATGGCCCGGAACCCGCGGATGATCTTCAGGCTCTCCCAGGAATCGAAGAACACCATCCTGACCGATCGCACCAGGGCTGTGATGTGGCGGGTGGTCCCGCGGCATCACCGCCCGGGTGTTCCGGTGACCGGGTGCCGGCGGCAGAAGGCGACCACTGCGATGCAGGAGACGGCAGGAAGGCCGGCCAGAACCACCCAGGGCACGGGCGCGAGCGGTTGCGGGGTCGCCGCCAGGGGCAGAAGCAGACCGATCCCGGTGCTGCCCAACAGCACGGCCAGCCCACCGACGGATGCGAGCATCCCGAGGTGGCTGCCCAGCTGCTGCCCCCCGGACAGGTCCGCGACGAGGCCGCGTGCCGCGGGCATGACGAGGACCTGCCCGACATGGAGCCCGATCACGAACAGCACCGAGGGCAGGAAGGCCAGCACCCCGGGCAGGGGCGGCAGGGCCGCGAACGCGGCCACCCCCAGGAGGCCTGCGGCCATCAGGGCGTATCCCCACCCCAGGACGCGGGCGGTGGACCAGTGGGCGACCATGCGCGTTACGGGCAGCTGCAGCGCCACGGTGAGCACGGCGGCCATCCCGAACAACCAGGTGATGTCGGCGCCCGGAACGCCGATCCGGTCCAGTTCGACGGGGATGGCCAGGTAGAACTGGTTGTAGGCGATCAGGCAGGTGCAGTGGATCAGCGCGAAGACCAGGAACCGGCGATTGGCCAGCACATGGCCCACGGATTCCCGGACCGGGGTGGACTGTCCGATGCGACTTCCCCGGGGCAGCCAGATGACCTGGGCCAGCATGATCAGGGTGAAAACTCCCGCGGCCAGCAGACAGGTCAGCCGGAACGGGATGAGCAGGAGAACACCTCCCAGCACGGGACCGACGACGGAACCCAGCTGGGAGGCCATCATCTCGAGCCCGATGATCTCCTCCCGGCTCGTCGTCCCGCCGGCCTCGGCCTCACCGGCCCAGGCGACGATCGCGGATTCCACCGCGGGCGAGAACAGCGCCGCCGCGAACCCGATCAGGATCACACCCACCATCACCCCGAAGACCTCGTCGGCGATGGTGAGGGCGAGGAACCCGCAGATGCGGATGGCGCATCCGACGAGGATGGCGCTCTTGATCCCGAAACGGTCGGCGAGCGCTCCCCCCAGGAAGAACATGCCCTGCTGCGAGAACGTCCGCAGTCCGAGCAGCAGCCCGATGATCCACTCGGCGAGCAGGAGGTCCTTGGCCAGGTGCGCCGCTATGAACGGCACCACGAGGTAGAAGCCGACGTTGAAGGCGAACTGGGTGATGATGACCAGCCGCAGCGACGCCGGCAGGGCCACCAGCATCGCGAGCGACCCGCGACGCAGGCCCGGTGCCCGGGAGGTTTTCCGTTTCCCCGTCCTGCGTTCCCGTGAGGAATCGGGGGCGGATTCCACCCCGTCGGCTTCGCTGGAGCCCTGAGCATGGGCGACGATTGTTGACACGGCACTCCCCTGTGGAACCTGGGCGCGAGGCTCTTTGCGGGGGCTGACCAGGTTCTCGGACTCGTGGCGTATCTCCTCGGAGGCATCCACCCACCGTTGCGCGTCAGTCCCGGGATTCGACCGGGTTCCCCTGTGCATCGTTGAATGCCGCCAGCCCGGTGGGGCGGGCCCGTCCCACCGGGAAAACCTTAAACTTTGCGAAACAGTTTTTACAAGTCCCCCGCCGCCGTATCCGGGAATGTGGAATGCTTGAACACATGGGTACGTCGCTGTTTGTCACCATCGCCGTCATGACCGTCGTAGTGGCCATCACTGCGGGATTGTTCGCCCACGGCCGCAGCCCACGGACCCTGCTCGTCGGAATCGGTCTCGCACTGCTGCCGCTGGGGCTTTTCCTGACGGGGTTGTCGGATCTGCTGGTCAGCGGCATCGAGAGCCTGATCGCCTGGGTGAACCGCACCGAGTGGACGAACACGATGACCTGGGGTTCCGGCATCGGCGGCCTGGGGATCCTGTTGATCGTCGCGGCTCGTTTCCTGCCGGGCGCGAAGCCGCGTCAGGAACGGGAGGACGGCGCTTCTCGCGAGCGGCCCGCCGCCAAGAGGTCCGGGACCAAACCCGCGGTCACGAAGGGTGACCAGCAGGCCGCACGCCCCACCCCTCGGCCCGGCGGGACCGCCTCCCGGAAGGACGCGGCCGGGGACGATGATCTCGATGAGATCGAGGACATCCTGAAGAAACGCGGAATAGTCTGAACGATCCTTCCCGGCGCCGGTGGCTCAGAGCCTGACCGCACTCAGTTCGGTCAGGATGATGCCGCGGGCCCCCGCCTCGAACAGCCGGTCCATCAGCAGATGGGCGCCGCGCCTCGGCACGAGGACCCGCACCGCCAGCCAACCCGGTTCGGCCAGGCGGGAAACGGTCGGACCGTTGACGCCGGAGGCCAGGGCCGTGGTTTCCGCGAGATCCTGTTCCGCGACGTTGTAGTCCATCATCAGGTAGTTCTGCGCCACCAGCACCGATTCGAGCCGGGTGCGCAGCGAAACCAGCCCTTCCGGTTCGGTGTCCTCGTCGCGCCGGATGAGGATCGCCTCGGAGGTGCAGATGGGTTCGCCGAAAACCTCGAGCCCGGCGCGCTGGAGGGTGGTCCCGGTGTCGACGACGTCGGCCACCACGTCTGCCACCCCCAGCCGGATGGCTGATTCCACGGCCCCGTCGAGCTTCACGAGGTTGGCTTCGATGCCGTGTTCGACCAGCCAGCGACCCAGCAGCCCGGGATAGGAGGTCGCGATGCGTTTGCCCGCCAGGGCCGCGATATCGCAGGACCGGTCCGCCGGGGCGGCGAAGCGGAACCGGCTGCCGCCGAAACCGAGGGGCATGATCTCCGTGGCGCGGGCACCCGAGTCGAGGAGCATGTCCCGGCCGGTGATCCCGACATCCAGGTGCCCCTCCCCCACGTACACGGCTATGTCACGGGGACGCAGGTAGTAGAACTCGACGTCATGGACGGAATCCACCAGGGTCAGGTCCTTGGGGTCGGTGCGCTGCCGGTACCCGGCGGCTCGGAGCATGTTGGTGGCCGCCTCGGCCAGGGAACCCTTGTTGGGCACTGCGATCTTCAGCATCTTCACTCCTCCGGCTCACAGGTGCCGGTAAACGTCCTCGAGGTCCAGGTCCAGCGCGATCATCATCACCTGGAGGTGGTACAGCAACTGGCTGATCTCCAGCGCGGCGTCATCGGTGCTCTCGTGTTCGGCGGCCATCCAGACCTCGGCGGCCTCCTCCACCACCTTCTTGCCGATGTGATGCACCCCCGCGTCCAGGCGGGCCACCGTCGACGACCCCTCCGGGCGGGTCCGGGCCGTCTCGCGGAGTTGCTCGAAGAGCTGTTCAAAGGATTTCACGAACCGTCACCCTAGTGGGTCACAACTTGATCCCGAGCAGCGCATCCACCGCCGCGGCGATCCTGTCGTACCCACCGGGTTCCTCACCGCCGGAGGCCAGGCTCGCGGAGGCCCATTCGTCGACGATGTCGAGCGCCAGTGGGGCGTCGAGGTCGTTGCGCAGGGCCCGCCGCATCTCGGCGATGGTCTCCCCAGTGGGACGGGTGGCATCCAGGTCGCGGAGGGAACGCCAGGTGGCGAGGCGCCCGGTGGCGCGTTCCAGCAGCTGTGGGCTCCATTCCCAGTCGCTGCGGTAGTGCTGACCGAGCAGCGCCAGCCGGATCGCCATCGGGTCGGCCCCGCGCTGCCGCAGCCTGCTGACCAGTTCCAGGTTTCCCCTCGACTTGCTCATCTTCTCGCCACCCAGGGCGACCATTCCGGAGTGGACGTAGGCCCCGGCCATCGGCACCCCCGTCACGGCCCGCGCCTCGGCGGCGCACATCTCGTGGTGCGGGAAGACCAGGTCGGTTCCGCCACCCTGCAGGTCGAAGCAGGGACCGAGATGGTGCAGGCAGATGGCGGTGCACTCGATGTGCCAGCCGGGTCGGCCAGCGCCGAGCACCGAGGTCCAGTTCGGCTCCCCGGGGCGGGCGAACCGCCACAGCAGACAGTCCAGCGGGTGGCGTTTCCCGGGCCGTTCGGGATCCCCGCCGCGTTCGGCGAAGATCTTGAGCATGCGTTCCTCGTCGTAGTGACTGACCTCCCCGAAACCGGGCGCGTTCGCGGTGTTGAAGTACCAGTCGGGGTGCTCGGGGTCCTCCACCTGATAGACCAGCCCGGTGGGCAGCAGCTTCTCGATCAGTTCCACCACGCACGGGATGGATTCGACCGCCCCGACGTAACGGTCGGGCGGGATGACGCGCAGCGCGGTCATGTCGGAGCGGAACAGTTCGGTCTGGTCCTCGGCCAGTTCCTCCCAGTCCTGTCCCGTTGCCGCGGCGCGTTCCAGCAGTGGATCGTCCACGTCCGTGACGTTCTGGACATAGTTGACTTCAAGGCCGAGGTCCCGCCAGGCCCGGTTGACCAGGTCGAAGGTGAGGTAGGTGTTGGCGTGCCCCAGGTGCGTGGCGTCATAGGGGGTGATGCCGCACACGTACATCCGGGCCTCGCCCTCCGCGGGGCCGACGGGAATGGTGCGGGCGGAGGAGGAGTCGTGCAGTCTGAGCCGCTCGGGCACGTCCTGCGACGGTGGGATGCTGGGAATCTCAACTGGGGCCCACGAATACATGGCCACAAAACTACTGCCTCCGGACCTCCCTTCCGGAATCAACACCGGGATCAGCGAAGGTGCCGGATCAGAACAGCGGCGCGCGGTAACCGTTGCTGCGGGGGCAGATGTGCCCGGTGGCGTGCACCGGCTGGGCGCAGAACGGGCAGCTGGGGTCGGCGGTCGCGACGATGATCCGGGCGCGCGCGGCGAACTGCCTGGCCACCCCGGGGTACAGCCACACCTGGACCATGTCCGCCATTTCCTGCACGTTCTGCTCGTCGGGATAGAACTCGAGCTGGATGGCGCCCCTCCTGGTGTCGAGGGCCCAGCCGATGGCCCCGACGTTGAACAGCACTTCGACGGGGGCATCCAGCGGGCCGAGTTCGGGATCGGTCTCCGGGGGTTCCCCCAGCCACCCGAGGGCCACCGCCTCCCGCAGCAGGGAATCGATGCGGCGGGCGATGGACAGCGCCGCCTCCCGCTGGACACCGACGGCGACCAGGTGTTCGCCCTGACGGATCTGGATGACGAAGCTCCGCTCCCCGACAGGACCGAGGGCACCGACGACCACGCGGTCGGGGCGAGGAAATTCGTACATCACTCACCCCACATTACGGGGATGCGAACCTGCTCGCACCGGGGGCTCGGGGTGGTCCGGGATTCCCGGGCCGAGGTCCCGCCGCGGTCACCACAGCTCCATCGTTCACCGGCGTGCTTCAAGCATCCCGGGGAAACCGCGACCTAGACTGCCCGAATGGAATATCGGGCACTCGGCGGATCTGGGCTGCACGTCTCCAGGATCGGCCTGGGAACGATGGCCTGGGGCAGGGACGTCGAGTGGCCGGTGGTTCGCGAACTTGTCCGCGACTTCGTCGAGGGCGGCGGGAATCTGATCGACACGGCCCCCGCCTACGGCGGCGGGGTCGCCGAACAGATGATCGGGAAGCTGCTGGCGACGGGGATCCCACGCGAATCCCTGGCCATCGCCACCAAGGCCGGTTTCGTCATCCGGGGTGGGCGAAGGATCATCGACACCTCCCGCGCTGCGCTGCTGAACGACCTCGAGGGGTCGCTGCGCAGGCTCCGCACCGATCACGTCGACCTGTGGCAGGTGCACGCCTGGGGAGACGCACCCATCGAGGAGACCCTGTCGGCGCTGGACTCCGCGGTCTCGCGCGGACTGGCCCGCTACGTCGGGGTGAGCAACTTCGTCGGTTGGCAAACCGCCACGGCCGCCACCTGGCAGGAGGCGATGGCGGGGCGCACGAAACTGGCCTCGGTGCAGGTGGAGTACTCGCTGCTGGCCCGCCGCGCCGAGGTCGAGGTGATCGGCGCCGCGCAGTACCACAACCTGGGGCTGTTGGCCTGGTCGGCGATGGGCCGGGGTGCGTTGACGGGCCGCTACCGCCGGGGCGTCCCGAAGGATTCGCGGGCCGCATCCGAACACTTCGGTTGGTTCCTGGAGCCGTACCTCCAACCCCGGAGCCGGGCCGTGATCGACGCCGTCGCCAAGGCCGCCGACGGATTGGCGCTCACGCCGGCGCAGGTGGCGTTGATGTGGGTTCGTGACGCCCCACAGGTGGCGAGCGCCCTGGTCGGCCCCAGAACCCCGGATCACCTGGCCGAACTCCTCGAGGCCGAGACCAAGCAGCTGGTGCCACCCATCGTCGCAGCCCTCGACGACATCTCCGGCGGCCCGAACCAGTTCCGGATCACCGACTGACATCCACAGGAGCGTCCCCGGCGGCCTCGGTTGCGATCCCCTCCGGCCGCCTGCTATCGTTTCTCGTCGCGCCCACTGATGTGGGGGTGACCCGGGTCCGGGTGGCGGAATAGGTAGACGCGCTAGCTTGAGGTGCTAGTGCCCGTTTCAGGGCGTGGAGGTTCAAGTCCTCTCTCGGACACTTTTTTCACGAGTCTGTTGGCGGAGGCCAACAGGCTTTTGTTTTTCATGAGTCCCTTCGGATCCTCGGCATGGCCCTCGCGGCCAGCACCCCCTCCGACGTCTCACCATCGGCGTTGATCGGGGTCCAGCGTTCGGCCGGGGTCCACTCCGAACGACACCCGTTGCACCGGAACAACGGCAACCCGTCGTGGAGCTCCCCGGCGTCGCGCCAGTCGCACAAACCCCGGCAGTCGTTGCGAACCAGACCCATGTTCATCTCCTCACACTCACCAGCAGCGTAACCAGTCTGAGCGGTTCGGTCCTCTCGTCCTTGATATCGCGGGCGCGCTCACCGATTTCGGGGGCATCGCCAGGCCACCCATGCGAGCGATCCTTTAATGCGGGGGAACAAACCTAGTCTTGGCGCATGTGCGACACGACAATCCCCTACGAGCCCCCGTCCGTTCCCCCGGGGCAGACCTTCGAGACCTATCCCGAGTTCTTGGCGGCCATCGCCCCCGGAATGCGCCTGTGCACCTCCGACTTCACCGGCTGGGGCGAGGTGACGGGCACCACCGATCACTCGGTGTTGGGCACCAGGGACTCCGACGGCACCGGGGTGGAGGTGCCCCAGGAGGCCCTCCTGGACATCCGGGGAGGGCACTGCATCCGGCTGGACCGGGCCCGGGCCACCATCGATCGGCAGGGCTGGGAGATCTGAGGCCGCACCTCAGCCGGCCTTCGCCTTATCCTGCGCGATGATCTGCTGGAAGGTCTCCAGGGGCTGGGCTCCGGAAACCACCCGGGTGCCCATGAAGAAGAAGGGGGTCCCATTGATCCCCATCCAGCGGTCCTCGGCGGTTTCGTTCCTGCCCACGGTTCCGATCTCCTGGGTTTTGTCGTTCATGGCGGAGATCGGTCCGGACAGGGCGGCGATGGAGAAGGGCGCGCTCTCGGGCCCCTTGGAACGGGTGGCGCTGTCGCTGTGGTCGACCGTGCACGGGTACACAACCCTTGAGCTCGCGGGCCTGACAGCCGGCTCCGACGGTGACTTCGGCACCATCCCCCGGGCCGCTCGTCGCGCCTGTGGGCCAACAGGTCCATAACCTGTGAAAAGTCGCGACGCGACCATTCGCGTTCACTCCGGCCGACGACGCCCGGCCCACCAGATCAACACGCCGACGACAGCTGCGACCACAACCATCACCACCAGGTCCGGGACACCCGCCCCCCACACGCGCAGCAGACCCTCGAGTTCAGACTGTTGCCGGGCATCAAGCAGCCCGCCAATGGCCGACGTGGCGTCGGTGACCAGGAAGAGAACCCCGATCCCGGCTATCAACAATCCGCTCAACAGGGCCCACCACGTGGTGTGCAGTGACCCGATCCGGAGTTCGCGCGGCCGCAGCAAGCGCGCGATATCGAACCCTTCCCACAACCAGGCCAACACGAGCAGCGGGACAACCATGCCTGCTGCGAAACAGGCCAGCAGCAGAGCACCATAGAGCGGTGACCCACCAACCGCCGCCATGGTGAGGACGGCACCCAGCAGCGGGCCGGTGCAGGCCCCGGCCAAACCGTAGACCGCTCCCATCGCAATGACCGCCAAAAGGCTGGTGCCACCGGACCTGCGCAACCCGGGCATGGGAATCCGGATGCCGAGAGCAGTCACCAGCCCGAGCAGGATCAACACCACTCCACCTCCAGGGGCCAGGCTCTGACGGTGCGTGATCAACAGCGCCCCCAGCGCCCCGGCTCCCAGACCCATGGGTACGAGGGTCAGCAGCATCCCCAGGTAAAAAGCTCCGGTGCGGGCCACGAGCCGGCCCTTCACGTCGCCGAAGGCATAGGCGAAGAACGACGGCAGCAGCATCGCCGCACACGGGCTGAGCAGGGCCGCGAGCCCACCGAGAAAGGAACCTGCGAAACCGATCCCCATCAGCCGAGCTTCTCCTTCTCCTGGGCGATGACCTGCTGGAAGATCTCCAGGGGTTGGGCGCCGGAGACCGGACGGGTTCCGACGAAGAAGAAGGGCGTCCCGTTGACACCCATCCGGCGGCCCTCGGCGGTTTCGTTCCTGACCGCGTTCCGGGTCTCCTCGGAGCGGTAGTCGGCCTCGAAGGCCGCCATGTCCGGCACCCCGACCTGCGTGGCGATCTCCATGACGAGGTCATCCTTGACATCGGGATGCCCCTGGTTGGGAAGTCTTCTGTAGAGGGCGTCCTGGAACTCCCAGAAAAGACCCTGCTTCCCCGCGGCCCGGGCGGCCGCCGCGGCTGCGACGGAGTCATCACCGAAAACCGCGAGGTCACGGAACTCAACCCGCAGGGTTCCGTCGTCGATCAGCGGCTGCAGTTTCGGGAGCGTGTCCTCGGCGAACACGGAGCAGAACGGGCACCGGTAGTCGGAATACTCGATCATCACCACGGGGGCGTCGACCCGTCCCTTGGCCATCGGATCGTTCTCCTGACGCCTGGCCAGTTTCGCGATCTCGGCCTCCTGCTCGGACTTCTGCGACGGGTTCAGCGTCTGCCGGGTGGCCTCGGGTGCGGTCGCCGCCGCACCCGGGGATGTCGCGGAGGTGTCGGCCTGGGACCTCCCGTTCTGCGTGGCCTGGCTCAACACCCCCAAACAGAACACGAGCGCCACGGTCAGGATCCCCGTCGCGATCTTCCACGGGCGGGCGGGATCGCCTCTTCCCGGTTCCGTCTGCTGTTTCCCACTCATGCTTTCCCCCTCACTTCCTCAGGTTTTGCCGGGACAAGAGACTACGGTGCGTTCGCCATTGACCCAAGTGATCCTTGGTGGGTTCCGGACGGAGTAGAGTAGAGCGTCCATCCCAGAAGTGAGGATTACCGCCCTTGAGCACTTCCCGAGGCGATCTTCAGCGCGAAATCGCGCTGGAACAGACACATGTTGACCGGGTCTACGAAAACCTGGCGGCCTCCACGGCCAGCGCCCGGACACTCGCCCGCAGCGGCGCAGAGATCTACAAAACCGACCGGGACGACTACCTGCGGGAGGAGTCGGGAACCGCCCTGTTCGAACGCGACGCCTTCGCCTACCAGGCGGCAAAACGTCTCGCGATCCTCGACGCGGAACACGAGGGACTGGTCTTCGGCCGGCTCGACCTGAACTTTCCCGAGACCCGTTACATCGGTCGGCTCGGTGTCCGCGACGCCGAGTACGAACCCCTGGTGATCGACTGGCGGGCCCCCGCCGCCGAACCGTTCTACCGCGCCACCCAGGCCACCCCCATGAACGTGATCCGGCGCCGCGTGCTGCGTTGCCGCGACGACAACGTCATCGGCCTGGAGGACGACCTGCTGGACACCAGCGTCGAAACCGACCTGCCGATCCTCGGGGAGGGCGCGCTGATGGCGGCCCTGACCCGGGCCCGGGGCCGCACCATGCGCGACATCGTCGCCACCATCCAGGCGGAGCAGGACGAGGCGATCCGCGCCCCCTACCAGGGGGTGACGATCATCGGCGGCGGCCCCGGCACCGGAAAGACCGTCGTGGCCCTGCACCGCGCCGCCTACCTGCTGTACACCAACCGGTCCCGCCTCGAGAAGGGCGGGGTGCTCGTCGTGGGCCCCAGCTCGGTGTTCATGAACTACATCGAGCGGGTGCTGCCGAGCCTCGGTGAGGACTCCGTGACGCTGCGCGCGGTGGGGGCCGTGGCCGGTGACGTGCTGGGTATGGTCTCGGAGCGGGTCGACGCGGCGTCCACGGCCACCCTGAAGGGGTCGCTGCGGATGCTGAAGGTGCTTCGCCGGTTGGTTCGCCGCCCCCCGAACCCCGCCGCCGAGGAACTGCGGGTGAGCGTCAGGGGTGAGGTCCTGAAGCTGGACGCGGTGGAGCTGGCCGGAATCCGGGAGTCGGTGCTGTCCAACTACAAGATGAACCGCGGCCGCGACGCGGCCACGACATCGGTGGCCCGGGCGCTCGCCGGGAAACTGACGGTCGATGTGGAGCTCGGACCCGAGGAGATCGACGAGCGGATCCGCGACCACCAGCGGTTCAGGGAGTTCATGGATTCCTGGTGGCCGATGCTCGACGCCCCCACCGTGCTGGCCCGTCTGGCGGATCGGGAGTTGCTCGAAGAGCTGGCGCCGAACCTCACGCCCCGGGAACGCGACGATCTGGCCGAGTCGTACCAGTGGCTGCAGACCGGCGACATCGAGATCACCGGCTGGTCGGTGGCGGACATGGCTCTGCTGGACGAGCTGCTGGAGATGCTGGGTACCGTGCCCGTGGAGTCGCACGAGGAACCGGTTTTCATCGATTTCGGCGGCATCTCGGAACTGGTCACCACCTCCGACCTGCTGCGCCGCGAGCACGTCGTCGATCCCGACGAGGACCCGCAGACCACCTACGCCCACATCCTCGTGGACGAGGCCCAGGACATCACGCCCATGCAGTGGAGGATGCTGCGGCGCCGGGGCCCGCAGGCGTCGTGGACGCTCGTCGGCGACCCTGCGCAGAGCTCCTACCCGGACACCGCCGAGTCGGAGCGGGCCGTCAACGACCTCGTGGGCCGCGCCCCGCTGCGCCGTTTCACGCTGTCCACCAACTACCGTTCCCCCTCCGAGGTATTCGACCTGGCGGCGAAGGTCATCACCCGGGTGTTCCCCGAGGCCAGCCTGCCGCGCGCGGTGCGCAACACCGGTTTGGTCCCGAGGATCGAGGAAACCGATGAGGCCGGCCTGGCGGATGCGATCATCACCCTGAGTCTCGGCCTGGCCGGGCATGTCAGCGGAACGGTCGGAGTCATCGTGCCGCCCTCGCGGTTCGGGGCCACGACGCGCCTGGCGATGTCAGATCCGCGCCTGGCGGCCCTGGAGGAACGTCTCATCGTGGTCACGGCGCTGCAGGCCAAGGGCCTGGAATACGACGGTGTGCTGGTGGTCTGCCCCGACGAGATCGTCGCCGAGGCTCCCGGCGCGGAACGGGTGCTCTACGTCGCCCTGACCCGAGCCACCCAGCGCATGACAATCCTCGACGTCGGAACCTCGGCCTGGCGGGCGGCCCTCAGCTGACCCGGTCCCCCCAGCCGATGGCGTCGAGGACCTCGGAGGTGGCCTTCCAGCGGTTCTGGGTGAAGAACTGAAGCCCCGGGGCCCCCGCCGCCAGGAGTTCCCGGCACAGGTTGATGGCACGGGACAACCCGATGCTGCGCACCTCGGCGGGGTTCCTGGCGGCCCGGAGCGCGGCTACGAAGTCGTCGGGGAGGGGGCAGTCCGCCAGCGAGGCGAACCTTTCGATCTGGGTGATCACCGTCAGCGGCGCGATGCCGGGGATGATGGGGATCTGGCTGCCGCGTTCACGGACCCGGTTCACCAGTTCCACGTAGCGATGCGACTCGAAGAACAGCTGCGTGATGGCGTAGTCCGCGCCAGCCGCGGCCTTCTCCACGACGATCCGGGCGTCCAGTTCGGGGTCGTTGTCGGGTTGGTGGATGTTCGGGAAGGCGGCCACGCCGACGCAGAAGTCGCCGTGTGCCTTGATCAACCGAACCAGTTCCGTGGCGTTGCCGAGCCCATCAGGGTGCCGCTCCCAGGGTTGCTGCGGCCCACCGGGCATGTCCCCGCGAATGGCCAGGATGTCGCGGACCCCGGCCTCCGCGAAGGCGTCGAGGGTTCGCAGCAGGTCGTCGGTGGACTGCGACACGCAGGTCAGGTGACCTACGACGGTGGCGTGCTGGGCGGCGCCCAGGGCGGCGGTCGCGGCCACCGTGCGGTCGCGGGTGGAACCGGAGGCCCCGTAGGTCACCGAGAGGAAGGCCGGGTGGAACCGGCTCAGTTTCGCGACGGTTGCGTCGAAGCGCGGCTGTTCCTCGGGGCTGCGGGGGGGAAAGAACTCGAAGCTCAGCGTCGGGGACTTGGCATCGCGAAGCAGCTCGGCAACGGTCGGAGACATGGGGACAAGGATACGAGAACCCGAGAAATTTGGGCCGAGCCACGACGCCGCTCTCCCCCCAGGCCGGCCCAACCGACCTCCACCTCCCTTCCTATACACGAATCGCGGAGGTTCAACGGTTCAACGTCGCCACACGACGTCGAACCGTTTTTCTCCCGCGATTCGTGAACAGGAGGCGGGGTTAACTGGTCCGGCCGCGGCTCGGCCTCCCGGGCTCTGCGATTCGTGAACAGGAGGAGGGGTTATGGTTTCGACACGGGCAGCTCCTTCGTCGCAGCCCGGCTCAACCAGCTTTGATCAAGTCGTACCGGGCCCTGACTGCCCCAACCCCTAAGCTGGGGCGCATGCTGATTCCCCCCGCCCACGACCCGATGAGTTCGCTTTTCATCTCGGAGGTGGGGAGGACACTCGCGGAGTTCCTCGACGGGCAGGCCGGTCTCGCGGAACGAACTGGCGCGACGGCGGTACTGGATGCCGCCCGCGTCTGCGTCGCGGGTGGGAAACGGCTGCGTCCCGCCTTCTGCTACTGGGGATACGTCGCGGCCGCCGGACGGCCCACCGACCCGGGCCCGCTGCTGCGCGCTGCCGCTTCCCTCGACCTGCTGCACGCCTCCCTGCTGGTTCACGACGACCTGCTGGACGGCTCCGACACCCGGCGCGGCGCGCCGTCGGCCCACCGCCGTTTCGAGGCTCTCCTGCCGGGGCCCCGGGCCGCCCGTTTCGGGGAGGCCGCCGCGATCCTGCTGGGTGATGCCCTGTTCTCCTGGAGCGCGGAGATGTTCGAGGGCGCCGGCCTTTCCCCGGAGGCCGTTCGCCGCGCCGCCCCGGTGCTCGCGACGATGCGCAGCGAGGTGCTGCTCGGCCAGTACCTCGATGTCGCGGCCGCGTTCGGGATCACCGACCGCTCCACCCCGCAGGCCCAGGCGGACACCGCCGACAAGGTGCTGGAGTTCAAGTCCGCCCGCTACTCGGTGCGGCGCCCAGCCGAACTCGGCGCGACGCTCGGTGAGGCCCCGCCGGGGCTGCTGGCGGCTCTCGGCACCTACGGTTCCCTGCTGGGAAGGGCCTTCCAGCTGCGCGACGACATCCTAGGTGTCTTCGGGGATCCCGGGATCACGGGCAAACCCGCGGGCGATGACATCCGGGAGGGCAAACGCACGGTGCTGGTGCTGACGGCCCTGGAGAACGGCGACGCCCGCCAGCACGACACCCTGGATTCCCTCCTCGGCGCCCCCGGGCTCACCGAGGAGGGTCTTGCGACCGCCCGGGAGATCATCGAGGCCACCGGGGCTCGGAACTCCTGCGAGGAACTCATCGCCCGTTCCACCACGGATGCCCTGACCGCTCTGGAAGGAGCCGACATTGATGCAGAGGGACGCTCGGCCCTCATCACACTCGCCGGACTGGCCACCGATCGTGACCGGTGAGCTGCGGGGCCTGACCGCCGACCAGGTGGCGGAGCGGGTCAGGGAGGGAAAGGTCAACACGCTGCCGGAACGTTCGGGGCGCACCACCTGGCAGATCGTCCGCGACAACGTTTTCACGCGCGTCAACGCGATGCTGGCGGTGCTGTTCGTGATCGTCGCCACGACCCTGCAGTTCGCCCAGGGGGCGTTCGCGATCCTGATCGTCGCCAACTCGATCATCGGCATGATCCAGGAGCTGCGAGCCAAACGCACCCTCGACAACCTGGCCGTGATCGGGGAGGCCCATCCCGTCGTGCTGCGCGACGGGCAGCGGGTCTCCCTGCCACGCGACGAGGTGGTGGCCGACGACCTCATCGCGCTGTCTCCGGGCGACCAGGTGGTCGTAGACGGCGAGGTGGTTTCCGCCGACTACCTGGAGGTCGACGAGTCGATGCTGACCGGTGAGGCCGATCCGGTGGCCAAATCCGTGGGCGACGAACTCATGTCGGGCGCCTTCGTCATCTCCGGTTCCGGCGTGTACCGGGCCACGAAGGTCGGCGCCGAGGCCTACGCGGCGCAGCTGACCGCGCAGGCCGCCAAGTTCACGCTGGTCAATTCCGAGCTGCGGGCGGGCATCGACCGCATCCTGAAATTCGTGACCTGGTTGCTGATCCCTGCGGGGTTGCTCACCATCTGGGTGCAGTTCCGCCAGCCGGGCACCACCTGGCAGGAGTCGGCGCTGCGGATGGTGGGTGCCCTGGTGCCGATGATCCCCGAGGGTTTGGTGCTGCTCACGTCGATGGCCTTCGCGCTGGGTGTGATCCGGCTGGGGCGCCGCAAGTGCCTGGTGCAGGAGCTGCCGGCCATCGAGGGGCTGGCCCGGGTGAGCGTGGTGTGCGCGGACAAGACCGGCACCCTGACCCAGAACGCCATGACCCTCGGCGAGGTGATCCCCCTGGCCGGGGGCACGGACGAGGTCACCGAGGTGCTGGCGCAGCTCGTCGCCGCCGATCCGGCGCCCAACGCATCGATGGCGGCCATCGCCGAGGCCACCCCCGCGGCCTCCTCACCGTGGCAGGTCACGGCCCGGGCGCCGTTCACCTCGGCCAAGAAGTGGTCGGGGGTTTCCTTCGGCGCACACGGCGACTGGGTGCTGGGCGCACCCGACGTGCTGGCCCCGGCCGATGTGGCCGCCCGCGCTGAGGAGATCGGCTCCACGGGCCGCCGGGTGCTGCTGCTGGGCCGCGCCTCCGAGCCCGTCGACTCCCCCGGCGCGCCGGGTGTGGTCACACCGGTTGCGTTGCTGGTGCTGGACCAGCTGGTCCGTCCCGACGCCGCCGACACCCTCGCCTATTTCAACGATCAGCACGTGGCCGTGAAGGTGATCTCCGGTGACAACGCGGCCTCCGTGGGTGCGGTCACCCGTTCCCTGGGGGTGTCCGTGGCCGAGGCCGTGGACGCCCGAACCCTGCCCACCGAGGGCGAGGAGTTCACGGAGAGGATCGCCGGGGCCGACGTGTTCGGGCGCGTCACCCCGCAGCAGAAACGCGCCATGGTCAAGGCCCTGCAGTCCCGGGGCCACACCGTCGCCATGACCGGTGACGGCGTCAACGACGTGCTAGCCCTGAAGGACGCCGACCTGGGGGTCGCGATGGGGTCGGGTTCCCCCGCCACCCGGGCGGTCGCGCAGATCGTGCTGCTCGACGACCGGTTCGCCACCCTCCCGCACGTGGTGGCGGAGGGCCGCCGGGTGATCGGCAACATCGAGCGGGTCGCGAAACTGTTCCTCAGCAAAACGGTCTACGCGGTCTTCCTGGCCCTGGTGATCGGGTTGATGGGGCTGCCCAACCCATTCATCCCGCTCCAGATGACCGTGGTCGGCTGGTTCACCATCGGCATTCCCGCCTTCCTGCTGTCGCTGCCCCCCAACAAGGAACGGGCCAGGCCGGGTTTCGTGCGCCGCGTGTTGTCGCTGGCGGTTCCCTCGGGCGTGATCATCGGGACGGTTTCCACCGTCACCTACGTTGTCACCCGCGGTTTCGGGGCGGTGTCGGCCGTCGCTCAGGCACAGGCCTCGACGGCAACCCTGGCGGCCCTGATCATCACGTCCGTCTGGGTGCTGGCCGTGGTGGCGCGCCCGTGGGTGTGGTGGCGGCTCGGCCTGGTGGTCGTCTCCTACGCCTTCTACCTGGCCATGTTCCTGATTCCGTGGGCGTGGCTGCGGGACCAGCTGCTGCTGAACCTCGACAACCCGTCGACGATCCTGTTCGGGGTCGGAGCCGGGCTGATCGGGGCCGGACTGGTGGAACTCGTGTGGTGGTTGACCGCCAGGCACCGGGGCGAACCGGCGCGGATCTGGCGCGGCTCAGACGAGGGCTGACAGGCCCGACAGCAGGCCGTGCCGCCACCAGGAGAGGTCATGGCCGCCGCGGAACTCCTCCGCTGAGACCAACCGGCCGGTTCTCTCCGCGATCCCGGCCAGCCGCCGGGCGCCGCGGATCAGGCCGCGTTCGTCGGTGCCTGCCTGGATGACCAGTGGCACTCGCAGCGTCCTCGTGCCCGCGGCGAGACGGCGCAGCAGGGTGCCCTCCGCCTCCGGGGCCGGGACGGGATCGCCCGCGAACCACAGCGACGCCGACTGGGCGATCACGGCGGTGACCAGGTCCGGCCGGTGGGTCGCGAGTTCCACGCACGCCAGGCCCCCGAAAGACTGCCCGGCGGCGATCACTTCGCGGCCCGCCCCGGCAAGTTCCCGGGCGCGTTCCACCAGCGGGGCGCAGCCCCGAGCCGTGGTCAGCCACGCGGCCCGCTGCCGGCCCTCCCCGGTGTCGACCGCGACGACGGTGTGGCCGAAACCGGCGGCCCGCAGCGCGGAGGCCACCCCCGCCAGGCGCCAGCGAAGCCCGTCGAACAGCACCAGGGTCCGGTCATCCCCCGGCAGCACCGCGAATCTTCCGTCATCGTGCAGCCGCCACCGCTGCTCGGCCTCGCCTGCCGGGGCCCACGAAACGGGGCAGAAGTCGGGGCCACACCACACCGACTGTTCCCGCAGGTCGAAGGCGGGCAGGGTTTCGGGGTTGAGCGGATCCGGTTCACCCTCCTGGTGCACCCTCATCCAGCCCTCGCGGGTCGCGCCGATGTCGCGGGGCACCTCGTCGCTGCGCCAGTAGCGGTAGGAGTAGCAACCGTCGGCGGGCAGCCACCAGGACAATGTCTGGATCCCGGTGTCCCCGAACGGGGTCATGACGGCGGGATCCAGCCGGGTGCGGATCGCATCGGTCAGGCTGTTGACGTGCACCAACACCTCACGGCCCCGGGGTTCGTGGGCCACGAAGGTCACCTCCACCATCTCCACGCCATCAATCACGCACCGCTTCCCCATGACCGGGGAGTGGTCCGGCAGCTCCGGCAGCTCCGGGGTCGCGGGGTGCGGGGCACCCGTGGCGGACAGGGGTGTGGGTGGCAGGTGTGTGGTCATCGCGGCACCACCATCGGGGTTCCGGTGACCGGGTCCGGGACGACGAGCACCGGGAGTCCGAAGACGTTCTCGATCAGCTCCGCGGTCAACACCTCCGTGGGTGGGCCCGAGGCCACGATCGCCCCGTCCTTCATCACCACCAGGTTGGTGGCGAACCGGGTGGCCTGGTTCAGGTCGTGCACCACCACGACGACGGTACGTCCGGCGTCGCGGAGCCCGCGCACCAGTTTCAGGACCTCGTACTGGTGGGCGATGTCCAGGAAGGTGGTGGGTTCGTCGAGCAGCAGCAGCGGTGTGTCCTGGGCGAGCACCGTCGCCAGCCACACCCGCTGCACCTGCCCGCCGGACAGCTCGTCCACGTCGGCCCGCTGCAGATCGGTCAGCCCGGTGACCTCAAGGGCCGAGGCCACGGCCCTCTCGTCCTCCTGGGACCACCTGGACCAGAACCTCTGATGGGCGAACCTTCCCCGGCTCACCATGTCCAGCACCTTGATGCCCGGCGGCACCGACTGGCGTTGCGGCAGGAACCCGAGTCTGCGGGCGACGGCGGTGGTTCGCAGCTGGTGGATGTCGGTTCCTCCCAGGTACACGTATCCGGCCTTGGGGGCGAGCACCCGGGCCAGGGCCTTCAGCAGCGTCGACTTGCCGCACCCATTGGGTCCGATGAGCATCGTCAGTTCCCCCTCGGGCACCTCGAGCGTGATGTCCTCGATCACGACCTTCCGGTCGTAGCCGAGCCGCACCGACGAGGCGACCAGCGGGAACTCCTGGGCGGTTCCGGTCATTTCTTCCTTTCCTGTCCGTTCAGGAGCAGCAGCAGATAGGCGCCACCCAGCAGACCGGCCGTCACCCCCACCGGGAGCTGCAGGCCACCCGGCAGGTTCGCCCCCACCAGGTCCGCCGCCACCAGCAGCGCCGCCCCCGTGCCCGCTGCGACACCCGCGGGAGCGGTCGGTCCCTTCAGGAGCCGGCGGGCCACGTGCGGACCCGCGAGCGCGATGAACGAGATGGGCCCGGCCACCGCGACCGCGGCCGCGGTCAGCGCGACCCCGACGCCGGTCGCCGTCCACTGCGTGAAACGACGGGAGACCCCCAGCCCGGCGGCGAAGTCCTCTCCCGGGGCGGCGGCGTCAAGGTGCCGCGAGATCAGCAGGGCGAACGGCAGGATCACCGCGAACAGCACGGCGCCGACCGCGGCGTGGCTCCAGTTGCGGGCGTTGAGGGTGCCGGTCAGCCACAACCGGGCCGAGGTCGCGGAGTCGCTGTCGGCCCGGGTGAGCAGCAGCACCGTCACCGGTTGAATCAGGGACGCCACCCCGAGACCGATGAGGATCAGGCGGTTGCCGCCGCCGAATCCCCTGGGCGAGAGCACCCAGGTGAGCAGGGCGGCCCCCAGGCAGCCGATGATCGCCCCGACGGCCGTGCCCCACCCGAAGGATCTGAAAACTATGACGGAGGCCACGGCCCCCAGCGCGGCGCCGCCGGTCAGACCGATGATCTCCGGGGAACCCAGGGCGTTGCGCGACAGCGCCTGGAACAGGCAGCCGGCCGTGCCCAGACATGCCCCGACCACCAGGCCGGTGACGGCCCTGGGCATCCGGAACTCCCACAGCAGGAGCATGTCGGCGCGTTCCCCCACCCCGGCCAGGGCCGCCCAGAACTGCTCCGGGGTCATGTTCACGGACCCGGAGAACAGCACGGCGACGGCCCCGAGCAGGGCAACACCCCAGACCAGGGCCGCGACCAGCCAGGTTCGTGGGCGGGCCCGGAAGCTGACGGGCCCGAGCCGCACGGACCGCACCTGCGGACTCACAGCTGCACCCCCCGTCGCGCCCGGGCCAGCCCGATGAACAACGGCGCCCCGAGCAGGGCACACATCAGGGCGGCCTGTACCTCGGCGGGCGGGTTCACCACCCGGCCCAGCACATCGGCGGCCAGCAACGTCACCCCACCCAGCAGGGCCGAGAACCAGACCAGCGCGCGATGCCTCGGCCCGAAGACCAGCCGGGCCGCGAAGGGCGCGATCAACCCGAGGAAGGAAACCGGCCCCACGAGGGCCGTCGCCGCCGCGCAGAGCACCAGGCAGGTGAGGGCCACCAGCATCCGGGCCCGGCCGGCAGCGAGGCCGAGCCCCTTGGCGAACTCCTCCCCCAGGGCCAGGGCGTCCATGGACCTCGCCAGCAGAAGTGCGGCCAGAAACCCGAACCCGAACGTTCCCGCCGCGGCGATCACCAGGTCCAGTGGCCGCGGTGCCACGGCCCCTGCATCCCAGAAACGGAACTCGGTGTAGATCCTGGGGTCACTGAGCAGCATGAACGTGGTGATTGCCGAGACGACCGCACTCCAGGCGGCCCCCACCAGCACGATGCGAACCGGGTCGTGGCGTCCCCGCCAGGCCCCGGAGGCCCCGGTCACCACCAAGCCGCTGAGGAGCGCACCCGCCAAGGAGACCAGCATCAGAATCGCGATCGGCAGGGAACGGGCGAGGCCGAGACCGATGGCGACGGCACAGGCCGCGCCCGCGTTGACCCCCAGCAGGCCGGGTTCCGCCAACGGGTTGCGGGTCAGCGCCTGCACCAGCACCCCGGCGACCCCGAGGGCGGCTCCCGCGATCAGCGCTATCAGGGTCCGGGAACCGCGCATCCCGAGCACTATGAGACGCTGCTGCCCGGTGCCGCCGCCGGAGAGCACCGCCATCACCTGCTCGGCGGGCACCTCGCCGGACCCGAAAAGGAACGACGCCAGGACCAGGCAGGGCAGGAGCACCACCAACCCGAGCAGCACCCAGGCGGGCCTGCTCACTTCTGGTAGGCGGCCGCCAGGGTCTCGGCCATGGCGAGCGCACTGTAGTAGTCCAGTTTGAAACTGGAGATCCCGAGCGGAATCAACCTGCCACTGCTGACGGTTTTGGAGGTGTTGTAGTTGGAGTCGCCCTTCATCTGCTCGACGGTTTTGTCGTCGCCGGAGACGAGCAGAAGGGTCTCGGAGGTGAGCGCCTGCACGCTCTGCTCCACCGTCGCGAACACGAAGTCCTTGCGGTTGGCTCCCTCCTCGCCGCTGCTGGCGGGCGCCTCGGCGAGCTTGAAACCGAGCGCCGAGAAGATCTCGTCGTGGGGACCGCCCGGTTTCGCGAAGGACAGGCCGTTGGACGGGGTGTAGACGATGGCCTGCACCGCCTCGGTGGGCACCCCGCTCATTCCGGCCTTGAGTTCCGTGAGCCTCGAGTTGAAGGTGCTGGTGAGTTCCTCGGCTCTGGCCTGCGTGCCGGTGACATCGGCCACCTGCCGGGTGACGGCCTGCCAGCTCTCGGAGTTGTAGTTGATGGCGACGGTCGGCGCGATCCTGGACAGCGAGTCGTAATCGTCCTTGGTGCTGTCCCCACCCGTGGATGCGATGATGATCAGGTCCGGTTTCTCCGCGGTCACGGCCTCGATGTCGAGTTTGCTGTTCGCGTACAGGGCTTTCACACCGCGTTCCTTGGCGGTGGCCGACCAGTGGGAGAAGAAACCGACGTCGTCGAATCCCTCGGCTCCCGGTTTCGACGCCCCGGAACCGATCACGGGCGCGCCCAGCGCCAGGAGGGTGCCGGTCAGCACCACGGATGTGGACACGATCCGTTTCGGGGTGCCGTTGATGACGGTTTCCCCGAGGTCGTGGGTGATGGTGCGGGCGCTCGCGGGCGACGAGGCGTCCCCTCCCCCGGAGGTTCCCCCGGATCCGCAGCCCGTGAGCCCCAGCGCCAGCAGGGCCGGAACCAGACCGGAGAAGGTGCGCCTGGGTATCGGGTTGAACAGTGGATTGGTCATGTGATGAAACCTCATTCGCTAGCGAGGATAGGCAAACCTCACAGTAGCAATTCGAGGCTGGTCGACCCCGGGGGTTTCACGCCCGGACCGCGAAGTCCAGGTAGTCGTCGTAGGCCGGGTCCTCTCCCCACGCCCGCCGCAGGATCTCGTCGATCTGTTCCAGCTCCTCCACGGTTCCGCCCTCGGTGAGCCAGACGCGCCGGACCCCTGCTTCCGCCAGGGCCTGAACCGATCCGGCGTCGAGCCCGCCCGCGGCGAACCAGGGAACCGAATCCCGTCGCAGCGGGGGCTGGTTCTCAACCGCGGCCTGCAGCAGCGGCGAACCGGGAAGCGTCCCGGGAACCGCCAGGAACTGGAAGGCCCCGTCCGGTTCGGTGATCTGCCCCCGCTCCTGGACAACCTGTCCGAGCAGCGCCCACTGGTGCGGACGCGACCTGTCCTGCTCGCCCGGGAAGAGGACCCGCACGTCCGCCTCGATCTCCGGGGTGTCGACGGCCAGCAGCACCCGCTGGCCGAGGTAGCGTTGCAGGTCCCGCAGGATCTTCAGGTCCCTCCTCCGGTCGACTACGCCACCGGTGGTCAGCACCGCCACGTCGACCCCTCCTATGACCAGCCCCGGCAACCGGTCCCCGGCCTCGGCCAGGGGAAGTTGCACCGCCACGCGTGCCAATAGGATTCGTGAACGCAGGCTGTGCAATACCGTCATGCGAGAAGCCTACGCGGCGCGCCCAGAACTTCCCCATCCCGGTATCGGCCTACACTCAATACTGGTCGAGCCCATCGCCCAGACCCAGATCCCCTACCTTCCCCAGGAGACCGCGGTGAACAAGAGCAGTACCTACGACCCGATGGTCGGAAGCGTGCTGGATGGTCGCTACGAAATTCTCGCGAAACTCGCACGGGGTGGCATGGCGACGGTCTACCGGGCTCGCGACGCCCGCCTCCAGCGGACCGTCGCGGTCAAGATCATGCGCACCGACCTCGGTGAGGATGACGAGTTCGCCGCGAAGTTCGACCGGGAGGCGCGTTCCGCGGCCCTGATCAACCATCCCGCGGTGGTCAGCATCTTCGACCAGGGCATCTCCCAGGGACAGCCGTACATCGTCATGGAGTTCATCGACGGCGAGACCCTGCGCAGGCTCATCGCCCGCGACGCCCCCCTGGAGCCGGTGCTGGCGCTCGACTACCTGGAACCCATCGCCTCGGCCCTGGCGGCCGCTCATGACGCGGGGATCGTTCACCGCGACATCAAACCCGAGAACGTCATGATCTCGACCCGCGGCCACGTGAAGGTCGCGGACTTCGGCCTGGCCCGCCAGACCGAGTCCCCGCAGATGACCGCCACCGGGGTCCTGGTCGGCACCGCCTCGTACCTGCCCCCCGAGCTGGTCACCCACGCCCGCCCGGATTCGCGCAGCGACATCTACTCGACCGGTATCGTCCTGTTCGAGTTGCTGACGGGCAAGAAACCGCACATCGGCGAGAACAACTACCAGATCGCCTACGCGCATGTGAACGTCGACGTGCCCGCCCCTTCCACAAAGCTGCGCGAGCTGGGGTTCCCGGGTTTCATCCCCGACTACCTCGACGCCCTGGTGGCCGCCTGCACCGCTCGCGACCCGCAGGCCCGCATCGCGGACGGCCGCGAACTCATGGACAAGCTGCGTCGGGTACGCACCGAGCTGGGGAGCAACCCGGGACAGCACAACCCGGCGCTGGCGGCCCAGTTGCGTCCCCTGCCCGGTGACGGCAACGCCGTCACCCAGCAGATCTCGCCGCGTCCCGAACCGCGTCCGCGTCCGCTCAAGGAGCTGCCGTCGGTTCCCGTCCGTCCCCGGTCCGCCGGGACACCCGATCCGGTCGTGGAGGAGGTCTCCCCGGATGCGGTGACGGCCATCGTGCAGCCGCAGTCCCTCCGGTCACCGGCCTCTGCACCCTCGCCGCGGTCCGCGACCTCGGCCAGGTCGGCGTCCTCCGCGGGGGAACCGCCCCGGGCCACGCTTCCCGGTCCCGGCAGGAACGGTTCCCCAAGTTCCCACCGCACGCCGATCTTCCCCCAGTTCTCCCAGGACCCGATCTACCGGCGCCGCCGGGGCATCATGCTGTTCGTCCTGGTGCTGGTCGTCACGGCGATAATCGTCTCCGTCTCCTGGTGGTGGGCCGAGGGACGGTTCACCACCACCCCCGAGGTGACCAACATCCCCCAGGAGCAGGCGCTCCAGGCCCTCAAGGCCAACGGTCTCGAATACACCACCCAGGAGGCGTTCTCCGAGGACGTCGCGGTGGGTTCGGTGATCAGCACCGACCCGGCCGGAAACGCCAGGACCCTCCGGGGCACGAAGGTCGCGGTGACCGTTTCCAAAGGTCCCGAGCGCTACGCGATGCCTGAAGTGGTGGGGCAGGAACTCTCCCGGGCCCGCTCCGCCATCGAATCGACGAACCTGGCAGTCGGGCAGGTGAAGGAGGACTGGTCGGAGTCCGTCGAGGCCGGCCTGGTGATCTCCGCCAGCGCATCGGCGGGGGATCTTCTGCCCCCCGGCGCCAAAATCGACCTGGTTGTCAGCAAGGGCCGCCAACCCATCACCATAAAGGACTACAAGGGAACCGACGCCGACCAGGCCAGCAGGGAACTCAAGAAACAGGGCTTCACGGTCGAGGTTTCCGAGGAGCACTCGGACACCGTCGCAGCCGGGCAGGTGATCTCCCAGGATCCCGCCAGCGGCACCGGGCATCGCGGCGACACCGTGAAACTGGTCAAGTCCCTGGGCCCGGAGATGGTGACCGTGCCGGACGTCGCCCGCAAACGCACCGACGAGGCCCAGAAGGAACTGGAGGGCGCCGGATTCAAGGTGGAGGTCCAGAACAACTCCATCTTCCCCGCGCCGCTCGGGTTCGCCTCGGGAACCAACCCCGCGGCCGGTTCAGCGGCCCCCAAGGGCAGCACCGTCATCCTCTACGTGACATGACCCCGAAATCCTCCCCATTCCCGAAAGGCACCTCCCCCACGAAGCCACCTCCGGGCCGGGGGATGGTTCCTCCCGGTTCCCGGGAGACGCAACCAATGCCGTCCTCGGCCGGGAATTGCCTATAGGCTGTCGGCGTGGATTCGAACCGTCGGTTTCTGCCGTCATTTGCCCTGTTGTTGGCAGCGGCCGCCTGGGGATCGACGGTCGTGGTGGCCAAAGGTGCCTACGAGTCCTCAATGACACCCGCCCACCTTCTGATCTCCCGGCTCACCCTGACCGCCCTGTGCCTGCTTCCCGTTTTCCTTCCCCATCTCAGGATGAAACGCAGAACCTGTGTGCGGGGCCTGATCCTCGGCCTGATCTTCAACACGGGCCTGGTGCTCCAGATGGTGGGGCTGGAACACACCCCGCCTTCGCTCTCCGGGTTCATCACGGCGAGTTACGTGGTCTTCACCGCGATCCTCACCCCCCTGATCATGAAACAACCCACCCCGGGACGCACCTGGATCGCGGTTTCCCTGACCTTGGCCGGGATCGGCATCCTGGCCCTCGGAAATGACGGCGGCGGGAATGCCGGGTTCGGTTTCGGCACGGCCATCACGCTGCTGGGGGCGGTGCTCTTCGCCCTTCACATCATCTTCCTGGGGCGCTGGGTGGAGCCCGAGACGGTGCAGTCGCTCACCCTGATGCAGGCCCTGACTGGGGCGGTTGGGATGCTCTGTTTCCTGCCCTTCGCCGACTACCAGCTGCCCGCGACCTGGGATCTGTGGTGGCCGGTGCTCTACCTGGGTATTTTCTGCGGGGCCGTCACGCTGTTCCTGCAGAGCTGGGCGCAGAGCTACGTGCCCGCCACCACATCGGCGGTGATCATGTGTTCGGAACCGATGTGGGCCGCCGTGTTCGCCATCGGGTTCGGCATGGAGGAACTCACCTGGCAGGTTTTCCTGGGCGGGGGTCTGGTTGTGGTGGCGCTCCTGTTGACCGCCTGGCCCGGGCGTCGCGCCAGGTTCCTGGAGACGCTCGTCGAGGAGTTGCGTTCGCGACGCGCCCGCCGTGGAAATTGAGCCGTTTCTACGGTAAGACTTTTACCCATGGATTTGCAGATCCTGTTCTGGGTGATCGTCGTGGGTGTCATCGGTTTCCTCGTGACACGAAACATTCTTCGCGGCCTCGCCCTGAAACGCCTCGGCTGGAGGTGGGTGGATCATCCCGATCTCAGGATCACCGCCGGGTTGAACCACTCGCCGTTCGGTCTCGGGTTCAACAGGACGGTCAAGGACCAGGTGGTGGGCAGGTCCCACGAGGGAGTTCCCTTCCAGGCGTTCCGGTACGGCAGCGATCACTGGAAGGACCGCAATCACATAGTCTGCGTTTCCCTCCCCCACCCGATGCCACCCTTCTACCGGTTCACCACGCGGTCCCCGCTGCCCGCGCTCGACGGCCCGCCGCCGTCCGACGACACACAGATCATGTTTTTCCTCGAACAGGACTACGGCAGGGCGGTGGCGGAGGCCATCGGCCCCTTCCTGCCGGAGCTGGGGGCCAGGCAACTCACGATCGACCACGACCAGCTGGTGATGTTCGGGGTCAGGAGCGACCTGAAATCGCTGGAGGCCGCGGTGGAGCTGCTGGTCCGGATCCAGAAGGCCATCGCATCCTCCCCCGCGGTGAGTCACGAGTACGAGAGCGCACCCCTGCAGGTCTCCTTCACCGATCACCCCGACTGGCAGTACCTGGACTGCGACAATTCGCTGCTGAGCCACCTGCCCCTGGAACGGGGCGGCTACGACCACGAGGTGGTCAATGTCGTGCAATCCCTGGAAGGGCCCATCACCTTCATCCGCGTCACCCACAACTGGAAAACCCGGAACGCGAAGAACAAGTGGATCAGCACCAGGAAACACACCGAGCACTTCTGTTGTTTCATGATCGATTTCAAGTTCATCCCGATCTCGGTGAACATGGGACACGGCAGAGTTCAGAAGTTCGAGTCCATCGATTTCAACGAACGCTTCAAGGTGCGCTGCCCGAGCGCGCGGTTCGCATCCGATGTGTTCCACCAGCGTCAGATCGAGCACCTGCTGAGGGCCTCCCCGGTGGGGTTCGCGATCACACCTGAGGGCGACATCCATGTCACCGACGACGAATGGTTGCCGGAACAGACCGGCGCGATGCTGGTTTTCTTCCAGGAGTTCTTCGGCTGGATCCCGGATTTCGTGTGGCAGGAGCTGGGGGCATGGCCCCGGCCGGTCCCGAAACAGAGTGGCTGAGGGGCCCTGCGGGAGAACCACACCCTCCGGGGAAGGGCGTGGAGCGACATTTTCCGGCGGTCGGCGGGGACGATTTCACCGGGCGCGATTGACACCACTTCCTGCCACACTGGAGGAGTGGCGTTGTTCCTTTTCTGTTGTCTGCTCATCGGTGCAGTCATCGCAGGCCTCGTCCTGGTTCCCCGGCACCTTCGTCACAGCACCCTTCAACGGCTCGGCTGGTTCTGGAACGACAAGCCCGACCTGCGCATCACGGCCGGGCTGAACCTACCCCCGTTCGGCATCGGGATGAACCGGATTGTGAAGCAGCAGGTGGTGGGAAGATCCCGGTCCGGGCTCCCCTTCCAGGCCTTCCGGTACAGCAGCGACTTCTGGGACGGGAAGCAACAGGTCGTCTGTATGCCGCTGCCGCACTCGATGCCGCCCTTCCACCTCTTCCACGAATCAGTCCCGATTCCCGGGGTTCAGGGCCTGATCATGGATGCCTGGGGACCCATAAAGGCGGTTTTCCAGGATGAAACCTACGGGCGCGCCGTGATCGGTGCCCTCGCCCCGCTGCTGCCCTCCCTCGGATACAACCGACTGACCATCGACCACGACCAGTTCGTGCTCCTGGATGTCGACCAGGAGATGAAGGCGCTCCGGCTGGCCGTGGAGTGGCTGGCCGCGGCTCACGCGGCCATCACCGGCTCCCCCGCCGTCGATCACGAATGGGAACCGCCGCTGCCGTACGTCTCCTTCGCGAATCATCCCGACTGGGAATTCGTGGGACGCGACGACTCGCTGGCCCCGCATCTCCCCCTGAGCACCCCGGACGGCCAGGTGTTCAACATAGTGCGTTGCCTCAGGGGTCCCATTTCCTTCATCCGGGTCACCCACCAGTGGCAGACCGTGGCTTACGTCAACCAAACAACCACCACTGTTGAGAACCACATCGAGAATTTCTGTGGTTTCTGGGTCAATTTCAACTTCATCCCCATCTCGGTGAATATGGCAGGCTTCGGTGACGTTCAGAGCTTCGAGTCCATCGATTTCAACGAACGCTTCAAGGTGCGCTGCCGGAG
Source organism: uncultured Propionibacteriaceae bacterium (assembly GCA_937965785.1). Classification (GTDB taxonomy): domain Bacteria; phylum Actinomycetota; class Actinomycetes; order Propionibacteriales; family Propionibacteriaceae; genus Arachnia. The sequence continues at coordinate 132,988 of CALCKT010000070.1, read as the reverse complement.
TCCCCGGTTCGCCTCCGACGTGTTCAACCCGAGGCAGCTCGAGTTCTTCCTGCGTTTCCTGAGGCTGTCCTTCGGCATCGATCAGAACGGGGTGATCACCGCCCGCGACCCCGAGTGGCCGCTGGAGCGGGTGGAGATGATGCTGTTCATCCTCCACGGTTTCTTCGGCCGGATACCGGATTTCGTCTGGCGCGAACTCGGCATCTGGCCCAGGCCGGTTCCGGAGATCGACGCCCTGCCGCCGGGGCGCTGAGGGAGGTCACACGGAGCCGTCACAGTTCCCGGGCCCGGAAATCCAGCATCGGATTGCCCCGGTTCCGGCGTCCCTTGCGGAGCCTGGTGGCGACGGTGAAGGCCAGTTCCAGGCTCTGGTTGCGGTTCAGCCTGGGATCGCACACCGTCTCGTAACGGTCGGCCAGGTCGGTTTCCTCGAGTTTCGAGGCACCACCGACGCATTCGGTGACGTCGTCGCCGGTCAGTTCGACGTGAAGGCCTCCCGGCCAGGTTCCGAGGGAGTCGTGGACGTCGAAGAAACCACGGACCTCCTCCACCACATCGTTGAAGGAACGGGTTTTGTAACCGTTGGCGGCCTCGAAGGTGTTGCCGTGCATCGGGTCGCACACCCACGCGACCTTGCGTCCGGTCTCCTCCACCCCCTCGATCACCCGCGGAAGCACCTCGCGCACCCGGTCGGCGCCCATCCGGGTGATGAAGGTGATCCGCCCCGGTTCCCGGTCGGGGTCGAGGCGGTCGGCCAGTTCGACGGCCTGCTGGGCTGTGGTGGTGGGACCCAGTTTGATTCCCAGCGGGTTCCGGACCCGCCGCAGCAGCTCCACGTGGGCGCCGTCCAGCTGGCGGGTGCGTTCCCCGATCCACAGCATGTGACCCGAGCAGCCGTAGACCTGCTGTGACCGGGAGTCGACCCGGGTCATGGCCCGTTCGTACTCCAGCAGCAAGGCCTCGTGTGAGGCGTAGAAGTCGATGGTGGACAGCGCCCTGTCATCCACCCCGCAGGCGACCATGAAGGCCAGCGCCCGGTCGATCTCCGCGGCCAGTTCCTCGTAGGCCGTCTCCACCTCGGAGTTGCCGACGAAATCACGGTTCCAGGTGTGCACCCCACGCAGATCCGCGAAACCACCTGTCACGAACGCGCGCACCAGGTTGAGGGTGGCCGCGGAGGCGTTGTAGAGGCGAATCAGGCGTTCCGGATCGTGTACCCGGGCCTGTTCGGTGAAGTCGAACCCGTTGATGGCATCACCCCGGTAACTGGGCAGGGTGGTTTCCCCCCGGGTTTCCGTCGGTTTGCTGCGGGGTTTGGCGTACTGCCCGGCGATCCGCCCGACCTTCACCACCGGAACCTGGGCGGCGTAGGTCATCACGACGGCCATGGACAGCTGCACCAGCAGTTTGTCCTTGATGTGCTGCGCCGTGACCGCTTCGAAGGATTCAGCGCAGTCTCCGCCCTGCAGCAGGAAAGCCCTGCCCTCCGCGACCTCCGCGAGCTTGGCGCGCAAACCGTCGCACTCCCCCGCGAACACCAACGGGGGCAGTTTCTCGACGATGTCGATCACGCTGTCCAGCGCAGCCTCATCCGGATAGCTGGGCTGCTGAAGCATCGGCAGGGATCTCAACTCGGCCCGGGACATGATCGACGACATGGCGGGAAGACTACTCCACTTCACTCGTTCGGATCGTGGAGTCCCTGATCAATGGCGTAGAGGGTCAGTTCCACGCGGTTGTGGAGTTGGAGTTTGCGCAGCACGTTCTGCACGTGATTCTGGACGGTGCGGTGGGAGACGAACAACTCCTCCGCGATCTCCCGGTAGGCCAGGCCCTTCGCCACCTGCCGCAGCACCTCCACCTCGCGGGTGGTCAGCACCGGGCCGTCGTCGTCATGGCTGTGGGCGACGTTGACCATCCGCCGGAACTCACCCAGCACCAACCCGGCCAGACCGGGGGTGAACACCGCATCCCCCGCCGCGGTGCGCCGCACCCCCTCGATCAGTTCGGCCTTGGAGGCCGATTTCACCAAGTACCCCCGGGCGCCGGATTTCATCGCCCGCAGCACGTCATCCCGTTCGCCGCTGGCCGATATCACCAGCACCCGGATGTCCGGGAACTCCTGCACCAGCAGTTCGGTGCAGGTCGCCCCGTCCGGGGCGGGGATCTGCAGATCCATCACCACCACGTCGGGACGGGTGGCGCGCGCCCGCTGCAGGCACTCCGTTCCGTTCTTGGCGACGGCCACGATCTCGAAGCCCTCCTCGGTGAGGTCCTCGCCCAGCGCCTCGATCCACATGGGGTGGTCGTCCACCAGCATCACACGGCTCCGAGTGATTTCGTTCACACCTCTCCCACTTTCACCGGGAATCGCAGTTCCCATTCGGTGCCCTCTCCCAGCGTGGACTTGACCACGGCGGTTCCTCCGAGCGCCGTCATCCTGCCCACTATCGAATCCCTGATCCCGAGACGTCCCCGCTCCCCGGCGGAGGCGGCCTCGGAAAGATCCATTCCGACCCCATTGTCGCGCACCCAGAGGATTACTTCCGAATCCTCCTCCTGATCCAGCAGCACCCACGCCTTCGCGGTGGGCCCCGCGTGTTTCTCCACGTTCTTCAACGCCTCGACGAGAGCGGCCTCCACCTCCTCCGCTATGAGCCTGGGAACCAGGACCTGACCGGCCATGGTCGAGACGACCACCTTGGTGCTCTGGAATCGGTCGAGAGCGGCCGCCAGGTCGACCTGCCGGGTGGCGTTCTCGTTCAGGATCTCCTTGTCACGGATGAGGTTGCGCAGTTGGGTCTCGGATTCGTGGGCCAGCTCCGCCAGCCGCAGCCCGCGCGGCCCAAGTTCGGGGCCTTCCCGTTCCACGAGGGCCAGCACCTGCAGGGCGCCGTCGTGGACGATCCTCGCCAGGCGTTCCCTTTCCCCCAGCGCCACGGAACGGATCCGAGCCCGTTCCTGTTCGGTGATGGTGTGTTTGAACTGGGTGATGAGCACCCCCACGCAGATGCTCATCAGCAGGATGGCGAGCACCAGGTCGATCCGCGAGATCGTGACCCGCGGCGGGATCATCAGCAGGGGCATCGCCGTGGCCAGGGTGGCGGTGGTCCCTGCCGCGGTTCCCCGCAGCACGGCCGCGTACAGGCAGCACCCCGCCATCCAGTACCCGGCCAGGGAGGTCTGCCCGTAGGGTTGGGCCGTCACCAGGGGGGTGGCGAAGATCAGGGAACACGTCACGGCGCCGTCGGCCAGGTGCACCCACAGGTTCCGGTCAGTGGGGCGGCGCAGCAGGAAGGTGACGAAGAACGTCCACAGCAGGATGACGGCCATGGAAACCAGCAGCCCGGCCTGGTTCTTGGCCGTCGGGTAGACGACCCAGAGGGAGACGGTCACCGTGTGAATCGCCAGCACCACGCGCACCGTCGCGGTGACGACGAAAACCCGCCCCAGCACGTCGTAGTCCTTGCGGAACCAGGAGGAAGCGGCCTGGACCCAGCCCAGGCGCGCCGACGTCGGGGGCGTCCCGGGCATCACTCCTCGCTCGCCGCCGGTCTGGGCCCGCCCCCGGGACGGGGCCGCAAGAATTCGTCGGAGCCCTTGTCCTTGAGGTCGCCGTACTTGACCCGGATGGCGTAGACGTCGGCGTATTCCTGGCCGGTGAGGCGTTGGATGGCGGCCTGAACCTCCTCGGTGACCCAGCGCAGGGTGCGGGTCTCGGATTCCCGGCCCTTCAGATCGGAGAAGTCCAGCGGCTCACCGACCACGACGACGGGGCGCCGCACCCAGGGGATGCCGAGGAAACCCCTGACGGTCTGGGTGCCGATCAAACCGACGGGCAGCACCGGGGCGCCGGAGGCCAGCACCATGCGCGCCATCCCGGTCTTGCCCTTGTACAGCCTGCCGTCCGGGGACCGGGTCCCCTCCGGGAAGATGCCTATCACCTTGCCCGCGTCGAGCACCTCGAAGATGGCCTTCAGGGAGGCAGCCGAGGCCCGGCCGCCGCCCCGGTCCATGGGAACCATTCCGATGGCCTTCAGGAACCAGGCCACGATGGCGCGGCCGAGGTTCTTGCTCCCGTCGAACAGCTCCGCCTTGGCGGGGAAGGTGACCTTCCGGGGCAGCATGGCGGGGATGATCACGGGGTCCATCGTCGCGATGTGATTGCTCACCAGGATCGCCCCGCCGCTGGTGGGCACATTCTCCGCACCGTGGATCCGGGCGCGGAACCCGAACCGGACCAGCGGGCGGAAGATGAAGATTTTGAAGAATTTGTACCACATGGGGCGGTCTCAGGATACGCGTCGCGCCCCCTGGTAGGGCATCGAGTTCACGCTGGCGGTGGTCACTTTGCTGCGCGGATTGGCGGCGTGCACGATCTGCCCGTTGCCGATGTACATGCCGACGTGCGTGATGCCGGCGTAGTAGAAGACCAGGTCACCGGGTTGCAGATCCCCCTTGGAGACGGAGGTGCCGGCCGAGAACTGGGTCTGGGAGGTGCGGGGCAGGGAGATGCCTACCTGCTTGTAGGCGGCGTACATCAGCCCGGAGCAGTCGAAGGTCGAGGGCCCTGCGGTGCCCATCACATAGTCTTTGCCGACCTGGGCGAGGGCGTAGCTGACGGCCTGCTGGGCGCGCTCGGAACCACCACCGCCCGGGGACGGGGTGGCGGGAGGATCGGACTTGTCGCCCCCCCGGCCGGGGGACGGGGAGGGGCTGGTGCTCTCACGAGCCTCCTCCTCCAGCTTCCTCAGGCGTTCCTGCTCCTCGGAGCTCAGCCGGTCGTAGACCTGCTGGGCCTCCGCCTCCTTGGCCTCGTACTCCTTGGCGAGCTTCTCCTTGGCCTCCCGATCCGCCTTCAACGACTCGGTGATGGATTCCTGCTGGCCGCGGAGCGTGTCCAACCGGCCCTGCTCCACCTGGAGGGTCTGCAGGTCGGTCATGCTCCGGTCGGTCTCGTTCTGGATGGTGGACAGCCCGGAAAGGAAGGTGGTGTCGTCGGTGCTGCCCAGCAGCTGCCCGGTGATGTCCACACCGCCACCCAGGCCACCACCGTTGAGCTGCATCATCGCAAGGTCACCGAGGTTGGTTCCGAGCTGGGAAACCTTCGCCTCTTGTGCGGACAGGTCCTGTTTGAGGGTCTCGAGTTTGCTCTCCGACTCCTCGGCGCGGGTGATCGTCTCGATGAGCTGGGCGTCCAGGGTCGCGGATTCCTCATGAATGCGGTCCAGCTTCTCCTTCGCAGCGGCGACGGCGTCGGGATCGGCGGACGCGGTGGGCATGAAGACGACGCTGGCTGCGACGAGAAGGCCAACCAATCCTCTGCGGAACAACTTCACTCGAAACTCCAGACGCTCGGGGACGAAGCTGAGAGAATCCTAAAGGACCCTCAGGACATTCCCAAACTGTATCGGCCACCGGGACGTGTGATCAACGCGAGCGGAAACCGTTTTTGTCACCTCCGCCGGGTAGGTTGCCGACCATGACCTCCAGCCACACCCCCGGGTCCTCCCAACCGAGCTTCGAGGAGCTGGGACGTCACCTGCGCGCAACCACCTTCTGCGTCGTGGATCTGGAGACCACGGGCGCCGGCCCGGACTCGGAGATCACCGAGATCGGCGCGGTCAAGGTGTGTGGTGGCGAACCGCTCGGCGAGTTCCAGACCCTGGTGCGCCCCTCGGTGCCCATTCCTGCGATGATCCAGGTGCTCACGGGGATCACGGACGCCATGGTGGCCACGGCCCCCTCCCCCGTGGAGGTCGTCCCGGAGTTCATGCGGTTCGCCGAAGGATGCCTGCTGGTGGCCCACAACGCCCCGTTCGACATCGGTTTCCTCAAACGCGCCTGCGAGCAGCTCGGTATCCGGTGGCCCAACCCCGTCGTGGTGGACACCGTGACCCTGGCCCGGCGGGTGCTGCCCAAGGGGGAGGTGCCCAACTGCAAACTGGGGACGCTCGCCGCCCACTTCCACGCCACCACCCGGCCCGACCACCGGGCCCTGAGCGACGCGCACGCCACCGTCGAGGTGCTGCACGCCCTCCTGGAGCGAACCGGGAGGCTCGGCATCGACACCGTCGAGGACCTGCAGGAACTGCTGTCGCGCGTCTCCCCGGAGCGCCGGGCCAAACGGGTCTGGGCCAAACAGCTCCCGCAGGCCCCGGGAATCTACTGGTTCGAGCACGAGGGCCGGGACGTCAACGGGCTTCCCCACACGGAGGTGCTCTACGTCGGCAGGTCACGAAACCTGCGGAAACGGGTTGCCTCCTACTTCTCCGCCTCGGAGCAGCGAACCCGGATCCACGAAATGGTGCGGGTGGCCACCGGGGTCAGGGGGATCGAGTGCGCCACGGACCTGGAGGCGCAGGTGCGGGAGCTCCGGATGATCGCCGCCCGATCCCCGCGCTACAACCGGCGTTCCAGAAACCAGCACCGCCTGTGGTGGCTGAAACTGACCGGCGGTTCCCTTCCCCGACTGGTGGCCACGAGGACCCCGGCCCCGGAGGACCTGTTCTGGGGGCCGTTTCCCGGCCTGGCCGCCGCCCGGGAGTCGGCGCGGGTGTTCCGCGACGCCTTCGGGGTGCTGGAACGCAGACACCACCGTTCCTCGCGCGAATCCTGGGTGATCCCGGAACCGGAGGGATACGAAACAGGGGTGGAACGCCTGCGCAACACCTGGCGGGGTGACGTCAGGGAGCTGCTGGCCTCGGCCTGCCCCGGGCTGGCCGAGCTGGTGGCGCAGGAACGTTTCGAGGAGGCGGGAGAACTCACCGACCGTCTCCTCGCCGCCCACCAGACCTCCAGGCGGTTCCACCGGGTGCGTTCCCTGGCGGGTTGTCCCGAGCTGGTGGCGGCCGCCCCGGAGCACGACGAGTGGGCCGTTCACGTGATCCGCTTCGGGAAACTCGCCGGGGCCGCCCGGGCCCGCACCGCGCAGGTCCCGGAGACCGCCGAGGCCACCCGGGAACTGTCCGAGACGGTACGAGAAGCTCCCGGCGGGTTGCCCGCCGGGAGCTTCGAGGAGGCCGAACGCATCGCGGACTGGCTGGAGTCACCCGGGGTCAGATTCCTGGACACCGTCGGCGACTGGGCCTGGCCCGCGCACTGCGCGCTGGATCAGGAAAGGGTCACCGAATTGATCACCACAGGGGTGGTGGGGCGGTCCCGGTGATCGGTTTCCGTGCTGGCGATGGCATCCACCACGGCCTGGCTGGCGGAATCCTTGACCTCACCGAAGATGGTGTGGCGACGGTTCAGGTGCGGGGTGGGAGCCACCGTGATGAAGAACTGGGAGCCGTTGGTTCCGGGCCCTGCGTTGGCCATGGCCAGCAGGTAAGGGCGGTTGAAGGAGACTTCCGGGTGGAACTCGTCGGCGAAACGATACCCGGGACCGCCGGTTCCGGTGCCCAGCGGGCAACCTCCCTGGATCATGAACCCGTCGATGACGCGGTGGAAACCGAGACCGTCATAGAACTTCCCGGTCTTGGTCTCACCCGTGTTGGGGTCGCGGTATTCCTTGGTGCCGCCCGCAAGACCGACGAAGTTCGCCACCGTGGTTGGGGCCTCGTCGTCGAAGAGCTCGATGACGATGTCGCCCTTGGTGGTGTGGAGAGTAGCAATGCTCATGGGACCCAACCTACAGTCGGCGGCCGAGCGGCGTCAGGGAGTTTCCCGACGTGTCGCGTCACCGGATCGGATCGCTGTTGCGGGTTTCCCCTCCCCCTTGCGCCCTTGACCGGGTAGCGTTGGGGGTGCTCGATCACGAGCCAACCATTGGAGGAAGCAGTGAAAAAGTCACGACTGACCAAGGCCGCCGCGGAATCTGCCGCCGCCGCCGCGGAAGCTGGCCGCAACATCTGGGACGACGCCACCGAGAGGGCCGCCGCGATTCTGCTGGAAGCCCAGCGCAAGGCCGCCCCCCTGGCCCGCGAGGCGGGGAAGCGCACGGCGGATTTCGCATCGAAACGCCTCGACACCTGGGAGCCGCACATCCGGAGCGCGCTCGACCGGGTTCCCACCGCCGTTGACGCGGCCCACGAGAAGGTCACATCCAAGTTGCTGCCCAACCTGCAGCAGGCCCTGCACAAGGCCGCCGGTCACAAACCCGCGCCCGTGAAGCAGAAGAAGTGCAAGGGCGGCAAGTTCAAGAAGTTCGCGAAATTCGTGTTCATCGGTTCCCTCGTCGCGGGCGCAGTCGCCGCCGTGAGGCATTTCCTGACGCCCAAGGACGACGGCTGGACCGCTCACGAACCGTCGCGCGCCTACATCAACAACAACGACACCTTCGCCACCGCCGCGAAGTTCAACGAGCCCGTCACCCCCACCCCCCAGGCCGCCGCACCCACCCCGGAAGCCCCGAAGGAAAGCTTCGGTGAGGGTTCCTATGTCGGTCCCAACCCGCCCGAGGGCTACATCTTCAAGGGCAACGAGCGCTCGAAGAAGTATCACGTTCCCGGCACCCGGGGCTACGAACTGACGATCGCCGAGGTCTGGTTCAACTCGGAGGAGGCCGCCGAGGCTGCCGGGTTCACCAAGGCCCAGCGCTGACCCCGGTTCTGTTCACACTGGCGCTTGCCAGTGCATCGGCAGCCGCGGCCCACCTGATTCTGGTGGTGCCGCGGCTGCCTCGTGTTGCCCTGGATCCGCACGATCCTCCGCCCGACTACCCCTCCCTGGCGAGGCCACGGGACGCCGTCGCGCTGGGGTTGTTGGTCCTGGGGTGCGCCTGCGCCCTCTGGCGGGTACCTGCCGTGCAGCTGCCGCTGTGGTTCGGTTATCTCGGCGCGGGAGGGGCGCTGGTGTGGGTTGATCTCAGGACCACCTGGCTTCCGAAACGCCTGCACTGGATCGCCGCCGCCCAGGTGGCGGCGGGCCTGGCGGTGGTCGCCCTCCACTCCCCGGGGGTGCTCGTTGCGGCCCTGACGGGGGCGTGTGCCACCTCGGGCGTTTTCTGGTTGGTGTGGCGGTTCTCCAGCAGTTTCGGCTTCGGTGACGTCAGGCTCGGGCTGCTGGTGGGCGCGGCGGCCGGTTCGATGGGTCTCCAGGCATGGACGACGGCGCTGCTGGCGGGAACCCTCACAGGAGCCCTCTGGGCCATCGTCCACGCGCTGCGCGGGCGCGCGTCGGATCCCTTTCCCTACGGCCCGTCACTGTGGCTGGGGCCCGTGGTGGCTGCCGCACTGGTGGGTGGCGGCTGATGCCTCAGGCCCCGGTGGCCTCGATCCAGGCGTCGAGTTTCCGCTGGACGCTGCCGTCCTCCAGGGCCCGGTTGGCGTCGGCGAGGGTGGCCGCCAGCTGCTCGGCAAGCGGCATCACGGGGCTCACCCCGCGGTAGGCCAGCAGGGCGGCCGCCGCGTTCAGGACCACGACGTCGCGGACCGGACCGGTCCTGCCCGCCACCAGGTCCCGCACCACCTGGGCGTTGTGCTGCGCGTCCCCGCCCCTCAGGTCCGAGGGGGCGGCGGGCGGCAGCCCGAGCTCCGCCGGATCCAGGGTGGTGCGGTGCACCCGCCCGTCGGCCAGCAGCCACACGTCCGAGGGGGATGTGGTGGTCAGCTCGTCGAGTCCATCGAAACCGCGGAAAACCAGGCCCCGCACCCCGCGTCTCGCCAACACCCGCGCCACGACGGGCGCGATGTCGTCGTTGGCCACGCCGAGCGCCATCGCCTGGGGACGGGCGGGGTTCGACAGGGGTCCGAGGAAGTTGAACGTGGTCTGGATCGCCAACTGTTTCCGCACCCCGGCGACGTGTTTCATCGCGGGGTGGTAGAACTGCGCGAACAGGAAGGTGATGCCCACCTTCTCCAGGACATCCGCCTGCCTGACCGGTTCCAACGCGATGTTGAGGCCCAGCTCCTCCAGGGTGTCGGCGGTGCCGGCCTGCGACGACGACGCCCGCGAACCGTGCTTGACCACCTTCGCGCCCGCCGCGGCCGCCACCAGGGCCGCCATGGTGGAGATGTTCACGGTGTTGGCCCGGTCACCCCCCGTGCCCACCACGTCCACGGCCTCCCGATCGAGGGTGACCTGGACCGCATTGTCGAGCATCGCAGAGCTGAGGCCCTCGATCTCGTCCTCCGTCTCACCCTTCGCCCGCAGGGCCACCAGCAGGGCCGCGAGCTGCACCTCGCTGGCACGACCTGAAAGGATCTCGTTGAGAGCCCACTGCGCGGCCTCGGCTTCCAGGCCCTCGCGACGCACCAGGCCCGTCAGGATGTCCGGCCAGGTGTAGGTCATGCCACCTTCTCCCGCAGCAGCTCGGCCACCTGGGTGGGCAGCCGGACCGGATCCACGGGATAGGCGGAGATCGCTTCGGCCCGCGACCACGTGCCGAGCCACGCATCGGCCACGCGGGCCAGCAGCAACAGCACCGGCGGGCAGGGGTTGTACTCCTCCTTGACCTGGTGGGCCAGGCCGATGCCCCCCTCGGGCTGGGCCTCACCATCCAGGATCAGCAGGTCGTAACCGGGTTCGGCGGCCAGCATCTTCAGCATGGCCTGCCCGGTGGCCACCTCCTCCACCTCGATGGGAGGCAGATCGGAAGCCACCTTGCGTCCGAGGGCGAGCCGCACCTGCTCCCGCACCGTGCGGTCACTGGAATACAGCAGCACCCTGAGGGTCTCCTCGCTCATAGTCTCTCCTTGGCCACGTGTGACTTCGCAACATCGTAGCTCTCCCGTGGCGGCCGCGGGCGGGCGAGTCACCGGCAGGGCATAGGCTGCACGTGTGCGTTTCCTGAATGAGAGGCCCACGACGGACCTCACCTATTCCGATGTGTTCATGGTTCCGAACCGTTCCGATGTCGCTTCCCGGTTGGATGTCGACCTGACCTCCACGGACGGACTGGCGACGCCCCTGCCCCTGGTGGCCGCGAACATGACGGCGGTCTCGGGCAGGCGCATGGCTGAGACCATGGCCCGCCGGGGCGGGCTCGCGATCTTCCCGCAGGACATCCCGGTGGATGTGGTGGCGAATTCCATCGCGAAGGTGAAACAGGCCCATCCCGTCTTCGACACCGCCGTGACGGTTTCCCCCCACACCACCGTCGGGGAGACCATCGGCTTGATGGCCAAACGCGCGCACGGGGTGGCGGTGGTGGTGGATTCCTCCCGGGTCGTGGGACTGGTGCACCCGCAGGACGCGGCGACCGCCGACCGGTTCGCCCAGGCCCGTGACGTCATGACCAGCGACGTCATCACCGTCTCGCCGGAGACCGCGCCGAAACAGGTTTTCGATTCCCTGGCGGAACGGCACCAGAAGGTGGCCCTGGCCGTCGACCCGGAGGGCCTGCTGGTCGGGATAATGACCAGCAAGGGGGCGCTGCGTTCGGCCCTCTACGCACCTGCGCTCGACGAACGGGGGCGCCTGCGTGCGGGGGTCGCGATCGGGATCAACGGCGACGTGACCGCCAAGGTGCGGGCGGCGCTGAATGCGCAGGCCGACGTGCTGGTGGTGGACACCGCCCACGGCCACCAGGAGAAGATGATCGCCGCGTTGGGGTTGGCCCGCAGGGAACGCGACCGGTTCGCCGAAAGCACCGGGAGGCGAGTGCTGATCGTCGCGGGAAACGTCGTGACCGCCGACGGGGTGCGTGACCTCACCGAGGCCGGGGCTGACATCGTCAAGGTGGGCGTCGGTCCGGGCGCCATGTGCACCACACGCATGCAGACGGGTGTCGGCCGCCCGCAGTTCTCCGCCGTCCTCGAATGCGCTGAGCAGGCCCGTCGCAGCGGCTGCGCGGTGTGGGCCGACGGGGGCGTCAGGCATCCCCGGGACGTCGCCCTGGCGCTGGCCGCCGGGGCCGGTTCCGTGATGATCGGTTCCTGGTTCGCGGGCACCCACGAGTCCACCGGCGATCAGCTGTTCGACCACGAGGGCCGGGCCTACAAGGAGAGCTACGGAATGGCCTCCGCTCGCGCGGTCAGGCAGCGTACGCGGGAGCAGTCGGCTTTCGACCGGGCCCGCGCCGCCCTGTTCGAGGAGGGCATCTCCTCGTCGCGGATGTACCTGGATCCGCAGCGCCCGGGCGTCGAGGACCTGCTCGACTGGATCACATCCGGGGTGCGAAGCTCCGCCACCTACGCGGGTGCCCGCACGCTCACGGAGTTCACCGCCCGGGCCGTGATCGGGGTGCAGTCCGGCTCCGGTTTCGAAGAGGGACGCCCGGTCAGCACGAGCTGGTGACCGGGCGCGGGGATCAGTTGAAGGAGTCGCCGCAGGCGCAGGCGCCGCTGGCGTTCGGGTTGTCGATCGTGAAGCCCTGCTTCTCGATCGTGTCGACGAAATCGATGGAGGCCCCTCCGAGGTAGGGGGCGCTCATCCTGTCGGTGACGACCTTCACGTCGCCGTACTCCGTTGCGATGTCCCCGTCCAGTTCACGGTCGTCGAAGTACAACTGGTAGCGCAGCCCGGAGCAGCCACCCGGCTGCACCGCGATACGCAGGCTCAGATCGGTGCGGCCCTCGGCCTCCAACAGGGAACGCACCTTGGAGACGGCGACGTCGGTCAGCACGACGCCCTGGGGAACAGTCTGGGTTTCACTCACGAACCCGAGTCTACTTCTCTTCCCTGCTTCACCAAGTCCATGTGCCGGCCACCCGCCGGGCCAGGGTCGTCAACTGCTCAGTGGTGATGTCAATTTCCCCGACCCCGGGCGGGGCCACGGCGTGCGCCTCCTCGATCCCGACCAGGCGCAGTTCCCGGGACGACACGAAGTTCCGGCCCGCCACCACGATCACCGGCCGCAGCGCCTCGACACCCAGTCGCGTGAGTTCGGCCACCACGTCCCCACCGCGGCGGTGAAAGTCCAGCACGTCCGTTCCCGTGACCACCAGATCTGCCTTGACGGCCAGCGCCGGCAACCGGTAACCGTCGACGCAGACCCCGATCCCCGGGGCCACCCGCGCCCCGCAACCCAGCGCCCACGCGCCGAGCCCGCAGAGCGCCCCCGCGGGCGCCTCGTCGCTCACCCCCAGCCGCTCCAGCCACGCGGTGGCGCGGGAATCCTCCGCGAGCGTCGCCGCGATGTCAGTCCCGGTTTCCCTCCCCCGCTCCGCCAGTGATCCCGTCATCCCCGTCAGGGCACGTCCGGCTTCGCGGTGCGGCACCACCACGGTGGTTCCCGGGCGAACGGGGGTCACCGGCAGCGCCAGCAGTTCCTCCAGCCCCGGGGCCGCGACGGCGGTGACGTCCAGGTAGTCGGGGCCCTCGGCCAGCATGTCGCACGCCTGCCGGAGGGTGCCGGCGGCCAGCACTCGCGCGTCCGGGGAGAATCGCGCCACGGCCTCGGCGAAACCGTTGCCTCCCCCGCTCACGGGGGCAACGGCCACCTGCGCTCCCCGCTCCGCGAAAGCCCCTGCAACGGCTTCGGACGCCTCGGCCGGGCCGAGGCGTCCGATTCGATCGCAGGAAACCAGGACCCTCACTCGCCCTGGGCCGACTCGAGACCCACCTCCTGGTCAGGAATGAGTCCGTAGTACTCGGAGGTGCTGTCGAGCAGTTCCCGCACCTCCTCGAGGGTGGCGTCCACGTCAGGCAGCACGAGATCGGATTCGACGATCAGGTCGTCGGGCACCTCCTGGCCGTTCTGGCGGATGGCGTCGACGAGCCGTCGCAGTTCCTTGCGGAGCCGTTCCTGGTCCCCGGCCGCGACGGCCTGCTCGACCGCCTCGTCGATCCCGTTGAGTTCGAGCAGCTGCTCGGGCTCCAGGGTCCACTGCCCGAGCCCCATGAGACGAACGATCATGCCTGCCCCCCGTTGTTGTTGGTGGCCCTGGTGTTCTCGATCATCGGGAAATTGGACGTGGGTGTGGAGGAGATCTGGGGGTTCGTGGTGCCGGAACCGCCGCTGAGCTGAGCCTTCATGGCGGCGAGCTCGTTCTCGACGGAGGCACCGGAGGACAGGGCGTCGAGTTCGCGGTCGAGATCGCTCCCGACCGAACCCGTGGGATCCTCAAGGGCCCCGGAGGCCAGCAGCTCGTCGACGGCGGAAGCGCGGGCCTGCAGCTGCAGGGTCTTGTCCTCGGCGCGCTGGATGGCCATGCCGACGTCGCTCATCTCCTCGGAGATACCGGTGAAGGCCTCGTTGATCCGGGTCTGCGCCTCGGCCGCCGAGTAGGTGGCCTTGATCGTCTCCTTGCGGGTCCGGAAGGCGTCCACCTTCGCCTGGAGCCGGGTGCTGGCGCGCACCAGCTTCTCCTCCTCCGCCTGGAGGGCCGCGTGCTGGGTCTGGAGGTCCTGCAGCTGGGTGGTGAGGCCGGCCTTGCGGGTCAGGGCCTCGCGGGCGAGGTCCTCGCGGTTGGATTCAAGGGCGCGCTGCGCGGTGACGGTGTAACGGTCGATCTCGGAGCTCATTTTCTGGGCCTGGAGTTCGACGCGTTTACGGCTGGTCGCCACGTCCGCCACTCCCCGGCGCACCTTGCGGAGCAGCTCGAGCTGGCGCTCGTAGGAGTAGTCCAAGGTCTCGCGCGGGTCCTCGTACTTGTCTAGCGTTTTGTGAGCCTTGCTCTTGAACATCAGGGCGATCCGCTCAAAGATGCCTGCCATTGGGGTCCTTCCACTGCTGGTCTATTCCGTCAACCGTACCGCCCCCGGGGACCGGTGTGGGGTCGGCACCACCCTGATTCGGCCCCTGAAGTTGGCAGGCGGTTAGAATGACCAACCGAATTCACCCAATCCATCCGAAGGCAGATCCCGTGGCACTGTTCCGCCCCTACGAGCGCAAGACCGATCAACCGGGACGCAAACCCTATCAACGGACCCGGTTGGTACCGGAACCCGACCAGAAAACCGGGACCACCGTCCCGGAAAGCGAGACCACCGTCCCGGAGGAGAAGAAGGAGCAGGCCGGGGGCGACCGGAAACCCCGGGAGACGGCACCCGGGACCGGGACACCGGACAAGACCCCGGCCGAGTCCGGGAAGGTGAAGGTGACCCGCCGCCAGCCGGTGCGCAAGTCGGAGCCGACCCTCACCCGCAAGCAGGCGGAGGCGGCGAGGATGCAGCGGCTGCACCCGAACCTGAGCCCGAAGGAGCAGCGCAAGGCCGACCGCGAGGCCCAGGCCAAGGCACGGGTCGAGGCCTGGGACAAGGTGGAGGCGTCACCGGAACGTGTTCTGGCCCGCGACTACGTCGACACCCGCTGGACGATCACCGAGTTCATGTTCCCCGCGATGATCCTGATCATGGCCGGGACGATGGCCACGGCACAGTGGCCGCTGATCAGCGTCTCCATCGGGCTCGGGCTGTGGGTGATGCTCATCCTGAGCTTCATCAACACGTGGTTCATCTGGCGGGGTTTCAAGAAACTCCTGCTGCAGCGCGTCCCGAAAGCGAATCTCCGGGGATTGTTGATGTACATGTTCAACCGGTCGTTGATGATCCGCCGTTTCCGGCGGCCGACGCCCCGGATCAACCGTGGGGAGAAGATATGAGCTACCAGTGGCGCCCGACCGCAGGCACCCATGACGTGGACGCTCTCAGGTCGCAGGACCTGCTACCCGAGTTCGGCAGCCAGCCGGAGGCCGAGGAGTGGCTCGGGATGTACTGGTCCGA
Organism: uncultured Propionibacteriaceae bacterium; assembly: GCA_937965785.1. Taxonomy (GTDB): domain Bacteria; phylum Actinomycetota; class Actinomycetes; order Propionibacteriales; family Propionibacteriaceae; genus Arachnia. Next base: position 117,439 of record CALCKT010000070.1, on the reverse strand, counting down.
TCTGCTGGAGGCCGGAGTCAGCGAGGTCGCCCTCTGGGATGACGACCGGCAGGTCCAACCGCCCATGTCCTTGTCGTCCTGACCGCCCGCTTCCGGTCCTTCCTGTTCGGCGGGCCGCCCCGGGGGGCACGCCCCACGCAACCGGGCCCACCGCTTCGCGGCGAGGAGTTCTTCGCCGGGAATGCAGTGGGCCCGTTGTCTTTCACGTCCGGCCCCGGACCGGGGCATTGGGCTTTCAGGCCTCGGTGAAACGAAGCAGGGTGGATTTGCCGAACAGGCTCTCGACGAGGTCGACGGCGAGTTCGGCGGTGGTGTTGCGGATGTCGAGTGCCGGGTTGATCTCGACCAGGTCGATGGAGCCCAGCCTCCCGGTGTCGGCGATCATCTCCATGGCCAGTTGCGCCTCCCGGTAGGTCGGTCCCCCGACGACCGGGGTCCCGACCCCGGGTGCGACCTGCGGGTCCACGAAGTCGAGGTCGAGGCTGAGGTGGATGTGGGTGTCCTCGCCGATGTCATGGAGGGCACGTTCCATGGCGTGACGCATGCCGGCCTCGTCGAGGAAACGCATGTCGTACACCTCGAGGCCCTTGTCCACGAGCACCTGTTTCTCGCCGGGATCGACGCTGCGCAACCCGACCTGGCGGATGTTGTCCACATCAATGGCGGGTTTCCGGTCCGACATGTCGGTCAGTTCCTCCGGTCCGTCGCCGAGCAGACAGGCCACCGGCATGCCGTGGATGTTGCCGGAGGGGGTGAGTTCATTGGTGTTGATGTCGGCATGGGCATCCACCCAGATGATGCGCAGCTTCTTGCCGACCCTGCGGCAGTGCGCGGCGATGGCGCTGATGCTGCCGATGGCAAGGCTGTGATCGCCACCCATCAGCACCGGCATCCGGCCTTCCGCCAGTTCGGCGGCGACGGCGTCACGCACCGCCCGGTTCCACTCGATCACCTCCGGCAGGTGGCGGTAGCCGTCCACCGGCGGGCTCTGGGGATTCGGCGGCCCGGTGACGTCGCCCGCGTCGCGGACATCAACTCCGAAGGCCCGCAGGGCTTTCCCGATGCCGGCGACACGCAACGCCCCTGGTCCGAGGCGACAGCCCGCGACACTGGCGCCGATGTCAGTGGGGGCTCCGATAAGGGTCAGTTTCATGATGACGATGCTAGGCGACTCGGTCGCCACGGAAACGAGTCGCCACGAAGAACTTCGTTTCCCGCGGGTTCCGGGGTGGACCCCGTTCGCTTCCTGGCTCCTGCCGGAAAGCCTCTAAGCTGGCCCGGTGAGCACCAACATCCCCGCCCTGAAAACCGCAAAGAGCATTGACCGGGACGCCGACGTCGTCGTGATCGGCCTCACCAGCGTCGGCGGGACCCCGACCCTCGTCGGGGTGCCGGCGGATCTGGAGAAGGCCTGGAGCAAGCAGCTCCCGTCATCGCTGTTGGAGGCCGCCATCGCGCTGGGTGCCCGCAGCGAGCTCGGCGCACTGGTCACCCTGCCCCCCATCCCCCAGCGACTCGTCGTGGTCGGCCTGGGGGATGTCGACGTCACCCCATCCGCCCTCAGGCACGCGTGTGGGGTTGCCCTGCGGAAGATCAGTGACCCGAAGGACGCCGAGAACCTGAACGTCACCATCTCCCTCGAACTGCACGACCCCGAACTGGCGAGGGCGGCCGCCGAGGGCGCAGTGCTGGGCACCTACCGCATTCCCCGCATCACCCAGAAACCCCATAAGACCCCCGTGGCCACCATCACGCTCGTGACCGGACGCGCCCAGCTCAAGGAATCCGTCGAGGAGGCCGGGGTCGTCGCGGCCGCCGTGGTGCAGGCCCGCGACTGGATCAACACCCCGCCGAACCTGCTCTACCCCGAAACCTTCGCGGAATCGGCCAAGGCCCACGTCTCGGACCTCAAGGTCGGGGTCGAGATCCTCGATGAGAAGGCACTCGCCAAGGGCGGCTACGGCGGCATCCTGGCGGTGGGCGGGGGCTCGTCGAGGTCCCCGCGCCTGCTCCGTCTCACCTGGGCCCCGCGCGGCGCGAAATTCCACCTGGCACTGGTGGGCAAGGGCATCACCTTCGACTCCGGTGGCCTGGACATCAAACCCGCCGGGCAGATGGCCTCCATGACCTGCGACATGTCAGGAGCGGCCGCCGTGATCGCCGCCACCCGGGCCATCGCGGCGCTCGGGTTGCCGGTCAAGGTCACCACCTACGCGGCCATGGCCGAGAACCTGCCCTCCGGTACCGCCTACCGCTCCGGTGACGTGCTCACCATGTTCGACGGAACCACCGTCGAGAACGTCAACACCGACGCCGAGGGCCGGCTCGTGATGGCCGATGCGCTGGGACGGGCCGGAACCGACTCCCCGAACCTGATCGTGGATGTCGCCACCCTGACCGGGGCCTGCATGGTGGCTCTCGGAAAACGCACCGCCGGGCTCATGGCCAGCGACGACGCAACCGCCGATCGTCTGCTCGACGCCGCCGAGGTCGCCGGTGAGGGGTTCTGGCACCTGCCGATCACCGACGACCTCCGCGAGGGCCTGAAATCGGACATCGCGGACCTGCGTTCCGGCGGCAAGAACCGCTACGGCGGCGCCCTGACCGCGGCCGCCTTCCTGCAGCACTTCGTCCCGGAGGGTGTCTCCTGGGCGCACCTGGACATCGCGGGTCCGGCCTGGAACGACGAGTCCCCGTACGGCTGCACGCCGCTCGGCGGCACGGGCGCCGCGGTGCGCACGCTGGTGGCCTTGGCGACCCAGCTGGCCGGCTGAGAGCTCCAGCCACAACGGCTTCGCGGGGCACCACGGATCGGTGCCCCGCGGTCGTTTCCCGGTGCTCGTCTCCCGGCCGGGAGGCGAGCACCGGGAACACACCTCCGGATTCCGTTTGACAGAATTTCTGGACAACTCGGTCCAGAAATAGGTATCCTCGCACCATCCCGGATCAACGAGAAGGAGCAGCGAGGATGCCGCGCCCCCGGAAACCCCTGGCCCCCGAGCGCCGCGCCCGCCTGATGCGCGCCGCCCGCGCCCACTTCGCCCGCCACGGTTACCGCGGCGCTTCTCTGCAACAGATCCTCTCGGAGGCCGATTTCCCCCGCAGCTCCTTCTACCATTTCTTTCAGGAGAAGGAAGCGCTGTTCGACGCCGCGCTCGCAGACGGCCTGGCCCTGCTGGCGGCCCGCATCGAGGTGACCGATCCCGGAACCCTCACCGCCGAGAACTACTGGCCCACCGTTCTCGCCCTCGTGGATGCTCTCGGCAGGGCCTGCCGCGACGATGACCTGGCCGCCGTTCCCGTGATCTTCCACCTGCGCGACGCGCCACCGTCGGCGACGCGGGACCGGTTCGAACGGACCGCCCACCAGTGGTGCACGTTCATGGTGGAGCGCGGCCGCACCCTCGGAAAGCTCGAGCGGGATCTCCCGGCCGATCTCCATGCGGAACTCACGTGGAACATGGTGGTGGCGCTGGACCGGTGGTTCGCCGCCCATCCCGAGCACATGGACGACAGCGCCCGGATCACCGGCCTGCTCCTGACCCGGATGCTCAAGGCGGCGAATCGGTGAACGCCCCGGACGTGCTCCTGCTGGGCGCCACCGGGTATCTGGGACGCCATCTCGCCGCGGAACTGCACCGGCGCGGTCGCCGGATCCGGGCCGTGGTCCGGGACGCACGGCGCGCGGAGAACCCCGGCGCCTGGGGCGCCCCCGCGCTGTCGGGTCTGATCGACGAGCAGATCGTCGGCGATGTGCGGGATCCGGACCTCCCGGACCGGTTGACCGCAGGCGTGAGCAGCGTCGTCTCGGCGCTCGGGGTCACCAGGCAGGGAACCGATCCGTGGAAGATCGATCACGGCGCCAACCTCGGCATGTTGCGAGCCGCGGAGAGGAACGGGGTGGGAGGTTTCCTGTACGTGCATGCGCTGGGGGCGGAGCGGTGCCCGGCGCGACTCACCCGCGCGAAGTGCGCCTTCGTGGCCGAGCTCCGTTCCTCACCGGTGACGGGAATGGTAATCAGTCCGAGCGGCTATTTCTCCGACCTGGCGCAGCTGCTGCTGATGGCGCACCGGGGCCGGGTGGCGCTGACGGCACCCGGGGCGCGCATCACCCCGATCCACGGGGCGGATCTGGCGACGGTGTGCGTCGACCACCTCTGCCGGGGCGACGGCGGCACCAGGGAGGTCGGCGGCCCGGAGGAGCTGAGTTTCCGCGAGATCGCCGAACTGGCGTTCAAGGCCCTCGGCACCCGCCCCAGGATCACCCGCCTGCCCTCCCGCACTCTGGACGTGGTGGCGCTGCTGGCCCGTCCCTTCGCGCCGCACAGGGCCGACATGCTCCGTTTCCTGGCGTGGAACATGCGCACGGACAGCGTCGCGGAACGCACCGGCAGCCGGAGGATCGGCGAGTTCTTCGCCCAGCAGGCCGGGCGCATCGCATCCCCACCCGGCGGGAATCCGTGAGCTCCGGCACGCCCGGGCGGCGTTACCTTCTCGCCCCCGAGGCGGACGATGCCCTGGCCGCCAGGTTCTTCGCCCTCGCACAGGGGGCGTTCGCTGCGCTTTCCGTTCACCACGCACACGGTGCGCACCCGGGTGCGAAACGAACTGGACCTGATCACGCGCTGGCAACTCGATGCGTCGCTCATCCACGGGGCGAGGAGACGGTGCAGACGGCCTGCGCCTCGGGTGTCCCCTTCGCAGGCATCGGCATGCAGATGGAGCAGAAACTCAACATCGAAGAATGCGTGGACTTCGGCAACGCGCTGGCCTTCACGATGCGTGACATCCGCCGGCACAAAATCCCCTCCCTGGTGGAACGGCTGCTCACCGACGCCACCCTGCGGCGACGCGCGCGAGAACTGGCCGCCCTGATGCAAGGCACCGACGGGGCACGGCGCAGCGCCGAGGCCATTCTGCGTTTCCTCGATGATCGGCAATGACTCCCGGGCACACACTCGGGGAGCGCCGCGCCGAGACCCTTGGGCATCGCCACTTCGTCCCCACGAAAACACCCCGTGACTGATAGCTTGAAGCGGCACCCGGCGCCACCCCACCGACCCGGGAAGGCGCCTGATCCGTCGATGCGAAACCCAGGAGCCCCCATGCACATGACATTCCGGGAAAGCGAACTCGACCGCATGGCCCGGTCGGGATGGATGGGTCCGGCTGTCCGGGAAATGCTCGCGGTTCGAGGGCTACCCACCCCGGTAGAACATCTCGAAGACATCCAGGACGATGACTGGTGGAAACGCACCGAACGGGCGGTAGCAGCGCTCCGGGAACATTTCGCGACATTCCGGTTCGGGGAGAGGACGGAGTTCGGGTTGCTGCTGGTCCCTTCCCCGAGAAAAATTGACACCCGTTCCCATCTTCCCTCTGCGGTCCGGAAACAGCAGAGCCCCGGCCTCAGCGAGGATTTCGTGGACCCCGCGCTGGGACAAGGCGTCGATCTCACCCTCCCCGGGGTCCCGTGGACCCCGTTCGTCTCGGTCATCGGTCCCCAGGGCATCTCGGCGGGAAGCCACACGGATGTCCGGGATGCTGAGCGGCGACGTTTCGAGGTTCTGGGACACGACACCCGCGATGCCATGACCCGCCAGTTGTGGGGGGCACGCCTGCTTCAATCACCGGCCGGAACGATACCCGACAGCGATTACAACGACACCTGGACGTTCACCCTTTTCCCCGCAGAACCCTTGGTGGACGGCAGGGCCACATCAGGAACAGTTCTGAAGGGACGAGTACGTTTCCGCTTGGGAAAGAGCAACCGGGGAATCAGCAGCGCCCGAGTCGCCCCCGGCATTCCCGTGCCGTGACCTGCGGCGGGCCCGACTCGGTCCCCGGGCTGGGAAACCGCGGGCCGCCGCGCATTGGGTGGGCGTTTTCTCGGCTGATTCGAGCCGCGAATCCTCTGCTGGAACCGGCTCTATCCGGAGATCCTCTTGTTCCTCGCCCCGTATTCGCGCATGCGTTGCGGATACGGCACCACGCCCGCGTCGTAGGCGGGAATGTCGTGGCGGGATGCGAAGTCGTAGCCGAAGGCGATTGAAGGGATGGCGCGCCGGGTGGATTCCCCGTCGGCGGCCACCAGCAGGATCGACGGTTTGTTGAAGCTGGTCGGCTGCTCCAGCCAGGCCTCGACGCCCCGCCGGGTGGTCACGAAACCATCGAGATGGTCGAGGAGCACACCATCCACTTCCCTCTGTTCCTTGGCGACCTTTGCAGCGACCTTGCGCTTCGAGAACCAACCCACCCGGACATTATGCCGGGAGGATGGAAGACTGTCCCGCATGACGCAAGTTCATGACCTGGCCATTCTGGGCGGCGGCCCCGCCGGCTACGCGACCGCCCTGCGGGCCGCACAGCTCGGGCTGGACGTGGCGCTGGTGGAGGAAAGGGAGCTGGGTGGCACCTGTCTGCACCGGGGGTGTGTGCCCACCAAGGCGTGGCTGCAGGCGGCCAAGACCCGCACCACCGTCGCCAAGGCCGACCGGCTGGGAATCGGCGCCATCCTCACCGGTGTGGACGCCGCCAAGGTACGGGGTTTCGCGGACTCCCTGGTCTCGGGGTTGCACCGCGGGCTGACCGGCTTGATCCGCTCCCGCGGCATCCGAGTGGTCCCGGGACACGGCCGGCTGGTGGTTGATGCCGAAGGACCTGCCCTTGATGTCGACGGGGAATTGTTGCGTGCCCGCAACGTCGTCCTGGCAACCGGGTCGGCCCCCGTGACGCTGGGTCTGCCGACCGACGGGGAACGCATCCTCACCAGCGAACACGCGCTGCGCCTGGAACGGCTTCCCGGGCGGGCGGTCATCCTGGGTGGCGGCGTGATCGGCGTCGAGTTCGCATCCCTCTGGCGCGACCTGGGGGTCGACGTGGTCCTGGTGGAGGCCACGCCGCGCCTGCTCCCGACCGAGGACCCGGACCTCGTGGCCGTGCTGGAACGACGCCTGCGGGCCCGGGGTGTCGACCTGCGGCTCGGGACGAAGGCCGAGGGCATCGTCCGCGACGGCGACCAGGTGCACCTGGAACTGACCGACGGGACCGTCACCGCGGATGTCGCGCTGATCGCGGTCGGGAGACGCCCCGTCACCGACGGCCTGGGCCTGGAGGAGGCGGGCGTCACCGTGGCGTCAACGGGCCATGTGAAGGTCAACCGGGAGCTCGCCACGACCGCGGCGGGGGTGTTCGCGGTCGGGGATCTGATCGCGGGCCCGCAGCTGGCGCACCGCGGCTACGCGCACGGCATCTTCCTGGCCGAGCACCTGGCCCATCTGGCGGGCGGGCGTCCCATCCGGCCACGACCCCCCGAGGACCGCGACATCCCCCGGATCACCTATTCGAGTCCGCAGCTCGCATCGGTGGGTCTGACCCGGGAGCAGGCCGCGGCGACCGGTGGCTGCGAGGTCTCGGACTTCGACCTGCGCGGCAATGCCCGTGCCCTGATGCTGGCCCCCGGGGACCGCGACGCGGGACTGGTGCGGGTGATCCGGCGTCCGGGTGGCGCGCTCGTCGGCGTGCACGTCGTGGGCGATGACATAGCGGAACTGGTGGCGGAGGGTACCCTGATGGTGGGCTGGCAGGCCACCCCCGAAGACGTGAAGGAACTGGTCCACCCGCACCCGAGCCTCAGCGAGGCGCTGGCTGAGGCAAACCTCGCCCTCGCCGGGTCGGCCCTACACATGCAGGCCTGATTGAAGGATAGGCTTGGAGCGGATAGCGACGCGCCAGACACAAAAGGAGCCAATGTTCACATGTCAACCGAAGTAACACTCCCAGCACTGGGCGAGTCGGTCACCGAAGGCACCATCTCCCGCTGGCTGAAGGCCGTCGGCGAGACCGTCGAGGTGGACGAGCCCCTATTGGAGGTCTCCACCGACAAGGTCGACACCGAGATCCCATCCCCCGTGGCCGGTACCCTCCTGGAGATCAGGTTCAACGAGGACGACGTGGCTGAGGTCGGCGCCGTCCTGGCGGTGATCGGCGAGACCAGTGAGGCTCCCGCCCCGCAGGCAGCGCCCGCACCCCAGCCCGTCGCCGAACCCGCTCCGGCACCCGAACCCGCTCCGGCACCCGCCCCCGCTCCTGCTCCGGCACCCGCCGCGCCGCAGGCCACCCCCGCGGGCGACGCAACCGAGGTGGTACTGCCGGCCCTGGGTGAGTCGGTCACCGAAGGCACCATCTCCCGCTGGCTGAAGGCCGTCGGCGAGACCGTCGAGGTGGACGAGCCCCTATTGGAGGTCTCCACCGACAAGGTCGACACCGAGATCCCATCCCCCGTGGCCGGTACCCTCCTGGAGATCAGGTTCAACGAGGACGACGTGGCTGAGGTCGGCGCCGTCCTGGCGCTGGTCGGCGATGCTGCCGCAGCACCCCCGGCACCCGCTCCCGCAGCACCCCCGGCACCCGCTCCCGCAGCACCCCCGGCACCCGCAGCTGAGCCGGCGGCACCCGCCCCGGCTCCCTCCGCTCCCCCGGCACCCGCAGCTGCACCTGCGGCACCCGCCGCTCCCCCGGCACCCGTCGCGTCGGTCGCGGCGCGCCGCGCCTCCGCCGACGAAGGGGTCTACGTCACCCCCCTGGTCCGCAAGCTCGCCGCAGAGCACGGCATCTCCTTGGGTTCCGTCCAGGGCACCGGTGTCGGCGGCCGCATCCGCAAACAAGACATCCTCGATGCCGCGGAGGCCGCCAAGAAGGCCGCTGCCGCTCCCACTCCCACCGCAGCCGCGAAAGCGGGCGCGCCTGCCGCTGCTCCCCAGGTTGCCGAAGTCTCGGAGGAGGCCGCCAAACTGCGCGGCACCACGGAGAAACTGTCGCGGATGCGCAAGGTGATCGCGGAGCGGATGACTGAATCGCTGCGGGTGGCAGCGCAGCTCACCGCCACAGTCGAGGTGGACGTGACCGCCATCTCGAAGCTGCGCAAGGCCGCCAAGGACGACTTCAAGAAGCGCGAGGGCGCTTCCCTGTCCTACCTGCCGTTCATCACGAAGGCCACGATCGAGGCCCTCAAGGCGATGCCCGCGCTCAACGCGTCGGCCGACTTCGAGGCGGGGACCGTGACCTACGCGTCGCAGGAGAACATCGGCATCGCCGTCGACACCGATCGCGGCCTGATGGTTCCCGTCATCCAGGACGCCGGGGACCTGAACCTGGCCGGGCTGGCCAAGCGCATCGGCGACCTGGCGGCCCGCACCCGCGCAGGGAAGGTCGGCCCCGACGAGCTGAGTGGTGGCACCTTCACCATCACCAACTACGGCTCGGCGGGAACCCTGTTCGACACCCCGATCATCAACCTGCCGCAGGTCGCGATCCTCGGCACCGGCGCGCTGGTGAAGCGGCCCGTTGTGGTCACCGATGCCTTGGGCGGCGACACCATCGCCATCCGGGACATGATGTACCTGTCGCTCACCTACGACCACCGCCTCATCGACGGCGCCAAGGCCGCCCGCTTCCTCAGCCTGATCAAGGCCCGCCTGGAAGCCGGTGACTTCGCCGGCGAGCTGGGTCTCTGATCCTGCGAACTGTTTGGCCCGGGTTGCCCCAAAGGAGCAACCCGGGCCAAAATTTTTCAAGCCGACTGAGCCAGCACGCGAGCACCTCCCCCAAGCCGGTGGTCGCGAACACCTCCCCAAAGCCGGTTGAGCCGGATCGCGAGGAACGAGCGACCCGAGTCGAAACCACCCCAAGCAGCCAGACAACAAGCCCGACCACAAGACCCCCGCACAAGGTCACCATGGTTTCGACACGCCCCACTCGCTGACGCTCACAGGCCGGCTCAACCAACTTGATACGAGACGGTTTCGACACGCCCCACTCGCTGACGCTCACAGGCCGGCTCAACCAACTTGATACGAGACGGTTTCGACACGCCCCACTCGCTGACGCTCACAGACCGGCTCAACCAACCACCCCCGAAGGCGTTCAACGAAAGGTGCCCGGCGGAAACCGCCGGGCACCTTTTTTTGATCCCTGCCGGATCAGATCAGGCCGAGTTCCTTGACCGCCTTGCGCTCGTCGAACAGCTCGGCGACGGAGGCGTCGATCTTGGCACGGGAGAACGGATCGATCTCGAGGCCCTGGACGATCTCGTACTTGCCGTTCTTGACGACGCACGGGAAGGAGGAGATGACACCCTCGGCGACCCCGTAGGAGCCGTCGGAGGGAACCGCCATGGAAACCCAGTCACCTTCAGGAGAGCCGAGCACCCAGTCACGCATGTGCTCAACGGTGGCGTTCGCCGCGGAAGCCGCGGAGGACAGACCACGGGCCTCGATGATGGCCGCGCCGCGCTTGGCAACCGTCGGGATGAAGGTGGACTCGATCCAGGCCTCGTCGTTCACCAGTTCCGCGGCGTTCTTCCCGCCCACCTCGGCGTGGAAGATGTCGGGGTACTGGGTGGAGGAGTGGTTGCCCCAGATGGTCATCTTCTTGATCTCCTCGACGGGGCAGCCGAGTTTCTGGGCGAGCTGGGACTTCGCGCGGTTGTGATCCAGGCGGGTGAGGGCGTTGAAACGCTCCTTCGGGATATCGGGGGCGTTGCTGGATGCGATCAGCGCGTTGGTGTTGGCGGGGTTGCCGGTCACCAGCACACGGACGTCATCCGCGGCCACCTCGTTCAGGGCCTTGCCCTGGGCGGTGAAGATGGCGCCGTTGGCGCTCAGCAGGTCGCCGCGTTCCATGCCGGCCTTGCGGGGCATGGCACCTACCAGCATCGCCAGGTTGACACCGTCGAAGACCTTCTTCGGGTCATCGCCGATGACGACGTTCTTCAGATTCGGGAAGGCGCAGTCGTCGAGTTCCATGACGACACCCTCCAAGGCCTTCAGGGCCGGGGTGATCTCCAGCAGACGCAGCTCGATGGGCCGATCGCCCAGCAGGGAACCGCTGGCTATCCTGAACAGCAGGCTGTAGCAGATCTGGCCGGCTGCGCCGGTCACTGCGATCTTGACGGGAGCCTCAGTGCTCATCGTGCGGACCTTTCTCTCGACGGTGATGTCCACCTACGAGCCTATCGCCCGCCATCACGCCTCATGTGCCGGGGGGAACCACCAGCGCCAGCACACCGATCGCGATACCCAGGCTGAAGAGGATGGTGATGTCCATCCAGCGACGCCGGACCACCAACAGACCCGAGACGCGGCGCGGCAGGAGCATCCGGGCAACCCCCGCGAGCAGGGTCGCCGCGGCCATCACCACCGCCCCGTAACGCCAGCTCCCGAAACCCGCGATCAACACACCAACCGCGAACACCCCGAGCACGGCCGCCAGCGGCCACGGATTGGTGGGGAGCCGGTTAACCGTTGGGGTCGGCATGAAGCACCTCGGCGCGGTCGACAACATTGCTGAGCAGCATGGCGCGGGTCATGGGACCCACCCCGCCGGGATTCGGGGTGACCCAGGCCGCCTTGCCCCACACCTCCGGCGCCAGATCCCCGGTGGTCCTGCCCTCGACCCGGCTGACTCCGACATCGATGCACACCGCGCCCTGGCGGATCATGTCGGCGGTGACCATGCCCGGCACCCCCGCCGCCGCCACCACGATGTCGGCCCGCCGGGTGTGTTCGGCCAGGTCGCGGGTGCCGGTGTGGCACAGGGTCACCGTGGCGTTCTCGCTGCGGCGGGTCAGGATCAGCCCGAGGGGACGCCCCACCGTGATGCCGCGACCCACCACACACACATCCGCCCCCCGCCACTCGATGCCGTGGCGACGCACCAGCTCCACGATGCCGCGGGGGGTGCAGGGCAGGGGGGCGGGTTCGTTCAGCACGAGCCTCCCCAGGTTGATCGGGTGCAGCCCGTCGGCGTCCTTGTCCGGGTCGATCAACCCCAGCGCCCGGTTCTCGTCGAGATGTCCCGGCAGGGGAAGCTGCACGATGTAGCCGGTGCAGGCGGGGTCCGCGTTCAGCGCCGCGATGGCCTCCTCCAGCTGCGCGGCGGTGGCGTCGGCGGGCAGCTCCACCCGGATGGAGGCGATGCCCACCTGTTCGCAGTCGCGGTGTTTCATGCGCACGTAGTTCTGGCTGGCCGGGTCGTCACCGACGAGCACCGTCGCCAGCCCGGGCACCACCCCCAAGGAGCGGAGCCGGCCCACCCGCTGCTTCAGTTCCGACTTGATGGCGGCGGCCGTGGCCCTGCCGTCAAGGATCCCCGCGGTCATTCGCACCCCCTGCTCAGTGGAAGAAGTGACGGGTACCGGTGAAGTACAGCGCGACGCCGTGTTCGGCACACAGGTCGATGGTTTCCCGGTCGCGCAGGGAACCGCCCGGCTGGACAATGGCCCGGACGCCACCGTCGATCAGGATCCGCGGCCCGTCGGCGAAGGGGAAGAAGGCATCGGATGCGGCCACCGACCCGGCTGCCCGCTCCCCGGCGCGTTCAATCGCCAGGCGGCACGAGTCGACGCGGTTCACCTGGCCCATGCCGACGCCGACGGAGGCACCGTCGTGGGCCAGGAGGATGGCGTTGGACTTCACTGCGCGGCAGGCCCGCCACGCGAAGACCAGGTCGGCCAGGGTCGCCTCGTCGACCGCATCCCCCGCTTTGAGTTCCCAGTTCGCGGGGTCGTCGCCGGGCGCGTCGATGCGGTCGGGTCGCTGGAGCAGGGCACCCCCGGAGATGGGGTGCAGGACACGTTCCCGGTGCGTGTACGGGGCGGCCTTCAGCAGTCGCAGGTTCTTCTTCGCGGTGAGGATCGCCAGGGCCTCCGGTTCGAAACCGGGGGCGATCACCACCTCCGTGAAGATGTCCTTGATCTGTTCGGCCAGTTCCACGGTGACGGGACGGTTGGCGGCGATCACCCCACCGAAGGCGGAGACCGGGTCGCAGGCGTGGGCCCTGCGATGGGCCTCCGCGATGTCGGAACCCACCGCGATCCCGCACGGGTTGGCGTGTTTGATGATCGCGACACACGGCTCGGTGAAGTCGCCCGCGGCGCGGTGGGCGGCCTCCCCGTCGGTGTAGTTGTTGTAGCTCATGGGTTTGCCGTGCAGCAGCTCGGCCTGGGCGATTCCCTCCGGACCGGGCGGGTAGGTGTAGAGGGCCGCGGCCTGGTGGGAGTTCTCGCCGTAGCGCAGGTCCTGCTTCTTCTCCCAGGCCGCGCCCAGCCAGTCCGGGAACCCGTCCCCGGCCGGGGTGGCCACGTTGGCCCCCATCCAGGAGGCCACGGCGATGTCGTAGGAGGCGGTGTGGCGGAAGGCCTCGGTGGCGAGGTCGCGGCGCTGCTGGAGGGTGAAACCACCCTCGGTGAGGGCGGCCAGGACGGCGGGGTACTGCGATGTGGAGGTGACCACCGCGACACTCGGGTGGTTCTTCGCGGCGGCACGCACCATCGAGGGCCCGCCGATGTCGATCTGTTCAACGCATTCGTCGGTCCCGGCACCGGATGCGACGGTGGCCTCGAACGGGTAGAGGTTGACCACCACCAGGTCGAAGGGGGCGACGCCGAGCTCCTCCAGCTGGGAGACGTGGGCGGGCAGGCGGCGGTCGGCGAGAATACCGGCGTGGACGCGCGGATGGAGTGTCTTGACGCGACCGTCGAGACATTCGGGGAATCCCGTCAACTGCTCGACGGGGGTCACGGGAATCCCCGCCGTGGCGATCCGGGTCGCGGTGGATCCCGTGGACACCAGTTCCACCCCGGAGGCGTGGAGGGCGGTGGCCAGCTCCTCCAGGCCCTCCTTGTCGTAGACGCTGAGCAGCGCGCGGCGCAGCTGAATCCGATCGGTCATTTCTCTCCTTCGTTCCAGGCACGCACGGTCTCCACCAGCAGGCGGCGTTCCACCACCTTGATGCGTTCGTGAAGCGTTTCGACGGTGTCATCGGGCAACACATCGACAGCCCCCTGCGCCAGGATCCTACCGGTGTCCACCCCGGAGTCCACGAGGAAGACCGTGGCACCGGAGACCTTCACCCCATGGTTCAGGGCATCCCTCGGCCCGTGCATCCCGGGGAAGCTGGGCAGCAGCGCGGGGTGGGTGTTGATGGTGCGTCCCCCGAAACGGGCGAGGAAACTGGCCCCCAGCAGCTTCATGAACCCCGCCGAGGCCACCAGGTCCGGTTCGAAACCGGCGACGATCCCGGTCAGTTCGGCATCCCACACGTCGCGGTCCGATCCCTTTGCGTAGGGATGGGCGACGGCGGGCACCCCCGCGGCGCGGGCCCGTTCCAGGGCGTGGGCGGCGGGCTGGTCGGAGACCACCGCCACGACCCGGGCATCCACCTCCCCCGCCGAAACGGCGTCGAGAAGAGCCTGCAGCAGGGTCCCCGAGCCGGAAACCAGCACCACCACGCGAGTCGTCACCGAACAACCGTAGCGCCGAGCCTCACGCCACCCGGAACCGGCCAAGAGAGTTTCACCGGTCGCGGAGCAGGACATCGCCATCGGCCACCACCCGCCAGTTGGCACCACCGGCTTCTTCCCGCAGGGTGAGGCCACACCCCGAAAAGACCCGTTGACTGGTTGGCGACACACGATCCTGCAACCACGTCAACGCAATATCCGCTAGCGTCGAGGCATGCCGCATCCCCATTCGCACCGACCCGGGCATCCGCACGGGAAACCTTTCGGAGCCCGCCCGAACCTGGACTTCGACCGAGCCCCGTTCATAGTGATCTGGGAGACCACCCAGGCCTGCGACCTGGCCTGCCGGCACTGCCGCGCCTCCGCGCAACCACTGCGCAACCCGAACGAACTGACCACCGCGGAGGCGTTGAAGCTCCTCGACGACGTCCGGAAGTTCGGGCGCGTGGTGTTCGTCTTCTCCGGCGGGGACGCCTTCAAACGTCCCGACATCATCGAACTGGTGCGGCACGGAGCCGACATCGGACTGCGCATGGCCATCACCCCCGCCACCACTTCGCTCGCCTCACGTGAGCAGCTCCAGGCCCTCAAGGACGCGGGCCTGAGCCGGCTGGCTGTCAGCCTCGACGGGTCCAACGCGACCATCCACGACGAGTTCCGCCGGGTGGAGGGCAGTTTCGCGCATGGCCTGCGCATCCTCCGCGAGGCCCAGGAGATCGGCCTGACCACCCAGGTGAACACGGTGGTGCGCAAGGCGAACCTCGACGACATGGAAGCCATGTGCCGGCTCATGACGGAGTTGGGAATCGTCTTCTGGGAGGTTTTCTTCCTGGTGCCGATGGGGCGTGCCAGGAAGGAGGACGTCGCCTCGGCCGAAGGGTTCGAGGCCGTTTTCAACCAGCTCTACGACCTGTCCAAGACCGCTGCCTTCGACATCAAGGCGACCGCCGCGCCCCAGTACTCGCGGGTCGTCATGCAGCGCAAACGCGCCGAGGCGCGGGCCGGGGCGGACACCGACCTGGACGTGCTGACCTCCGGGATGCACTACTCGCAGCAGGACGGCATCGGCCGCGCCCGCAACGTCAATGACGGCGACGGCTTCATGTTCATCTCCCACGTCGGAGACATCTACCCGTCGGGTTTCCTGCCCATCAAGGCGGGCAACATCCGAACCGACGACATCGAGGAGGTCTACCGGCACTCCCCGCTGTTCACGACGTTGCGGGACCGCAGCCTCCTGAAGGGCAAGTGCGGTGTCTGCTCATACCGTTCCTTCTGCGGCGGTTCACGGGCCCGCGCCTACGCTATGACGGGCGACTACCTGGCGGAGGAACCCTTCTGCGCCCACGAACCGCATCTCTCCCCGAAGCCGCTGCCATCCCACTGAAACGCCGATTGACGTCCTTCCCGGAAAGCAGGTCCCGATTGGGGTTGCGCCCCGATCCACCGCCGCTGGGTCACCGGGGCGCCGCAGCCGATCAGTTCTTCCCCGATGCCCCGTTGTCCTTCCCGCGGCGCTGTCTGGTGGTTTCCTCCTCGGCCTCGGTGTCGACCCTCCGCCAAGTCGGCCACTCCCGCCTGGCGAGTCCCACCACGAGGCCCGTCACCAACCCGGACAACCCGAGGATGCAGGGGGCGGTGATCGCCAGGCTGCCGAGCCTGACCCCCATGTGGGAGAGACGATGCGTTCCCAGACCGCCCGATGAGAACCAGGCCAGCAGGAACAGCAGGGCACCCGCGGCGATCCCGGCCGCGCCTCCGGCGAGCGCGGTCTCGTAGAACCGCTCGGAGGACCGGTTCAGTGCGACGATGAGCCCCGCCAGCACCCCCGCGACCGCTCCGCCCAGCAACCACAACCAGACCAGGTCCGGCACCGGGCCCGGTGCGGGAACCGCCCCCAGCACGGGAATGGACGGGAGGAATCCGAGGCTCGTCCCGTTCATGTTGAGCAGCGTCCCCTCCCCCAGGGCGACTCCCGCTCCCAGCGCCCAGGCCATGGCCCAGATGACCAGGTTCGGAAGCCAGATCAGCTGCATGACCACGAGCAGGATTCCCGCAGTGACGTCACCACCGAGTCCGTCGGAGATACCGGCGATGCGATCACGCCCCAGGATCAGCACGACCGTGAGCAGCGCGGCCCCGGTCCCCACGCAGGTGAGGACGGCCACCCCGACCGCCCGGGGCAACGAACGCAGCCTCGGGGGCAACTGCTCACCGGGGTCATACCCGACGGCACGCGCAGCGCCCCACAACCCGGAGATGCCCCCGAGCAGGAGGCTTCCCAGCAGCGCCCGGAACACCGAGGTCTCCGGGACGACGAACGCGATCAGGGTTATGGAGGCGACATAGGTGCCCGCGTAGGTTCCCCCGATCTTCAGCACCAGCGTCTGCAGATCGGTGGTTTCGTCGAGAGCGGAACGGGCCGCCAAGCCGGCGACGGGGATCCCGAGCAGCAGCAGGACCAGGCTCAGGCCAAGCGGCGCGATACTGACCAGCTGCCCCCCGATCATGGTCGCCGAACCGTTGGCGAGCAGCAATGCGCGGGAGGCCAGCCCGAGCGCATCGGGCAGTTGTGAGTTCGGGGAGGTCAACCACCCGAGCGCCGCAGGACCCGCCATCAGGAGCCACCCCCCGGCAACCACCGCGAGCGCTCCCAGCGGGGTCAATGTGAACCATGGGATGGTCATCTGAGGCCTCGCGACACGGGCGGCCTCAGCCACATCCACGGCTATCATCCGATGCCGGGAACCACGTTCCGCCACACCAGCCTCCTTCCTTGATCCGACAGATCACCGAAGTCATGGGTAACCTGTACCAGTGAGATGCCGCCCGGAAGGCGGTTCGTCGTCCGCGTGGAGGTGAACATGACTGACTCCGGCAAGCAGCGTCCCCGCAGGGCCTTCTCGACGGACGACGCCCAGCCGGATGGCGTCGACGATACACGCAGCGGGCACGCAGGCCGGGCCCGACGCGGCGCCGCCGATGACATCGACTCGCCGTTCACCCGCCCTCCCTCATCCCCTCAGGAAACCGTTGTCCCGGCCCCGGTCCTGCCCGGCAAGGAGCGGCGGGCCACGCCGGGTTCCGGACCCGGCAGAAGAGCCAGAAGATGGGACGGGCTCGACGACGAGACCACCCCGACGGACCGTGACTCCGGATCCCCAACCGCCACTCACGCCGCGGTTTCCCCCACACCGCCACCGCGCAGTCCCCAACGCCAGGCTCAGCAGTCCACCTCCTCCTGGGACGGCTGGCCCGAGCAGCAGCACTCCCAGCCGGTCCCGGAAACCCCTCAGCCCCGGGCCGCGGCGCATCGCTCCCCCGCCCGGGCCGCCGAACCCGAACCGGAACCCGACGGCCTCCGGCGGGAGAAGGAAACCCGGAGGAGTCGCCGCGAGAAATCCGCGGCCTCCACGGGCTGGTTCTCGCACCACAAGCGGATTGTCACCACGTGGGTGGTGGCTGCCATCGCGGCGGCCGTCCTGATAGCGGGCGGGGTCTTCGTGTTCTCCCGATCAGCAGGTCCGGGTGCCGCCGGCAGCGCCAACCCGAGCACCTCGGATGTCAACAGCGACCCGGTCAATCTCGCTGACACCTCGCTCCTCGACACCTCGGATGCGGCCCTCATCGAACCGGCCGCCAGCTGGAGCATCACCCAGACCATCACGGAGAAGGGCAAGGAAACGCTCCGCAAGGTGAACTGCCTGGACTCCGACCCGGCGGAGATCAACACGACGGTCACCCTCCAGCGCGCGATTGGAACGCAGCAGGAGGACAAGCTGGCCCTCATACACCAGGTCGATGCTTACGCCAACGAGGAGACCACCAAGAAGGTCTACGAGCAGCGCGCCACTTCCCTGGCGTCCTGCTCCGCGATACCTGCCCTGATCACGGGCTCCTCGACCATCACCGAACTCGGCGACGATGTGCTGCAGATGAGCGTCGTCCAGGAGGACATCGCCCAGCACCACACGATCCTGCTGGTGCGCACCGGCAAGGTGATCAGCCTGCTCGACGTGGCCCGGAACAACGGCGCCGTCGACCCGAAGGGCGCGGTGAGCGCCCTGCAACGCCCTCTGACCGCTACCTGTGAAGCCGCTGCCGGCACCTGCCCCGGCACTCCCACGGTCACCCCGGCCGCCCCGCCCGCCGCCAGCCCGCAGGGCTGGCTTATCCCGAACGACATCCCGATCATCGCCCCCGGTCACCTGGCCTGGAGCGGCGGCGGCCTGAAGGAGGTGGAGTCCTCCGGGATGGGCTGTGAGGGCTTGAACCTGACCAGCGAGCAGGGACCCACCGACCGCAAGCAACGCTCCTACACTGTCGGCTCCGCCGACGAGGCCTTCAAGGTTTTCGGCATCACCCAGTACCGTTTCGCCTTCGCCGACGAGACCGCCGCAACCACCTTCGGGGATCTGCTCTCGGAGAATCTGGCCTCCTGCGCCAAAAGGGTCGCAGCGTCCAAGGTCACGGAACTGAGCCCCGTGGCCACCGACGGCAGCGACGGCCCCGCGGTGACGGCCCGGCTCTTCGAGGTGAAACAGCAGGTCTCCGACGACGGCGCCCAGCGGCCGCACCAGGTGATAGTTGCCAGGTCCGGGACGGCCGTCAGCTACCTGCTGTTCACCGGTGTCGGGGAAAGCAAGTTCACCGAGGATCAGCTCAAGACCCTGGCCGTCAGGGTCGGCCAGCGCATCACCCAGGGATAACGGCCCGGGGCGGAGGTCACACGCCCGGTCGCGGCGCGCCGGACTGCGCGCGTCCAGGGGAAATCCGGTTCGCGTGTGCCGTCGGGATGGTCAGGGTTTGCACTGGTCGAATGCCCGGTCGGATCAGGAAAAACCCGGACTGAATCCATGATTTTGAGAGCTTGCTGAGAATTGCTAGGGTTTCCGTCGGATGACCATCAAGATGCGGAGAACAGCCTTGAATCACACCGAGATGGCCAGCGCCCCGAAACGGGCCATGGTCGAGGTCGATTGTTCCGGCCTCTCTGACGAGGAGTCCGATCTGAACAAAGTCGTGGAGGCCTCCACGGCTCCCCCCACGAGGCGCCGCCGACGTCTCGGCCGGGTCTCGATAGCATCCGGTCTGGCCGGCCTGTTGGCGGTCGGCACCCTCTTCAGCTGGGCCTGGTACTCCCGGACCTCCGGGAACGAGATCGTGTCCGATCAGGTGGCCAGCGACGCCGCCGTCCCGGATGCCGCCGCCCAGGCGGTGGAGCAGGGTTTCGGTCACTCGGGTGATTCCTCCCGCTCCGGGGCCCGCGGCAACCTGGACTCCGCCGTTGCCGACGAGAACGCCAAGGAGCACGACGCATCCCTGAAGTCATCCCGCGACAGCGCCCTGGAGACCAGCGCGAACGAAACCGCCGCTGAACGCGAACAGCTGATGGAGGCCGACCTCAAGCTCGTGGCCGCACAGGCGGAGAAACTTGAGGCCGAGAAGAAGCAGGCCGAGGAACGCCTCAGCAGCGCACGCACGGCACTCAAGAAGGCCGGCGTCGACCCCTCCCAGATCTCCAACGCCGACCTGGCCGCCGCTGCCGCCGGGGGCGGTTCCATGCCCGTCAAGGAGAACTACACCATCGGCGCCAGCTTCGGCCAGACCGGTTCTTGGTCCCGCTACCACACGGGGCAGGATTTCCCGGCCCCCGTGGGCACCCCCATCTACGCCGCCGCATCCGGCATCGTGCTGAGCCCCACCGCCGCCTCCTGGGCCGGCAACAACGTGGTGATCATGCACCTGAACGGCGGCACCACCCTGTACGCACACCAGTCCCAGGTCGTGGTGAAACCCGGACAGGCCGTCAAGGCCGGCGACCTGATCGGCTACGTCGGTGTCACGGGCCGCTCCTTCGGTGCCCATCTGCACTTCGAGTACTACCCGCCGGGCACCACCCCCGGCGACGTCTACAAGGCCACCGACCCGATGGCATTCCTGCGCAGCCAGGGCGTCACGATCCGGTAGCGGTGAATTCCTGATTCCCTCCCGGCCCCGCGCATCGGCGCGGGGCCGGGAGGTTTTTCTACAGCTTCTCCATGGGGGCGTGGCTGATTGCGAGGCGTTTCTTTCCCGCGGAACCGAAATCCACGTCCACCTGCTGCTTCGGACCGGTGCCGTGAACGGCCAGCACCGTTCCGAGCCCGAAGGCCGTGTGCGCCACGCGATCCCCGACCGCCAGGTCGCTGACCGCCGGGCGTTTCCCCCCACCCGACCCGAAACTCAGCGCATCCCTGGTCCGTGACCTGCGTTCCGCGCTGCTGGCCGCCCAGGTGGTGGGGGCCTCCCCGAGACGACGCCAGTCCATCAACCCCGCCGGGATCTCCTCCAGGAAACGGGATGCCGGGTTGTGTGCCGGCTGTCCGAAGGTGACCCGCACCGTCGCGCGGGACAGGTGCAGCAGTTTACGAGCCCGCGTGATGCCGACATAGGCCAGCCGGCGTTCCTCCTCTAGTTCGTCCCGTGATTCCATGGCGCGCAGGTGCGGGAAGACGCCGTCCTCCATGCCGGTGAGGAACACCGTGTCGAACTCCAGGCCCTTCGCGGTGTGCAGGGTCATGAGGGTCACCACCCCCTGTCCTTCCTCCCCTTCCGGCACCTGGTCGGAGTCCGCCACCAGGGCGATCCGCTCCAGGAAGGCGGGCAGCGAGGCATCGGGTTCGGGCATTCCAGCCGCCAACCCGGATTCGTTCTCCTCGTCGAGATCGACGGCGGTCGCGGCGGCAACGAACTCCGCTGCCACGTTCACCAGTTCCTCCAGGTTCTCCAGGCGCGTCTCGTCCTGGGGGTCGGTGGAGTTCTGCAACTCGGCGAGATACCCGGATTCGGTGAGCACCGAGGTGAGGATCTCGTCGGCGGGATCGCCCTGGGCCATCCTGACGCGGTGCCGTTCGATCAGGTCCACGAAACCGCGGATCTGCTTCGCCGACCGGGTGGCAAGGCCCGGCGCCTCCTCGCTGCGGGAGAGGGCCTCGAAGAAGCAGATGCGCTCCGCAGCTGCCAGCGACGAGACCGCGGCCTCCGCCCGATCCCCGATACCGCGTTTGGGAACGTTGAGGATCCGCCGCACCGACACGTCATCGGCAGGGTTCGCGATGGCCCGTAGATAGGCGATGGCGTCGCGGATCTCACGGCGTTCGTAGAACCTCACCCCACCGACCACCCGGTAGGGCATCCCGACGCGGATGAAAACCTCCTCAAGGGCCCGGGACTGGGCGTTGGTCCGGTAGAACACCGCAACGTCGCCGTAGCGGGCACGACCCTGGTCGACGAGCCGATCGATCTCCCCCGCCACGAACTGCGCCTCGTCGTGTTCGGTGTCGGCCACCCATCCGACGATCGGGGCGCCATCCCCCAAGTCGCTCCACAGCGCTTTGTCGCGGCGCCCCCGGTTCCTGGCGATCACCGCGTTGGCGGCCTGGAGCACGGTGTTGGTGGAGCGGTAGTTCTGGTCCAGCACGATCGTCCGGGCCCCCGGGAAGTCCTTCTCGAAATCGAGGATGTTGCGGATCGTCGCCCCCCGGAAGGCGTAGATGGACTGGTCCGAGTCACCCACCACCATCAGCTCGGCCGGTTCCACGGTCGGCGCCCCGGTGGCCGGAGAGGTGGTCTGCCCGCAGAGCTCGCGGATCAGGGCGTACTGGGCGTGGTTGGTGTCCTGGTACTCGTCCACCAGCACGTGACGGAACCTTCGGCGGTACTTCTCGCGGATCTCGGGGAACGCCTGGAACAGGTTCACTGTGGTCATGATCAGGTCGTCGAAGTCGAGGGCGTTGGCGGCCCTCAACCGCGCCTGGTAGTCCTCGTAGACCTCGGCGTTGGCCTTCTCCACCGGCCCCGAGGCCTGCTCCTTCGCGGTCTCGAAGTCCACCAGGTCGTTCTTCCAGCCGCTGATGGCGTTCATCACCGCACGCACCGGAAACCGTTTCGGGTCGAGTTCCTGGTCCCGCATCACCAGCGACACCAGACGTTTCGCATCGGTGTCGTCATAGATGGAGAAGGATTTCGCGATGCCGAACCGGTCGATCTCGGAACGCAGGATGCGCACGCAGGCCGAATGGAAGGTGGAGACCCACATCAGCTTCGCCCGGTTCCCGACCTGTTCGGCCACCCGCTCCCGCATCTCGGCGGCGGCCTTGTTGGTGAAGGTGATGGCCAGCACGGCGCCGGGATGCACGCCCCGGACCCCCACCAGGTGGGCGATGCGCCGGGTCAAAACCCTCGTCTTGCCGGAACCGGCACCGGCCACCACCAGCACGGGGGAACCGGCGTGGAGCACTGCCTCCCGTTGCGGTTGGTTCAGGTCCTCGAGCAGTTCCCTCTCATCGACGGCCCGCGCCGCAGCCCGCGGAGAAGGTTTGGCAACGGCCGCCTCGTCGGGCGCGAAAACGGCGGCAAGATCGGGGAAGAGGGAGTCAGACATCGTGCCATCACCGTAATAGGCTTGGCCGTCATGAGGCGAGTCCTGAGGTTCCTCCGTGTCGCGATTCCCCGGATAAGCGTCGGCCTGCTGCTGGCGCAGATCGCCTTCATGATCGGCATAACCGGGTGGGAGTCGCTGCGGAAGAAGCACCGGAAGCTGCGGCGTTTCCCCTACTCCCCCGCCAAACCGGTGGCCGTCGGCCAGGACGAGGTCACCGTCTACACCTTCGGCGAGGAGCTCTACCGTGACATGCTCGCCGCCATCGAGGGGGCCCGGAAGGTGGTGAACTTCGAAACCTACATCTGGAAATCCGACGAGGTGGGTGAGGCCTTCAAGGATGCGCTGGGCCGGGCGGCGGCCCGTGGGGTCGAGGTGAACGTCATCTGGGACGATTTCGCGAACCTCGTGGTGCCGCGTCGCTTCTTCAACATGCCGGAGGGGGTGCTCGCGCTCCGGCACCCGGCCTTCCCGAAACCCTGGTCACCAAGAACCTGGGGACGCGACCACCGGAAACTTCTCATCGTCGACCACGAGAAGGGGTTCATCGGCGGCTACAACATCGGCAAACTGTACGCGCAGCAGTGGCGCGACACCCACGCCCGCGTGATCGGGCCGGGGGCTGCGGAACTGGAGAACGCCTTCGTTGATTTCTGGAACCAGAACGCCTGCCGGCAGGGGCTGCCCAAGCTTTCCAACGATCAGCAGCGGCGCTGGGAATCCCCGTTGAAGGTGCACCGGAACGTGCCCCGGATTCAGGTCTACCCGATCCGCAACATGTACCTCGAGGCCATCGACCGCGCCACCGAACGCATCTGGCTGACCCACGCCTACCTCATCCCCGACGAGGACCTGGTGGCCGCGCTCCGTGACGCGGTGAAACGCGGGGTGGATGTCCGGATCATCGTTCCCGACCGTTCCAACCACGCCGTGGCGGACTGGTTGTCGCGGGGTTTCTACACCGACCTGTTGAACTCCGGAATCCGTCTGTTCCTCTACCAGGGGGCGATGGTGCACTCGAAGACCGCGGTGATCGACGGCGCCTGGTCGACCATCGGAACCGCGAACCTGGACCGCCTAAGCCTGTGGGGCAACTACGAGGCGAACCTCGAGATCACCGACCGCGACGTGGCCGCCCACATGGAACACATCTTCTCCGTCGACGAGGACAACACCGTGGAGCTGACCGCCGAGGCCTGGCTCCGCCGGCCCTGGTGGAAGAAGTTCGCTGAATCCCTGCTCAGCCCCTGGCGTCCACTGTTCTGACCGAAACGGGGATGAACCGGGGGTTCACCTGACGGTGTTCATCCCCTCCGTGGGGCATACTTGGTACATGTTCACGATCATCGCGTACATCATCATCGGTCTTATCGGCGGCACGATCGCCAAGGCGATCATGCCCGGGGAGGAAGGCGGCGGCTGGGTCGCCACTGCTGCCCTAGGAGCCTTCGGTGCTCTTCTCGCCGGTTGGCTCGGCCAGCTGATCTTCGATTCCTCCTACCAGGGGATCTTCTCCATCAAGGGCCTGATCTTCTCCGTGGTCGGCGCCATCATCATCCTGGCTGTGCAGGGCTGGTTCAAGAAACGCAAGGCCTGATATCAGGAGACCTGTGTTCGCGGGATCACCCGTCAGGGTGATCCCGCGAACCACGTCTCGAAAGCCGCAGATTCCTGATTCACACCAGATGCCGGTCCGTAGCCCACTTGGTGAGTTGATGTCGGTTGCTCAGTTGGAGTTTCCGCAGCACCGACGAGACGTGGGTTTCCACGGTCTTGATGGAGATGAAAAGTTCCCGCGCCACCTCACGGTACGAGTAGCCGCGAGCGATCAGTTTCAGCACCTCGCGTTCCCGGGAGCTGAGCCGGTCCAGTTCCTCATCGATGTTGGAGATGTCGACGGCACCGGAGAAGGCGTCGAGCACGAAACCGGCCAGACGCGGAGAGAACACGGCATCCCCGGAGGCCACCCGCTGGATGCCCTCGACGAGTTCCTCCGACGAGATCGACTTCGTAACGTAACCCCGGGCGCCCGCCCGGATGACACCGATCACGTCCTCCGCGGCATCGGAAACCGACAGCGCCAGGAATTTCACATCGGGCGCCTTGGCGGCGACCTGTTTGATCACCTCGGCCCCGCCGCCTCCCGGCAGGTGAACGTCGAGCAACACCACATCGGGTTTCGTCTCCAGGATCGAGGCAACCGACGACGCCACGTCGTGGCCCTCCCCCACCACCTGGCACAGTTTCCCGATCTCGTGTCGCACCCCGGCGCGAAACATGGCGTGATCATCCACGAGCACCACCCGCAGCTCTTCCAGCGGTTTGCCCTGTTCCTGATTCATCGACTCAGCTCCAACCTGACCTCGGTACCTTCGCCCGGGGCCGTGCGGATCCGGGCCGTCCCTCCATAGCGCTCCATCCGCGCCCTGATCGATTCTTTCACGCCCCGCCGATCCGGGCGGATCGCGGCCTCATCGAACCCGCATCCACGGTCCCGGATGAACACCTCGACACGCTCGGGTTCAACCTCGGCGAACACGTCGACCCGGGATGCTCCGGAATGCTTTGCGGCGTTCGTGACGGCCTCACCCGCCGCCTGCACCAACGCCGTGGAGGCCTCGTCAAGGTCCATGTCGCTCACGCAGATCACCTCGACCGCGATCGGGAACCGCTCCTCGACGTCGATCCGCATCTGCTCCAGGGCACCCTTGAGGGTCTGCGCCCGGGTCTCCTCCCCGTAGAGCCAGGTGCGCAGCTCCCGTTCCTGGCGGCGCGCCAGCGAGGCCACCAGGACGGGATCGTCGGCCTGGCGCTGGATCAGGGCCAGGGTTTGCAAAACGGAGTCGTGCAGGTGGGCGGCCATGTCTGCCCGCGCCTCGGCACGCAACCGTTCCCGATCCGCGGTCCTGACCCGCGACCAGAGACGAAGCAGCCAGGGAGCCATGACGACGGCCACTCCCGCGAGAAGCGCGACGGCCGCCGCGACCACCGTCTGGAGTCCCTCCCAGCCGAACTGGGAGGCGAGCAGCCAGCTGGTCCCGAAACCCACCAGGATCAACCCACCGACGAGCCGCGCGACGCTGGCGATCGTCTTGGCGCGCGATCCGGACTGCTTATCCGGGGAGCGTGTCCTCAAACCGCCCCCGTCGGCCTGGAACCAGATCAGAACCACACCGACGCCCGCCATCAGAAGCGGCCAGAACAGGGACATCCCCCGGCCGGCCTCGGTGTCATCGCCGGGGATCATTCCCCACAGCACCCCGGCTATCAACGCCCCGACGGAGAACAACATTCCCGCGTCGATCCGTCTGTTGACCCGCTGCGGCCGCATGCTGGCCCGGGTCGCGCCCTCGAGTCCGGGTGCCTCCTCACGCTCACCTGCGGGCACCAGGGCCCACAGCACCCCGTACAGAAATATCCCCAGGCCGTTGAAGAACGCCAACAGCACGAAGGCCACCCGGATCCAGAGCACGGGCAACCGCAGATGCGCGGCGATCCCGCTCGCCACTCCGGCTATCGCCTTCTGGGAGAGGTCGCGTTGCAGCTGTGGGGGGTCGTTCGTGATGGACGGCTCGGAGGTCATGACCCTTAAAGGTTGACACGCCGGGAATCGCCGCGCCACCTCTCGAACCGGGTTTCAGGGCTCTTCAAGGACAACCTCAGGGGAAGTCCTGATGTCAGCTCACCGTTTCAGGGGTAAAACTGGAGGACATGAACGAACTGGTGGATCTGGGGGCGCTGCACCCGCGGCTTGCCCATCTGGACCGCCCGGCCGGTGGTTTCACTCCCGGGTTCTGCCGGGCCATCGGCTCTCGTTTCGGGATCGATCCGCTGCTGATACGCATCCTCTTCATCCTGACCTCCGCGTTGAGCGGGGTGGGTGTGATCGCATACGGCTGGGGAGTCCTGCTCACCCCACGCGCCGGGCGTCAGGCCTTCATCCATCGACTGCTTCCCGCGTTCAGCACCTGGACTCTCCGGACCCAGTGGACCATCATCGTCCTGAGTTCCACCCTGGTGGTGGCCGCGGTCTCCCAGTTGCTGTCCTCGCTGTCCTCCGTGTTGTTGCTGCCGTTGTTCGCCCTGGTGCTGTATCGCCGCTTGCGGGAGCCCCGTAGGCGCCCGGTCTCCCCCACCGTCCCCATCCCCGACGGGGAGCGATCCGCTGCCGAGGCCGATCCCCAGCTGCCCGTCGTGGATCTCTACGCCCCCGAGGCTCCTGAACCCCAGCCCCTCGAACACGGGCGGTGTTCCTGGTTCGGTACGGGGTTGGTGTTGTTCGTCGGCTATCTCGCGGCCACTGGGGTCGTCGTGTTTGATCTGTTGAACAATCCCCTCTTGAGTCTGTCCATCGTCCTCGGTGTCATCGGGGTGATGATCCTCGGATGGGGGCTGCTGGTGCGCAGCCGTCGCCTCCCCGTGGTGTTGCTGCTGCTCGCGGTCATGTTCGCCGGCACCACCGCTGCCCTTGCCACCAGCGAGGTGGAGAGGGCCGCAAACCCCGTCGAGGTCAGCTCCGGCCAGGAGCATCTCAACTATCAGTTCGTGATGACCGGTGAAGGAGTGGTGGATCTCCGGCACCTGCCCGCGGACAGCTCCATGTTCGTTCAGGTGCGGGCCGTCATGAGTGAGGTTCGCATCATGCTGCCAAGGCCGCCGGTCCGCCGCCAAGTGAGGGCCTGGGCGCTCGACGTGTCCTGGCCCGGGGGCACCGCTCCCCGGGAACACGATCCCGAGGAGCGGGGAATCCAGTTGTTCATAGACGGGTATCTGTCCAGCGTGGAAGTGGAGTACCCCTCATGAAACGGCTGGATGTTCCGACCATGGTCACGGGTGTGATCGTCACCGGTTTCGCGGCTGTCTCCGCGTGGGCCGCCCTCGGACAGGGATTCGTCATCCCCATGAGGATGTTGTTCGCGGGTGTGCTGCTGGTGGCGGGTTCGCTGGGGTTGATGATCATCCTCGGAAGTTCACCCGGAGACAGGAAAACCAACGAAAGGAAGAAATGATGGCACTCGTTCGTTCGGACTCCGACAAGTGGATCGCAGGCGTCGCCGGAGGCATCGCCGAAGCGACCGGCTACGACTCCAGTACCGTGCGCCTGGTGCTCGCGCTGCTCATGGTGTTCGCCGGTTCCGGTCTCCTGATCTATTTCGTTCTCTGGGCCATCATGCCCCGCCCCACGGGTGGTTCCCTGGCCGAGGACGGACTGCGGGAGGTCAACAGGTGGCGCCGGGAACGGCACCGCTGATCCCCACTCCCGGGCGTCCCATCGGCCGGCGCCTTGTCCGTGAAACAGGCGGGGTGGCGTGTTCCGGCGGACCGTATCCGAAGCGTTCCGCCGGGCACCCACCCCTCCGGACGGCGTCATGACGCGCAGATCGAGTGCGACTACGGTCTCAGCGTCCTGCGGAATTCGCTGGGAAGCATTCCGGTTTCACGTTTGAACAGCGCCGAGAACCGACTGGCGCAGGTGTATCCCACGGCCCGCCCCACCTGTTCGATGGTGAGACCGGGCTGGCGCAGCAGCATCTCGGCCCGGTTCATGCGCCGCTCCTGGACGTACTGGGTGAGTGTTTTCCCGTTCGCCCTCTTGAAGGTTTCCTTGAATTTCGTGGGGCTCATGCAGGCGATCAAGGCCAGATCCGAGACGCGCAGATCCGCGGAACAGTGGTCGTCTATGTAGCGCACCACGTCGTGGATGCGCTCGCGGTCGATGGGGTTCAGAGGCCTGGTCTCCCGGGGCTGGACACGCCTGGACCGCTCGACGATGAGTCCCATCGCCTCGAGCACCTTTCCCTCGTAGTAGAGCTCATTGCGGTACGCGTCGCCCGGTTGCGGCCAGAGCTTGGACAGCAGCGCCCTCATCTCGGGGAACTCGTCGCCACTGCCCAGCGCGACGAAGGCCTGCTCGACGCTGTGGAACTCACCGTTGAACTCTTTGGCGAGGTATTTCTCGGCGAACTCGGGCGCCATCTCGATGGAGACGCTCTGAACGGGGACTGTGTCATGGACGACGCCTCGCCAGGGACCGCCTCCGATGCTCTGTCCCCAGATGGAGTCCGTTTTGAGTTTGCGGTAGGGGCTGAACTCCTCCCCCGAGACGGACTTGAACCATGCGACGGTCAGATAGCTCGGCGGATCCGATTCCATGACGTAATCGCCCGTCATGACGAAATCGTGAATGCTGATGGTCCACAGGGCCTCCTCGGGGGACAGGAAGTGAAACCATCCGTTCAGTTTCTCGCCCCGAGATCTGTACGAGACCCAGAGCGGACCGAACCCGCGGGGGGATTCCGTTGTCACGAACGGCGAGCCCCCCAGGCTGGGCTCCTGAAACGGTTTCTTCACCCTCCCGTCCTTTCATCATGTGACGATGGGACACAAATCTGTGCGGATGGGACGGAACATCCCCCGGAAAACTCGGCTGATCCACGCACTTCCATATACTGACGGGTGAAAAATAGCATAGGCTAACCTGATACGAAAGGACGGATGATGGGATCGTCCGCCGCTGATACACGCGCGAGGGGGCTCACCGCCCGCGACTTGGTCACCACCGGTGTGTTCACGGCGCTCTACCTGGTGTTCATGATGGTGGGAGGCGTGTTCTTCGCCACGAACCCCGTGCTCACGTTCTGGATGCCGGCCGCTGCGGCGTTGCTCACGGGGCCGGTCTACCTGCTGCTCATTGCCAAGGTCCCCAAACACGGCCCCCTCATCATTCTCGGCGTCGTCGAGGGGGTGTTCCTGTTCGTCACGGGCATGTACTGGGCGTGGGCGGTGGCCTGTGTCGTGCTCGGTGTCGTCGCCGACCTGCTCGCCAGCGCCGGGGGTTTCAAGAACAAAGCGCTGAACTTCACGGCATTCATCCTGTACTCGCTGTCACCCATGGGGTCCTACCTCATGCTCTGGGTCGATCCGAGCGGCTACACGTCATACCTGACGGGAAGTGGCGCGGAACACGCCTACATGGACACGATGATGTCCACGGCCACGGAATGGATGCTTCCCGCGATGATCCTCGCCACCATCGCCTGCGCCATCGTGAGCGGCCTGGTGGGCATGCGCCTGCTGCGCAGGCAGTTCGAAAAAGCCGGCGCGACGGCATAGGGGAGGCCCGCGTTGACATATCAGGTCACGTTGGGATCCCTTGCCTCACGCCGGAAGACTCCTTCGAAAAAAGGCATCCGCCTTGATCCGCGGACCAAACTCGCGGCGATAGCAGCCATGGCGGTCGCGGTGGCGCTCGCCTCGAACATGATCTGCGAGGCCGCCCTGATGGGCCTCGCCATCGTCTTCGGCGTGGTTCTGGGCAGGTGGAAGAGCTCCGCGGTCACGCTCGTCCTCTATGCGACGATCGTCACGGCAGCGCAGTTCATCCCCCACATGGGCGGCATCGCGCTGCGAACGTTGTTCTTTTCCTTCTTCCTGCTGATCCGCAAGGTTTTCGCCTGCGGTCTCATGGCGTACGCGACGATGGCTACCACCCCCGTCAATGAGCTGATGAGCGCGCTTGTGAAAATCGGCACGCCGCGCTCGGTGACGATCCCTGTTGCTGTCGTCGTGCGCTACCTGCCCGCGGTACGTGAGGACTGGGGGTTCATCAAGACCGCCATGCGGATGCGTGGACTCTCACCGACCCCTCTCGGTCTGATCCGGGCCCCGATGCGGACGATCGACTGCGTCTATGTCCCCGTGCTCATGAACGCGGGGCGCGTGGCCGACGAACTCTCCATGGCCGCGATCGCGCGCGGCATCGAGAATCCAACCAGGCGCACCTGTTATCTGCACATCGCCATGGGTTTCGCGGACTACGTGATGCTCGCTCTCTTCTGTGCCGCCGTCGTCGGTGCACTGGCCCTCAGGTTTCTCGCATGATCGGGTTCGATCACGTCTCCTTCTCGTACCGAGCGCCAGCCGCTGCCAACCGGGCGGGGGTCGAGGATGTGTCGCTGTCGGTGGGTTCCGGTGAGGTGGTCGTGCTCTGCGGCCGCTCCGGGTGCGGTAAATCAACCCTGCTGCGCCTGGCGGGCGGGCTCGCTCCCCGTTTCTTTCCAGGAGAGGTGCTGGGCAGTGTCCTGCTCGACGGGGAGGCCGTGGACGGACTCACCACGTGGGAGATCGCCCGGAGGGCGGGCTCTCTCTTCCAGAACCCACGCACCCAGTTCTTCAACGTGGACACCACCGGGGAGGTGGCGTTCGCCCTGGAAAGCGCGGGCCGGCCCGAGAAGGACATCCGGGCGCGCGTCGATGCGACCTTCGAGGAGCTGGGTCTGCGGTCCCTCGCGGACCGCAACATTTTCCGGCTCTCGGGTGGGGAGCGCCAGAAGGTGGCCTTCGCGAGCGTCTGGGCCATGCACCCCGCGAACCTGCTGCTCGACGAGCCGACGAGCAACCTGGATCTGCCCTCGATAGCGGACATGGCCGAGTTCGTGAAACACGCGAAGGAATCGGGGTGCGCAGTGCTCATTGCCGAACATCGCCTGTCCTGGTTGACCGGAATCGCCGACAGCTACGTGTTCCTGGAGAACGGGCACCTCCGTTGCGCAATGACGGCCGACGAGTTCGCCGCACTCGAAGCGGAGGATGTGAGCCGGATGGGCCTGCGGGTGCGCGACCCGGACGAAATAGTCCCACGCGCAGCCATGGCCAGCGAGGTTTCCACGGTCCGCGACGCGACCCCGAACCCCATCCTCGCGGCACGCGGACTCACTCTCGACCGCGGCGGTGAGCCCGTCCTCAGGGAGGTCGATCTGGATCTGTTCGCAGGTGAGGTCTGCGCCCTCATCGGCAGCAACGGGGCGGGCAAGACGACGCTGTGCCTTACGCTGTGCGGTTTCGAACCCAGGGCGCGGGGAACGGTCACGATCGGGGATGCGGCGGCCACCCGGAAGAAACGCACCCGGGTCTCGTCGATGGTCTTTCAGGACGTCAACTACCAGCTCTTCGCCGAGAACGTCGCCACCGAGGTGACCTTCGGCCTGTCGCGCCAGCGGGCCGGGGCCGTGGACACGGACACCATTCTGCGTGAGCTCGCCCTGGACGATGTGGCAGACAGGCACCCGGCGACGCTGTCCGGCGGCCAGAAGCAGCGCCTGGCCGTTGCCGCGTGCGTGGCTGCCGACAAACGGATCCTCGTGTTCGACGAGCCCACGAGCGGTATCGACCTGGACGGGATGCACCGCGTGGCCCGTCTGCTGAGACGGCTGGCGGGCCAGGGAAGGGCGGTCCTCGTGATCACCCACGACCTGGAGCTCATAGCGCGCGCCTGCGACCGGGTCCTGCACATGGACGGTGGCCGCGTCACCGAGCAGGCGCGGGTGGCCGACGAGTTCGACGCGATCCGGGAGATGATGGGTTCGTGAGGTCCTCGAAACCTGTGTGCTGCGTCACGACGGCGGCGTGGATCGTGGCGATCCCACGGATTCTTCTTCCAGATTCCAGATGCGGTTTTCATCTGAGCAGCCGGTAAGACAACTGAGGAGATGAAGACCGGAGGTGACTCCTACAACAGCTGCCTCTGCGCTTTGCAGCCACGTACCGAGCGCGATTAGTCCCACACCTACCGCACCAGTGCACGGGGGCCTGCGAGAGCCACTACTCCTCGCCCCAGCTTCGAGTCGGGGGTGACGTCCTTGGCGTCAAGCGATGGTGCTATTCGCGGTCGGGGTTGATCCAGCGGATGCCGTCGAAGCGGGCGAAGTCGCTGTCGAAGGAACATATGCCGGTACCGTGCTCGATGGCGAGAGCGGCCAGATGAGCATCCGCGACGAAGTTCCCGCGCAGATCGCCGTCGATGAGAAGCCGTCCGAGGATGTCGCTGTGGCGGTTCCCGGGGTTGGGCACCCAGGCCTGGTCGGCGTCCAGCCAGTCGGTGATGCACCTCCACGCGTCCGCTGGCTTCAGAGGGTTCGCGCTTATTCGTGGGTGGGTGATGATGCGTTGGAACGCCATCAGCGACACCCATGGCAGCCCCACACGTTCAACCCCGTTCATCGCTTCCTCCAGCCACGTCCGCGC
This sequence comes from uncultured Propionibacteriaceae bacterium, assembly GCA_937965785.1. Taxonomy (GTDB): domain Bacteria; phylum Actinomycetota; class Actinomycetes; order Propionibacteriales; family Propionibacteriaceae; genus Arachnia. The sequence continues at coordinate 84,692 of CALCKT010000070.1, read as the reverse complement.
GGAGGTGTGAAAGTGGGACTGCTCATCGACGGCGTAGAGCAGGACGTTGGCGTCGACGATCACCGGGCGTCCTCGACGTCGTACTGGTCGAGCAGCTCGAGCGTGCCGGCGACATCGGTGGCGTCGACCCTCAACCCGACGCCGGCAGTCCGCTGCCGGAAACGCGCGGGCTTCCGCTTCTGGGCCAGGCCCGCGCGTGCGAGCTCGTTGACGGCCTCGCCCAGACCGATGTGGCGCTCTCGGCGCAGGCGCTCCGCCGCAGCGGCGACCTCGGGATCGAGTCGTAGCGTTGTCCTCACGACACCACCGTAGCATCACAGATTCATGAATCACGCATCACTGATGCGATCCGCGCTTCGAGAGGACCTGGATTGGCCTGCCGGGAGATTCTTTTCAGCGTCAGGGAGTTGTGAAACGTTTCGCCCCGAGTCACTCCCATTCGATGGTGGCCGGCGGTTTGCTGGTGATGTCCAGGACCACCCGGTTGACCTCGGCACACTCGTTGGTGATCCGGGTGGAGATCTTCTCCAGCAGTTCCCACGGCAGTTTCGCCCAGTCCGCGGTCATGGCGTCGTCGGAGGTGACGGGCCGCAGCACGATGGGGTGCCCGTAGGTACGTCCGTCGCCCTGCACCCCGACGGAACGCACATCCGCCAGCAGCACCACCGGGAACTGCCAGATCTCCCGTTCCTTCCGGGCGTTCGCCAGCTCCTGGCGGGCGATGGCATCGGCGCGCCGCAGCACGGCCAACCGCTCGGCGGTCACCTCACCGATGATGCGGATCCCCAGGCCGGGGCCGGGGAAAGGATGCCGCCACACGAGTGAATCGGGCAGGCCGAGTTGCAGACCGACGGCCCGCACCTCGTCCTTGAACATGGTGCGCAGCGGCTCGATCAGCGTGAACTGGAGGTCTTCGGGCAGCCCGCCCACGTTGTGGTGCGACTTGATGTTCGCGGTACCCGCCCCGCCACCGGACTCCACCACGTCGGGGTAGAGGGTCCCCTGCACCAGGAAATCGATGCCACGTTCCCCCGCCAGCTTGGCGGCCATCGCCTCGAAGGTGCGGATGAACTCGCGGCCGATGATCTTGCGTTTCTCCTCCGGGTCCGAAACCCCTGCCAGGGCGCCGAGGAACCGCTCGGACTCGTCGGCCACCACCAGGTCCACCCCGGTGATCTCGACGAAATCCTCCTTGACCTGTTTGGCCTCCCCCTCACGCAGGAGGCCGTGATCGACGAAGACGCAGGTCAGCTGCGGCCCGATGGCCCGCTGCACCAGCGCCGCGGCAACCGCGGAATCAACCCCCCCGGACAGGGCGCAGAGCACGCGACTGTCCCCCACCTTGGCGCGAATTTCCGCGATGGCCTCGCTGACCATGTTCTCGGGAGTCCAGTCCGGGGTCAGCCCCGCGATGTGGAACAGGAAGTGTTCCAGCACCTGCTGCCCCCACTGGGTGTGCACGACCTCCGGGTGCCACTGCACCCCCGCCAGCTTCCGCATCCGGCACTCGAACGCGGCAACGGGGGCCCCTGCCGTGCGCGCCAGCACGTGGAAACCCTCCGGGGCGCGGGAGACGGAATCCCCGTGGCTCATCCACACGTTGAGCGTGTTCGGGAGGGTGGCCAGGAGTTTTCCGCTGTTCTGGATTGACAGGGGCGTGCGACCGTACTCGCGCTGCCCGGTCTTGGCCACCGAACCGCCCAGGGCCTGGGCCATCACCTGGAAGCCGTAGCAGATCCCGAAAACCGGGATCCCGGCCTCGAACAGCGCCGGATCGACCTGCGGTGCGTTGTCGGCGTAGACCGACGACGGCCCGCCCGACAGGATGATGGCCGATGGCTGCCTGGCCAGGATCTCCTCAACGGAGGCGTCGGAACCGATGATCTCGGAATAGACGTGGGCCTCACGGACTCGTCTGGCGATGAGCTGCGCATACTGGGCGCCGAAATCGACCACGAGTACCAGATCATGCTGGGAAGTCATGAGCGAGAGTCTAGGCCCAGCTGATCCAGTCGAGCCAAACGATGAGGCACCACGGCCAGGTGTCCAGCATGTGATACGACGGATCGTGGCGGGAATAGCGACGCCGAAGGGTCCGTTGTCACCTACATGACCGTTTACTCCAATGTCACCGAGCTCATCGGACGCACCCCCCTGGTCAAGCTGAACCGCATCGCCGGGGACAACGCGACCGTCATCGCGAAGCTCGAGTTCTACAACCCCGCCAACTCCGTCAAGGACCGCATCGGCGCCGCCATCATCGAGGCCGCAGAGGCCTCCGGCGAGCTGAAGCCGGGCGGCACCATCGTCGAGGGCACATCCGGCAACACCGGTATCGCGTTGGCGATGGTTGGCGCAGCGAAGGGGTACAAGGTGGTTCTGGCCATGCCCGAGACCATGTCCTTGGAGCGCCGGGCCCTGCTACGCGCCTACGGCGCTGAACTGGTGCTGACTCCCGGCCCGCTGGGCATGAAGGGGGCCGTCGCGAAGGCCGAGGAGATCGCTGAGGAACGTGGCGGCATTCTGGCCCGTCAGTTCGCGAACCCGGCCAACCTCGCCGTGCACCGCCGCACCACCGCCGAGGAGATCTGGGCCGACACCGACGGCAAGGTTGACATCTTCGTGGCCGGGGTGGGCACCGGTGGCACCGTCTCCGGGGTCGGTCAGGTGCTCAAGGAACACAAACCCGGGGTGAAGATCATTGCCGTCGAGCCCACCGAGTCGCCGATCCTGTCCGGTGGCCAGCCCGGCCCGCACAAGGTCCAGGGCCTCGGAGCGAACTTCGTCCCGGAGATCCTGGACCGCGACGTGATCGACGAGGTCATCACCCGCAACATCGACCAGTCCATCGAGTTCGCCCGGGCGGCCGCCACCCGGGAGGGCCTGCTGGTCGGCATCTCCTCCGGCGCGGCTCTCTCCGCGGCCGTCGAGGTCGCCAACCGCCCCGAGAACGCCGGCAAGACGATCGTCGCAGTGCTGCCCGACTTCGGTGAACGCTACCTGTCCACCGTCCTGTTCGAGGGTCTCGTCGACGCCTGATCCCCGGGACGGGGAAGAAGCGGATCCCCGGAAGCCGGCTCACCCTCCCTTTGAAGCTGGTCGAGCCAGCACGTGAGCGAAACGAACGGCTGAGTCGAAACCACCCCGCATTCGGTAGGCAGAACCCGAACACAGCTCCCCGGACATGCGCAAGAGGTTTCGACACGCCCTGCTCGCAGACCGGCTCAGCCGGCTTGGTACGGGATGGTTCCACGCGACCTGCTCCGGCCAGGAAACCAGACTCCCCCGCCGATCATCGGTCGGCGGGGGAGTCTTCGCGTTTTCAACGCGCGACGCGTCTACGGAAGACGGCGACGGTCAGTGCCGGGAAGATCGCCAGCAGCACCACCCACGCGATTGCGGTGGCCGCCACGGGATTCTGCAGCGACCACACCTCGGGCACCGCCGCCGTGCCGAGGTTTCCGAACAGCGTCCGCACCGCCTGCACCAGCGACGACAGTGGGTTCCACTCGGCGATCCCGCGCAGCCAGTCGGGCAGGGTCTCCGAGGGCACGAAGGCGTTGCTGACGAAGGAGGCCGGGAACAAAACGATCATGCCAGCGCTGTTGACGGACTGGGGTTTGGGGACGGCCACCCCCAGCAGCAGCATCACCCAGCTGAAGCACCAAGCGGTGACCAACAGGAGCAGCACCCCGAGGAGGAAGTTCCCCACCCCGGCCTGGAAACGCCAGCCGACGACGAAACCGGCAATGAGCATCACGAACACGGAACATGCGGCAACGGCCAGGTCCGCGAGGGTGCGGGCCATCAGGATCGCGCTGGGCGCCATGGGAAGGGTGCGGAACCGGTCGATGATCCCCTCCTTGAGGTCCTCGGCCATGTAGATGCCGGAGATCATCGTCCCGAACACGATCGTCTGCCCGAAGACACCGGCCATCAGGAACTGCGTGTAGTCGCTGCCCTGGACATGCACGGCGCCGCCGTAGACCTGGGTGAACAACAGCACGAACATGACCGGCTGCATGACGGAGAAGGCCATGATCTCGGGGCTGCGCCGCAACTGGAGCAGGTTGCGCACCAGGACGGCGTGGACATCACCCAACCAGCCAGCCACCGGTCCGCGTCCCAGGGCCTGAACCGGGCTCATGCCGCCACCTCCTGCTCCTCGGCCGCGTGACCCGTCAGGGTCAGGAAGACATCGTCCAGGGTCGGGCGGCGGATGCCGGCGTCGTGCAGTTCAACACTCTCTTCACCCAGGACCTTCAGCACCGCGATCAGCGCTGCGGTGGGGTCACCCACCTGTGCCGTGAGCACCCGCCCCGTGACCGCCACCTCGGTTCCGGTGCTGGACGCGACGATCCTCCGCGCCCGGTCGGTGTCCGCCTCGTCGACGAGGGTCAGTTCGATGCGTTTGCCACCCACCGATGCCTTGAGTTCGTCGGCGGTCCCCTCCGCGATGACGTGCCCGCGGTCGATCACGGAGATGGAGTCGGCCAGCTGATCGGCCTCCTCCAGGTACTGGGTGGTGAGCAGGACCGTGGTTCCCTCCCCCACGCGCCGCCGGATGACCTCCCAGAGCCCCAGCCGGGCCTGCGGGTCGAGGCCGGTGGTCGGTTCGTCGAGGAACAGCACCGGAGGGTTGATCACGAGCGCCCCGGCCAGGTCGACGCGCCGCCGCATCCCTCCGGAAAAACCCTTCAACGGCCGGTCGGCGGCCTCGGTCAGCTCGAAGGCCTCGAGCAGCTCCTCCGCGCGCCGTTTCGCCTGGCGGGTTCCGATCCGGTACAGCCTGCCCACCAGCACCAGGTTCTCCCGGGCGGTCAGCACCTCGTCCACGGCCGCGTACTGGCCGGACGTGCCGATCAGCGGACGCACCTTCGCGGGGTCGGAGAGCACGTCGATCCCGGCGACACTCACTCTCCCGGATTCCGGGCGCAGCAGGGTGGTCAACACCTTCACGACGGTGGTCTTCCCCGCACCGTTGGGGCCCAGCAGTCCCCGGACGGTTCCCTGCTCGACGGAGAGGTTGAGCCCGTCGAGGGCGCGCACCGGTCCGGTCTTGGTTTGATACGTTTTACGCAGTTCCTGCGCCGTGATGAAGGTCATGCATTCCCTTTCTCGTGGTGTGGAATCAGGCGAGAGCCGCTGCAACGACTACCCGCCCGGGAGTGCCGCGTTCCAACACACCTACGGATCGCGGCACTCTCGTTCTCATGGGTCCCCCCGTTCCGCGGAATCACCGACGAGGCGGCGCAGCGCGGCCTCGATCTCCTCGCGCGGGGGAACGGTTTCCTGGACGACGGCCTGGAACAGGACCCCGTAGCAGTAGGCGAGCACGGCTCGTCCCGTCGCCTCCGGAATGTTGTGCGACAACCGCTCCACCAGGGCCGCGTCGCCGGGGACGATGAAACGCCGAAGCTTCGGGTTGGTCGTGTAGAGCAGGGCGAAGGACATCTCGTTCCGGGTCCGTTTCAGGTCCGAGAGGGACTCCATCACCATGTCCACGACCAGGCCAACGGGATCATCGACCCCGTTGAGTTCGGAGGCGAACTCGGCCAGTTTCTCCTCGCGTTCCTCCTCCAGTCCCGTCAGCGCCTCCGCCAGCATGTCGGTCAGGGACTTGAAGTACTGGGTGGTCGACCCGAGCGGCACCCGTGCGCGTTCGGCCACCTTCCGGTGGGTGACGGCGCTGATCCCGATCTCCTTGATCAGCTCCCCGGCGGCCTGCAGGATCTTCTTCCTGCGCCCCTCCGGGTCCCTCGTCCGTTTCGCCACGGCACTAATGTACATCCGTACATGTACAGATGTACAGATTCGGCGTGTCGCGGCTCACCCGCGCAGGATCGCGCGGTGCAGCACCTCGTGGGTCCGGGAAGCCAGGCGGGATTCCACCAGAACGACCTCGGGGACGACGAACTCCTGGGACGCGTAGGTGTCGAGGGCCTGGAGAAGACGCCCTGCGTTCTGGGCGCGCTGGGCCCTGGCAATGGTGAGGTGGGGTCTGAAGCCCGTCCCGTCGGGGCTGCCGCCGTGGTGGGTGACGAGGGCCCGCAGCTGCCCGGACCACTCCCCCAGCTCCACTGCAGCGGCCCCCGGAACGCCGAGGTACAGCACCTTGGCGCACTCCGGGCCACGGAACCCACCCGCCCCTGCGATGCTCATCGCCAGCGGGGCATGACGCCCAGCCCATTCGTCGAGCGCCTGGATCAGTTCCTCGACGCGGTGGCCTGGGTGGTCGGCCATGAAGGCCAGCGTGAGGTGGTAGGTCGTCGGTCGGCTCCAGCGCCACGGCGAGTTCTCGGTGGCGATGCGGCGCGGTTCCAGGAAGCGGTCGATGTCGGAAACGACATCGGCGGGAGGTGTCACGGCGATGAAACAACGCATCCGACGATCCTAGAGTTCGCTTCGTCGAGAAACCCGGAACTGGTCGAGTCGGAACCATCACCCACCTGCCCCCTCGCCACTTGACAAAGAACACAGGGACACGCCCCTCCCCCTCCTCCCTCCTCTTCCTCTTCCCTCCCCCTCTTCCCTCCCCCCTGTTCACGAATCGCGGAAGAAAAACGGTTCAACGTCGTGTGGCGACGTTGAACCGTTTTTCTTCCGCGATTCATGCACGGGAGGGGGTCGGGTCGTTGTTACGGGGTGTGGGTCTTCCCCCGACCACCGATGGAGGTTCCGGCACGAACCGCTCCCTCGTCGCAACCCGACCCAACCAACTTCGAGAAGGGGTTTCGACGCGGACCGCCCCTTCACCAGGCCCCGGGCCAACCGGCATGTGGGTGTGCCCTCAGCCCTTCATTCCCAGGTGTTCACGGAGCGTGTTTCCCCGATACCCGTCCCGGCACAGTCCACGTCGCGCGAGTATCTGCACCACCTGATCCAAGAACAGGTCGACGGAGTTCCGCGACCCGCCGGGCAACGCGATGAAACCGTCGATCGCCCCCGCCTCCGCCCGGGCCTCGACCGCATCGGCCGCGTCCTCCGGGGTGCCGATGATGGTCCAGTGCAGGGTTGCGTCCACCCCGCTGGACTCGGCCACTGTTTGGGCTTCCTCGCGGCTGTCCGCCAACACCATGTTGAGCCCGGGCAGAAACCGGATTTCGTCGGCGTCACGACCTGCTGCGACGGCCGCATCACGCAGAGCAGCCCGTTGTGCAACTGCATCCTCCAAGTCAGGGACCGCCCCGAACACCGCGTCGGCCACTGCGCCCGCGAAGGCGACCCCGGTGGGTGAAGCCCCGGCCTGGACGACAGGCAGCCGCCCTGCGGGGTGGGACGGGAGGGCCATCGGTCCGGCCACCCGGAAGTATTCGCCATCGAAATCAATGGCCTTCACCTTCCCGGGATCGGTGAAAACCCCGGAGGCCCGGTCCGCAACAAACGCCTCGGCGGGGAACGAATCCCAGAGCGCGTTCACGACCTCGACGAATTCGCTGGCCCGGGCGTATCGCTCCTCGGACCCAAGGGGCGTGTCCAGTCCGTAGTTCTTCTCACCCCCCAAGGCGGTGACCACGTTCCACCCGGCACGTCCCCCGCTGATCTGCTGTAGGGAGGCCAGCGCCCGGGCTACGGGGAATGGGTGCGTGTAGGCCGTCTGGACGGTAGGGATCAGGCCGATCCTCGCCGTAACGGACGTCAGGGCCGTGACCAGGGTGAACGAGTCGAGGGTGGCGAATCCCGGTGTCCCGCCGACGGAATCCGGTCTGAGATAGCCCGCCTCGGGGCAGAAGAGGAAGTCGAGCGCAGCGGCCTCGGCCTTCCGCGCGAGCTCGACGTAGGGGCTCAGGGAGAACATTTCCTCGACGCGACTGTCGTCGCGTCTCCAGGCTTCTCCGCGCAGCCAGATCGGGGAAAGTGCGATTCCGATGTTGAGGGTCATGTCATTCCTTCCTGCTTGAGGGGCGCGTTGCGCCCGATCGGTGTCACCTGGGGGGATCCGGTGACAGGGTCGGGAGTCACGACGCAGGGCAGTCCGAAGACCTCTTCGACGAGGCCGGGGGTGACCACCTCACCCGGTGGCCCCTGGGCGACGATCTCGCCGTCCCGCATCGCTATCAGATGGGTGGAGAAACGTGCTGCCTGGTTGAGGTCGTGCAGCACGGCCACCAGGCAGCGGCCTCTCCGGTTCAGGTCCACCAGGAGTTCCATCAACTCCACCTGGTGACGGATATCGAGGAAGGTGGTGGGCTCGTCGAGCAGCAGTATGGGGGTGTCCTGGGCGAGCGCCATCGCGATCCAAGCCCGTTGTCGCTGCCCACCCGACAGCTCATCGACCCGCCTGGTCGCCAGGGCGGTGACGTTCGCCTCGTCCATGGCGCGGGCAACCAGCTCCTCGTCACGCCGGGTCCACCGGCGGGCGAAACCCTGATGGGGGAACCTGCCCCGGGCCACCAGCTCGGAGACCGTGATGCCGTCAGGGACCATCGAGCTCTGCGGCAGGATGCCGATTCTTCTGGCAACCCGTCTCGTGGGCTGATCGTGGATGTCGCGGCCGTCGAGGATCACCCGCCCGGCAGTTGGTTTCAGGAGCCGGGCCAGAGCCTTCAGCAGCGTCGACTTGCCGCAGCCGTTCGGCCCCACCACGGCGGTGAATTCCGCATCAAGGATCGCGAGATCCAGGCAGCTGGAGATGATGCGGTTGCCATAGCCGAGCCTCGCCCCATCGGCCCGCAGCCGGCCAGTGGGTGTCATGCAGATCTCCTTCCCTCACGCGCCAGTAGGTGAATCAGGTACAGGCCGCCGGCCGAGACCGTGATCAGACCCACGGGCACGGGACGGTTGCTGCTGCTGGCCAACGCGGAGCAGAGCTGGGCGGCCGACAGCAGCACGGCTCCCACCGTCGCTGCCCCCGCGATGGATATCCCGGGGGTCCTCATGAGTCGCCGAGCGACCTGTGGGGCCGCAAGCGCGACGAAACCGATGGGCCCGGCAGCGGCCGTCACGACGGCGGAGGCCGTCACCCCGACGACAACGAGAAGCGCCCTGCGGGGTTCCAGTGGGATCCCGAGCGCGCCAGCGGTCTGGTCACCCAGCTCGATGATCCCGAGGGAAGGGGCCAGCAGGCCCGCGGACACGAGGAGCACGGCCGCTGCCCCCAGCCACATCGGAAGCGCCCCCGCCTCAATACGCGTCAGGGAACCAGCCCCCCAGAATCCGACCAGCATGGCGTCCTCGACGCGGGCGCGGGTGACCAGGTACGCGTTGATCGCGCCCAACGCGGCGGAGACGGCCAGGCCGACCACGATCAGACGGAACCCCGTCGTGGTCCGCCCCGAGAGCAGGTGCACCACGAAGGCGGCCAGTAGCCCCCCGGCCACGGCGGCCACCGCGATGATTCCCTGCGCGCGGGCGCCGAACAGCAGGATTCCCACCACGACGGCAGTGTGTGCCCCGGCGTCGAAACCGATGATGTCCGGCGATCCCAGGGGATTGCGGGTCAACGACTGGAAGATTCCGCCACCGATCCCCAGCAGGGCGCCGAGAACCACCGCGGAGACCGCGGCGGGCAGACGCCATTCAAGGACGACCACCCGGGCGAGGGATCGCCCACCCAGGAACACGTCGAGCACCTGCCCCGGGGTCAGGGAATAGTCGCCGACCAGGAGACAGGCCCCTGCGAGGATCAACGCCAGGAGACCCAGAAATCCTTGGAGGAGCAGCGGGCGCAGGGCGATACGAATGCCGAACCGGGCTCCGCCCAGGCGGAGCATCCGGTGCGCGAAGACGACTCGTTGTCTCATGTGGTGCTCGCTCTGCGGGCCAGCACCACCAGCAGGGGCGCACCGATCACGGCGGTGAGGATTCCCGTTTCGATCTCCCCGGGAATGGCGATCACACGGCCGAGCACATCGGCCACCAGCACGAGGGCCGGTCCCACCAGCAGGGACCCGGCGAGGATCACCCGCTGGCCGGATCCGAGGTTCCACCGCACCACGTGCGGGACCATCAGGCCGACGAAGGCGATTCCGCCCGTTATCGCGGTAGCGGGACCCGCCAAGAGCGTGATGGCGATCACGGCTAGAAACCGGGTCCGCCCGGCCCGGACCCCAAGCCCGGATGCGACGTCATCGCCCAGCGCCATGGCATCCAGCGAACGCCCCAGGGCGAGCGCGAGCGTCAGGGCCACACCTATGGGGGGCAGGACCGGGAGAAGCTCTGCGATCCGGGTGCGGCCGATCGATCCCACCGCCCAGTTGCGGACCGCCGCGAAGGTGTCCGGATCCAGCAGGGACAGGAACTGGCTCACCCCGCTCAGCACGGCCGACATGGCCACCCCACCAAGAACCAGCTGCACCGGTGCGGTGGGGCCCCGGCCCATGGCCCCCAGAACCAGGACCAGGGCCGTGACCCCAACAGCACCCACGAAGGCGAACCACTGGTAGCCACCCACCCCCGTGATGCCGAACAGACCGATACCGGCCGTCACCGCGAGTCCGGCGCCGGAATTGACGCCAAGGATTCCCGGATCCGCCAGGGGATTGCGGGTCAACGCCTGCATCAGGGCACCCGCCACGCCATAGGCGGCCCCGACCACCAGGCCGACGACCGTGCGCGGGATCCGCATGTCCCACACGATCGCGGTGATGGGATCGGCCCCGGGTGCGACGAGCGCCCGCCACCACTCGGAGGGACCGAGGAACCTGGCACCTGTCATCGTGCTGGCCAGGACCGACAGCAGGAGAATCACGACCAGCCCTGTGAACACGGTCACCGGCCGTCGGGGAACCCCGTCAGAGTCCCGGCACAGGACGGACGAGCGGGCCATGGCGGACTCTGCGCAACGGTGCCAGTGGATCCCGGGAGGGGGCCGGGGTCATCCGATCACCTCGGCGATCCTGGGCACCAGGATGTCGAGCGCCACTTTGGTGCCCATCGGGCCGGCCGTGGACATCGCCCATCCGGCGGGTGACTTCTTCTCGGTGATGACCGTGTGCCCGTTCTTCCAGGCCTCAAGGCCCTGGAAGACGGCGGAGTCGGTCAGGCCGGGGATGGCCTCAGGAGTTGCCTCGATGGCACCCTCACTGCCCGAGACGATCAGCACGTCGGCGTCGATCGACCCCATCAGTTCGGGACTGACGGTCTGGGTTTCCGAGAAGGAACCCGCATTCTGGGCCTGTGTGAAACCGATGGACGTGAACACCTCGGTGATGATCGAACTCGGGAGGCTCTGGTAGCTGAGGCCTCGCTGAGTTCCGAACCAGACCGTGTAACTGAGGCTCTTGCCCTCGAAACCCGGGTTTGCCCGTTTGATGCCGGCGATGTAGGAGTCGTAGTCGGAGATCACCTTTTCGGCCGCACCGGACAGGTCGAGCGCCTTGCCGAGGATGCGGATGTTGTCCTGCCAGGGGTTGCTGAAGTACCCGGTCCACGGCTTGTCGCTGGTGACCACCGGGGCGATCTCGGAGAGTTTCGCGAAGGAGTTGGTCAGATCGTAACCGAACACCACGATCACGTCGGGCTTGGCCGCCGCGATGGATTCGTAAGGGTACTGGTCCCAGCTCTCGGTCTCGAAGACCAGTTCTATACGATCCGCCGCTGCCTCCTTCAGCCAGGGAGCCTTGTTGAATCCGAGACCATTGGTGGTCACGGGGACCCCTCCCAATGACAGCAGGAGTTCCGTGTCCACGGCGTTCGCGCCGACGGTGGCGACACGGGTCGGCCGCTTGCCGATGACCGATTCGCCGTAGGGAGATGTCAGCGTCAACGGATACTCGGTCCTTCCCTCGGCAACCGGCAGGAAAGCACTCGCCGTTTCGGATGTAGACGAGACCTCGGGGGTCTCACTGGATGCCGACGAACAAGAAGTGGTGGCGAGGGCGCAGAGGGTCAGCAGGACGCCACTCAGACGGATCAGCAGAGGAAACCGGAAGGACATATTGGGCGACACCTTCGCTCAGAGCCGCTTCGGGACACTCGGCCAGCGGCTGACGAAACATTTATGTTAGATACACTAACTTATTGTGTGGCGAGTGACCAGAGGTATCCCCGAAACGGCCCCTCCGGGCCTCTGGGCGCTCAACCTCACCGAAAGACGCAAGAATTGGGGCATGGTCTCACCCGGACGGCCTCGCCTGATCACCACCGACCGCATCGTCGAGGCAGGCAAACGCATCACCCTTCCACGCCTGTCGATCAGGGGGGTGGCAAAAGAACTCGGCATCAGCGAGATGTCTATCTACCGGATCGTCGGGGACCTCGACGGGCTGCGGGCCATGGTCGCCGAGGGCATCGTCGCCGGGCACGTCTTCCCCGAGCCGACGGCCACGGACCCGGAGGACGCTCTCGTCGAACTGGCGCACACGCTCCGCGACTTCGTGATGGCCAATCCGGGCATCGGGCAACACCTGACCAAGCTCGCCGCCCCCAGACACGAGTTCACGATCAGGCTGGCGGAGGTGCAGCAAGCGGCCTTCGCCTCACGTTTCGGTTACCCGCCGGCGCAGGCCAGTCTGCTGGTATCAACCGTCGCGGAACACGCGATCGCCCTGGGCGAGATCAATCCGCTGTCCCACGACGACACCGCACCCAAGGCCCTGCCCGAACAGGCACCTACGGTCCGGGCCGGGGCCGAGTCGATCGCCCAGCTGAGCCCACGAGAGCGCTTCGAGTGGTCCATCCGGGCCACGGCGCGGGGATCCATCTCGTTGCTGGGCCGGAAAAACCCGGTTGCGCAGCACTCAAGCCCTGAAACCGCCCCCGAAGGAGCGAAATAAGCGTTGAGTGCTGCGCAACCGCGCGTTTCCGGGGTTCTTCCCCACCCGGGGCCAGTTCAGCCCTCGTCCGCTTCCTCCGCGGCGATCTGTTCGTGGTGCCGCACCACCTCACGGACGATGAAGGTGATGAACTTCTCCGCGAACTCCGGGTCCAGTTCGGATTCGACGGCCAGGGCCCGCAGCCGCTGGATCTGCTGTGCCTCGCGATCCGGGTCGGCCGGGGGGAGGCCCGCGGCGGCCTTCAGCTTTCCCACATACTGGGTGATCTTGAAACGTTCGGCCAGCAGATGGACCAGCATGGAGTCCATGTTGTCGATGCTGCCCCGCAGCCTCAGCAGTTCCCGGCGGGCTTCCTCGATTTCCATCAGTGCACCATCACGTCTATTCGCTGGAACGACTTGATGTCGGTGTAACCGGTGAGGGCCATGGCCTTGCGCAGCCCACCGACGAGGTTCATGGTTCCGTCGGGCAGGTGGGAGGGGCCGTTGACCACCTCGGCCAGGGAACCGACCTGCTCGAAGAACACCCGCTCGCCGCGCGGCAGGGTCGCGTGCCAGGCCTCCGGTCCCCAGTGCCAGCCGCGGCCGGGGGCCTCGGTGGCGCGCGCCAGCGGAGAGCCGACCATCACCGCGTCGGCCCCGCACGCGATGGCCTTGGCGATGTCGCCGGATCTCCCGACCGCACCGTCGGCGATCAGGTGCACGTAGCGCCCGCCCGACTCCTCCAGGTAGTCGCGGCGGGCCTCCGCGACATCGGCGACGGCGGAGGCCATCGGCACCTCGATGCCCAGCACCGAGGCGGTGGTGTGGGTGGCGCCGCCACCAAATCCGACGAGCACCCCGGCGGCGCCCGCGCGCATCAGGTGCAGGGCCATCCGGTAGGTGGCGCAGCCCCCCACCAGCACGGGCACGTCGAAGCGGTAGATGAACTCCTTCAGGTTGAGGGTGCTCTCGGTCTCGTCGACATGCTCGGCGGAGACCGTGGTACCGCGGATCACGAAGAAATCCACCCCGGCCCGTTCGATCACGTCCGCGAACTGCTGAGTCCTGGCGGGTGAGAGCGCACCCGCCACCGGCACCCCCGCGGCGCGGATCTCAGCCAGCCGGGCCTCGATCAGTTCCGCCTTGATGGGTTCGGCGTAGAGCTGCTGCAGGCGACGGGTGGTGGTCACCTGGTCGGCGGGCTCGGTGAGCTGTTCGTAGGCCGGGGACGGATCCTCGTAGCGGGTCCACAGACCCTCCAGGTTGAGCACCCCCAGCCCACCCAGGCGCCCCATCTCGATGGCGGTGGCGGGAGACATCACCGAGTCCATGGGGGCGGCGACGATAGGGGCGTCGAAGGTGACGGCATCGATACGCCAGCGGAGATCCACCTCCGACTCGGAGCGGGTGCGCCGCGCGGGAGCGATGGCGACGTCGTCGAAGGAGTACCCGCGGGTGGCGTTCTTGGAGCGGCCGAATTCGTACATCGTTTTCCTGTCAGCGTGACCAGTAGTTGGGGGCCTCAGCGGTGAGCTGGATGTCGTGCGGATGTGATTCTCGCAGACCCGCTGCGGTGATCCGCACGAACCGTCCGCGTTCCTGCAGTTCATCGATCGTGCGGGCACCGGAGTAGAACATCGACTGCCTGAGCCCACCGACCAGCTGATAGGCGACCGCCGCCAAGGGGCCGCGGTAGGCCACCTGCCCCTCGATGCCCTCGGGGATGAGCTTGTCGTCGCTGGTGACGTCGCCCTGGAAGTAGCGGTCCTTCGAGTAGGAGGCCTTGCGGCCGCGCGCGGCCATCGCCCCCAGGGAGCCCATGCCACGGTAGGTCTTGAACTGTTTGCCGTTGATGAACACCAGATCCCCTGGGCTTTCCTCGCAACCGGCCAGCAGCGACCCGAGCATCACCGAGTTGGCCCCCGCGACGATGGCCTTGGCGATGTCACCGGAGTACTGGAGGCCACCATCCCCGATGACCGGCACACCGTGGGGCCTGGCGGCGCGGGCCGCGTCGTGGATGGCGGTGACCTGCGGCACCCCGACCCCCGCCACCACACGGGTGGTGCAGATCGAACCCGGTCCGACGCCGACCTTCACCCCGTCGGCCCCCGCCTCGACGAGCGCCCGGGCCCCGGCGTAGGTGGCGACGTTGCCGCCGATGACATCCACCCCGGCGGCGGCCGGGTCGGCCTTGATGCGTCGGATCATGTCGACCACGCCACGGGAGTGGCCATGGGCGGTGTCGACGATGACGCAGTCCACCCCCTGCTCCACCAGGGCCATGGCCCGCTCCCAGGCGTCACCGAAGAAACCGACGGCCGCACCCACCCGGAGCCTGCCGGCGTCGTCCTTGGCGGCGTTGGGATATTTGTCGGCCTTGACGAAATCCTTGAGGGTGATCAAGCCCTTGAGTCTGCCCCACGAGTCGACGATGGGCAGTTTCTCGATCTTGTTCTTCGCCAGCAGCGCCAGGGCGTCGTCGTTGGAGATGCCGACGGGCGCGGTGACCAGGGGCATCTTCGTCATGACCTCGCTCACGGGGCGGGTGCCGTCCTCCTCGAAACGCAGGTCACGGTTGGTGATGATCCCGAGCAGCATCCCGTCGTCGTCCACCACGGGCAGCCCGGAGACGCGGTACTGGGCGCAGACCTCGTCCACCTCCTGGATACTGGCCCCGGGTCCGATGGTCACAGGCTGGGTGACCATCCCGGCCTCCGAGCGTTTCACCTGGTCCACCATGTGCGCCTGGTCGTCGATGGACAGGTTGCGGTGCAGGATGCCGATGCCGCCCTCCCGGGCCATGGAGATGGCCATGCGGGTCTCCGTGACGGTGTCCATGGCCGCCGACGACAGGGGAACATTCAACCGGATGTTGCGGCTGAACCAGGTGTCGGTCGCCGCCTCTGATGGGATGACGTCCGATTCGTTGGGCTGGAGCAGCACGTCGTCGAAGGTCAGTCCCAGCGCCTCGAAGGGGGCCGGTACGCCGGAGGGGGTCAGATTCGCCACGAGGTTGTTCCTCCCAGTTTGTTCTCAGGCGGCGAGTCTATCGCGCGCCTGCGGGACGGGCGGATCACGGGGTTTCCGGGTACCAGCTACGCCCTGCCCCGGCCGCGCCCGTTCGGTATGTGCCAGCCGTAGCGGAGCCCCGTCATCCGGATGATGAAGATCAGCGCCGCGGTGCCGAACATCCCGATCCCGCCGGCCCAGCCAATGGTGGCGAGCCAGACGATCAACCCGCTGCCGAGCAGGGCCGCCACGACGTAGAAGGGGGAACGGCGACGGAAGACGAGCGGCACCTCGCTGGCCAGGACGTCCCGGAGGATGCCGCCGCCCACTCCGGTGACCACCCCGGTCAGCGTGGCCGCGGCGGGATGCAACCCGAAGGACAGTCCCTTCAGCGCCCCGTCGACGGTGAACAGGCCGAGCCCCACCGCGTCGCACAGCAGCAGCGGTATCCGCAGCCGCCGCCCGGTGTGCACGAGCAGCATCACGACCACCGCCGTCAGCACCGACAGACCCATCATCCAGAGATCCACCAGGGCCGCCACGGGAACGGCGCCGATCAGGAGGTCGCGGATCACACCGCCGCCCACTGCGGTGCAGCACGCGAGCGTGATGACACCCACGCCGTCCAGGTCCCGGCGTTTCGCCTCCAGGGCCCCGGATGCCGCGAAAGCCACCACTCCCGCCACCGATATCCCCCATCGGGCCAGTATCTCCAGATCCCAAACCACGGTCGGAAAGTTTAATCGCCCGGGATCTTGTATGTGGACGCTTTCCATTCCTCCGGAAATAACGAGGTGTAGGCTCCCGCCCGGGGAGCAGCTCCGGAACAGACGCGTCCTGAAACGAGGAGACCGGATGGCCCGGCATCGACGTCACCGGCGGCATGGGCCGCTGCGCCTGAACACCGAAGGAGACAACAATGGCTGATTTCCGCCTGGAACCCGCCACCCGCAGGTCGCAGTCCGAACGCGAGGCGATCCTCGCCTCCCCCGGGTTCGGGTCGAACTTCAGCGACCACATGGTCCTGATCGACTGGGATCCGGAACGCGGCTGGCACGACCACCGGATCGTCGGCTACGCCCCGTTCACCCTCGACCCGGCCTCGGCGGTGTTCCACTACGCCCAGGAGGCGTTCGAGGGTTTGAAGGCCTACGCCCACGAGGACGGTTCCATCTGGCGGTTCCGCGCCGATGTCAACGCCACCCGGTTCCAGCGTTCGGCACGTCGCCTGGCGCTGCCCGAACTCGGCGTCGACGACTTCCTGACCGGCATCGACCGTCTCGTGGAGGTGGACCGGGACTGGGTGCCGCGCGGGGCGGAGCAGAGCCTGTACCTGAGGCCCTTCATGTTCGCCCGTTCGGCCTTCCTGGCGGTCAAGCCGTCGACCTCGGTCACCTACGCGGTCATCGCGAGCCCCTCCGGGGCCTATTTCGGTGGTTCCGGGGTGCAGCCGGTCAAGATCTGGGTCTCCCGCGACTTCAGCCGGGCCGCTCCCGGCGGAACGGGTTTCGCCAAGTGCGGCGGGAACTACGCCGCCTCGATGGTGGCCCAGCAGGAGGCCGAGGCGGCCGGGTGCAGCCAGGTCGCCTTCCTCGACGCGGTGGAGCACCGCTACGTCGAGGAACTGGGTGGCATGAACCTGTTCGCCGTCACCACGAACGGCCGCGTGATCACCCCGGCGCTCACGGACTCGATCCTGGAGGGCGTGACCCGCTCCGCGGTCCTGCGGCTCGCGGCCGATGCGGGTCTGGCCGTCGAGGAACGCCGTCTCTCGCAGCAGGAACTCTTCCGCGGTATCGACGACGGCAGCATCCGCGAGGTCTTCGCCTGCGGCACCGCGGCCATCATCACCCCGGTGGCCAGCTTCACCGACCCGGAAGGCACCCACACCGTGGCGGACGGGCAACCGGGCGCGACGACACTCGACCTGCGCCGGCAGCTCACCGAGATCCAGTACGGGCGGCGCCCCGACCCGTACGGCTGGATGCACCGCATCGTCTGAGGAACACGTCGACATGGTGTACCGGCCGGAGTCGGTACACCATGTCACATCTTGACCGCGCCCTCGGTGAGGCCGCTCAGGAACTGGCGGCTGCCCGCCACGAAGATCAACAGCAGCGGCACGACCGCGATGAACGCACCCATCATCACCATTCCGTAATCGGTGCCGTGGGCGGTCTGGAGCTGCGAGAGCACCACCTGGAGGGTGAGCTGGTTGGGGTTGTTCAGCACGATCAGCGGCCACAGGAAGTCGTTCCAGGAACCGATGAACGTGAAGATCCCGAGGAAGGCCAGGGCGGGACGGGCCGCGGGCAGCGCGACATGGAGGTACTGCCGGAAGAATCCGCAACCGTCCATGGTGGCTGCCTCGATCAGTTCGACGTGCACGGCGCTGGTGAAGTACTGCCGCAACCAGAAGATCCCGAAGGCGTTCGCGAAGGCCGGGAACATCACCGCCTGCAGTTTGCCCACCCAGCCGATCTGGCTCATCACCAGGAACAGCGGGATGGTGGACAGCTGCCCGGGCAGCAGGAACGTGAACATGATGATCCCGAACAGGATTCCCCTCCCCCGGAACGAGAATTTGGAGAAGGCGAAGGCGGCCACCGAGTCCAGGAAGAGCACCACGAAGGTGACCACCGATGCGACGATGAAGGTGTTCATCATCGCGGCCCACACGTTCACGGTGCCGGTCATCTTCTGGAAGTTCTCCCAGAACCGGTCCCCGGGAATCAACGGCGGTGGGAACTCGTGAATGGCGCTGGAGCGGTGGGTGGAGAGCACGAACATCCAGTAGAACGGGAAGAACGCGATCAACGCACCCGCGATCAGGAAGAGGTGCCGCATCAGATTCCCCGGCCTGAAGGGGCGGTGTCTCTGCCCGCTCATGCCCTGCGCTCCCTCGTCGCGAAGAAGTTGATGATCGCGAACACCGTCACGATCACGACAATGCCCCAGGCGATGGCGGCGCCGTATCCGTAGCGGTTCTCCTGGAAGGCCACCGAGTAGAAGTACATGACCATGGTGAGACCGGAGTTGCCGACTCCCCCGCTGGCGGCGGCGCTTCCCGCCTTGGAGCTGGTGAGCACCTGGGATTCGGTGAACGACTGGAGCGAACCGATTGTGGACATGATCGTCACGAACATCACGATCGGCCGCAGCAGCGGCAGGGTGATGTGGAAGAACTGCCGCACCGGGCCCGCACCCTCCAGGGACGCGGCCTCGTAGATCTCCTTCGGGATGGCCTGCAGGCCCGCGAGAATGATCAGGGCGTTGTAGCCGACGAAACTCCACGCCGACAGCGTCGAGATCGCGATTTTGATGCCCCACTCCGTCTGGAGCCACGGGATGTTGCCGACCCCGATCACGTTGATCAGCGCATTCGCCAGGCCGAAGTTGCTGGAGAAGATCGAGCTGAACAGGATGCCCATCGCCACCATCGAGGTCACGTTCGGCAGCAGGTAGGCCACCCGGTAGGTGTTGGAGAAACGTTTGGCGCTGTTGAGGGCCAGGGCGACGAGGGTGGCCAGGGTGAGGCACGGCACGGTGGACATCACCCACAGGATCAAGGTGTTGCCCAAGGACTTCCAGAACAGCTTGTCCGTCACCAGGTATTCGAAGTTCTTCAAACCGACGATCTGGAAATCACCGAGGCCGCTCCAGTTCGTCACCGAGATGAAAGCTGTGAACAGGATGGGAACGGCCGAGAACAGGGCGAACAGCAGGTAATACGGGCAGACCGCCGCGTAGAGCGGCAGCGCGCGCCGGCCCCGCACCTTGAGTGTGCCGAGGTCGGGTGCCTTCGTGCGGGGCCGGCGGGTCATCAGAGGGTCAAACCGTTCTGTTCGGCGAGCCGTTTGGCCTGCTCAACGGCGTCGTTCCAGGCCTGCTCGGGATCCTTGTTGCTGGCCTCCACCAACTCCAGTTCCGCACGGAACGGGCCGCTGACGGTGTTGTTGAACTTGTGTTCGTACAGGGGACGCACGGTCTCGGCGGCCTTCGCGAACACCTCGGCACCCACCTGGCCGCCCAGGAAATCAGTCGGCTTGTGGAGCGCCTCCGAGGCGAACGCTGCCGAGTTGGCGGGGAAGTTGCCCTTGTCCTCGTATTCGACGATCTGGTTGTCGGCGTTCAGGATGTGCATGATCACCTCGAAGGCCTTCGCGGCATCGGCGGTGCCCTTCGGGATGGTGAGGAAGGATCCGCCGTTGTTGGTGGCGTCACCGGGATGCGCACAGACGTGCCACTTGCCGGAGGTGTCGGGGGCGTCCACCATCAGGTCGGACAGGTGCCAGGAGGCCCCGATGTCGGCGGGCAGTTTCCCGGCCGCGACCGCGGCCTGGGTGTCGGGGGTGTCCGGTTTGGTTCCGGCGTTTATCCCGAGGGTGTGGGCCTTGACCGCGGTGTTCCAGGCGGAGCGGACGTGGTCCTCGGCGCCGATGAACTTCCCGGACGAGTCGACGAAGTTCTTTCCCGTCTGCTTCACCACCGTCTCGAAGATGGTGGCGAGGTCACGCACCAGGAAGGTTCCCGCTTCCTTGCCCACCATCTCGACACCCAGGTTGAAGTACTCGTCCCAGGTGCGGATGGCGGCCGCCAGGGCCTCGGGTTCGTGGGGCAGTCCCAGCTTCTCGAAGACATCGAAGCGGTAGAACAGGGCGGTGGGACCGATGTCGATCGGGATGCCCAGCTGCCTGCCGTCGGCCGTCGTGGCCTGGGCCCATTTCCAGTCCAGGAACTCGCCCTTGCGGGAATCGGCGCCCAGCGTGTTGAGGTCGGTGAAGAAATCCGGCTGGGACGCGAAGAAGGCGATGTCCTCCCCCTTCACGCCGGTGATCGCCGGCAACCCGGAGCCGGCCTGGAAGGTGGTGGTGAGTTTCTGTTTGAAGTCACCGCCGATGACGTCCTGCCGCAGGGAAACACCCGGGAAGGCCTTGGTGACGGAGTCGATGACCTTGGCCGAGAACCCCTCGGGCCAGGTCCACAGCACCAGCTGCGCACCGTCCCCGCTGGCCGCGTCCCCCGAACCGGCAGGAGCGGTGGAACAGCCGCTCAGGACAGCGGCCAACGATGCGATACCGCCCAAGGCGATCACACCGCGTCGTGTGATTGGTTCGGTGAGCATTTCAGTCTCCTAGGGATGGGTTGAACCTGCCTCGCCCGCGTCTTTGAGGCTCGGACGCAGGCAAGGCTAGGGCGCACACGAATGCGTGTCAATGCTCACGAAAGATCATTGATGTTCAAATTTGTTGCGACTGGTCGGGGTGGATTGTAGATTTGTGCCGTGATCAAAGAGGCTCGTCAGCGCGCTCTCCTGGAGCAGCTGCGCGAACACCAGGTGGCCAGCACCGCCACCCTGGCCGAGGCACTCAAGGCCTCGGCCGCCACCGTGCGCCGGGACCTCGATGAGCTGAGCGCCCTGGGGTTGATCGTGCGGGTCTTCGGAGGGGCCCGGCTGGCCTCCGAGAACCCCCTGGCGGAGAAGGTGGACGACCCCTTCGACGAGGTGCTCGCCCGCGGCGACGATGGCAAACGCGCGATAGCCGAGCTGGTCACCCGGCGGATCGCGCCGGGCAGCACCGTTTTCCTGGAGGCCGGAACCACCACCTACCGCGTGGCGGAGAAACTGCTGGAACACGACCTGACCGTGGTGACGAACTCGTTGCGCATCGCCGACCTGCTGGTCACCGGCCCCGGAACCGAACTGATCATGCTGGGCGGGCACGTCAATCGCGAGTACATGTCCGTCCAGGGGGCCACCACGACAGCCGAGATCGCCAACCTCCAGATCGACGTCGCGGTGCTCGGCTGCTCCGGCATCGGCGAGCGCGCCGTCGTGCGCGACACCGACCCGAGGGGCCGCGAGATCAAACTCACCGCCCGCCGGCAGGCCTCCCGGGTGATCCTCGTCGCCGACCACGAAAAGTTCCCGGGGATCGGCGCCTACAACGCCATCGACGTCGGCGACGTGGACCTGCTGGTCACCGACCGTCCCCTGCCCGCTTCATTCCCCACCCTGCCAACGGAGGTGCTGCACCCGTGAAACTGACCCTTCTAGGTGGCGGTGGTTTCCGCGTGCCGTTGATGTTCCGTACCCTGCTGGCCGACCAGAGCGACCGCCGGGTCACCGAACTGAGGCTCTGGGACACCGACGCAGGGCGCCTGGCCGTGATCCGTTCCATCCTGCAGGCGATGGCACAGGACCATCCGAAGGCCCCCGAGGTGCAGGTGGCGCGGGACCTGGAGGAGGCCGTGACCGGCACCGATTTCGTCTTCAGCGCCATCCGGGTCGGAGGCACCGAGGGGCGCGCCACCGAGGAAACCATCGCCCACTGCTGCGGGGTCCTCGGGCAGGAGACCACCGGCTTCGGCGGCCTGGACTACGCGTTGCGCGGCATCCCCACCGCCGTCCGGATCGCCGAGACGGTCGCCCGGCTGGCTCCCGGGGCCCATCTGATCAATTTCACCAACCCGGCCGGGATCATCACCGAGGTGAGTTCCCGGATCCTGGGTGACCGGGTGATCGGGATCTGCGACTCCCCCGTCGGCCTGGCCCGGCGCGTGCTCGACACCCTCGAAGGGGCGGGGCTGGTGGCCGCGGGAACCGCCTCCCGGGTGATCGCGGGCGACGACCGGGTCCGGCTCGACTACGTCGGGCTCAACCACCTGGGCTGGTTGCAGCGGCTGCTGGTGGACGGCGACGACGTGCTGCCGCGGCTGCTGGAGCGCCCCGACCTGATCGAATCCTTCGAGGAGGGCCGCCTGTTCGGCGCCGAGTGGCTGCGACAGCTCGGATCGGTGCCGAACGAATACCTGCACTACTACTACTTCGCCCGCGAGACCCGGAGGGCCGACGAGGCCGTGGAGGCCACCCGAGGGGTGTTCCTGGCCGCCCAGCAACGCGACTTCTACTCCCGCGCCGCCACCCTGCCCGGCCCGGAGGCGTACGCGCTGTGGGAGGCCACCCGGCTGCGCCGCGAGGAAACCTACATGGCCTCCAACCGGTTGGCCGCCGGCGGCGTGGAACGCGACGCACAGGACCTCGTCTCCGGTGGCTACGACCGGGTGGCGCTGGCGGTGATGAAGGCGATCGCCTTCGACGAGGCCACCGACCTGATCGTCAACCTCCGCAACGGAGACCGGCTGCCACAGCTGCCCCGGGACGCCGTCATCGAGGCACCCTGCCGGATCAGCGCGGCCGGGCCGGTGCCGCTGCCCGTCTCGCCGCTGCCGGAGCACGCCGTCGGGTTGGTGCAGTCGGTCAAGTACGCGGAACGCACCACCATCCGGGCTGCCTTGGAGGCAAGCCTGGACTTGGCCGTCGCCGCCTTCGCACACCACCCGTTGATCGACGGCGTGGGGGTGGCCCGGGAACTGTTGGAACGCGCCCGGGCGGAGTTCCCGGAGCTCGGTTACCTGTCCTGAGGCCGGCATGCACCACTTCGACTCCGTGATCCTGGAACGCGTCGAACGCGTCAAGAACGACCGCGTGCGCCCACTGATCGACCGCACCGTGGGCCACCTGGAGGTCGCCGCCTGGCAGGTCCCGGGCGAGCCGGTCCCGCCCGCCGAGGCGGCGAAACAGCCCTACTGCCCCGTCCCGCTGCCACACCGCTGGGGAGCGGCGTGGAGCACCTGGTGGTTCCGGTTGACCGGTGAGGTGCCGGAGGGGGCCGCGGGCCGGAGGCTGCGCCTGTCGGTGGATCTGGGGTTCGCCGACGCCTGGCCCGGCAACCAGTGCGAGGGGTTGTTGTTCGACGCCGGGTTGCGGGTGTTGAAGGCCGTCAACTCCCGGAACCGTTCGACGGTGATCGCCGAGCGGGCCGAGGCGGGAGCGCCGTTGGAGTTCTTGGTGGAGGCCGCCGCCAACCCCGACCTGTTCGCGAACGGTTGCAAACCGACCGAGCTCGGCGACCACCTGACCGCCCCTCGGGATGCGCTCTACGAGCTGCGTTCGGCCGAGTTGCAGATCCGCGACGAACAGCTGTGGGGCCTGTTCCACGACCTCGACGTCGCCTGGGACCTGGCGCGTCACCTCCCGGAGAGGGGCACCCGCCGGGCGGTGATCGTCAAGGGCCTGGAACGTGCACTCGATGCGCTGGACCTGCACGACATACCCGGTTCGGCGGCGCGGGCCCGGGCGGCACTGGCCCCGGCGCTGGCCGCGCCCGCCGTCGCTTCCGCGTTGAACGTGACGGCCATCGGGCACGCCCACATCGACTCGGCCTGGCTGTGGCCCGTGCGCGAAACCGTCCGGAAGGTGGCCCGGACCTTCTCCAACGTGGTCGCGCTGGCCGACGAGTATCCCGATTTCCGTTTCACCGCGACCAGCGCCCAGCAATATGCCTGGCTCCAGGAACACCACCCGGAGGTGTTCGCCCGCGTGAGGGCCGCGGTCGAGGCCGGGCAGTGGTTCCCGTCGGGTGGCATGTGGGTGGAATCGGATGTGAACATGCCCGGCGGGGAGGCCCTGATCCGCCAGTTCACCTTCGGTACCCGCTACTTCCGGCGGGAGCTGGGGGTGCGCAGCCGCACCCTCTGGTTGCCGGACTCCTTCGGCTACCCGGCGAACCTGCCGCAGATCGCCGCCCAGTGCGGAATGACGGGGTTCCTCACCCAGAAGTTGTCGTGGAACCAGCACAACCAGCTGCCCCACTCCACCATGTGGTGGGAGGGTATCGACGGCACCCGTGTCCTCACGCACTTCCCGCCGGTCAACTGCTACGACTCGGAGCTGTCCGCCGAGGAGTACCTGAGGGCCGTCGACAACTACGCGGAGAAGGGGGTCGCCACGCACCAGGTGATCCCGTTCGGTTACGGCGACGGCGGGGGCGGCCCGACCGCCGAGATGGTGGAACGGGCCCGGCGCCTGGCCAACCTGGAGGGGGCGCCCCGGATGCGCATGGGCGACCCCGATTCGTTCTTCGATGCGGCGCGCGCCGAGTACGGGAGGGACGCCCCGGTTCACGTCGGGGAGCTCTACCTGGAGTTCCACCGCGGTATCTTCACCTCCCAGCTGGAGATGAAACAGGGCAACCGCCGCAGCGAACACGCCCTGCGCGAGACCGAGTTCCTGTGGACGCTGGCGCTGCTCGCGGGGGTTCCGCGGGATCGTTTCCCCGCCGCAGACCTGGAACGGCTGTGGCGGATGGTGCTGCTGAACCAGTTCCACGACATCCTGCCCGGCAGCTCCATCGCCTGGGTGCACCGGGTGGCGCGCGAGGAGTACGCACAGATCCTGGAAGAACTTCATGGCCTGTCCGATGCCGCCGTGGCGGCCCTGGGCGGGGGCGGTTCCGCGGTGCTCAACGCTCTCGACCACGAGGTGAGGTGGGTGCTGGAAACCGGCGACGGAACTCTCCGCCTGGTCGCGGCACCGCCGCTGGCCATCACCCCCCTGGCAGAGGTGCTGCGTGAACCCACGGCCCCGGCCGTCGCCCGCCGCGAAGGCGATTCGGTGGTGTTGGAGAACTCCCGGGTGCGGGTGGTCATCGATCCCGACGGGACCATCAGCGCAGTGACCGACCTGACGCGCCACCGGGAGGTGCTGCTGCCCGGGGCGGGGGGCGCGAGGCTGCGGGCCTTCGAGGACGTGCCGAACGCCTTCGATGCCTGGGACATCGAACGACACCACCTCAATCCCGGCAACGAACTTCCCGTGCCCGGGGCCGAGTCGGTGGAGATCGTATCCGCCCGGGGGCTGCGCGCCGAGGTGCGGATCACGCGGGTCCTGGGCGGCTCCCGGCTCGTCCAGACGATCTTCCTCGACGCCGACGCCCCGAGGCTGGATTTCGTCCTGGACGCCGACTGGCGGGAACGCGAAACCCTCCTGAAGGCGAGTTTCCCGCTTGCGGTGCGGGCCCGCGAACACGCCGCCGAGGTGCAGTTCGGGCACGTCAGGCGTCCCGTGCACGAGAACACCAGCTGGGACTATTCCCGGTTCGAGGTGCCGGCCGGACGCTGGTTGCTGGTGGACGAACCCGGCTACGGAATCGCCGTGGTCAACGATTCCAACCACGGCCACTCCGTCACCCCGCTGCGCACCGGCGCCTCGGGGCACGGGGGAATCGGCACCCGGGTGTCGCTGTCGCTGATGCGCGCCCCCGTCTTCCCGGACCCGCGGGCGGATCGTTCGCAACGCACGGTCCGGTTCTCGCTGCTGCTCGACGCCGACCCGGAGACCGCCACCCGCGCCGGGGAGGAGTTGAACCTGCCGCCCCGGTTGGTGGAGGCCCCCGCCGCCAGGCTGGCCACCCTCGACGTGCCGGGCGCCCACGTCGCGGCGGTGCTGCCCGCCGAGGACGGATCCGGTGACGTGATCATGCGTATCCACGAGGGAGCCGGGAAACCCATCTCGGGTGTGCTCCACCTGGCCTTCGACGCGACCCGGGTGTGGGAGGTCGACCCGCTGGAGGAGGACCTCACCGCCGAGCTGTGGCGGCCCCGCGTCGACGTGACCGCCACCCGGGAGGTCCCGATCGCCCTGACCGCGTTCACGATCCTGACGCTACGCATCACACCGGCTGGAGGAGAATCATGAAACTGCTGCTGATCGGCCTGGACGGGGTACGGATCGATGTCGCCGTGCCCTCGGTGATCCCCGGGAATCCGGCGTTCGCCGAACCCCACCACCCGGCCGACCCGCGATTCGCCGCGGAACCCGCGCCAGCGGACCGCCCCGAGATGCCACACGAAACCTCCCCCGCCGCACCGACGCTGGCCCGGCTCATCGCGGGCGGGGTGATCGCGCCGGTGTGGATGACCCCACCCACCGATTCCGGGCCGGGCTGGTCCAACCTGCTGACGGGCACCACCCACGAGCAGAACAACGTGTGGTGGAACGAGTTCGTCGGACACCGGCTGGCGGAATGCCCCGACGTGCTGTCCCGGATCTTCTTCGCCAACCCGAGGGCCCGCACCTACGCCGCAGCCACGTGGGAGGCGCTGCTCGGGAGCTTCGGCCCGGTGATCCAGCGCCGCATCGATCAGCAGCACACCGGGCAGCACAAGCTGTTCGTCCCCCGCGACTTCACCCGCGGCTGTATCAGCGCCGACGTCGAGGTGCGCAACCACGCCTGCCAGGTGCTCAACCACGAGGGCCCGGATGCAGCTTTCGTCTACTTCGAGGGGGTCGACGAGGCCGGGCACCGGCACGGCGCGGCCTCCCCCGGTTATCGCAGCGCCATCGGGGAGGCGGACGAACACGTCCGCGCACTGGTCAAGGCCGTCGCGGAACGCCACGAGGCGCTGGGGGAACGGTGGCTGGTGGCGGTGACCACCGACCACGGGCACAAACCGGAGGGCGGGCACGGTGAGGACGAGGTCGACGTGCGGCGCTCGTTCCTGATCCTGCACGCTTTCGGCGACCCGGTGGAGCTGCCGGACCGGCTCTTGGAGAACGGCCTGCCCAAGGCCCTGTACAGCCACGAGGTGACCCCGCTGCTGCTGGAACTGCTTGGCGTGACCGACGGTTCGTGGCGGCCGGAACACGAGGTGGGGCTCGCCGCCGACATCCCCTCGGCAGGCCCGACGAGGAACCCGGCCTTCGAGTGGTGACCTGGGGTGCGCCCGTCGGGGAACCGACACGGCACCCGCTGGTGTTGCCCGGATGGCTGCTCACCGAGGTCCGGGAGCAGGTCTCGGACGCGGCAGGCGAGGACCGCGCGGGCGAGATGACCGCCCGGCTGCTGGTCAACATCGCCACCACCACGATCGATCTGGGCGAGGATGGCGAGGAGACCTGGGTGATCACCGGCGACATCCCCGCCATGTGGTTGCGGGATTCCTGTCTGCAGCTGACCCCGCTGCTGCGCCTCGCCCCGCGTCACCCGGAACTGATCGGGGTGGCCGCCGGTCTGCTCCGGCGCCACTGGCGGATGATCCTGCTCGATCCCTACGCCAACGCCTTCAACCGGCGGCCGAACGGCAACCGCTGGGACGAGGACGTACCGCGGCAGGGGCCGTGGGTGTGGGAACGCAAGTGGGAACTCGACTCGCTGACCTTTCCCCTCCACCTGGCGCTCCGCCTGGCCGGGCTCGGTTGCCGAGACTGGCTGAACACCGACTTCCACGACGCCCTGGACGTCATCCTCACCGTCGCAGGCACCGAGCAGCAACATGAGACGCTGAGCCCCTACCGGTTCACCCGTCCCGGGGCGCCCGCCTCGGACACCCTGACACGCGCCGGGCGCGGCCCGGAGACCCGGGAGTGCGGGTTGGTCTTCCAGGCTTTCCGGCCCAGCGACGACGCCTGCCGGTTCGGCTTCAACATTCCCGGGAACGCCTTCTTCGCCAGCACCCTGCGCCGCCTGGCGCCTCTCCTGGAAGGCGACCGGCGCGCCCGGGCGGAACACCTGGCCGCCGGGATCGAGGAGGGCATCCGCTGTTTCGGGGTGATCGAGGACCCGGAACCCCACCTGGCCTACGAGGTGGACGGCATGGGTGGCCGGTTGTTCATGGACGACGCGAACCTGCCGTCGCTGCTCGGGCTGCCCTATCTGGGGGTGTTGGCGGCCGACGATCCCGTGTACCTGGCCACCCGCCGCAGGGTCCTGTCAACCGCGAATCCGTGTTTCGTCGACGGCACCCGGCTGCGCGGCGTCGGTTCCCCGCACACCCCACCCGGCCACGTCTGGCCGATCGCGGTCGCGGTCGCTGGCCTGACCGCGACCGGCCGGGCGGAGAAACTGGCCTGTCTGCGCATGCTGATGGACGGCACCGGAGGCACCGGGTGGATGCACGAAGGGGTCGACGCCGATGATCCGTCGCGTTTCACCCGCCCCTGGTTCTCCTGGGCGAACGCGATGTTCTGCGAGCTGGCGCTGGCGATCGCGTCCCTCCCAGGAGACGATTCCGGGGAACCAGTCAGTCGGCGACGGTGAAGGTGCTGTTCGCGTCGAACCCGGTGGCCTGCGACCATGCCGCGTGCTGTTCGATGGCCTCGGAACGCTGCTGCTGGAGTTTCTGGCCCGCGGCGAGCTGGATCACGTTCCGGTCGATCGCAATACGGGACCTGTGCTCCGGGGAACGGTACATGTAGGCGTTCTTCGCTTTGATGAACTGGTTACCGGTGATGGACAGTTCGATGGGCAGGTTCTCGGCGTAGGACAGCAGGTGCACGCCCCCTTCCTCCGGGTTGGGACGCACTTCCTGACCCCAGCTGCCGATGCCGGCGTCCTCGCAGTGGTTGTCGGTGAAGGAGCAATTGCGGACCCCGGCCTCCGCGCTGGTGGTATCGGCCCAGCTCTCGCCCTCGGGACCCGAAACCCAGATCTCGAAGGACTGGCTGCAGCGGGTGATGTAGTTCTTCCTGAAGTGCACGTTGCTGCTGCCGAGGCGAAGCACCGGTGCCTCCCCGCTGGTTCTCAGGACCTGATTTCCCTGGATGGTGGCCGCCACGTCGTAGACGTCGTGGATGATGTTGTCCTCCACCAGCACGTCGCTGCCACCGAGATACACCTCGACGCCATTGCCGTAACGGGTGGTTCCATAGAGGGTGCTGCCCCCGATGTGGCGGATACGGTTGCGGAGCACCTCCACATCGGTGACGTCGCGGACCTGGATGCCGTGTCCACCGCACCCGATGAGGTCGAGGTCCTTGATGGTCATGTTCGAGACGGCCTGGAAGATCCGTCCGTTCACGGCGATCCGCAGATCACCACGGGTGGACGGGTTTGCCTCGCTGCAGACGGTGAGCACCCTGCTCCCCTCATCAGCTTGGAACTCCAGGTCATTGCCCAGCTCGCCGACCGAGAACTTCTTCACCCCGTGGAATACGCCGTCGAGGAGAAGGAAACCGACGTTCGCGTCCTCCGTGGACGTGTTTCCGGTGTAATTTCCCTCGACCAGTTTGATCTGCCACCGGTTACCGCCGATGTTCTTCCAGGCCTCGGGTCTGTCGAGGACCTGGTATCCCATGATCCTGGGTTTCTCGCCGCTCCCGTAGGCGCCGAAGGTGATCCGCCCCTCACCCTGCAGACCCGACAGGTCGGTGAACTGCCCGTAGAAGGTCTGGCCGCACTTGAACAAGATGGTGTCCCCCCGGACGACCTGCCCGGCGTTGATGGCCGCGATGACCTTGTTGACGGACTGCCAGGGTGCGCTCTCGGATGTCCCCGAGGCCTTGTCGTCACCGTCCTCGGCAATGTAGTAGGTCGTTCCCGTGGCGGCGAAGGCGTCGTGGACACCCCCCAGGAGTGTCACTGCGGGAAGGGCTGCGACGGCCGTTGCGAGGACGGCGCGACGACTGATGGACATTCTATGCTCCGCTCAGTTGAAGAAAGATGCTGCCAACTTGCGACAGGGCCGCATATCGGCTAGTCAGAGCAAACTTATGGCCACCTTCTCGCGCCACAAAGTCGTCCGGATGGCCGACGGAAATTCCCGGAGCCGATCCCCTTCAGCGGGCTGTCCCGGATTTCACCGTCCCCACCCGCTCCCGGGCGCCGCTTCACTTCCCACACATGATGAGGAGCCCCGGAACCGTGTGGTCCCGGGGCTCCTCGCGTGAGTCAGCTCACTTGTCCTCTTCGTCTTCCTTCTTCTCCACCACGAGGGTTTCGGTGGTGAGCAGCAGGGAGGCGATGGATGCGGCGTTGGCCAGCGCGGAGCGGGTGACCTTCACCGGGTCGATGACGCCGGCCTCGATGAGGTTCTCGTAGGCACCGGTGCGGGCGTTGTAGCCGTGGCCCGGCTCCAGGTCAGCGACCTTGGAGGTGATGACGTAGCCCGCCTCGCCGCCGTTCTCGGCGATCCAGCGCAGCGGCTCCACCACCGACTTGCGGACGATGGCCACACCGACGCGCTCGTCGCCGGCCAGGCCCAGGTCGCCGTCGAGCACCTTGGCGGCGTGGATGAGGGCCGAGCCGCCACCGGCGACGATGCCCTCCTCGATGGCCGCGCGGGTGGCCGAGACGGCGTCCTCGATGCGGTGCTTCTTCTCCTTCAGCTCCACCTCGGTGGCGGCACCGACCTTGATGACGCACACGCCACCGGCGAGTTTCGCGACCCGCTCCTGGAGCTTCTCGCGATCCCAGTCGGAATCGGTGCGCTCGATCTCGGCGCGCAGCTGGGCGACGCGGCCCGCAACCTCGGACTGCTCACCAGCGCCGTCGACGATGGTGGTGTTGTCCTTGGTGACGACGATGCGACGGGCGCGGCCGAGGACCTCAAGGCCGACCTGGTCCAGTTTGAGACCCACCTCGGGGGCGACGACCTGGCCGCCGGTGAGGATGGCGATGTCCTCGAGCATGGCCTTGCGGCGGTCACCGAAGGCGGGGGCCTTGACGGCCACGGAGGTGAAGGTGCCACGGATCTTGTTGACGACCAGCGTGGACAGGGCCTCACCGTCGACGTCCTCCGCCACCACGAACAGGGTGCCCTTGGCGGCGATGACCTTCTCCAGCAGCGGGAGCAGGTCGTTCATGGAGGAGATCTTGCCGGAGTTGATGAGGATGTAGGGATCCTCCAGGACGGCCTCCATGCGGTCGGCGTCCGTGACGAAGTAGGGCGACAGGTAGCCCTTGTCGAACTGCATGCCCTCGGTGAACTCCAGCTCGGTGCCGAAGGTCTGGGACTCGTCGACGGTGATGACACCGTCCTTGCCGACCTTGTCGAAGGCCTCGGCGATCAGCTCACCGATCTGCTCGTCGCGCGAGGAGATGGTGGCAACGTTGGCCATGTCGGCGGTGGTGTCGACGGAACGGGAGTTCTCGTGGAGCCGCTCGACGACGGCCTCAACGGCCTTGTCGATGCCGCGCTTCAACCCGACGGGATTGGCCCCGGAGGCCACGGCGCGCAGGCCCTCGTGAACCAGCGCCTGGGCCAGCACCGTGGCGGTGGTGGTGCCGTCGCCGGCGACGTCGTTGGTCTTGGTGGCGACCTCCTTGGCGAGCTGGGCGCCGAGATCCTCGTAGGGATCCTCGAGCTCGACCTCCTTGGCGACGGTCACGCCGTCGTTGGTGATGGTGGGGGCGCCCCATTTCTTGTCGAGCACGACGTAGCGGCCCTTGGGGCCGAGGGTCACCTTGACGGTGTTGGCGAGGGTGTCGACGCCGCGCTCAAGCGAACGCCGCGCCTCCTCGTTGAACTGCAGAGTCTTTGCCATGGGTCACGCCTCGATTCAGCGGGAGACGACGGCGAGGATGTCGCGGGCGTTGAGCAGCAGGTACTCGGAGCCGTCGTACTTGACCTCGGTGCCCCCGTACTTGCTGAAGATGACGACATCGCCCTCGGCGACGTCGAGCGGGACGCGGTTGCCCTTGTCGTCGATGCGGCCGGGACCGGTGGCCACGACGCGGCCCTCCTGCGGCTTCTCCTTGGCGGTGTCGGGGATGACCAGCCCGGAAGCGGTGGTCTGCTCGGCCTCGAGCGGCTGGACGAGGACGCGGTCCTCGAGCGGCTTGATCGTGGTTGCCACGACAAACCCCTTTCTGTAGTTGTCCGGCGAGAGCCGGATTCAGTTCGGTGTCCGGTCCGGGCGTCGTCGCGGGTGCCACCCGGGTTGGCACCCGGGCCTACCGAGTGCCAGAAAAAGGCTATACCCCCGTTAGCACTCAATCAAGCCGAGTGCCAAGAAAGTGTCGGATCCTAACACCTCACAGCGGGACCGCCTCCTCCAGCACCCGCTGCCTGAGGCCAGGGCGCAGCGTGCTTTCAGGAACCAGATCCACTTCGGCGTCCACGAGCTCGGCGATGCGCGCATCCAGACACCCAGGAGCGGACAGTCCCAGCGGCCGCCTCATCTCGAAAAGCAGGTCAGCCCACCCGTTCGACCACGCAGGCCCGGGCTCCGTCGACGGTCCGGGCCAGCAGCAGGGTCGCCGACCCGTCGCCCCTCGGCTTCAGCTGTCTCCGCAGGGCGGCGGGATCGACGTCGATGGCTCGGCGTTTGATCTCCAAGCTCCCGACCCTGTGGGTCTTCACCCAGCGTTTGAGGATGGGCAGGTCGTAGTCGAGGACCTCGAGAACCCGGAAGTCGGTCACGAAGGGACTGGCGATCGGGGCATCGGAGGTTACGTAGGCGACCCCCGGGGCCAGGAGTCGGGCGGCGGGGGCGGCTTCCGCGACGAGCCCCGCCCGGATCACCGCGTTGTCCGGTTCGTGGATCCAGTCCCCCAGCGACCCCACCGGCAGCGGATCTGCCCCGGACCTCAGGGTGTGCACCATACCGCTGTGCATCACGACGGCTCGGGGCCCGGCTTCCAGGAAGTTCCACAGCGATGCCTCGACGACGTCACCGTCCACCGAGACCCACGCCGCCGCCACATGCTCCGGGATGAGTTCCTTCGGCAGGCCCGGGCCGAGCTTGACCGCGGTGCGCCAATCGCCGCGCAGATGGTTCTCCACCAGGGACCAGGGCGGGGTGAACTGGTTCACGTCCCAGGTGCGCCCCCGGGTGGTGCGGCGGGCGGGGTCGAGGAAGATTCCCGCCCCGGGCGGCACCTCGACGTCCTCGGCGCGCCCCTCGACGACCCTGGCATCCAGTTCGCGGAGGTTTGCCGTCGCGAAGGCGGCGGTCGTCGGGTCGGCCTCGACGGCATGCACCCTCAGCCCTGCCTGGGCGAAGGCCATCGCATCCACCCCCAGGCCGCAGCCCAGGTCCCACAGCTCAGTGACCCCGGCCTCCTTGAACAGGGCGGCCCGCCACTGGGCCACCACCCAGCGGGTCGTCTGCTCCAGACCGTCGGGGGTGAAGAACATCCGGTCCGCCATCGGCAGCTTTCCCCGGGCCCGTCGCCTCAGGGCCACCTGGGTCAGGGCGGCGGCGGCCAGCTCCGGCGGGAAACGCCGCCGCATCCGCTCGGCGGCACCGAGCGAATCCGGATCGGCCTCCGCGGCCGCCATCTCCAGGGCCAGGGCGCCGTCGTCGCTCAGAATGTCCACGAGTGCAGCCTAGAGGCTCCCCACCCGAAGCCGGTTGAACCGGCCTGCGAGCGCACCCTCCCCAAAGTTGGTTGAGCCGGCCTGCGAGCGTCAGCGAGCAGGCCGTGTCGAAACCACCCGGTTCGCGGAAAGCCTGTCGGTCGGTGCTCATCCGCGAGCCTCCTAGAATCTCCGCATGACCCGAATCGACGTGTGGTTGTGGAGCGTCCGGCTTTTCAAGACCCGTTCGCTGGCGACGAAGGCCGTCTCCGGAGGGCACGTCCGGCTCAACGGCGACCCCGTCAAACCGGCGCACGCGGTCAGGCCCGGGGATCGCGTCACCGTGAAGGAGCCCGGCTGGACGCGGGAGTTCGAGGTGGTGGAGTTGCTGAACAAACGCGTCGGCGCTCCCATCGCGCGGAAGGCCTACGTGGACCACTCCCCCGAACGTCCAGCGTTCCTCAACGTCCCGGTGGCCAAACGCGACCGGGGCGCCGGTCGCCCGACGAAGAAGGACCGCAGGGCCATCGACAAGCTGATGGGCTCGGGGGGCTGAGGGTCTCCCCCGAGCCGACCGGCCCGGACCGGGAAACCCCTACTGATCCAGTTCGCGGGTGTCGAGTTCCACGACCTCGTCGCCCAGCGCCTTCAGCAGGCGATGACGTTCCTCGCGGCGCCTGCGCTGCTCGATCGGGTCCGGGACGGGCGCGGCCGCCAGGAGACGCTTGGTGTACTCCTCCTGCGGATCGAGCAGCACCTGCTGCCGGGCTCCCTTCTCGACGATCTTTCCGTGCTGCATCACGACGACCCGGTGGGCGAGGGAGTCGATCACGGCCAGGTCGTGGCTGATGAACAGGCACGCGAAGCCGAAGTCGCGCTGCAGGTCGGTCAGCATTCCCAGCACCTGGGCCTGCACCGAGACGTCGAGGGCCGAGGTGGGCTCGTCAGCGACCAGCAGGTCCGGGCCCAGTGAAAGCGCGCGGGCGATCGAGACGCGCTGCCGCTGACCGCCGGACAGCTCGTGCGGGTAGCGGTTGAAGGCGCTCCTCGGGAGCTCGACGGCCTCCAGCAGCTCGTAGACCCGCTTCTGCCGCGACGCCTTGTTGCCGATCCTGTGCACCTCCAGGGGTTCGGAGATCACGTCGCCGATGGGCAGCCGCGGGTTGAGGGATGCGGCAGGGTCCTGGAAGATCACCCCGACGCGGCGCCGCAGACCCTTCAGGCCCTTGCCCCGCGAGGCTCTCCTGCGACCGTGTCCCTTGACCAGTTCCTGGCCGAGCACCTTCACGTTTCCCCCGGCCGACGGGATCAACCCCAGCAGGGCCCGGCCGATGGTCGACTTGCCGGAACCCGACTCGCCCACCAGGCCGACGATCTCGCCGCGTTTCACGTCGAAGGTGACGCCGTCGACGGCCCGGAACGGTCTGCGGCCCGCGCGTTTGTACTCCACCACCAGTTCGTTGACCTCAAGGGCCGATTCGGCATCCTCGGCCACGTCGTGCGGGGCGGAGCCGAACTGGCCGTGCCCCGACCCGAGGTGGGGAACCGCGGCCAGCAGTTTCTTCGTGTAGGGGTGCTGCGGCTTGAGCAGCACCTCCTCCACGGTGCCGCGCTCGACGATGTTGCCCTTGAACATCACCGCGACCCGGTCCGCCATGTCAGCCACCACACCCATGTTGTGGGTGATGAGCAGGATTCCGGTGTTCAGCTTGTCCTTCAGCGACCGCAGCAGGTCCAGGATGTCGGCCTGCACGGTGACGTCGAGGGCCGTGGTGGGTTCGTCGGCGATGATCACCTCGGGATCGCAGGCCAGCGCCATGGCGATCACCACGCGCTGCCGCATGCCGCCCGACAGCTCGTGGGGGTACTGCTTGACGCGCCGCTCCGCGTTCGGGATGCCGACGGCGTTGAGCAGGTCGATGGCCTTCTGCCACGCCTCCGCGCCGTGGGCGACGTTGTGCACCTCCATTGACTCGGTGAGTTGTTCACCGATCTTGATGACCGGGTTGAGGGCGGTCATCGGTTCCTGGAAGACCATGGCCACACGGTTGCCGCGCAGGCCACGCAGCTGCCGCGGGCTGAGTTTCGAGATGGCCTTGTCGGCCACCATCGTTTCTCCCGTGATACGGGCGGTCTTCGGCAGCAGCCCGAGGGCCGTGGTCGCGGTGACCGACTTGCCGGAACCGGATTCACCCACCAGGGCGACCACCTCGCCGGGCTTGACCGCCAGGGTGACGCCCTTGACTGCGTGGACCCGCCCGAACTCGGTACGGAAGTTGACATCCAGTTCCTTGAACTGGAGCACCGACTCGGTTTCCTGGGTGGGGGGGATTGTCTCGTTCACTTCAGTGCTCATTTGTTTCTTTCCCCTCAATCCATCTGCTGCCGCGGGTCGAAGGCGTCACGCAGACCGTCGCCGATGAAGTTGACGCACAGGGCGATGGTCAGGATGAACAGGCCCGGCCACCAGAACAGCCAGGGCCGGGTGTCCATGGCCTCCTGGTTCTGGGAGATCAGCAGACCCAGCGACGACTCCGGGGCCCGCACACCGAATCCCAGGTAGGACAGCGCGGTCTCCAGCAGAATCGCCGAGGCGATCAGCAGCGTCGAGTTCACCACGATGGTGCCGATGCAGTTCGGCAGGATGTGCCGGAAGATGATGCGCCAGTCGGATGTGCCGATGGCCTTGGCGGCGTGCACGAACTCGCGTTCGCGCAGCGATAGCACCTCGCCGCGCACCAGGCGCGCCATGCCGGTCCACACCACGACACCCAGCACCCCGGCGAGGACGTAGATGTTGGCCCCGTCGACCATGCGTCCCAGCACCGCGGCCAGCACCAGCAGCGGAATGATGATCACCAGGTCGGTGGCCCGCATCAGGATGGACTCGATGCGGCCCCGGAAATAACCGGCCGCACCGCCGATGAGGGTTCCGATCACGGTGGCGATCAGACCGACCATGAAGGCGATGATCACGGATTTCTGGGTGCCCTGCATCACCAGGGCGAAGTAGTCCTTGCCGATGGTGTTCTGCCCGAAGGGATGCTCGCCCAGGGTGAACGGCCAGAACCGCAAGGTGGGTTCTCCGTTGGGGCTGCCCTGGGGGAAGGGGTAGAGGTCGACGTGGTTCTTCGGCCACCATCCCGGCAGGGAACCCACACCCATGGAGGTGAAGGCCAGCAGGATCACCAGGATCAGGATGGCGCTGGCGACCATCGCTCCCTTGTGGTGCAGGAAGCGGCGCCACACCAGCGAGCCCTGCGAATAGGACTTACCACCCGCTTTGTCGAGGTCCTCGTCGAGGTCGTAGTTGGCCGTTTCCGGGGCGTTCTGCTCCGGGGTGGTCTGCTCGGACGTGGTCTGATCGGACATTTTTTCCTCGGATTCTTTGGCGCTCATCGGGAGATCCTCGGGTCGAGGAAGGCATAGGCGAGGTCGGCCAGCATGTTCATCACCACGGCGGCCGTTCCGGTGACCAGGAAGAAGCCCATCACCCGCATCGGGTCGGCTGCCTGCAGGCCCTCCTTGAACAGGGTGCCCATGCCCTGCCAGGCGAAGACCGTCTCCGTGATGACGGCGCCGCCGATGAGGTTGGCGAAGTCGAAGGCCACGATGGTGGCGAGCGGGATCAGGGCATTGCGCAGCGCGTGCCGGGTGATGACCTTGCGTTCGGAAACGCCCTTGGAACGCGCGGTGCGGATGTAGTCCTGGTTCAGGACCTCCAGCATCGAGGCCCGCGTGTAACGGGTGTAAGAGGCGATCGATATCAGGGTCAGGGCGATGGTGGGCAGCAGCAGGTGGGTGAGGCCGTCGATCGTCTCACCCCACCACGTGGTTTCCAGGTTCGGCGTGGACGCCCCGATGGTCGAGATCGGGCGACTCACCTTGGCCAGGTAGGCCGCCCAGTTGCTGAGCAGGAGATCAATCAACGCCGCCAGGGATGCGAGCAGCCCCGTGATCGCCGAGGCGAAACTGGCCTGGCGCTTGGAGAAACCTCCCAACAGTTGGCCCGCCACGATCCCGACCACGATGGCGACGGCCAGCAGGCCGAGCAGCAGCGGAATGGAGGGAGTCTTCATCAGGACCCCACGCAGCACGGAATAGCCGACGATGCTCACCAGGGCGGTGGCTCCCACCGAGTTGCGCACCTTCTTGTTCTCGAAACCGCTGGTGAGCACGATCATCAGGGCACCGATGCCGATCACCAACAGGATGTAGACCGGGATGCCGACCGCGGGGCGGCGGAACCAGCGCACCGCGTCGAAGTAGACCATGATTCCGGCGAAGCTCACGGCCAGGATCCCGAAGGTGATCAGGCGCCGCTTCCACGCACCGCCGACGATCGCTGCGATGATGAAGGCCAGCACCAGGGCTGTGACCACTATCGCCAACGGCGTGAAGCGAGCCTTCTCTATCCAGTTGTTGAACTCGATGGCGGCGTACTGCTTCAGCAGCACCGCGAACCAGAACACCGGGAGGGAGAAGAACACGAAGGCCATCATCGTGATGGCGTAGTCGAATCCGCTGTACTGCCGGATCGCGGTCAGGATACCCAGGGTGACACCGGTGACGATGGCCAGGCAGGTGGCCAGGATCACCAACCGGACCGAGACCCCGGCCGCCGAGGCGATCAGGGCGTTGACGGATTGACCGTTCGACGCGGTGCCGAGGTCGCACTGCCCGTACAGGCACTTGGCGGCTCCTCCGAGCCAGTTCAGGTAGCGCTCGTACCAGGGTTTGTCGAGCCCCAGCAGGAGCGTGCGCTGACGAATCAGGTTGTCCCTGTTGGGCGAGTTCGATTCACGCAGGTCCGCCAGCGGGTCGCCGGCGTTGATCACCAGGATGAACATCAACAAGGAGCCCAGCAGGAGAACCAACAACGAGATTCCCAAGCGTTTGGCAATGTACTTGATCACGAGAGTTCCTTTTCAGGAGGCTGCCGGGCCAACGCCTGGCTGACCCATAGCGCCAGATAATAGAGCACTTCCGGGCAACCCCGCTCAGGTCGCGGTCCAGGTTTTGGGACACTCAGTCCCGCTTCAACGGCCGAGGGGGTGGATGGCCGCGGCCATCCACCCCCTCGGTTCAGGTTCGGGGCAGATCAGTTCTGCATCAGCGCATCTGCCACTGGAAGGCGTTCCAGGACACCGTGGACTGGGTCGCGGTGACCCTCACGTTGCGCACCTTGGAGTTCCACGCCACCACCCCGGGGTGGGAGTAGAGCGGGATGTTGAACATCGTGTCCCAGAGCTCCTTCTCAATGACCGTGACCTGTTCCACCTGCTCCTTGGCATCGAGGGTGCTGGTCAGCTTGTTCCAGGCCTCGTCGACCTTTTCGTTGGAGTACTGGCCGTAGTTCTGGGGCCTGCCGGTGGCCTGGATGTTCTGACCGGTGGTGATGAGACCGGAACCGGCCCAGGCGTACAGCGCGACCTCGTAGTCGCCCTTCACGATCGCGTTCTCGAAGAAGTCCTGGGCGGCTGCGTCCACAATCTCGAAACCGGCGTCCTTGCAGGAGGACTGGATGGCCGCGACGGTTTCCGTGCGCCGCTGGTTGCCGGCCTTGTAGCCGATGCGGACCTTGATCGGGGTCTGGATGCCGCTCTCCGCGACCAGCTGCTTGGCCTTCTCGATGTCGACCTGGTCGAAGCGACCGTCGTAGGTCTTGGAGGTGACCTCCTGGTAGTTCTTCTGGAAGGGCAGGACCTCGCGGGCGTTCATCAGCTGCGCGTCCTCCTTGATCGGCTTGATGAGCCGGTCGAGGATGGTCTGGCGCGGCACGCAGTAGGCGAAGGCCTCACGCAGCTTCTTGCCGCCCTGGGCGTCGGAGAAGACGTTGGTGTCGCGGAAGTTGAAGTCCAGGTGCTCCCAGGTCATCTCCGAGGTGGTCGCCACCTGGACGGAGGAACCGATCCCCTGCAACCGTTTGACGGTGTCGACGGTGGCCTGCGGGCGAATCACATCCAGGTCGCCGTTCTGCAGCGACTGGGACATCTGGTTGTCGGCCACGTAGGAGAACACCAGGTTCTTGGTTCCGGCCGGGGTACCCCAGTAGTTCGGGTTCGCCTCGAGGGTGAGGGTGGTGTCCTTCCAGCCACCCTGCTTCAGCTGGTAGCGGTTCGAGGACGGGATGAGGGAGGCATCGGGAAGCTGACCGGGCTGGAAGATCCATCCCTCGTTCCAGAACTTGGCCGCCTTTTTAACGGTCTCCACGTCACGGTTCAGGATGGCATTGGCCAGGGCGTCGGGCTCCAGCCCGGACTGCTTGGCCACGATGTGCGCCGGAAGGGGGCCGGACAGGGCCGCCTTGTAGTCCGGGTACTGCCCCTTGAACTTGATGGTGAACGTCTT
The DNA here is from genome assembly GCA_937965785.1 of uncultured Propionibacteriaceae bacterium. Taxonomy (GTDB): domain Bacteria; phylum Actinomycetota; class Actinomycetes; order Propionibacteriales; family Propionibacteriaceae; genus Arachnia. The sequence continues at coordinate 44,770 of CALCKT010000070.1, read as the reverse complement.
GGAACCCACCTCACCCTGCGGTCCCTCGGGGACATGCTCGGAGAAGGTCGTGGAGACGTGGTTGAACACGGCTTCCGCGTCCTTGTTCTGACCGTTCGCCAGGCCCGGTACGAGGAACTCGGGGTTCTGGGCCGCCCAGTCCAGCAGGTAGTCGTTGATGGTGATCGGGGTGCCGTCGGACCACTTCGCGTTGTCGGCGATGGTGTACTTCACCTCGAGCGGATCCTGGCTCACCACCTCGGATGTGCCGAATTCCTTGTCCTCGCAGACGGTGCCGTCGGTTCCGAAGTACCAGAAATTGCCGAACATCTGGTCGGCGACCACCGAGTTGTAGGTGGAGTAGGTGGCGTTGGTTACGTTGTTGTACCCGCTCCAGTTGCCGGGACCGGGGCTGTAGACCACCTGGCCGTCGGCGGTTTCCTTGATGCCCGCGTCGCGAATGCAGGGGTCACCGCCTCCGACGACGGTCTCGGCTGCTCCGGGGGCGCTGTTCTCGGCATCGGGATCCTCGCCGCTGGTGCAGGCGCCGAGCATCAGTGCTCCGCTCACCAGCACAGCCAGGGCCGCCTTGGTTCCCCTGAACTTCATGTTTTCTCCTTGTCGTGAGCCGACACCTGGTCCCACCATGGGACCAGTTGGCATCGGACCTTAGTAGTAGCCGAAGCCGCTGAAAACCCCGGGGTGCAGTTGTGAGACGGATTGTTACCTATCTGATACGTGGGAGCTCCCGTCAGACCACGATCCGATTGACGGGCAGCCCAGTCAGCGCGGAGAAGTCCAGCGACGACGGGGGCAGTCCCGCGCGCACGGCCGTCAACCCGACGGCGGCGATCATCGCTCCGTTGTCGGTGCACAACCCCGGTCTCGGGCGCCGCACCGCGACACCCTCGTCGGCGGCCCGTTCCTCCAGCAGCCCACGCAGCCGCGAGTTGGCGGCCACTCCCCCACCGAGCAGGATCGTCCCCACACCGATCTCCCGGGCGGCGTCGAGGGTCTTGGCCACCAGCACGTCGGCGACGGCCTCCTGGAAGCTGGCGCACACGTCACCCACGGGAACCTCCCGGCCCTCCAACCGGGCGGTCTCCACCCAGCGCGCCACCGCCGTCTTCAAACCGGAGAAGGAGAAATCGAAGCGGTGCTTCTCGAGGTCGTGGCGCGCCGTCAGGCCACGCGGGAAACGAATGGCCGCGGGGTCACCGCCGGCCGCGGCGCGGTCGATGACGGGACCGCCCGGATAGGGCAGGCCGAGCAGCCGCGCCACCTTGTCGTAAGCCTCACCCGCGGCGTCGTCGATGGTGGAGCCCAGTTCCTTGATGTCACGGGCCAGGTCGCGGACGTGCAGCAGGGAGGTGTGGCCTCCGGAGACCAGCAGGGCCAGGGCGGGCATCGGGAGGGGACCGTGGTCGAGGAGGTCGACGGCAATGTGCCCGACGAGGTGGTTCACCCCGTACAGCGGTTTGCCGAGGTACGCGGCGAGGGCCTTGGCGGCCGAGATTCCCACCAGCAGCGCCCCCATCAGGCCGGGCCCCGCGGTGACGGCGATGGCGTCGACCTCGGTCAGGTCCACATCGGCCGCGGCGACGGCGCGTTGCAGGGTGGGGACGAAGGCCGACAGGTGCGCCCGGGATGCGATCTCCGGCACCACTCCCCCGAAACGCACGTGGAGGTCGACGGAGCTTGCGACCTCGTTGGCCAGCAGCTGATCGCCACGGATGATGCCGACGCCCGTTTCGTCGCAGGAGGACTCGATTCCCAGGATCAGCGGTTCGCTCATTGACTCTCCTCCACCTTCATCCTCTTCTCCATGACCACGGCGTCGACGCCCCGCCCGTAGTAGTTCCCGCGCCGGTTCACCGGGACGAATCCGTTCGCGGCGTAAAATTCGATGGCCGCGATGTTGTCGGAGGCCACCTCCAGCAGCACGTTTCCGGACCGCTTTCCCAAGGCCCAGGCGATCCCGCGCCCCAGCAGTCTTCCCGCGATGCCCCGGCGGCGGTGCTCCCCCGCGACGACGATCCGGTCCAGGTCGGCGGTGTCGCCCGCGTGACGCCAGGACGCACAGGCGATCACTCCATCGACCGCAGTCTCGGCCACCTCCACGAGGCGGCCGTCAGCGCCGATCTCCTCCAGCCAGGAGGCCTCCGACCAGCGTTGCCGCGCCGGGAAAACCTGTTCCAGCCGGGCCAGCGCGGGGGCGTCGGCGGGCACGGCGGTGCGGATGATCATCGGGGTGCCCTGATGCGGGGCAGCGCCGACTTGCGGGTCCTAGGCACCGCGGCATCCGCGGCCCGCAGGTAGAAGGGTTCCCCGTCGACGGCCGGCAGATCGGCCCAGCGTGCCGCCAGCACCGCCGCGTCCAAGAAACGCGGCCCGGCCGGGTCGTCGAGGACCGGGCCGGCCGCGGGCAGGTCCGGGATGGCCCCGGGGGCGCTCACCCGGGGTTCGCCGACGCGGATCCCGTCGCGGTAGAGCGCCCAGTAGAACTCCTTGCGCCGGGCGTCGGAGACCACCACGAACTCGTCCGGCGCGTCCTGCCACTGGGCGGCGATCACGTCGAGGGAACACACCCCGTGCAGGGCTCTGCCCGCCACCGCGGCCAAGGTGCGGGCGGTCACGATCCCGACTCGCAACCCCGTGAACGGTCCCGGTCCCATGCCGACGGCGTAGGCCTCGATCCCGGTCATGGCAATCCCGGCCGAGGCGCACAGACGCTGGATCAGCGGGGTCAGGGTCTCGCCGTGGGCGCGGGTGTCGGCCACCACCTCGGATGCGACGGGCTCCCCGTCGCGGGCAAGACCGACGGCCACGTGGTGGGAGGTGTCGATCCCCAATATCCAGGTCATGGGTTCCTCCTCAAGGATTCCAGGGCACCGGCCCAGCGGGGCCCGGTGCCGGTCAGGGTCACACGCCGGGCCTCGTCACCGACCTCTCGGTCGATGTCGATCTCCAACCGATCGTCGGAGAGCCACTCGGCGATCCCCTCACCCCATTCGACGAGGGTCACCGCCCCGGGCAGCGTGGCGTCGAGGTCGATGTCGGCCAGCTCGTCGGCGCCGGCCATGCGGTAGGCGTCCACGTGCACCAGGTCCGGGCCGTCGCCGCGGGAGGGGTGGATGCGCGAGAGCACGAAGGTGGGTGAGATCACGGGACCCTCGACGTCGAGTCCCTCCCCGATGCCCCGGGCCAGGGTGGTCTTGCCGGCCCCGAGCTCCCCGGTGGCGATGATCACGTCGCCCGCGCGGAGCAGACCCGCCAGCTCCACACCCAGCGAGTGCATCGCACCCGGGGTGGGGACGGTGACGGCCACGGGCAGGTCGCGGCCGAGCACGATCCCGGAGACGTTCTCCCGGAGCGGAGCGAAACCGTGTTTCCCCCACCAGCCCGCGAGCTCGGGGAACTCGCGGCGGCACAGCACCTCGACCCGTTTCAGACCCGCGTCCACCGCGAGCGAGACGGCCCCGCCGATCATGGCCTTCGCGATCCCCCGCCGGATCTCGGTGGGCAGCACGGAGACCCGGCGCAGCGTGGCGGCCTCCCCGTCGTGGGCGACCAGCAGACAGCCGACCATGCGGTCGCCGTCGAGGGCGCACACCCCCCAGCCCTCGGCCAGGGCACGCTCCACATCGGCGAGGGTGTCGGAAAGGGCCTCGGCGGGCGGGTCGACGGGGCGGCGAGCGGCGAAAGCGGTCCGGCTGACGCGCAGCATCCCGGGGGCGTCTGCTGCGGTGGCCAGCCGCACCTGGATGGTCTCGGTCATGGCGGGCAGATTCTAACCCCGCTCCCCCCGGTGGCCGCGATCCCGGCGATCGCCACGCCGCCAGGGACCGCGACCACGACCTCCGCCGGGACGGCGCCGCTGCTGGGGCCTGGGGGCGATCAACGCCTGGTAGTCGGTCTCCGTAACGGGAGCACCCAGGCAGGGACGGGCACCCGTGAGCGCAGCGAGTTCGTCGCTGCCCGCGGTCACCTCGACCGGTTCGGTCCTGACCCCGGCCTGACCCACGATCCGGCGCATCTGTTTGCGCTGGTGTGGCAGGACGATGCTGACCACGGCCCCCTCCTCGCCGGCGCGGGCGGTGCGTCCGGCGCGGTGGAGGTAGTCCTTGTTGGTCTTGGGCGGATCCACCTGGAGCACCAGGGAGATGTCGTCGACGTGGATGCCGCGAGCGGCGACGTCGGTGGCGACCAGCACGGGCACCTCTCCGCGCTTGAAGGCCGCGAGGATGCGGGCGCGGGCGCCCTGGGTGAGGCCTCCGTGCAGTGCCCCGGCCATCACCCCGGCCTCGCGCAGCTGCCTCGCGATGCGGTCGGTTCCCATCTGGGTGCGGGCGAAGACCACGGTCCTGCCCTCCCGGTTCGCGATCTCGGCCGTGACCTGGTTCTTGTGGTGCGGGACCACGTGCAGCACGTGATGGGTCATGGTGGTCACCGACGCCTTGCCGGAGTCCACCTCATGGGTGACCGGATCGGCGAGGTAGCGCCTGACCAGTTCGTCCACCGCGCCGTCGAGGGTGGCGGAGAACAGGAGCCGTTGCCCGTCCGCGGGAACGGCGTCGAGGATGGTGGTGACGGCCGGGAGGAACCCGAGATCGCTCATGTGGTCGGCCTCGTCGAGAACCACCACCTCCACCCGGCTGAGGTCGGCCACCCCCTGCTCCAGGAGGTCGATCAGCCTGCCGGGCGTGGCCACCGCCACGTCCACGCCGCGTTCGAAGGCCTTGATCTGGGGGCCGTAGGCCATGCCGCCCGCCACCAGGTGCAAGCGGAGTCCCATCACGGTTGCCAGCGGGGACAGGTTGTCGGCGATCTGCAGGGCCAGCTCGCGGGTGGGGGTCAGTATCACTGCGCGCGGGGTGCCGGTGGGCTCGTCAACGGCCAGGCGGGTCAGCAGCGGCAACCCGAATGCCAGGGTCTTGCCGGAGCCGGTGCGGCCACGGCCGAGCACGTCGCGACCGGCGATGGCGTCGGCGATGGTGGCTCGCTGGATCGGGAACGGCTCCGTGATGCCCTGCTTCTTCAGGGCCGCCACCATGGGGGTGGCCACGCCGAGTTCGGCGAAACCGGAGCTCGCGTCGTCACTGGTGACCTCCACCTCGACGGTGGCGGCCTCCCAGCTCATCTGATCCTGCTCGACGGGATCGAAATCACGGGATTCCCGGAAGTGGCCGCGTCCCTCCCCGGATCGGTGGTCGTAGTGGCCGCGACGCTCGCGGTCGCGACGGCCGTACGGATGCTCCTGGCGGTCCCGCCGGGAGCCGCGGAAACCCCTCGGACGGTCGTCGCGACGGAAGTCCCGGTCGAAGTCGCGGTCTCGGCGCCTCCGGTCCTGCCTGCCGTCACGGTCGTCACGGCGATGTTCACCGTCGCGGCCACGGAAATCGTCACGGCGACGCGCGAACCGGTCTTCCCGGTCTCCGCCCCACCCCCGTGAATCGTCCCGGTCCTCACGCCACCCGTAACGCGAACGGGAACCTCCCCACCGCTGCTCGGACCCGCGGTCATCACGCCAACCGCGGTCATCACGGCGACCGCGATCCCTGTCGCGGTTCCCCTCACGACCGAAACCACGGTCCTCGTACCCCGGGCCGCGGTCGTCACGACCCCGGGCGCGATCGTCCCGGTCGAAACGACCGGAGCGTGCCTCCGGGTTGCGCACCCCACCCGAGCGGCGGGGTTTGTGGCCGCGGGCGGCGCGCTCGGCGGCGCTCCAGCGTTTCTTGGGGGTGCCGTCCGACTTGAACGACTTGGGTTTCTTCCTGGGCATGGCCATGGCAGGTCCTGTTCACGGTGCTCGTCTCGGGCCCGGCGGATGATCCCGCGGGCAGCGGCGCGTCTCGTCACATACGAAAAGATCCGGAACACAAGACGGCCGTTGGCGCGCTCGGCGCGAAGCTGACAGCCGGGAAATCCGGCGTCGGGGAACCGGAGATGGGTCAGCGACATTCCCCGGGGAAGCCTTTGCGGCTAGCGCGTCATCTTATCCCAAAACCCCAGAGGCGGCAATTACGCGGGGCGTCGCGCACGAAGGACCCGGCAGGACGGGGTCCCGGTAAACGCCCGGCGCGGTTTCCCGGTTGCAAGCAGGCCCTCCGACCAGCCCCCGAGCGGATCCGGACCCGCTCAGTTTTCACGTTTTCGGTGAAGCATCACCATGGCCCACAAGATCTCCTGTCACGAGATTCTCCGCACGTCACTCACACACCAACCGTTTCATCTTCGCCCCGGAGACAAAGAAACTTTTTGGCGAGCACATCGGAGACCCGATATGATAAGAACTATACTTATCATATTGGCTAGGCTGACCTTAATTTAGATCAGTAGCATGAGGAGCTCTGGCACGGCTCCCGGCGGGGAGTGGTTCCGAGTCCGATGCCCTGGCGGCCGTCGCCGAGGATCTGCGGAACCGGGAACCCTGTTTCCGTATCGAGGTCGAGGCGTGGAACGGGGACGAATGCACCCGGCTCGGAGTCGCAACCACGGATTGCTACGACCTGACGGCTCGGATACTGGCGCAGGCGGCGGAGCTCGCGGTTGCAGGCACCCCCGGAGCGTTGTTCGCCTCCGGTATCGGGGTCTCCCCGGAGACCTGGCTGACCGGACTGCTGGGAGCGGCCGAGATCACCTGGGACGAGGAGGGAGAGCTGTGAACAGCAAACCACGCGCCGTGGTGGTGGGGGGTGGCTTCGGAAGGAACTATGCGAGGGCCCTCGCACATCCCGGTTCTCCGGTGGAGCTGGCGGCGATCGTCGGCCGGGGCGGTCCCCGCAGCACCGCCCTGGCCCAGGAACTCGGGGTCCCGGTCTGGTCCTCCGCGGAGTTGGAGAACCAGCCCCTCGACCTGGCCGTGGTGGCCGTGCGTTCCGCAATCATCGGAGGCATGGGGGAATCGATCTCGGCATCGTTGTTGTCGCGGGGGGTAGCGGTCATTCAGGAACTGCCAATACACTCGACTTCCGTGATCGAGCTGCTTCGGCAAGCACGACGGGGAACAACAGTGTTCCACCCGAGCGCTTTCTACGATCGCCTCGCCACCACACGCAGGTTCACCAGCCACGCGATCGATCTGCGGAAGCGAGTCGGTTTCGAGAACGTACGGGTGCGAACCTGCTGCCAGACCCTGCACGACGCCCTGCTGGTCCTGTCCGGATTCATGGCGGGACCTCCTCCGAGAGATGCCCGGGTAACCAATCGTCGCGGTCACGCCCGTGTCGACCTCGACTGGGCGGGGGTCCCCGTCGACATCCAGGTCGGGAACCGGATGGACACCCGAGATCCTGACGCCCATTCCCAGCCGCTCATGGCGTTCGTCGTCTCGACATCGGAGGGAGAACTGGAGTTGGGGCACGTGCACGGGCTCACCGTGTTCATGCCGATGGTGCCCTCCACCACCGATGGCCTGGATCCTGATGCGCCCGTCGCAGTGGTCCACGGTGAGGAACTGCTCACCGGACAGCTCCTCGGGAAGCTGTGGCCGGAGGCCATTCATTCAACCGTCAAGGAACTGCTGGCGGGAAAGCAGAGTTTCGGTCAGCGGGAATTGGCGACGCTGAAGTTGTGGGAGAAGATCTCACCTCAGCTGGCATCACCTCTCAGGATCGGGTCGGACGAAACCGCCTCGGGGAATCTCCCATGAGTTTGCTCCAGAACCTCAGCCGTGGGGACGCGGCCACCACCCGCGCGGTAGTGGTGTTCCCGCACGCGGGTGGCTGCCCCCGGTTCTACCGGCACTGGGCCGACGAGTTCCCGGAACACCGGATCATCGGTGTGATGTACGCGGGCCGGGAACAACGTCTGCAGGTTCCGCTTCCTGACAGCGTCACGGAGATCGCCCGGGAAGCGGCTCACGCACTGGCCCCACGGGCGGAGGAACTGACTTTTTTCGGCCACTCCTTCGGCGCCCTGGTGGCCTATCAGACGGCGGTGGAGCTGGCCCGTTTGGGACGGCCACCCGGGCTGTTGGTGATCTCGGGTCATGACGCCCCCCTGACCGGTCCACCACCCGATGTGGGATATCTCACCGAGAACTACGTGCTGAGGGATTTGATACGGCTGGATCCCCGGAACCGTGAGGTGTTCAGCGACCCCTGGCTGAGGGAAATCTACCTGCCCGCCATCTGCAACGACTACCGGCTGGCCAATCGTTACCGCAGATTCACCGGGAATCCTCTCCTGCCCAGGATCGCCGTCGTCAACGGTTCCGAGGACGGGGAGGTCACCGAGCGGGGTTCCATGGCGTGGTGTGAACTCACCCACCGGTTCTCCGGAGTGACACGGGTTCCCGGCGGTCATTTCCACCTGGCCGCGCCGAACGTGGCCTGCGCCCATGTCGTACGCGACATGATCGACGGGTCTCGAGAATGCACCGATCCACAACTGGTACATGCCGTCGCCCCTGCGAGTTCAGGTGACGGATGCACCAACACGGTGCCGTCGACGGTCGACGGCACCGCAACCAAAACCACGAAGGAGCCACGAGATGCGAATCACGACAAAGGATCTGATCCAAACCGGTATCTTCACCGCGGTTTATGCCGTGGTGTACATGATTTTCAACATGACCGGGGCGATCGCCCCGGTACTCCAGGTAATCCTGGGTCCCGTCTCGATTGTGATCAACGGCATCACGTTCATGCTGTTCCTGTCACGTGTGCGCACCCCCTTCGGTCCCCTGCTGATGGTCGGCCTGCTCAGTGTGCTCCTGGTGGTGATGGGGCACCACTTCATCACGCTCATCACGGGGCTCTTCGCAGGAGCCATGGCTTCCTGGCTGGCGGCGATCTGGCCACCCGAGAAGACCGCGAAATCGGTTTGGGCCTATGCCTTCTTCTCCCTGTGGCCGATCGGCGGCTTCCTGCCGCTGCTGTTCATGCGCGATTCCATGATTGCGGACATCACCTCGCAGATGGGTCCCGAATGGGCGGGGGCGTTCAATCAGCTGATGTCAACACCCATGCTCGTGCTGTTCTCGGTTCTGTGTTTCGTTGCCGGAGCGCTGGGCGGGCTGCTGGGTCGCAAGGTGCTGAGCGGAACCTTCAAGAAGGCCGGCATTGCCTGAGGCCAGCTTCGACCCCCGGGTGCTGCTTCCCTGCTGCGTCGTGATGGTGTCGCTACTGCTCTCAAGCACCCCCCATGAGCTGGAACTGGCGGGGCTGGTGTTGTTGCTGGTGCTGCTCGTGCTGCTTCGTCGCTGGGGATCGCTGGTCGGCGCGATCACGGGCGCGTTGTTCATGCTGGGCCTGAGCCAAGCCGTGAATTCGTCCGGCTGGTCGGGACTGGCTGCGCTGTTCGCCGGTTTGAGGTTCCTGTGGAGGTATTTGCTGGCCGGGCTCTTCGGAATGGTCCTGGTGACCGCCCTGGTCCCGGCCCAGCTGTTGGCGGCGCTGCGGCGCATGCACGTGCCGAGCGCGTTCACCGTCCCGCTCATGGTGATGATCCGCTACCTTCCGACCCTCGCCGAGAACGCCCGTGCAATCGGCGATGCCATGCGGATCAGGGGTTACCTGCGGGGACCATCCGATCTGCTGCTGCGCCCCGTCAGCGTCGGCCGCTACCTCGTGGTGCCGCTCCTGGCGGGAGCGATCCGCGGAGGCGATGACCTGACGGCGGCGGCGCTGACCCGCGGCCTGGCCGTGCAGAACTCCCCGACCACGATCACCGAGCTACGGCTGACCGTGTGGGATGCGCTGCTGCTTGCCGGTACGGTGGCTGCTGTCGGTTACGGATTCGGGGTGCTGGGATGAGCAATTCCATGATCGAGGTGGCGGATCTGGAGGTCACGTACCAGTCCCGTGAGAAACCCTGCCTGCGAGACATCGGCCTGGTCGTCGAACCCGGCGAGAGCGTGTTGCTGACGGGAGGTTCCGGAAGCGGGAAATCCACCCTGCTGCGCTGCTTCAACGCTCTGATCCCGCACCTGCACCCCGCGTCGATCAAGGGTAAGGTACGCGTCGCGGGGCTGGAACCGGCCGCTGAAGGGCTCGCCGCCGTCGGCAGACGGGTTTCATCGGTGCTGCAGAATCCACGAACCCAGTTCTTCTGCTCCGATCCCCGTTCCGAAATGGCCTTCGCCAGCGAGAACTACGGCAGACCCGTCGAGGAGATCCGCGAACGCATCGCAGCGGCCGAGCGGGCCCTTTCCTTGAAACCCCTGATGGGAACGTCGATGCACCACATGTCGGGGGGGCAACGGCAACGGATAGCGGTGGGGGCGGCTCACGTGAACCGCCCCCAGCTGTATCTGCTCGATGAACCCACCTCAGGGCTGGACCGTGACAGCATCGACAAGCTGAACGACATGATCGGCACGCTGCGCGAGGAGGGGGCGACGATCCTGGTGGCGGATCATCGGCTGGCTTGGCTGGCGGGCAGAGTGGACCGGGTGCTGATGCTGAAGCGGGGTTGCCTCACCGAGGAGTGGGGTGCCGACGACTTCTTCGCCCTCGATGAGGACAGCAGACTCCGCCTGGGGCTGCGTAGACTGCACCGCACGGCTTCCCCCGGCCTGCCCTCCGCCCCCGATGAAGCCGATGGGCTACGCCTGGAGAACATACAGTTCTCCTACCGGCGCGGCACTCCGGTGCTGGACATCCCCCACGCCGTGCTTCCCCGGGGCGCCATCACGGTGGTGAGCGGGCCGAACGGGGCTGGGAAGAGCACCTTGGCGCGCGCCCTGACGGGCCTGATAAAGCCCCGGGGTGACATGGTCATGGACGGGACGAAACTTTCGGCGAAAACACGCCGCCACCGCTGTTTCCTGGTGATGCAGGACGTCAATCTCCAGCTTTTTGCGGATTCCGTACGCGAAGAGATCAGCTCGGGAAAAACGGCGCAGGAACCGACGGACCTGTTGGAACGGATGCGCCTGTCCGGGTTGGAGGAGCGCCACCCGCTCTCGCTGTCCGGCGGGCAGCAGCAACGAACCGTGGTCGCGGCCGCTCTGAACCAGCGCCGCGACATCTACGTCTTCGACGAACCATCGTCGGGCCTGGATCACGCCTCGATGCTCGCCACCGCTGATCAGTTGCGTTCCTTGGCCGACTCCGGGGCGGTGGTGGTGCTCATCACTCACGACGACGAACTCGTGGCCGCCTGCGGGGATCATGAACTGCGGCTCAACTGAGAGCTGACGCTGACCAGCGCGGGCGCCGGTCCCGGGCGTTGCCGTCCCCGCCGCCCTCTTCTAGGCAGGGGCCAGAGACGCTGCCACCCCGTCGAGGATCACCTCCAGTTTCTTCATGAACCAATCGAAGGGCGGCAGGTTGACCGCCTCAAGCTTGGCCTGGCGGATCTTCTCCCAGCCGGGGACGGGGTTCTCGTCCGGTTCATCCGGTACCCATTGCCTTTTCATGTCGTCGCGTTCTGGACCGGTTTCGGCCAGCAACCCGTCCATGTGTTCCACCCCGCGACGGTTGTCCACCACCATGTCGAAGACCAGGTCGCAGGTCAGCAGGGCGTTGCGAGCCGTGAAACCGCATTCCATCAGGAAGGAGCACAGTTCATCGGAAAGCTGCACCATCACGCGGGTGAAAACCCCTCGCGACACCTCGGTAGCCGAACCGGGATGGGCCTCCCAGAAGTGCCAGGCGAAGACGGCGTAGTCGGTGAGCACCTGCCGCCACGGCCCCTGCCGCGGGGGCATCTCCACCGACTCCATCGCCAGGCCGAGCCCCAGACGCACCAATTCGTCGCGGTCAGGCGCATAGCGGAACAAGGTGCTCTCCCCCACCCCGAGGCGTTCCCGGACTGCGGTGAAGGTCAACTGCGGGAACCCCACATCGAGCACCGCCCTGGCCACGGCCTCCCTTGTGAGGCACGGCGGACGGCCACGCCGCGTTCCTTCAGCCATCAGACCCCCTCCTTCACTGCGATCTCCGAGCTGGGACGGAAGTTGCGGAAGGCGGGATGCACCAGGACGAACACCGCAACGATTCCCAGGACCACGACGGAAACGATGACGGGCAGCGGCCGCCACCAGCCGTAGAAGAGGGTGCTGAGTGTCGGGGCGAGAACGTAGGTGAGACCGTTGGTGGCGCCGATCACCCCGGCGAGCCCGCCCTGTTCGTCGTGCTCGACCAGCATGGTGGGGCCGGAGGTGTAGCCGGGCATCGCTATGCCGATTCCCAGACCGATCAGCAGGGCCGATACGAACATCACCCAGAGTTCCGCCTCAGGCAGCATCACCACGAACCCGATGGTGCCGACCACCGCACCGACGCGCAGCAGCATCGGCGGCGCCCACTTGGTGACGGGCACGACGACGGCCTGGGCAATGATCATGCCGACCCCGATCGCCAACATGACGACACCGGACAGCTGACCGCCCGCGACCTCATCCAGATGGAACCTGTCCATGATGATGAAGCTGGCCGTGTTCTGAATGAAACCAAGGGCGGTGAAGGTGCCGAAACCCGCCACCAGGAAGGGCAGAACCCGCTTGTCCATGGGGCTCACCCGGATCGGGCTCTCCACGAGCCGACTGCCCGCCCCGCCGTGCAGGCAGGCCAGCACGAGCAGCATGGCGATCCCGATCAGCACGGGCACGACGATTATGGGGGTCAGCAGGCCGAATCCGGCCAGGGCTCCACCCACGATCGCCCCGAGGATGCTGGCGATTCCCTGCACCGCACCGACCCCGGCCATTCCCTTGACGCGGGCCGGACCCTCGGGCGTGAACTCGGCTATGTAGGCCTGGGCCGTGGGCGGCACAGCTGCGATAGCGGTCCCGAAACCGATTCCTCGCAGCAGCACGAACAGCAGGAACAAAACGGTGCCCGTGAGCAGCCCCTGCATGCCGGCGGCGGCCAGCCCGGAGAACAGGATCATGGTCACGATGCCGAGCGCCAGGGCCGCCAGGAGCACGGGTTTGAATCCCTTCGATTGGGCTCTTCGCCCCCAGAACCCGGAGGTGAGCACCACCATGACGGCGGCGGCCGAGATGGTCACGCCCAACTGCCATTCGGGCATGCCAAGCCTGCGGGAAAGGGGGGCGATGATCGGGCTGAGGGTCATCTGACCCACGTAAACGATGAGCACGGTCCCGAGCAGCAGAGGGATCTGGGACTTCGACGTCCCCTGTGGTTTGGCTTCGTTGGTTGTCACAAGGTCAACCTACATCATTTTGGAGGCGAACCGCCATAATTTGAGGATCCGCCACGAGCAGGCCGACCAGGATCATGGCGCTCCGCGCTTGCCGGGCCGGACCCGCCCGCATGAAACCATCCCTGGCGCCACCGAGCAGGGTTCCCCGAGCCCCACGGTTTCGACGCAACCGGCTCGTTGACGTTCGCGGGTCGAAACAGCCGGTCTTGACGGGGCCCGATCCGCGCCTCGCCTTCCCCCATCACACCGCGGGATCGCGAGGTTAACTTTCGGTCAGGGTTTGGATTGGTTTTGGTCAGGGTCTGGATTGACCGTCGGGCTTGAGAATGCTGAGGCTTATTCACAGGCGACGTGTCGACTAGCGAAACCCCTACTCAGAGCGCGCTTGAGGATGGCCGTGAATAAGCCTCAATGGCGAGAGAACATCTCATCACCCAACACCGGAAACGTACAGCTTAGCCAGCCTAGATGAAAGTTAACTATCATTCGATGACCTCAGTTCCCGGGGAAAATACGTGAGACGCGGAGCCTATCCGCGCGGGGCCATGTGTGAGTCTCGTCGAGGCCTTGTGTCATCCCCCAAGGACTGGTAGCGTGCAATTAATTAGCCCAACAACTTGAAGCTTGGGATGCTTCCACATCCGAACTGGCCTCCGAAGTCAACTAGTTGAAAATTGTGGGATGTGTCCCACCGTCCGGGGCGCATCCCACTTCCACCAATGATGAAGAAACTGACCCCCGAATCCTTGCTCAAAGCCCTGTCGAGCAGAGAACTGCTTGAAGTGCTTACGCAAGCCTCACGAGTGATTTCGGACCGCGACACCTGTGAATCTGTCGGGCTTCACGAAAGCTCATCAGTGGGGCTGAAGAGCAAGGCGCAGCTCTTGGCCATGGGACTCATAGTCGAACGCCACGAGAGCACGTGTATCTGTCACGACACCTTCGCAAGTGCTTACGACTTGTTCGAGAGGAATTCGCCAGTCCTTTCCGCCCTGAAACAGTACCCGACTTGCAAGGCGTTCGTTTCAGGCAGTCTCATTTCTGGCTTGCCGACCTCTCCGCGCCGATTCAAAGAGTTCTGCCAATTCGTCTTGAAAGTCCTGCCTGACAGATCAACGTTTCATGAAGAAGCGCTGAATGCATATCTCGACAGAGCCACAACATCAAGGGTTGATATTGTGGAAATCAGGAGAATGATGGTGGATGAAGGTGTCCTTCAAAGGGGCGCCGGTTCTAGAATATACAGGAGGGTTGATCAGCTATGATTGGAGTCGGCGTCACATCTCACTATCACGACTCGTCTTGCGCATTGATGGTGGATGACCAAGTTGTATTCGCTCTACAGTGAGGAGCGCCTGAGCCGTATACGCTTTGACTCGAGACTGGGCGGTTTCAACCGGTGTCTGTAGTCATTGCTGATCGGGAGCCAGGAGCCCCCAGACCACCTCGGGGAAACGCGACGCCTGCACATCGGGCGGGTACGGCCCGGGGAAACGCGACGCGGTGAGCGCCTGGAGACTGGCGGCCATCAGCCCTGCCCGCCCAGCGGGCAGACCTGCGGCCAGCAGGGTGCCGCAGGCCCCGGCCAGCACGTCGCCGGAACCGGCCTGCGCCGTCCACGCGGGGCCGGGCAGGGCCAGTCGCGCGGAGCCATCGGGTGAGGCCACCGGCTGGACCGCCCCCTTGAGGAGCACCGTCGCCTTGAACCGACCTGCGGCAAGGACCGCGGCGGCCACCGGGTCGGCCTCGATCTCGCCGCGCTCCACCCCGAGGAGCCGGGCCAGTTCACCCGCGTGGGGGGTCAGGAGGGTTTCGGCGGGCAGGTCGGCGGGCAGCAACCTGAGCGCGTCCGCGTCGATCACCAGCGGCACCCGCCGCTCCAACGCATCCCGGAGGCGGGCCGCGGCATCGGCCAGGGCACCCCAACCCGATCCTGCGACCACGGCCTGGACCTGCCCATCGGCGAGCACGACGCTCGGAAACCGCCCCACCACGAGGTCGCGGGGAGCGGACCCGAGATAGCGCACCATCCCGGGACCGGTCCCGAGCGCGCCCGCGATCGCCAGCAACGCGGCCCCCGGGTACTGCGGCGACCCGGCGTCGATTCCGACCACGCCGCGCGTGTACTTGTGGCTCTCCGCCCCCGGGACCGGCCACCAGGCCGCGATCTCCCCGGCGGTCACGACACCGGTCACGCCTCGCACACCACCGTCGCGGTGGCGAACCCGCCGTCGTGGGAGATGCTGAGGTGGATTCGGGTGACGCCCAGTTCCGCCACCCGTTCGGCCACGGTTCCGGTCACCACGAACGAGGGCGCCCCGGCCTCGGACCTGATCACCTCCACATCCAGCCAGTTCATGCCGCCGGGGCTGCCGAGCGCCTTGGCGAGAGCCTCCTTCGCCGCGAACCGTGCGGCCTGCGACTGCACGGGAAACGCCCGCTCCCCAGACGTCAGGATGCGCTCGGCGATCCCGGGGCGACGCCTCAGCATCGCCTCGAACCGCTCGATGACGCACAGGTCCGTGCCGATGCCGACGATCATGGCCCCGCCCTGGGTTACTCCACCGTCACCGACTTGGCCAGGTTGCGGGGCTGGTCGACGTCGTGGCCGCGGAGGGTGGCGACCTCGCAGGCGAACAGCTGCAGCGGCACGATGGCGGGCAGCGGCTGCAGCAGCGTGGAGACGTGCGGCAGCTCGATGAAGTGATCGGCGTGGGCGCGGGCGTCGGCGTCGTTGGCCTCCGCCAGCACGATGGTGCGGGCGCCCCGGGCGCGCACCTCCGCGATGTTGGAGATCACCTTGTCGCGCAGCTGGTCGCGGCTGTGCGGGGGCACCACGACGAACATCGGCAGGCCCTCGCTGATCAGGGCGATCGGGCCGTGTTTCAACTCGCCGGCGGCGAAACCCTCGGCGTGGATGTAGGCCAGCTCCTTGAGTTTCAGGGCACCCTCAAGGGCGACGGGATAGCCGACGTGGCGTCCCAGGAACAGGATCGAGGGTTCGTCCTTCAGCTCGGCCGCCAGGTTGAGGACGTTCTCCTGGGCGTCCAGGAGCTGCTGCAGCTCCTCGGGCATCCGTTCCAGCTCCTTCAGCACCCCGCCGATCTCGTCGGCGTATTTCGTGCCCCGCACCTGCGCCAGGTAGAGGCCGAGGAGGTAGCAGGCGATGAGCTGGGTGGTGAAACCCTTGGTGGAGGCCACCCCGATCTCCGGTCCGGCGTGGGTGTAGATGACCGCGTCGGATTCGCGCGGAATGGTGGCGCCGTTGGTGTTGCAGATCGCGACCACCTTGGCGTGCTGCTCGCGGGCGTGCCGGATCGCCATGAGGGTGTCGGCGGTCTCCCCGGACTGGGAGATCGTCACCACCAGGGTCGTGGGGTCGATGATGGGGTCGCGGTAGCGGAATTCGCTGGCCAGTTCCACCTCGCAGGGGATGCGGGTCCAGTGCTCGATGGCGTACTTCGCCACCAGTCCCGCGTAGAAAGCGGTGCCGCAGGCCACGACGACGATCTTGTTGATGCTTCTCAGCTCCTCGGGGCTGATGCGGATCTCGTCGAGGACGATCTCGCCGAGCTCGTTGGTGCGCCCGAGCAGGGTGTCGGCCACCGCGCGGGGCTGCTCGAAGATCTCCTTGCGCATGAACCAGTCGTAGCCCTGCTTCTGGGCCGCGCTGAGATCCCAGTCGACGTGGAAACTGCGGGTGTCGGCGGGGGTGCCGTCGAAGTTCGTGACGACCACTCCGCCTCGGGTGAGCTCGACGATCTGGTCCTGCCCCAGTTCCACGGCGTCGCGGGTGTGTTCGATGAAGGCGGCGACGTCGGAGGCGAGGAAGTACTCGCCGTCACCGATGCCCACCACGAGCGGCGAGTTGCGGCGGGCCGCGACGATCCGGTCCGGGTCGGCGGCGTCGACCGCCACCAGCGTGAACGCGCCTTCCAGGCGGGCCACGACCGCCTGCATGGCGGAAACCAGGTCGGCCCCGGCCGCGACCTCGCGGGACAGCAGTTGGGCCGCCACCTCGGAGTCGGTCTCGGATACGAACTCGACATCCAGGTCCTCCCTCAGGACCGTGTGGTTCTCGATGATGCCGTTGTGCACGATGGCGATCCGGCCCGCCATGTGCGGGTGGGAGTTCGCATCGGTGGGCGCCCCGTGGGTGGCCCAGCGGGTGTGGCCGATGGCCGTTCCCGATTCCGGCAGCGGGTTGGCCTCGATGGCGGCCGCCAGGTTCGCGATCTTGCCCGCTTTCTTGCGGGTGTAGAGTTCACCACCGGCAACGACGGCGATGCCAGCCGAGTCGTAGCCGCGGTATTCGAGTCGACGAAGCCCGTCGATGACGATCTGCCGCCCGTCGCGGCTTCCGAGGTATCCAACGATTCCACACACGTTGGCAAACTGTACATCAAAACTGCACGTTTCTTGACCCTCACCTTCGCGCCACCCATTAACCACCATCGTCGAGATTTCATTGACGATTGGCCGGGCGAGACCCCGCGCGGCCTCGGGACGGTCCGCGGCGGCAGCGGCTCACTGGGCCGGTGGGGCCACGACCCGTGCCTCTATGCTTCCCGTATGGACTTCTTCAACCTCTACGCCCAGGGGTTCGCGCGGGTCGCCGCCGCAACACTGCCCGTCGCCGACTTCGACCCGGCCAGCAACGCGGAACGCACCATCGCCGCCGTACGGCAGGCCCACGACCAGGGCGTGGCGGCCCTGGTGTTCCCGGAACTCTCACTCAGCGGCTACGCCATTGACGACCTGCTGCTCAACGACTCGCTGCTCGACGCCGTCGTCGAGGCGGTGGCCCGGATCGCCGCCGAGACAGCGGAACTCGGCCCACTGTTCGCCGTCGGGGCACCGGTGAGGCTGCGACACCGGCTGTACAACTGCGCGGTGGTGATCCACCGGGGCCGGGTGCTGGGTGTGGTGCCGAAGAACTACCTGGCGAACTACCGCGAGTTCTATGAGAAACGACAGTTCGCCTCCGGTGAGGGGAGCCCCGGCGACTCCGTGCTGATCCCCGAGTGGAGCGACGAACCGATCCCGTTCGGCGGCGAACTGCTCTTCTCCGCCACGGACCTGCCGGACCTGAAGATCCACTTCGAGATCTGCGAGGACCTGTGGGTGCCGATCCCACCCAGCCACGAGGCGGCCCTGGGGGGAGCGACGGTGCTGATGAACCTGTCCGCCTCCCCCATCACGATCGGCCGGGCCGCCGACCGGCGGGCCTTGGCAGCCGCGGCGGCCAAGCGCTGCCTCGGGGCCTACGTGTACGCCGCGGCGATGTTCGGGGAGTCGACGACCGATCTGGCCTGGGACGGCCACACCATGATCCACGAGATGGGTTCCCTTCTCGCCGAGGGCGAGCGTTTTCCCCACGAGGCGCAGCTCACCGTCGCGGATGTGGACCTGGACCGGATCCGGCAGGAACGGATGCGGCAGGGCTCCTTCGACGACAACCGGCAACGGTTCAGCAGCTTCTTCTCCACCATCGAGTTCGAGGCCGTCCCGCCGAGCGGGGACCTCGGTCTGCTGCGGCCCCTGGACCGCTTCCCCTTCGTCCCCAACGACCCCGACCGCCTGGAGCAGGACTGCTACGAGGGCTACAACATCCAGGTCTCGGGTCTGGAGCGGCGGATGCTGGCCATCGGTGGCGGGGACCCGGCGCGGGCGCCGAAACTCTGCATCGGCGTCTCGGGGGGCCTTGATTCCACCCACGCGTTGATCGTCGCGGCGAAGGCCTGCGACCGGCTGGGCCTGCCCCGCACCCACATTCTGGCCTGGACGATGCCGGGGTTCGCCACGACCGAGCACACCCGCAGCAACGCGCAGGCCCTCTCGGAGGCTCTGGGGGTGAGTTTCGCCACAGTCGACATCCGCCCCCTGGCCACGCAGATGCTCGCGGACCTCGGGCACCCTTACGCCGAGGGCGCCGACACCTACGACATCACCTTCGAGAACGTCCAGGCGGGGATCCGCTACGACTTCCTGTTCCGCGCCGCCAACCATCACGGCGGGATCGTCGTCGGCACGGGTGACCTGTCGGAGCTGGCCCTGGGATGGTGCACCTACGGTGTGGGCGACCACATGAGCCACTACGGGGTCAACGCGGGTGTGCCGAAGACCCTCATCCAGCACCTGATCCGCTGGGTCATCGCTTCCGGCCAGTTCGACGAGCAGGTGAACGAGGTGCTCGACTCCGTGCTGGGCACCGAGATCACCCCTGAACTGATCCCCACGAAGCCGGGTGAGGTTCCGCAGTCCACCCAGGCGACGATCGGCCCCTACGAGTTGCAGGACTTCACTCTGTACCACCTGCTGCGCCACGGCCTGCGTCCCCGGAAGATCGCGTTCCTGGCCCATCACGCATGGCGCGACGCGGCCGCAGGACACTGGCCGGCAGGGCTTCCCGAGGAGGATCGTCACTCCTACGACCTGGCGGCGATCCGTCACTGGCTGGAGGTTTTCGTGCGGCGTTTCACCACGAACCAGTTCAAGCGCAGCACCCTCCCGAACGGCCCGAAGGTGGTTCCCGGCGGTTCCCTGTCGCCGCGCGGCGACTGGCGGATGCCCTCCGACGTCGGGCCGCGCATCTGGCTCGACGAGATCGCCCGCGATGTTCCGCAGGCCTGACCCCTTGGTCCGACCAACTTGGCGACGCCCTGCTAGCATTTTGGGCGACTCGGCCCATCCCGATGGAGTGAAGAAGTGTCCCGACCCTACGTGGTGTTGCGACGAGGCGCCTGGGCCTCGCTGGCGAACAACACCGAGATCGACCTCGACGAAGCCACTCTCGAGCGGCTGCGGGGTCTAGGCGATCCGACCTCCGCCGAGGACGTGGCCGAGATCTACCGTCCCCTGACGCAGCTGCTGCACCTCTACATCGCCAATGCCGGCCGGCTGCGCGAGGAGTCGAACCGGTTCCTGAACCTGAAGGTGCGCCGCACGCCTTTCGTGATCGGGGTCGCCGGTTCCGTGGCGGTCGGGAAGTCGACGACGGCGCGCCTGCTGCGGGAGCTGCTGCGGCGCGCCCCGGGAAACCCGAAGGTGGACCTGATCACCACCGACGGTTTCCTGCTGCCGTCGGCGGAACTGGATAAACGGGGCCTGATGGCCCGCAAGGGATTCCCCGAATCCTACGACCGCCGGGCGTTGCTGCAGTTCGTGATCGACGTGAAGTCCGGGGAGCCCCGCGTGACGGCCCCGGTCTACAGCCACATCATCTACGACATCGTCCCGGACGAACAGACGGTGATAGAAAACCCCGACATCCTGATAGTCGAGGGCCTCAACGTGCTGCAGCCCGCCCGCGCGGACGCACAGGGCCGTTCGGGCGCCACCGTGAGTGACTTCTTCGACTTCTCGGTCTACGTGGACGCCGACGAGGCCGACATCAAACGATGGTTCCTGGAACGTTTCATGGTGCTGCGGGACACCGCCTTCCACGACCCCCAGAGCTTCTTCAAACGCTTCACCCAGCTGAGCCGCGCGGAGGCGCTGCAGTTCGGCAGCCACATCTGGAACACCATCAACGGGCCGAACCTGCGCGAGAACATCGAAACCACCCGGGACCGGGCCACCGCAATTCTCCGCAAGGGCCCGGATCACCGGGTGCAGACCATCGCAATCCGGAAGGTGTGATGCTCGCCGTTCAGACGGCGAGACGTTTCTTGACGAGGGCCGCCAGCCGTTCGGCCACCTCACGGGCCTGGGCATCGGTCGGGGCCTCGACCATGACCCGCACCACCGGTTCGGTGCCGGAGGGCCGCAGCAGGACGCGCCCCGATTTTCCGAGTTCGTGGCTGGCGTCGGCGACGGCGGCGGTGATCTCGTTGTCGATCCCGGCGCGGAGCTTGTCGACGCCACGGACGTTGATGACCACCTGGGGAAGTTTCGTCATCACCGAGGCCAGTTCCTTCAGGGACTTGCCGGTGGTCGCGACCCGCTTGGCCAGGTGAAGGCCGGTCAGGACCCCGTCGCCGGTGGTCGCGAACTCGTTCATGATCACGTGCCCGGACTGCTCCCCACCGAGGGAGAAGCCGTTGGCGCTCATGGACTCCAGCACGTAGCGGTCACCGACCTTGGTCTGGTCGATGCGGATGTCGTGTTCGGCGAGGGCCAGTTTCAACCCGAGATTGCTCATCACGGTGACGACGACGGTGTTGGAGGCCAATCTGTGGTCCTCCTGCAGGGCCAGGGCGAGGATCGCGAGGATCTGGTCGCCGTCGATGAGGTTGCCCTCGTGGTCCACCGCGAGACACCTGTCGGCGTCACCGTCGAAGGCCAGGCCGAGGTCCGCCGACGACGAGAGCACCGCCTTCTGCAGGTCCTCGGGATGGGTGGAGCCGCAGCCAGCGTTGATGTTGATGCCGTCCGGGGACGCATGGATGGCGGTCACCGATGCCCCAGCCGCCTCGAAGGCAGCGACGGCGGTCTCGTAGGAGGCACCGTTTGCGCAGTCGAGCACGATGGTCAGGCCTGCCAGGGGTTTGTCGGCCCGCAGCGACTTCACCAGGTGGGCGAGGTAGGACTCGACGGCCTGGTGCTGGTCGATGATGCGCCCCACCTTGTCGCCGATGGGCCGCCGCCACTCCTCCCCCATCCGTTCCTCGATGGCGTCCTCCAGGGAGTCGTCGAGTTTCACGCCGCCGCGGGCGAAGAACTTGATGCCGTTGTCGGGCATGTCGTTGTGGGATGCGGAGATCATCACCCCGAGGTCGGTGCGGTACTCGCCCACCAGGTAGGCGGCCGCCGGGGTGGGAACCACCCCTACGCGCAGCACGTCGACGCCGGCGCTGGCCAGCCCCGCACAAACCGCGGCCTCCAGGAACTCACCGGAGGCGCGGGGATCGCGGGCCACCAGCGCGGTCGGTTGACGCCGCCCGAAAACCCCGGCCTCGCCGAGGATGTGGGCGGCCGCCACCGACAGGTTGAGGGCCAGTTCAGCGGTAAGTTCCTGATTCGCGACGCCGCGCACGCCGTCGGTTCCGAAGAGTCGAGCCATGCAGGCAAGCTTAGAGGCTCCACGAATGGGCACAGATCACCGCTCCAGTTCGAGGTGGGATCCTTGCCGCATGGCCACCCCCGCAAGACGCGCGGCACTCCACGACGCTTCGCAGACCGCGCTGTTGGGGCCCGTCGTCGCAGCGTCCCGAGGGAGGTCACCGGGCCCGGATTGCCTTGAGAGCATTCAGTTTCGTGGCCCGCTGGGCCGCCGGGAAACCCGCGACCACACCGGTCAACGTGGCGAACACCACCGCCGAGAGCAGCAGCCAGAACGGGATTACCGAGATCGCGGTGGCCTCGCCCGGGGCGAGGATACGATCCGTCAACGAACTTCCCAGGGTTTCGTTCAGCACATGTGGCAGCAACAAACTGGCGCCTGCGGCGAACAGCCCTCCCAGCAGCCCTGCGCCCGCCGCTTCCAGCAGGAAGAGCCTCCGGATGTCGCGCCGCGTCGCGCCCAGCATTTTCATCACCCCGATCTCGCGGGTACGTTCGTAAACGCTCATCGTCATCGTGTTGGCGATGCCAACGGCGGCCGCCAGCAACGAGACGGCACCGACTCCTCCGAAGATCGCCTGGACAAACACTGGCCGCTCCTGTGCCTGCCTGATCATTTCGATGGGGGCGCTGGCCTCGTAGCCGCTCTCCCGCAGGTGCTTCAGCAAAACTTCCGCCTCCCGCACCGAACCGGCCTCAAGCACGAAACCCGAGTACAGGAAAGTACCCTTCGCCCTGCCCTCGGGGATGGTTTCCTGCCCCGGCAGCACCTTGCCGGAAAGGGTCTTCTTCAAGACCTTGACCGTCTGGTCGAGATTAGCCCAGGCAATGTTGGCGTTCGTCTCGGGGGCCACCTTTTGGCCTTTGAGCACTCCGGTGATGGTGGCGTTGAGTTTCTGCCGCGGCGCAGCGGAGGGAGAAACCCCGGTTCCTTCCCGGCCCGACACCGGG
Source organism: uncultured Propionibacteriaceae bacterium (assembly GCA_937965785.1). Classification (GTDB taxonomy): domain Bacteria; phylum Actinomycetota; class Actinomycetes; order Propionibacteriales; family Propionibacteriaceae; genus Arachnia. Next base: position 21,718 of record CALCKT010000070.1, on the reverse strand, counting down.
GTCGTTCCACCTGCGATGTCCAGTTTCACCGTTCTTCCGGTGAGCGGCATCCCGTCAACCGTGGGGCTCCCGCTTGTTCCAGAGTTGGCGAATGCGCCGTAGAACTTGTGCCCGACCGCGATCTGCAGTTGGCTTCCCGCCCCCGGCAGCTTCCCTTCCGCGATCTCGAACCCCTGATGGTCCATCGCGTAGGCGGGAATCGCCCGGATCCGAACGGAACCGTCGACGCCGCCGATTCGCACGGAGGCTTTAATGTCATAGAAAGGCCAGGCCCGTTCCACGCCCGGGATACGACGGAGTTCGAGCAGCGTCGCCTCGTCCATCCGCTGCTTCTGGCCACGGGAGGCGCCCTGCGGCACCCCGGTCACCTCCACCTGTCGCAGGTTCGCCTGCTTTTCGATGAAACCGTCCTGGACCGCGGCGAGCCCGATCCCGAGAGAAATCATCGCCACCATCGCGGTGATACCGATCAGCACTCCCAGCACCGTGAGCGATGCCTGAGATTTCCGCCGCCACAGCGCCATCAACGCCGTGGACAGCAGATCCGGGAAACGCATGGTTCAGCGTCCCAGGTCGACCAGCGGGTCGTTGCCGAGGAGATCGGGGTCCGAAGTTTCTCCCCGACGGCTCCTTCTCCGCAGCAAACTGATGGTGACGATCAACGCGGCGATCCCGACAACAACCGCCCCGCCAACCCAGTAGACCCATGGTTCGACCACGATGCCCTTCTCCTCCTGCTCCGGCGGGGACACACTCTCCGGGTTGGACTGCTGAGGCGCCGGCACTGGATTCACCGTGAGGTTGATCTCCTTCTCCAGGGTGGTGGCATTACCGAACTCGTCCTCGTAGGTGATGACGGCCTTGACGGGACCGGCGTGCTCCACGGTGCCGATCAGCGACAACTCCACGTTTCCGGCCGCCCCCGGCTCGATGGAGCCTATGAACTGGTCCCTGGCCTCCACTCCCTGTCCCTCGGCGACGGAAACACGGGTGTTGTACAGCTTGGTCTTACCCAGGTTGTTCACGCTGAACGTGGCGATGGCTTCCTGTCCCGGGATGACGGACTCGGGTGAGACGGTGGATGAGCTCACGTCGGCCCGCGACGGCTGCGCGACCATCACGGAGATGGTTTCGCTGGTGGAGAACGCGTTGGATTCGGTGTCCTCGTACTCAACGGTGAGGGTCATGGCGTAGGGGCGGTTCTCCAGCGTCGGGAGGGCGTGAAAGGTCATCTTCTGTTCGTTGGTTCCCCCCGCCTTGATGGTTGGGACGTACAGCGACGACGACCCTTCGGCGGGCAGGAAGGCCCCCTCCGCCTGGGAGAGCGACACCTTCAAATTGTTGACGCGCGCCTTCTTGGACATGTTGACCAGAGAGAAGGACAGCGTGAACGACCCGCCCGCGGGCACGGATTGAGGCGCCGTTGCGAGACTCTTCAGCATCACCCTGGGAACCGAGACTCCCGTCCGGGCTCCGGAGGGGGTTCCTCCGGCCTCGCCCGATCTGTTGGAACTCCTGGGGCTGGATTCCGCACCGGGCTGACCGGATGTCGTGGCCTTGGGCACTGAGGAGGTCTTGTTCTCCTCGGCGACGGTGTCTCCCGGCCCATCCGCCCGTGCGGCACCGGGCACCAGGAAAACTCCGAACAGCATCGCCAACAGAAGGGCGAGAAGGCTGGCTTTTTTCATGCAGGCCCCCGGAGGTCATCGTGTTCAAGGTGGGTGATGTCGGTGATGCGGCCGTCACTGATGGAGACGACGGTGTCGGCGAAACCGGCCAGGTGCGGGTCGTGAGTGGCCATCAGCCAGGTCTGTCCCGACTGGTGGATCAAACGCCTGAACAGCAGCAGCGTCCGTTCCGCGGTTGACGAGTCCAGATTGCCGGTCGGCTCGTCGGCGAGCACCAGCTCGGGTCCGGTCACCATGGCCCTGGCGATCGCGACTCGCTGCCGCTGGTCGCCCGACAACCGGCCGGGCCTGTGGTCCAGGTGATCCTCCAACCCCAGCGCAGTCAGCAGCTCCCGCGCCTTGGCGTCGCGGCGTGCTCTGGGCTGCCCCAGGAGGGACAGGGGGAGGGCGACGTTCTGCGTCGCGGTCAGGGATGGCAGCAGGTTGGAGAACCGGAAGAGCAGCCCGACCTGTTCCCGCCGGTGGGTGGCCAGCTGGTTCTCGTTGAATCGGTGCACTGGTCGGCCGTTGATCCAGATCTCCCCCGCGGTGGGTTTCTCCAGTCCGGCAAGCATGTTCAGCAGAGTCGACTTGCCTGCTCCGGAGGCGCCGGAAACGGCCGTGAAACCGCCGCGGGGAATCTCCAGGTTCACATGACTCAAGGCGGTTACGCATGATTCACCGACCCGGTAGGACTTGCCCAGGTCCCGGGTTCTCACCAGCGGCCCTGCCGGTTCAGCGGTAACCATTCCGCTCCCTTCTTGCTTGACGTACGTTAACTGCCCTTGGTGCCTGATGGCAAGCTCTCCGGAACACCGGTTCAGGGATTCCAATCAATAAGGCTTGTCAGCTGCGGTCATCGCCGCTGACGAGCCGGTTTCATTGTTCTCCGGATACGCGATCCAAAACGGTCTTCGACAGCCCAGTATCAGGACGAGGACGGATGCCGGCATGGACAGCTCCAACCCCCACGACCCGCTCCACCCGGCAGCGGAACCGCACCCCCACCCGATCCGCCTCACCACCCCTGTCCTACACTGGCCCTGCCTGCCCCATGCAGGCTCGGCCGCAAGGACGGGGAAGCCGGTGAGAATCCGACACTGACCCGCAACCGTGACGCCCCAGGGGCGAAGTCGGAGCACCGTCGCAGCCGGGAAACCCGTCAACGCCGTGGACTGCGTTGGGTGCAAGACCACCCCACCGGGCCACTGTAGCTCCGGAGGGGAGTTGAATCGCAAGCTTGCCGTCTCCTTGGCCGCCGCGATCGCGGCGGTGAATCTCTGCGCCCTGTCCTCCCCCGCCTGGGCCACCTACCGGGACGGCTGGTGCCGCGAGGGCGAGGGGCAGACGGTGGTGGTGGACTGGACCCCGGTGGGCGGAAGCGGCTCGGAGGCCACCACCTTGGTGCGCTGCATAGCACTTGTTGAGGGGGGCGGCTATCCCGTGGATGAAGGAGATTGGCGCACCAGTCCATTGTCATCCGCGGGGATTCCTTGGGATGCAACCGGCAGCCTGGTAGTGACCATAAACGGCATCACCGCCCATCTCCCCGAATACTGGCACTATTCGGCAGGTAAAGTGGAAAATGGCAAGGGGGCTTGGGGTAATGCGTCCCCCGATCCCGTGGTCAATTCCTTTGTAGGAATTCGCTTGGCCAGAGGGCCTGCATATCCTGTTCCGCTGCCCAGATTCGAACCCGAAGAACCTCCGACCCCATCACCCACACCCCCCACTCCCGACCCATCCGGTGAACCCACCCCACCGGGTCCCGGCCCATCCGGTGAACCCCCGCCGCCGAGTCCCGGCCCATCCGGCGAACCCACACCACCAGGCCCCGGACCAACCGGCGAACCCACACCACCAGGCCCCGGACCAACCGGCGAACCCACACCACCAGGGCAGCCCGGGGATCCCGATCCGGACCCCGATCCCGATCCGGACCCCGATCCCGATCCGGACCCCGATCCCGATCCGGACCCGGACCCCGATCCGGACCCCGATCCGACGGGTGGCGCCGGCGACCCGACACCGAACCGTCCCACGAGGCAACCGGGCAATGATGCCTCAGAGCCAACCGAAGAACCCACGAGTCCCCCGTCGCCCTCGGCAACGCAGTCGCCGTCCAATTCACCAACCCCCACCCCCACGGCTTCGAACAACCCCGCCGCTCCCAGTCCCTCGCCCAGCCGACTCTGGGGACGTGAGACCAGCGGGCGCGGAGGCTCCACGGCGGGTCCACAGCCGGAGAACTCCACCCCGTGGGCGGCATTCGCGGCAGTCGTGGCTGGGCTGGTGCTGCTGGGCGGGCTCGGTTCGGGCTTCGCGAGTAGCCTGCACGAACCCCCGGGCTCTGACTGGGAGGACGAATGAAACACCGGATCGCCTCCGTCCTGACGGCAACGGCCCTCACCCTTCTCGCCCCCGTGGCGCCGGCCCGCGCCGAACCACCCGCCCAGGCGAGTGCGCTCTGCGCCGGAGCCCCCAACGGTTGCTCCATCCAGGCCCGCGGCTGGCTGCGGGAAGGAGCCACCACGGAGGTCACGGTGATCGGCAACCCACATGTCCGGGTGCAGCTGATGGTCTACGAAGCCGCGGTTGCCAACGGGCAGCTGACCGCCCTCGAACCAGTCAGCAGAAACGCCGAGGTGTTCACCAACGCCTCCGGGGTGGCGCACGCCAATGTGACCATTCCTGCACGCACAACAGGCTCTTCGGTGGGGTGGGCCCTCCTCAGCGTCGGGGGTTTGACCGGCACCGACGTCTCCACGACGGTGGGGCAGTTCATGCCTTACGGAGCCCGGGTCCCAACCCTGCTCGGCGATGGGTTCGCCGCGGCCGGCAAACCTGTGGGACAGACTGTCGAGATGCAACTGGTGGGGGCGGTACCAGGAACCGGTTTCGCCGTCGACTACGCCGACGAGGCGGGCAATTGGAAGGAGATCACCGCCGACGGCGGCACGACGGCAACCTCCCCGGATCAGATCAGCACCGTCCACTACACGGTGCCGCGGGGTCTGCTCATCAAGGCCTACAAGTTCCGGCTGCGCAACATCTCGGACTCCGCCACCTCGCCTCTGTGGCTCGGCACCCCCCACCAGGACGGTATCCCCGAAACCCGCACCTCCCTGTTCGTGCCGCCTCCTGTGGGGCAGGCACTGACAGGCACCTTCCTGAACAGCGCACATCCGGAACAGGCCATCACCTGGGCGGCCTGGGGACTCGGCGGTGTGACCCTGGCTTGGGTGGCCGGTTCTCTGCTGTTCCGGATTTCACGTCGTCCCCGATGGGAGACGGCGTGACCGAGGGGCATCCGATCGTGTGGTTGTGGACGGTATTGACTGTAACCGTCGTGGCGCTGAACACCGCCGACTTGATTTCCCTGACAATCCTGGCCGTGTGCTTGGTGGTGACAGGGTTGCTGGCAGGAGGACCGCGACGCGCCAGCCTGACAGCCGCCCTCGGGCTCGCCCTGGCCAGTTCTCTGTGGTGGGTGTTGGCCACGCTCGCCCTTCCATCCGGCGGCGGCCAAGTCATCGCCCGGCTGCCGCAGTACTCCCCCGGCCCGGGAGTGATCTTCGGCGGCAACCTCACCTTGGAGGGAGTCATGACCGGGCTCCGGCATGCGTTGTGTGCGGTTGTGGTGCTCCTGGTCCTGGGCGTGGCGGGCCAGGTGGTCAGTTCCCGGGGCTGGCTCTCGCTGGCACGCGCCGTTCTGGGACCGGCGGCCCCCGTCATCGCGCCGCTGTGCTGCCTCGGGGAGGCCTGCTCCGAAAGGATGGCGGCTGAGCGCGCGGACCGACGCCGTGGCGTCCCCCGGAACGGTTTTGGAACCCGGTTGGGTTCCTTCCTACGAGCAGTTTCGGCCCTGGCCCGTTGGGGCGGGGATCGCGCCCGACCCGGTTGGCTTCTGAACTGGCGATCCAATGACTTCCTGCAGCTCCTGGCGCCCGTCGCGCTGACGATTGTCCTGGTGCTGGATCTCCTGATCCGAGACTCAGCCGGCCAGGTCATCACATGGGGGCTGGTGGGGTCAGCCTTGTTGCTGCCCGTCGGGGTGATGCGTCGTGCTTGAGATCAACAACCTGACCATCGAGCTGCCCCGGCGCGGCCGGGTGCTCGACCACGTGAACCTCACCGCCGTCCCCGGCCAGGTGACGGCGGTCGTGGGTCGCAGCGGCTCAGGGGCCACGACGCTGCTGCGCTGCCTGGCCCGGGCCCTGCCCGCAGGGACGCAGGGCCTGGGCCGGTTGCTCTGGCGGGGGCGCGACCTGTCCGCCCACGACACCCGCGGCCTGCTCGTGGTCGCGGACTGGGCCATCACCCCGGTGACGGTTGCCGTTCACCTGCGTTCCCTGACCTCCAAGGTGCTCGACACCGCGCAGCGGCTCGGCCTGGCCGAGGTTCTGGGGCAGCGCCTGTCGCAGCTTCCCGCGGACCTGCTGGCCAGGATCCATCTGGCCTCCCTGGCGCTGGCTCCCGCAGCCGGTTTGGTGCTCGTGGACTCGGTGTCGACCGCCGCCACCGGGGATGACAGACAAGCCATCGCCTCCGCGTTGCGGCGCCGCGCCGAGGCCGGGGCCGTGGTGCTCTGGGCGGATCACGACCTCGACTCCGTCTGGGAGCACGCCGACCGGCTCGTGGAACTGGACGACGGCCTGGTCCACCACGACGGCTCCCCCGAGGACTGGTTTCCGCATCGTCTCCCCGAGCCCACCCTCCTGGCCCTGGCGCGAACCCTCGGGTTTCCCCCGGGACGATGTCGAGATGTGGCTGGGGCAGCTGAATTCTTCCACCGGCAGGGTTGCCGACCAGCTCCACTGCCCACCGGACGCGAGCCCCGCCGGGGCGACGCCGTGCCGGTGGCTTCCAAGGCCTTGGGTTTGCAGGGTGAGGACCTGACCCTGGGTGGCCGGGAATGCGTCGGGCTGGTCGACCGGGCGGGACGCTCCGAGCCCTTGGCCCGGGCCTTGGCGCGGCAGCTGCGGGGCGCCGCGCTGGTCACGGGACACCTGCCGGTGGAAGCCACCCCTCGCCGAATTTCCCGGGCCTGGGAGCGGCGCCACGCCCTACCCGATGGTTCAGTGCTGGAAACCGCGCCCTCACTCAGACCGGATCAACCACTGGTCTCGCACGGCTCCGGTGACCTCGCCAAGCTGCGCGCCGCCCTCGCGGCGGGGCCCGAGTGCCCGCTGTGGCTGCCTCATCCGCAGGCCGGGCTGGACGCCCACGACGCCCGGCGATTGGCCGCCGAACTCCGTTCGGGCCCTCCCGGACCGCGTTTGGTAACCAGCCGGGACGTCGAGTTCCTGGTGCGGGCCTGTCACCGCATTCTCGTCGTCGAGGCCGGGAAGGTGGTGGCCTTCGGCACCCCGAACGCGGTGGCAGCGGTCCTTCCGGATCCACCGCTGGTGTCCCAAACCGTTGGATCGCCCCGTCATGTGCGGCTGACCGAGGTTCTGGAGGCGGCACCATGAGGCGGATCCGTTGCGGCACCAACCCCGGCGCGGTTTCCAAGGCCATCACCTGGGTGATCGTCGCTCTGGGGCTGGGCTGGCTGACCTGGCCGATCTGGGGTTCCCTGACCGCTCCGGACCGCGAAACCGTTGCCGCTGAGACCCCCGCGCTGCTGTTCGCCCTGGCCGGGCTGGTCGTGCTGCTGGCGTGGGGTGTGTGGCATGACTGCGGATACCATGCCCCGGCCCTGGCGCCTGTCACGCTGTTGGTGGTCGTCGACAGCGCCGTGCGCTTGTTGCTCTCCCCGGGAAGTTCCGGTGTGGAACCAACATTTGCTCTCCCGCTCCTGGCGGGAGCAACCCTGGGAGGCCCAGCGGGGTTCCTCACCGGGGCACTCGCCGCGATGACCTCATCCATACCGCTCGGCCTGGTGCAGCCTCCACTGGTGGGTCAGACCCTCGTGTGGGGGCTGTGGGGGCTGGCCGGGGGCGGATTACGGTCGTTGAGGACCCGTACCGCGTGGTTCGTGGGCATCCTGGCCTGTCTGCCGCTCGGTATCGTTTCGGGTCTGCTGCTGAACCTCATCGGCTGGACCGGGGAGACCGCCGCCACGACAGGGGCTTTTCTCCCCGGGCTGCCGCCACTGGCCTCCGCCACGAGGCTCTGGGAATACACCTGGGCCACGTCCTTTGCCTACGACGCCAGCCGCGCCATCACCAATGCGGCCCTGCTGCTCCTGGTCGGCCTCCCGCTGCTGCACGGCATGCGGGCCGCGTGGGGTGTTGCTCCCGGCCCCACCGACCAGCCGGCGCGCAATCTGCGCGTGAGCTCCGCCGCCCGGGAGCGGCGCGCCCGCAGCAGCACCCTGAACCAGCTCTGGAACCTCGATGAAGGAGGCACCGAATGACCATCCCCACTCTCGACCCCGCTGAGTTGGCCTGGGCCACGACCAAGTTGAACGACCTGATCGCAGGGTTCGACGCGGTCGTCGTCGGGCAGCCCCGGTTGCGTACCGCGCTGCTCACGACCCTTCTCGCCCGCGGTCACGTACTGTTGGAATCCGTACCGGGTCTGGCCAAAACCTTGGCCGCCAGCACCCTGGCCCGCGCGGTGGCCGGTAGTTTCGCCCGCATCCAGTGCACCCCCGACCTGCTTCCGAGCGACATCATCGGCACCGAGGTTTTCGATCCCGCGACCACCCGTTTCCGCACCGAACTCGGACCGGTTCACTCCAATTTCGTTCTGCTCGACGAGATCAACCGCTCAAGCGCGAAGACGCAGTCGGCGATGCTGGAGGCCATGCAGGAACGACAGACCTCCATAGGGGGCGTCACGCACACGCTGCCGGATCCGTTCCTGGTGCTGGCCACCCAGAACCCCATCGAGGAGGAGGGCACCTATGTGCTGCCCCAGGCCCAGATGGACCGATTCCTGCTGAAAGAGGTCATCGACTACCCCACCGCCGAGGCCGAGCTGGAAGTGTTGAACCGGGTGGAGTCGGGAGTTTTCGACGTCACCGGACCTGCGATCGCCTCCATCAACGACGTGCTTCGCCTGCAACGCATCTGCGCCTCCGTACATGTCGACGAAACCCTGAAGCGCTACATGGTGGAGCTGGTGAACGTGACGCGCCGCCCCAGCTCCTACCTGGACGGGGATCAGGCACGCTGGATCGAGTTCGGCGCCAGCCCCCGCGCCTCCATCGCATTCATGCAGGTGGCCCGCGCCGCCGCCCTGCTGGCTGGGCGTGGCCACGCCCTGCCCGACGACATCGTCGGAATGCGTCACGCGGTGCTGAGGCACCGGTTGGTGCTGACCTTCGAGGCCGTCGCGGAACGAGTCAGCGTCGAAAACCTGATCGACGCGGTGTTCAAGGCGGTGCCCACTCCCTGATGGCTCTGCTGACCCGCTACCGGAACCAGGTTTCCCTCGCGCTGCGCCGCCCCATCGTGGGGCTCTTCGACGGCGTCCACCAAGCGGTGAACGCCGGGCGCAGCCTGGACTTCAACGACCTGCGCGAATACGTACGTGGCGACGATGTCGCGGACATCGACTGGAAGGCCTCCGCCCGCAACGGTGAACTGCTGGTGAAGCGACACGTTGCGGAACGGCGGGCGACGCTGCTGCTGGCTGTCGCAACGGGCCGGGACCTGGCAGGCATGGCCTCTCCCCGCGAATCGAAGCTGCGGGTGGCGATCGGCGTGGCAGCCACCCTGGGCAGCCTGGCGGTGGCCCACGGTGACTACGTCGGACTACTGCGCAGCTCGGGTCCCAAGGTGCACCTGACCCGCCCCTCGACCCGCCCGGTCGCATTGGAACGAATGCTGGGTGAGATCGTGCGCACGGTCTCACCTCACTCCCCTGAAGCCGATCTGGACCGGCTGCTGGAGGTCACGGCCGGATCCATCCGGCGCCGTGGAATGGTGGCGGTGATCTGCGGGGACATCGACATCGATCCGTCGCTGGAGGCGAGACTGCGTCGCCTGAGCCGCCAGCACGACGTGTTGTTGATCAGCATCGGCGACCTCGACCCGACCGTTCCCGCCCTGAACGGGCGCATGGTTCTCGGCCTCGACGACAGGCGCATCCTGCCGGAGGAACTGCGTCGGGATCCGGAACTGGCCACGCAGCTGCGCGCGGAACGACAGGCCCGGCTCGAGCGGCGATCCTCGGTGCTGACGGGGCTTCGCATCTCGCAGCTCTCCTTGGAGAGCGATGAGAACGTGGTGCCGCGGGTACTCGATCTGGTCAGGAGGCATAGTCGTGCCCGGTGAACTTCTGGAGTTGCAACCCCCCGTCGCTCTTGCCTGGTGGTGGTGGCTCGTCGTCGCGGGCCTCGTTCTGGTGGCGGCTGCGCTGGGTTTCCTCGCCTTCCGGCTGCGGCCGACCCCCCGCATCGCGGCTGCTCCCGACGACTCGCTGGCCGAGGTACGTTCCCAGGCGCTGGAGGCCATCTCATCGGCCCTGGAGGCCCCGGCACCTCATTTGGCCTGCCAGCGGGTGGTTGCCGCTGTGAAGGGTTTCATCGGAACCGTCACGGACGGGGACACCGACTATTCCAGCCTCGCCCAGCTCAACTGGGCGGCCCGTCGTGACCCACGCCTGGAACGAGTCGCGGCCTTCGTGGCCGGAACCCAGGCCGCCTGCTTCGACCCGGCGGTCTCGCCGGACGCCGAATCCGTTGCGGAACAGGGCCGGGAGGTGATCCTGACATGGCGTTGATGTTGCCCTGGGCCGGGCTGGTGGTGGCGGTGGCGGGGATTGCGCTGCTCGTCGCTGCCAGGTGGTGGCCGCTCCGGCTCCGCCGCAGGGGAAAGGCGGTGCCGTTCGCGGCCGCCCAGAGATTCCGGGCCCTGCCGCGTTTCCGACAGCTCGCCAAGCAGCAGCTGCGCTGGCTGCTGTTGGAGACGATCTCCATGGTTCTCGCGGTGGCGGGGATCGCGATGCTGATTGCGCGCCCCGTCGAGGCCCGTTCCTGGGCCTCGGCCAAGGGCAATCGGGACATCATGCTGTGCCTTGACGTTTCGGGGTCCATGGCCGGGGTGGACAAGAATGTGTTGCGGGCCTTCTCGCAGCTGGCGGGACAGCTGGAGGGGGAACGCATCGGGTTGATGATGTTCGATTCCACCGGGGTGGTGGTCTTTCCGCTGACCGATGACGCCTCCTACATCCAGGAACAGCTGGCCGCCGCCGAGCAGGAAATCGGAGACAACAACACGGTGGTCGGCACCCGGGCCGTCGACACCGGCACTTCACTGATAGCGGACGGGCTGATGGGCTGCCTGGAGCGCTTCGACCACCGGGACCAACGCCGCTCCCGCACCGTTGTCCTGGCCACCGACAACCAGCTCTCGGGTGAGCCGCTGTACAGCCTGGAGGAGTCATTCGCTCGGGCCCGGCGCGATGAGGTCCTGGTTTTCGGGGTGATGCCCGTTGACAATTCCGCATCCGTGACTCAGGAACTCACCCGGGCAACCCGGGAAACGGGCGGCGACACCATGCTGCTCGCCGAGACCGTCGACGTCGCCAGCATCTCCGATGCCGTCGCCAGAACCCAACGAGCGGCCCTGGCGCAACGGAATCGACTGGAGTCCGAGGAGTTCACGTGGCCCTGGGTGGGGTTGGTCCTGGTGGGTCTCGTCGCCGCCGCCACCGCCCGGAATCGGAGGGAACGGAAATGACGATCAACCCGAACTGGCTGCTGCTGGCGGCCTGTGTGGTGGCGGGGATGCTGCTGGTGTGGCTGGACTGGCGCCGGTTGTCCTTGACATCGCTGGGCCGCAGGTTGGGTGTGGTGCTGTTGCTGGCATTGGTGGCCCTGCAACCCCGCCTGTCCGGAAGCGACTCCTCCACTCCCCCGACCGCCGTTGACGTGCTGCTGGTGATCGATAGAACCACTTCAATGGGCGCCACGGACTGGAGCGGCACCCAGCCGAGGTTGACGGGGGTGGCGGAGGACGTGGCCGCACTGGTGGCGACCATGCCAGCGGCACGGTTCTGCGTCGTGGCCATCGACAACGAAGCGCGTGTGGTGACGCCCTGGACCACGGACGGCGCTTCCGTGGAAACCCTGGCCCGCACCATAGGTTGGCGTGAGGAAGGATACGGCACCGGATCGGACATCTCGGTGGGCAACGACCTGATCCACGGTCTGTTGACCAGGACCGCCGCCGAACGCCCCCAGGCCTCGCGCTACCTGGTCTATTTCGGTGACGGCGAGCAGACCGCCGCGAAACCTGCTGCCTCCTTCGAGTCGTTGCGGCCGCTGCTGACTGACTCCCTGGTGCTGGGCTACGGAACCGATGCGGGGGCGACCATGGCCATCAGGCCCGGGACCGACGAACTGGTGAAACGGGACGGCGTCGCGCAGCGTTCCCGGCTGGACGAGGCCGCGCTGCGCCGGATGGCGGGTGAACTGGGCGGCACCTATGAGCACCGGACCTCCCCGGGCGGGCTGACATTCTGGCCTACGACGGGCGCAGGTCTGGGAGACGTGAGCGGACCTGCGACGGGCCTGCCACCCGGCTGGTGGCCGGGTCTGGGGGCCGCCGCCTTGTTGCTGGCGGACCTGTCCCTGACCGCGCGCGGGGCGGCCCGGATGCGTTCGGAGCTCCGGCCATGAGCCGGCGCGGCTGGGCGGTGACTGCGCTCTTGGCGACGGTTGTCGCGCTGACGGCGGCGGGACTCCTGGCGGCGCAGTTGCTGCTCGTCACCACCGGGTTGCGGCATTGGGAATCGGACCGGCCGGATGAGGCCGAGAATGCCTGGTCACAAGCAGATGCGGTGTCCGTGCTCAACCGCTGGATACCGCTGTTCAACCGTGGAACCGCCCGATATTCCCTGGCCCGTTGGGACGCCGCGGCAGAGGACTTCGAGGCCGCCGCCCGGATAGCTCCTGAGGATGCACAGTGCCAGATCCGCCTGAACTGGTCGCTGGCATTGGAAGCGGGTGGCGACGGGCTGCGCGAGAATGACCCGGCCTCTGCCCTGGCCCGCTATCAGGAAGCGCAACTCGTGCTCGCACAGACCTCCTGCCCGGACGCCCCGGCCGCCAATGGCCAAGGGTCGCTCTCGGAACAGCAGAACGATTCCCAAAGCCGTCTCGATGGCAAGCGGAACGCGTCTCCGGCGCAGCAGCCCACCCCGCAGGAAACCGACCCCGATTCCCGCAGCAAGCGTCTCGAGGCCCGGGAGAAGCAGGCCGCGGAGCAGCGGGCCCGCGCCGGGGAGAGCGGCTCCCCCACCCCTGCGGGGAAGGACGAGAAGACCTGGTAGCCCAGCCCTGGGATCTTCAAGGGTGGGGTCCCCATCGATCTTTGCGGGAGATGTGTTAGGGTGCTCGCGACAGCGAGATCGGGGGAATCCGGTGTGACTCCGGAACTGACCCGCAACCGTGAGGGAACGTGACGTCCCGCAGTCGGAGTGCCCGCTCACAGTCGAAGCGAAATTCACCGTCGTGGACTGCGGTGAATCGGTCACCGATGTTGGGACCGGGCTCCGCAGCCCAGAAGTCGAGGACAACATCGTGACACGCACGCGTAGATTCCTGACGGCCCTGCTGGCCATGTTCCTGGCCATCGCCGCCGTCACGATGCAACCAGCCCGGGCGGATGACAGCAATGCGGCCAGCGTCAAGGCCGCCGCCGACTGGATCGCCAGCACTTGGAAAAACACCCCGGAAGAGTTCGTCGATGCGAGCTACGGGATCATAGCTCTCAGCGCCGCCGGGGCCCATCCCGAGACCGTCAAGGATATGCTGGCCAAGCAGCAAAATGATTCCGGCCAAGTCCCCAATCTAGTTGATCTGGCGCTGCTCCTCGTGGCCGCCGATGCGGCGGGGCAGAATCCCCGCACCTTCTTCGGCTGCGAACGCGATCTCGTCGCCGAACTGAAGACAATGATGGATGCTGACCGGGCAAAAGCCACCGAGGACTGGGGACCGTACCTGATCGCCATTGCCCTGTCCCGCTCCGGTGAGCCTGTCCCGGACTGGATCTTCAAGGCCATGACCGACAATCAGCAGGGCGGCTTCGGCCCCAATTCGGATGGCAGTTTCACTGCCGAACCCGAATACACGGGCCTGGGTATTTCCGCCATGAACTTGGTGTCGAAGAACTCGGCCAACTCGCAATCAACCCGCGATGCGGCCAAGAAGAGCCTCGCCGACGCCATAGCCTGGGCCAAGGATACCGCCAACCAGAAAACCGATGAGGACGGTAATCACTACTGGAGCAACTCCGAGGATAGTCCAATAGATTCAACCGGAATCTTGTCAAGTGCCTTGGCGGAGGTCGGCGAGAACATTGATTCCCCCGTCGCCTACCTCAAGTCCCAGCAGGCAAAGACCGGGGTCGGCGCCTGGCCCATTGAACACGATGGCACCCAAGCCGACGCGGGGGCGACAGCTTGGGCCATCTTGGCTCCCGCGGGCAAAGGTTTGGGCACTGTCCGCAGCACCCAGGTGCCGGAACTCCAACACTGCAATGATCCCAGCCCCACACCGACACCCACGCCGACACCCACACCGACACCCACGCCGCCCCCCATTGATGACAGCAATGCGGCCAGCGTCAAGGCCGCCGCCGATTGGATCGCCGACACCTGGAGGAATTCTCCGAGCAGCTTCTCCGGCGCCGGCTCCGTGGCAGACGGGATCATCGCCCTCAGCGCCGCAAACGCCCATCCCGACGTGGTGAAATCCATGATCACCAAGCTTCAGGAAATCGGCCCCAAGTACGTCGAGGGCAATCCTGCTGGCCTGGCCAAGATCATCATGACCGCCGATGCGGCGGGGCAGAATCCCCGCACCTTCTTCGGCTGTGAACGCGATCTCGTCGCCGAACTGAAGACAGCGATGGACGCCGACCACGCAAAAGCATCCGAGTACTGGGCTCCCTACCTGATCGCCATCGCCCTGTCCCGCGCACAGGAACCCGTACCGGACTGGATCCTCAAGGCCATGACCGACAATCAGCAGGGCGGATTCGGCTACCATTCGGACGGCGCTTTCATCGCTGACCCCGACACCACCGGCATCGGCATTTCCGCCATGAACCTGGTGTCGAAGAACTCGGCCAACTCGCAATCGACCCGCGATGCGGCCAAGAAGAGCCTCGCTGATGCCGTGGCCTGGGCCCAGGATTCCGCCAACCAGAAGACCGACACGGCTGGCAACCATTACTGGGCTGGCTTCTCTTCAACCAGTTCGACCGGCATTGTGGCGAGTGCTTTGGCAGAGGCCGGCGAGAACATTGAATCTCACGCCGCCTACCTCAAGTCCCAGCAGGCAAAGACCGGAGTTGGCGCCTGGCCCTCCAAGCACGATGAAACTGACGCCTCCCTGTTGGCCACCGTTCAAGCCATCATGGGGCCCGCGGGCAAGGGCTATGGAACCATCCGCAGCACCCAGGTGCCCGAACTCCAACACTGCAGTGATCCAACCCCGACACCCACACCGACACCGACACCCACACCGACACCCACGCCCACACCTTCCCAGGACACCAGCTATGCCGGGCCCTGCAAGGACAACGAGGGCGTCACCGTGGTCATCGACTTCCAGAAGCTCGGCGGCGAGCCACAGGTCCGCTGCGCCACCGGCACCGTGAAGACCGGTATCGAGGCCATCCGCGGCGCCGGATTCACCATGGAAGGCGTGCAGCGCTGGGGCGACTCCTTCGTCTGCCGACTGCAGGGACGCCCCGCCCCCGACGAAGTCATTCCGATAGAAGGAAAACCGGGCTACACCGAGAAGTGCATCGACATCCCGCCCGCGGGCGGCTACTGGTCTTACTGGCATTCCAGCGACCAAGGCAAAACCTGGACATACTCGAGCGCCGGCGCGTCGTCCTACAAACCTTCGCAGGGCGAATGGGAGGGCTGGTCCTATTCCTTGAATGCCACCAGCACCACCAATCCGGAGCCACGAACCCAGCTGACTCTCGAAACCTGGTGCAAGACGCTGCCGGATCCGGCTCAGCGCCCCGAGTGCAAGTCCTTCATCCCAACCCCCACGCCCACACCAACCCCCACGGTTACACCCACGGGACATCCTTCCACCAAGACCCTGGCCCCCACCGGCAGGTCAACATCCAAAACCCCTACCACCAACAAAACCCCCGTCCAGCCCGGCCTGCCGAAGACCGGCGGGTGACCGGTTGATGGAAACCTGGGTGGGGCACGCCTTGACCGGGCGCGCCCCACACCATGTTTTAGAAACCCCTTTCGGGAAAACCGGGAACCCCGGGAAGATACAGCAACCAGCGATGAACGCGGCCCGGAAAGTTTTCTCACACAGACACACGGTCCGGTGAAACTTTTCACAGGAAGACAAGCATGATCGGACACGCCCCCATTCGACAAAACCCCTCGCAAATCCACAATTGCAGGTAATCGCAAACCATTCCCGGGATGGTTAACTTTCGGCAGGACTTCGGAAAAGCCTCCAAGAAATCATCGGCTTTCCCCAGCCGCGAACCCAAAATCCAAACATTACCCGGATTCTCATCAATGACAATCAGGGAGTCAATGAAAACAGCGAGGCTCGCACGAAGCCAGCACATGATCGATTCGAGCGGCGGCAGCACCCCACGAACACAGTCCAGCAAAACAAATTCAAAGTTTCACACGGAAATCCCTCTTCAATCCAAGCCGACCCAGGCGTTCAGCATTCAAGTCAGTTCACCGTCGCGGATGATCGCCCACGGATCCCGGGAGCGGCATTCGCGGCCCATCCTTTTGAGGAGAAACATCATGACACTCACTCGTAGATTCCTGACAGCCCTGCTGGCCATGCTCCTGGCCGTCACCACCGTCACCACGCTGCCCGCTCGGGCGGATGACAGCAATGCGGCCAGCGTCAAGGCAGCCGCCGATTGGATCGCCGACACCTGGAGGAATTCTCCGAACAGCTTCTCCGGCGCCGGCTCCGTGGCAGACGGGATCATCGCTCTCAGCGCCGCAAACGCCCACCCCGACGTGGTGAACTCCATGATCACCAAGCTTCAGGAAATCGGCCCCAAGTACGTCGAGGGCAATCCTGCTGGCCTGGCCAAGATCATCATGACCGCCGATGCGGCGGGGCAGAATCCCCGCACCTTCTTCGGCTGTGAACGCGATCTCGTCGCCGAACTGAAAACAATGATGAACGCCGACCACGCAAAAGCATCCGAGTACTGGGCTCCTTACCTGATCGCCATCGCCCTGTCCCGCGCACAGGAACCCGTACCCAGCTGGGTGGTCAAGGCCATGACCGACAATCAGCAGGGCGGATTCGGCTACTACTCGGACGGCACCTTCAACGCCGACCCCGACTACACCGGAATTGGTATTTCCGCCATGAATTTGGTAAAGGGAAGCAATCAGAACAATTCGATCGTGAGAACGAGGGCGATCCGCAGCATGAACAAAGCCATTGCCTGGGCAGAGAATCCCGCAAATCAGAAGACCGATGCCTCCGGAAATCACTACTGGGTAACCGACCCCAGCATTTACTCCTCCGCCAACTCCACCGGCATGGTTGCCAGCGCCCTCGCGGAGACCGGCAGGAACGTCGAATCACCCGTCGCCTATCTCAAATCCCAGCAGTCAAAGACCGGGGTGGGGGCCTGGGCGAGCAAGCACGATGGCACCAGCGCCGACCTGATGGCCACCACCCAGGCCATCATGGCGCCCGCGGGCAAGGGCTACGGAACCATCCGCAGCACCCAGGTGTCCGAACTCCAGCCCTGCGCGCGCTGAGGTGTTCTGACCCCTTGGGTCGATCCAGCACGAGAACCGGTGATTGAACCGGTAGTGCACCGGGTGGGGTGCGCCATGACATCAGGTGCACCCCACCTCTCACTATCCCGGGGGGCCTAGGAAGATGTAGCCATGCGACGTGTCCTCACAGTTTTCCTGGCGTGCCTGGTCCTGCTCGGACCACCGCCGCCCGTCGCAAGGGCGGATGACCCGGCGCCTCTACCGCAGCCGAGCGCTGCGGGTTCCAACGCCATCGGCGCCTGTCTAGCGGCCGGGCAGGTGTGGGTGGTGGTGGTTGACGAAACGGGTCAGGTACACGCCAACCAGTGCGTCGGTACCCCCAGCAGCGGAGAGCAGGCCTTGGCGGATGCGGGGATGCGCCTGGAGTTCGGACGTTCCCGCCTGATCTGCACCATAGACACCCACCCCGCGAGCTGTCCCGGCAGGTTCACGGGCCAGTACTGGCATTATTACCACGCCCTTCCGGGAGGGGGCTGGACCTATTCGCAGCAAGGAGCTGGTTCCCGCAAACCGCCCCCCGGGAGCATCGAGGGCTGGTGCTACAACGCAAGCGACCAGGACAGTTGTTTTCCCCCGGAGCTTCTCATCACCCGCGACGGCGAGGTGATCGTCCCGCCGGGCGTGACCCAGACCGATCTGCTGGATCCTCCGGTGGTCGTCAAGGCCCCGGTCTCCCTGCCCATCGAGATACCTTGGGGTTTGGTCGCCGCAGGGGTGGGGCTGGCCGCGCTGGTGGCGGTGGCATGGTGGCTGCGTTGCCGCCGCCCGGACCCCGGCAGAAGCACGGATCCCGATGAGACCGAGCTGGGGGGTCGCTGATGGGACGGTTGTTGCCGCGCGTGGCGGACCCGGAACCCATCATCCCCGTCGCAACCCCCGACGACCACAGCGTGCATCCCTGGGCCTGGTGGTTGTGGGGCCTGGCAGCGGCGGCCGTCGCCAGCCTCACCGCCCAGTGGCCCGTGCTGCTGCTCACGGGGGCTGCGGTGGTGGTCGTTGTCAAGATGCGACGCCCCAGGGCACGGTTCGGCTTCCATCTGGGTCTGGCCTTCCTCGTGGTGGCCACCCGGTTGTTCTTCCGTATCCTGTTGGGTGGCCCGTCCAGCGGGACGGGGCTGTTCGTTCTTCCCCAGCTGGAGCTGCCGGACTGGGCGGCGGGTATCCAGCTCGGTGGGCCGGTGACCGCTGAGGAACTGCTGGCCGCCGCCACCGACGCCACCCGGCTGGGTGTGATCATCCTTGCCATCGGGGCCGCCAGTCTGCTGGCCGACCCGCGCGCCGCTCTGCGGTCGGTGCCGGCCGCCCTCCACGACCTCTCCACCGCAATCGTGATCACCTGCACGGTGCTGCCGCAGCTGGTGGCCGCGGCGGGTCGGGTGACCCGGGCACGGCGGTTGCGCGGTCACGGTGGCCGAGGACCACGGGCTGCTCTACGGGTGGTGGTCCCGGTGCTGGAGGACGCCGTCGAGGGTTCGCTGACCCTGTCCGCCTCAATGGAGGCACGGGGCTATGGTCGCACCCGGGGGTCGCGCCCCACCGGGAAGGGCACCACATGGGCCCTGTTGGTCTCCCTGCTGGCCCTGACCCTGGGGGTCTGTGCCCTGCTGGGACTTCCGCCCGGAAACGACCGTTGGTTTGGCCTGGCCCCGGAACACTGGCTTTCCGCAACCCTCATGGTCGGTGGTGCAGCAATCGGGTTGCTGTTTCTGGGAAGGGCCGGACGCCAACTGGCCGTGACCCGTTACCGCCCGGTCGGTTGGGGTTCCTCGGGTTGGGTACTGACCGCCGTGGCGCTGGGTTCGGTGGTTGCCTCGGCGCTGCCCGGAGAGCTCGCACCGTTGACCTGCCCCATCCTGGTGGCCATCCCGGTCCTGCTCAAGGAGCGGTCGTGATCCGCGCCACGTGTCTGGGAATCACTCCCCCCGGTGCGGAAACCCCCGTGGTCGTGGATGCCACGTTCGAGATTCCGGAGGGTGACCTGTGTCTGGTGGTCGGTGCCACGGGAACAGGGAAATCGACGCTGCTGCGGGCCCTCAACGGGCTGATTCCCCACGCCATCGGCGGACGGGTGACCGGGCTGCTGAATGTTGCCGGGCTGGATCCGTCGGCTCTTCGCCCCCGTGAACTCGCCGAACACGTCGGCTACGTGGCCCAGCATCCCGCTTCCGGATTCGTCACCGACCGGGTGGAGGACGAGATCGCCTTCGGCATGGAACAGCTGGGTTTGGCCCCATCGGTGATGCGCAAACGGGTGGAGGAGACCCTGGATCTGATGGGGATAGCGGATCTGCGGCGGCGGCCACTGATGGAGCTTTCGGGCGGACAGCAGCAGCGGGTCGCGATCGCCGCGGTGTTGGCCGCCCAGCCGCGACTGCTGCTGCTCGACGAACCAACATCGGCCCTCGACCCGACGGCCGCTCAGGATGTGCTGGCTTCCCTCACGACGCTCGTCCACGAGGTGGGGCTGACCGTCGTGCTGGCGGAGCATCGCTTGGAGCGGGTGATGCAGGTGGCCGATTCCGCGTTGTGGCTGCCGGGGGATTCCCGGGTGGTGGCGGGTCCGGCCGCGGATGTGCTGTCCCGGCTGGAGGAGGGACCTCCGCTGGTCGAATTGGCGCGGCACCTCGGCTGGGAAAGGACGCCGCTGAGCGTGCGCGATGCCCGTCGCAAGCTCGTCACCAAACCCGGGATTCCCGATGCCCCCCTGTTGACGGAGGCGCTTTCGTGGGCTCCCCGCGAGACCGTGGCCACCGTCGAGAGGCTGCAGGTGCGTTACGGGGAGGTCGCGGCCGTCTCGGACGTTTCCCTGGAGTTCGGGGCCGGGGAGGCGGTGACGGTGCTGGGCCGCAACGGTTCCGGGAAGTCATCGCTGCTGTGGGCCATCCAAGGGGCGGTACCCAGTTCGGGACGCATCGACGTGGCCGGGGAGGATCCGCGGCGCGTATCGGATGCCCGTGCCCGAGAGCTGGTGAGCCTCGTGCCGCAGTCACCCGCCGATCTGCTGTATCTGCCAACCGTGGCGGCGGAATGCGCCCAGGCGGATGAGGAGTCGGATGTGTCCGTCGGGACCACCGCCTCCCTGCTCACCGGGTTGGGTGTGGAACTGCCGATGGACCGCAATCCGCGTGACCTTTCCGAGGGGCAACGGCTGGCCCTGGTGCTGGCGATACAGCTCGCCGCACGTCCCCGGGTGATCTGCCTGGACGAGCCGACCCGGGGCCTCGATTACGCCATGAAACACAGACTCGCCCGCATCATCAAGGAACTCACCGGCTCCGGGATCGCCGTGGTGGTGGCGACCCATGACGTGGAGTTCGCGGCCACCACTTCGCAGCGCAGCATCGTGCTGGCCGAGGGACAGGTGATTGCCGACGGACCAACACGACTGGTGTGCTGTTCCTCGCCTGCCGTCGCACCGCAGCTGGCGAAGGTGTTTCACCCCGCCGACGTGGTGGCCGTATCGGATCTACCCGGGGGGTACCGGGGATGACCCGCTGGCGAACCCGGGCAGCCCTGGCGCTGGTGGCCGTACTGGCCTTGTCGGTGTTCTGCTGGCCCCTGCTGGTGGCTCCCGGAGCCGGGATGACCCAGGCCTCCCAGGGGCCGCTGCTGTTCGCTTTGCTGCTTCCGCTGGTGCTCGCACTGGTGGTTTCCGAGTTGTCGTCAAAGGGTTTGTCCCCGCAGACCTTGGCGATGCTGGGAGTGCTGTCGGCACTGGGCTGTCTGGCTCGTCCCCTGGGCGCCGGAACCGCGGGCCTGGAACTGACCTTCGTGCTGATCATTCTGGGGGGGCGCGTCTACGGCACCGGCTTCGGGTTCCTGTTGGGCAACACGACCCTGCTCGCATCGGCCCTGGTGACGGGCGGGGTGGGGCCGTGGCTGCCGTACCAGATGCTCGCCGCGGGATTCGTCGGTCTGGGGGCGGGCCTGCTTCCTCGGCGACCGCGTGGACGCCTGGAGGTGCTGATCGTCTGCTGCTACGGCGGGGTCAGTGCCTTCGCCTACGGCTGGCTGATGGATCTGGCGTTCTGGCCTTTCACGCTCGGACCGGGAACGGAGGCCAGCTATGTTCCAGGCGCTCCGTTGCTGGACAACCTGCATCACTTCGTGGTGTTCAACGTCCTGACCTCCATGGGGTGGAACCTGGGCAGGGCGGTTAGCAACATCGTGGTACTGGCCATCCTCGGCCCCTCGGTGCTGCGCATCCTGCGGCGCGTTGACCGCCGCGGCTGAACGCAGGAACGCCCCCGCGATTCGCGGGGGCGTTCCTGAAGAGCTGAGGATCAGCGCTTGGAGTACTGCGGGGCCTTGCGGGCCTTCTTGAGGCCGGCCTTCTT
>CALCKT010000069.1 GCA_937965785.1 uncultured Propionibacteriaceae bacterium | reverse complement strand
TCGCGCTGATGGCGGCTACCGTCAACGGCCGCCTCGGGGTCAAGGCCTCCGGTGGTATCCGCGACTGGGCCACCGCCCAGGAGATGGTCGCCGCGGGGGCCACCCGCCTGGGGCTGTCCGCCAGCCGCGCCATCCTGGAGGGCGCCCCGGCCTGACCTGTCAGGACGGCAGTCGGCGACGACCAGCGCTTTCCCGAGTATCAATCATCTGCGAGGGCATCTAACCAAGCCGCATCCACAGGGGAAACATTCCCATTGACGGTCTCGGGTAGGCCGATCTCCCGGGATAGCAGGGTCCACCACGTGGCGTCTGCAACGGCTTGGCCCACGTGCTGCCGGTTCACGCCACCGGCCGCACCGTCAGCGGCACATGCCCTGACGTCCTCGGCGACCGCCCGGCACCAGTCAACACGAATCCATTCCGCGAACACTCTCGGTTCGTGGGGACACAGCAACTCACCACGCGGCACATCACACGCCTCGGCCGTGGGCATACCGAGAACATCACGATTTCCCATGCTCACTCGCGGCACCCAGGTCAACGGTCCAGCGGCATCACCAAGAACCAAACCACCGGCGTCGGTGATCACCTCGGCGCTGACCAACCCCAGCCCACCGTTGTCCCGATCAGCGGGGTCGTGCTCGTTGTGGACCTGCAAACAAAAGCCGACCCCGCCGGCACTGCCCAGACATGTGGTGATGCCGTTGCACGACTGCCTGGCCTCCACCCTAGGAGCCGCTTGCCCGCACAACCTTCTCAGCACGGCCGCCCCCACCAACAAGGTCTGGGTTGAGGTCAGCACACGAACCTGCTTGACCCGGTGCGTGAGACGGAGTCGCTCCATCACGCTCAGGCAGCGCGCCACGGGCGGCAGGTTGAGATACAGATTACCGACCCGGAACGCAACCCCCGCACGCATCGCTTGGCCCGCCAGCTGTTTGATCTCGTCGGCGCGGATCGGCTGCTCGACCAGCACGTTCCAGCCCTGGGACAAGAGCTCCAGGGCCAGCGGGACCGCGTTACCGCCCAAGGCAGTGGACCGCAGGACCACCGAGGCCACGACCCCGGAACCCGGGGCGGGGAAAGGCCGGGAGTGCGCTGCAACACCGTGTCCGGCAGCCAGCGCCAGCGTCCTGGAGCTGCCGGACCCCAGCAGCCCGAGCAGTTCCATCCCGTCGGTGTTCCTGACGGCATGCGCGTGGACCGCCCCGAAGGTGGATCCGGCCACCAGCACCCCGATCACAATTCCCCCTCTTCGTCCGGGGCGCGGGTGATGATGCCCCCCGCTGTTTCAATGACCTGCCCGATGGCGGTTCCGGCGCGCAGCAGCAGGTCCAAGGCGGTCAGTTGCTGGGGCAGCGCCATCATCCCTGCGGTTCCCAAACCGCCCAAGACCTTCACGCAGCTGACCACCATGACAGCGCACAGCGTTGTCATCGATGCGACCCGAACACCGACTTCATCAATGCCGTCCGTGGCATGGGCGAGAACCTCGCATCCGGGAACCACCCCGTTTCCGGCGGCTGCCGACAGAGCCAGGGCGGCCTGGTCGGGTTCCATCCCCACGGCGGAGAACAGAGCGTCGCGAAATCTGCGTCCGGCCCAGGCGCTCCACCACTCGACGGGTCGGGCAAATCGTCCGTCGATCAATGCGGTGTCGGTATCTGCATAACCAACCAGGTCGACCTCGGCGTCGAGCAACGGCATCCGGACGTCGCGCCGGATTGCGGCACCCGGTCCACGGCGGGCTCCCTGGAGCATGTCCCGAGCCGCCGAACGCGACAGGGGGGCCGAGATCATCGTGCGGGAAACCACCTTCCGGTCACGCCGGGGAAGCAACAGCGGAACCCCGGTCAACACACCCGGCAGGGCACCCGCGCAGCTGACGTGAAGGGCCTGACCGGCGATCGCCACGTGTCCGGTGCTGACCACCGGAACGTGTTCCAGGGCTCTCGCGACAACCGGGTTGCACACCCAGGACGGGGTGGCATCAACGACGACATCGGCCCAGGCGATGAGCCGGGTCGCACCGGTTCGGTCGCTGATGTCGAAATGAGGGGCTCCTGCACCGGTCCGCAGGCCACGCCGCACATCGACACCATCGGACAGCAGCTCCTCGACGACCTTGCCGCCGATTTCACCCGACGACCCCAGGACCGCGACCTTCACAGCTCGCCCTCCTCGATGTCATCCGCTCCCTCCGAGCATCCAGCGGCCGCCAGGGCCGCCGCAATTCCGGCGACCGACGGGGTCTCCAGGATCTGCCTCAGCGAGAGTCGCACCCCGACGCGCAACTCCAGTTCACTGACCAGCCGGGCCGCCGACAGCGAGTCACCGCCATGGTCGAACAGCGAGTCCTGGCGACAGATCTTCGTGGCGCCCAGCAGGTCACGCCAGCAGGAAGCGACCAGTTCCTCAAGGCCGGGCAGCGGAGGTTGCCCAACGGTGTCCGGTTCGTTCCGCCCCGTGGGGAGGGCGGCCATGGCGGCGCCCCGGTCGACCTTTCCGTTGCGAGTGGTCGGGAGGTTGTCGATGATCTCGCAGACTCGCGGAACCAAGGGACCGGGAAGTCGTTCGGACAGCTGGTCCCGGACCCAGTCGGCGTCGAGGTCCGCGACATCTTCCGGGCGGTGCAGGACGAAACCCCGTACCGGTGTGCCGGAGACCATCACGTGTTCGACGAGCTCCAGGCCGACGAGCACCGCCAGGTCAGCCCATTCGGCCACCGTGTGGCAGTTTCCCCTGGCGGGGTCGGAGAGCCGGGCCGGGTCGTGGCCAAATCCGTCGGAAAGAATCACCGCCGAGAGCATGGCCTCGGGAGCCAGTGATTCGATCTCCACCGCAATCAGCAGACCACCGGGCGCCAGAGCCGCGCGGGCGCGTCGCAACGCACGTGCCGGGTCGGGGAAGGTGTGCATGCTGAGCGGGGCGAGTACCAGGTCGAATCCGCCCCCGACCCAGCAGGGAACCTCGCCGGTCGGTATCAGGGCGTCCCCGGTCAGCTCCGCGTCGAGTGCTTCCGCGAGCCGGGCCGCGACGGCGGTGGAGGTCCACCATCCGACACGTGTGGCAGGAACGGTTCTGGCGCGTTCGAGCAACCACGCGACGGCGGCAGCGGAGTCGGGCTGGTCGAAGATCTGCCGGGCGACGTCGGTGGCCGGGTTCTCCACCAGGTCGGCCACCGGACGGTGCCGGTTCAGGATTCCGGTCAGCAGATCGACGACAGTGACGTCAGGACCGGAGGGTGCCACGGCCACGGGATTCCGTGCCAGCCAGGCCCGCCAGAGTTCGACGACCTGCGTCGCGGCGGGGTCGCGAACGCCCGCTATGACCTCGGTGAGGATACCTGCGGTTCTTCTCAGTCTCTGCTCCTGGCTGGGCCCGTGGCCGGGGGCCGTGACCTCGCCCGGGATCGGGAGCGGCCCGGGCTGGATCGGCGCATGGTGCAGGGTCGCGGCCAGGGCCAGGACGGCCCCGTCGCTGCCCTGCACGACACCGGCGGCGGCACGGTCCACCCCGGTCAGGGCCTCCGCATTGACCTCGATCTCCCCGGTGGTGATCCGGTGGCCGCGGACCTTGATCTGATCGTCGCTGCGCCCGAGGATCTCCAGCAAACCACCGGGCCTGAAACGTCCAAGATCTCCGGTGCGGTAGAGCCGGCGCCCGTCGTCGGTGGTGAAGAAACCGCCCTGGTCCGTACCGATGTATCCCTCGGCAACACCACAGCCGGAGATGGTGAGCTCACCGATCACCCAGTCCGGGCAGGAAACCCCGGCGGGTGTGAGCACGTCGAACGCCTGCCCCGCCAGCGGGTAACCGTAGGGCACCCCTGCCCACCCCGGAACCTGATCCCGCCACTCGCTCGCGCTGGCCGGTTCGAACCAGTTGGACCAGATCGCCGCCTCGGTCGCGCCCCCCATCGCCACCAGGGTGGCCCACGGGGCCGCGTCTCTGAGGCGCTGGTCGAGGTTCAGCGGGACACGATCGCCGGAGACGATCACCGAGCGCAGGGAATCGAGTTCACCCGGGGTGGCCGAGACCAGCAGCATCTCCAGCAGGGTGGGAACGGTGTTCCAGTAGTTGAGCTGGTGTTCAGCGATCATCGCCGCCCAGTGCTGGGCATCGCGGCGGTGCTCGTCATCGACGAGGACCAGCAGTCCTCCCGACCCCAAGGTCCCGAACAGGTCGAAAACGGAGAGGTCGAAGTCGATCGCCGAAACCCCTATGCCGCGCCAACCACCTTCGGGACTCCAGCGGTCGATGACGGCATCGATGGTTGCCGCCGCTTGGGCGTGCGACAGCATGACGCCCTTCGGTTCACCCGTGGAGCCGGATGTGAAGATCGTGTAGGCGATGTCCGTCGGGACCGCCGGTCCGGCATCGAAACCGGTTGGCGGGGGGTTGTCCCCGGGGTTCCATGTGCTGGCCCAGGCGTCGTCGAGGACCAGTCGCAGGCCGGTTTGGTTCCTGATCGAGGTGATGCGCCCCTCCGGGTGATCGACACCAACCGGGACGTAGCTGCCGCCGGCGAGCAACACCCCGAGGATCGCGACCACCCGCAGGGCCGGATCGCTCAGCGAGACCATGACCTGTTCCCGCGGCTCCATGTTCCGGGTGCGCAGCCAGGATGCGACGCGCAGAGCCCCGTCGAGGAGCCGTCCCCGTGTCCATTCGCTGCCGTCGGCGCCGATCATCGCGGTGGCGTCGGGCTGGGACGTGGCCAGCTCGACGAAGGGGGCGTGCAGGGTGCGCGGGGTCCCCACACGAGGCCTCAGGTGACTCGCGCGAGCGGCACGTTCGGTCTCCGTGACCCCGGGAACCGGGGTTTGGTTCCAGTCACCGGTGGCCGCGAAGTCGAGCAGGCGCCGCTGATGGGTGATCGCCGAGGCGATGAATCCGGGTGGGAACAGGCCCTTCACGTGGTCCCAGTTGATCCGCACCCCGCCGTGGCCGTCGTCGCTGACCTGGTGGTCGAGCCAGACCTGACCGGTCGCGGACATCCCACCCGTGCATTCACGGAACAGGCCGCCGTCCCCGCCGAAACTCTGCTCGACGCCGAGGGCCGAGGTGAAGACCACCGGGAAACCGGTTTCACCGCCGGCGTCCCGGGCCAGCCGCGAGATCGCCGCCATGCCCAGCCCAACATGTTCGAGATCCTCCGCGAGGTTCTCCGAGACCCGCCTGACGCGGGTTGCCCACGGCTCGGTCTCGGCGACGCGATACCCGGAAACCAGCAGTGAGGTGAAATCCCCCATCACCTGTTCGATGTCGGGGTGGACGGCAGGGCGGTCGAAGACCGTGACGGTCACCGAAACGCCGTCCTGTCCGCTGAAGATCCGCAAGGTCTCGCAGAAGCTCGCCAGCACCAGCGCGGAGGGGGTCACCTGGTGATTCCGGCAGGCCCTGGTTATGGCGGACCAGGCGGATGCGTCAATCTCGATGAACTCGCGTTCGAAGACCGGCACCCCGATCTCCTCGGGTTCACGGGCCAGCGGCAGGGCGGGGGAAGCGGGCAGTTCCTCCACCCTGCCGGCCCAGTGCCGCCGGGCGGCGCTCAGCTCGGCGGCCCGGCCCGCGGCATCGCTCAGGTGTCCGGTGACGTAGTCGCGGAAATCGATCTCCGGTGGATGTGGCAGTTGCTCACCGGCATGGACCGCGTCGATCTCGCGCTGGAGGTTGAGCACCGACGCGGCGTCGAGGATCAGCGAATTGGTGGCGACGCAGACACGAGTCGCCCCGTCGAGATCGAGCACCCGGATGTCGAATGGCGGCCAGCTATTGGGCTCGAATCGACGGGCGGCCAGTTCGGTCCTCATCCGCTCAGCGGCCTGACCGCCGGCGCGGATCACCCGGTACGACGGCACCTGAGGCAACACCCGCTGGCGCTCGTCCTCGACGATGGCGCGCAACATCGGGTGCCGCGCGACGACGGCGTCGACGGCCTCACCGAGCCGGTTCTCATCAACCGATTCGACTCGGTATTCGCGGTAGAAGATGCAGTCCACACCTCCCAGGACCAGCCCGGGGTCCCGACCCACCAGGTAGGCCCGCTGCACCTCGGTCAGGTCGAAGGGCTCCAACGCGTTCTCGTCGTCGTGGGTCAGCACGGGACCGGTGACCACGGGCTCGGTGGGTGGCGTGCAGCCGGCTGCGAAATCAGCGAGCCGTGGGTTGGTGAAAACCGTCGCCAGGCTCGCCTGCCAGCCTGCCCGACGCATCCTCGAGATCACGCGCGACGCGATCAGCGAATCCCCACCGAGCAGGAAGAAGTCATCGTTCCCGCCGCGCACCGGGACCCCGAGCTGTTCCTGCCAGAAGTCCGCGACCTGCCGGGCGACGGGATCGAGGTCACCAGTTCGGGTTCCGGTGGTCTCGTCGTCGGTCTGGTGCGCCGCCAGCAGGAGACTCAGCAGGGCCTTGCGGTCCACCTTGCCGTTTCTGGTCAGCGGAAATTCGTCCAGGAGGCTCAGGAAGGAGCAGGGCCACGGAATCCGGTCCGCCTGCCAGGCGACCAGTTCGTCGATGCCCGGATCCGCGCCGGGCACGGGGACGACCGCGCCGTACATGGCCCGGTCCATGCCCTCCGATGCGACCACGACGGCCTTGGCCACCTCTGGATGGGATGCGATGGCGTGTTCGACATCGGTCAGTTCGATCCGGTGCCCGTGGATCTTCACCTGGGTGTCCAACCGACCCAGGAACTCGATCTCACCGTTCGGCAACCAGCGTCCACGGTCACCGGTCAGATAGATCCGACGCCCCCTCGGGTCGGTGATGAACTTCCTCGCGGTCAGCTCGGGATCGTTCTCGTATCCTCTCGCCAGGGCATCACCGGCGATGACGATGTCGCCCGCCACCAGGTCGGGGCAGGGGTTCAGATGGGTGTCGACGACGTCCATGTCCTGGCCCGACAGGGCGATGCCGTAAGGAATGGAGGCACCGCCCTCGTCGCCGGGGGCCAGCACGTGGCAGTTCGACCAGATCCCGGCCTCGGTGGCGCCGCCACCCGCGACGACGGTCATTCGCGGGTTGTGCTCCCACAACCGCACCCCGAGGTCAACGGGAACCCAGTCGCCGGAAACCAGGACGAAACGCAGGCCAGCGAGTTCGCCCGGTCCGCAGGTGTCGAGGAGCATCGACGCCTGAGCCGGCGCCGAGTTCCACAGGTTCACCCCGTGCCTGGTGACCAGCTCGACCCACACGCCCGGGTCGGCGTAGGTGGCGGGTGGCGGGATGACCAGGGATCCGCCGCGACCCATCACCCCGAACAGGTCGAAAACCGACAGGTCGAAACCCAGCGAGGAAACCATCAGGCCACGGTCCCCGACCCCTGTCCCCCACCGCGCCGCGACATCGTCGATGGTGGTCATGGCGCCTCGATGAGTCATCACGACGCCCTTCGGCTCCCCGGTGGACCCGGAGGTGAAGATGACGTAGGCGTCGTGATCGGGATCGTCTGCGATGCTCTCGGGCTTCCAGTCCTGCTCCACAGGAACGTCGGCGAGATCCACCAGGCGTTCCGGACCACACCAGCCGCCATCACCGGCAGAGCCGCGCCCGCAGATCACCCAGCGGGCGTCACAGACGTTCACGACGACACCGCGGCGGGCCTCGGGGTGGTTGACGTCGACCGGGACGTAACAACCACCTGCCGCGAGCACCCCGAGGCAGGCGATGACCTGCTCGACCCCGCGGTGGCAGCACACCACGACGCGCTCCCCCGGTTCGATGCCCTTCGCGCGGAGCCAGCCGGCCAGCCCCGCGGCCGCGGATGCGATCTCGCCGAATGTGTGCTCACCGGTGGCATCGATCACCGCGACACGATCAGGGTCGGTGGAAGCCGTCGCGAAGAAACCAGCATGCAGGCAGCCCAGCTCGGCACCACGTTCCTGCGCGGGAAGAGAGCCCCGTTCCCTGGCGGTGGCCAGCCAGGTCTCCCTGCGCGCGGCGCGCACCTTCAGCTGGGTCTCTGGGACCCTGACGGGACCGGCACTCGCTCCATCTCCCGCAACAGCACCC
This sequence comes from uncultured Propionibacteriaceae bacterium, assembly GCA_937965785.1. GTDB lineage: Bacteria > Actinomycetota > Actinomycetes > Propionibacteriales > Propionibacteriaceae > Arachnia. The sequence goes on along the minus strand of CALCKT010000069.1, from coordinate 162,435 downwards.
AAGGACTCGACGAAGGAAGTGAACATCGCATCGACCACGGTGTCGTCAACGACACCCTCGCGGACATCCCAGTTGACGCAGAGCCGTCCGCCGAGAACCGAGATCTGGCAGTCGACGAGGACCGTCGGCCCCTGGGAGACAACCCACGAAGGTGGGCCGAAGATCTCGATGAAGTCCGCGGAGAACAGCTCACCGATCCCCAGGGCGGAGGTGAACACGACCGGAGCGGTGCGACGCTCCGGTGTGCCACGGTTCAGGTCGCGAAGCACCTCGACGCCGGAGTAGCGGGAATGGGCCAGTGCCTCCGCGACCCGAACGGAGTTGTCCCGCACCTTCTCGGACAGGCCCGCTGCACCACCTGTGGACAGGTTCACCAGCAGCGATCCGGTGAAGTCACCGACCAGGCGGGGAACATCGGGGTGCAGGTCGGCGCGACGGAAAACCGGCATGTTCACCACGAAATCCTTGGTGGTGGACCAGGATCCCAGGGTTTCACCGAAGACGGTCAGCACCAGCACCGTCGGGGTGGCCCCCAGCGAGGCGGCCACCTCCTGCAGGTCGCGCCACTGCTCGGGAGTGAACTGGTGGGCCAGGCGACGCGAATGGACGCGTCCGTCCTGCCGGCCCGGGGGAAGCTCGGGTGCCGGGTTGACCGAGTCGAGGCGGGACGCCCACCAGGCGCGGTCGGCCTCGTGCGAGGCATCCGGTTCGGCGGTGACCGTGACGTACTGGGCGTAGCTGATGCCGGGTTCATGCCATGGGGCCTCCGGATCCCGGTAGTTCGCCGCCAGCTGTTCGAGGGCCATCTTGAAGCTCATCGCGTCGGCGACACCCATGTAGAGCTTGACGAAGGTGCGGCTGCGGGCACCCGGCAGCAGGGCCAGCCCGACCTCGAAAACCTCGCCCCGTTCAGGGCGCATGTTCGACTGGGCGCGTTCCTCCCGGATCTCCAGCAACCTTTCCTCGACGGCCGCTGAGTCAAGTTCACGCAGATCCTCGACCGGAAGGCGCCACCGCCCAAAGTCTCGCACGTACTGGGTACCCTCGGCGGTCACCACCGCACGCAGCATCGGGTTGCGTTCGTAGAGCAGCCGGCAGGCCCGCTCCATGCGTTCGACGTCCACCGGGCCCCCGTCGAACTCGTGGTAGAAGTGGGCGACGATCGGTGTCGCCCCCTCGTCGAGATGCTGCCCGGCCCAGTATGCCTGGGACATCACGGAAAGCCCGAAGGGCCGGCCTGGATCCACGTCAGGTAGTTCCACCGGTCTCGTCGCTTGCGAGCCCTGCCGGTCCTCGGCGCTGCTCTCCAGCAGGTCACCCAACGAACCGATGGTTCGGGTGGAGACGGCGTCGGTGAAAGGAATGCGAACCCCGGTGCGTGCCAGGTGCCACTCGAGCACCGCCATGAGGGAGATCGAATCCACACCGAGCATCGTCAGTTCGTCGTCCCACTCGATCTCGTCGGGATCGGCATCGAGCCGTTCGGCCAGCATCGCCCGTACCGCCTCACGAATCGTGTTTCCTCCAGCTTCCGACTTCACAGCACCACCATTCACGGTTATTCCTCGTCGTCGCCCTACCAGCTCATCCTCGTGATGGTCCACGATGCACCCCGGACACGGGATTCTGGCCCAGCTCCGGAAGCATACAAGTTTTAGGTTAGGCTCGCCTAATGCTCAGGGGTGGTGCCCCGCCTCGGCGAAACCAATGCCATCAAAGGAGTTCCAGACATGTCGGAGACCGCGACCCAGCTGATAGCCACCGCCCGCAATGCCGGGATCATGCTGTGGGTCGAACAAGGTGCTCTGAAGTTCCGTGCGCCCACCGGAACGTTGACCGGCGAGCTCCGGGAGGCCATCCGGGCCAACCGGGATGCCGTGATCGCCACCTTGCAGGAGGGCAACACCCTGACCGAGGACCCCGCGAACCAGTACGAGCCCTTCGCCCTCACCGACATCCAGGCCGCCTACCTGCTGGGACGCTCCAGCACTTACCAGACCGGTGGAATCGCCTGCCACGCCTACCTGGAGGTGGACATGGGGCCGATTGATCGCGTCCGGTTGGAGCGGGCCCTGGACCTGTTGATCGCCCGTCACGGCGCTCTGCGCACCAGCTTCCACACCGCGGGTTTCCAACAGGTCCATCCGGTTTCCGAGATCACCCGCCCCCCGGTCGCCGAGGTGGATGCGACGGGACTTCCCGCGCTGATCGCGGAGTTCTCCCACGAGGTGCTGGATGCGGAGAACCCTCCGCTGCTGCGATTGGGCATCAGCCGCGGGGCCACGGCATCCGATGACCGCCTGCACGTCTCGGTCGACTTCCTGATGGCGGACTGGACCGGCATCACCCTGTTGATCGACCAGCTCGCGGCACTGCACGCCCATCCCGAGACCGATCTCGGCGAGCCCGGCCCTACTTTCCGCGACTACATCATGGCCACCTCGTTGGATGAGTCCGATCACCGTGTCCAGGCCGACCGCAGGTTCTGGAGCGAACGGTTGGGGGCCGCCCCGGAGCCGCCGGAGCTGCCGCTGGTCCCTTCACGCGCCGATGCCCCGGCGACGTTCACACGGTACGCCCACGCGCTCAGCCCGGAGGCCACCATCGCCTTCCTCGACCGCGCCCGGGCGGCCGGGGTCTCGCCCGCGGCCCTCGCGATGAGCGGTTACGCGAAAGTGTTGGGCACCTGGTCGCAGAACCGCGAGTTCGCCCTGGTGGCGACCCTCCTCGACCGGCAGGACGCGCACCCGCGCATCGGCTCCCTGATCGGCGATTTCACCTCGACGGGTCTGGTGCCGGTCAAGATTTCGGACACCGACGACCTGACCCGCCAGATCTCATCCGGGCTGGCCGATGTGCTGGATCACCGCACCCATTCCGGTGTTTCCGTGATGCGTGACCTGAACCGCCGCACCGGCGGGGTGCAGAGGTTCTTTCCCTACGTTTTCACTGCGGCCATCGACCCGTCGCGAATCACCGAGAAGACCGCACAGGCATGGCGGATCACCGGCGGCATCACCCAGACCCCGCAGGTGTTCATCGACTGTCAGGTCTCGGTACTGAACTCACGGCTGTGTGTCAACTGGGATGTCCGCGACGGCACCATCGACGCCGATGTGCTCGCCACCATGTTCGGGTGTTTCACCAACTGGTTGGACGGTGCTACAGACGCCATCGACATCTCCGAGAAACAGCTGGCAGCCCGGCGGCGCGTCCCCGCGACGACCGAATGGCCGAACGACTGCCTGCACACCGCGTTCTTCACAACCGCCAACACTTTCCCGCAGCGAGTGGCGATCATTGACGGCGATGGTGAACACAGCTTCTCCGAACTCGCGCACCGCGCTCTCGACATCGCCGCCTGGCTGTCAGGACAGGGAATTTCCACAGGCGACCGGGTGGTCATCTGTCTGCCACGCGGGGCCGGGCAAGTGGCCGCTGTCCTCGGCGTCGTGGCCGCCGGTGGCTGTTACGTTCCCGTGGACGTCTCCCATCCACGGGCCCGCCGGGAACGTGTGATCGCCAGCTGCGGGGCCCGGGTGGTGCTGGATGCCGACGTCCTGGAAACCATCCCGCAGGCCGGTGATCCGGCGCAGGTCCGTGTCGCGAATGATCCGGATGCGGATGCCTACGTGATCTTCACCTCGGGTTCCACCGGCGACCCGAAGGGGGTCGTGATGACCCACCGTGCCGCCTTGAACACCATCGTGGATGTCCGGAACCGCTGGAACGTCGGTGACGAGGATCGTGGGCTGATGGTCTCATCGCTGGGTTTCGATCTCTCGGTGTTCGACATCTTCGGGGTTCTCGCCTTCGGCGGCTCGTTGGTCATCCCGGCTCCCTCGGACTACACCGACCCGAGTGTGTGGGCCGATCTGGTGTCGGCCCACGGCGTCACCCTCTGGAACTCGGCCCCCGCCCAGGCCTCGATGGTCTGCGACGCCGCTGCCCCGGGGGCCTTGGCCGGTTTGCGGCTGGTCCTGGTCTCCGGCGACTGGGTCCCGGTCAACCTCGGGTCCCGGCTGTGGGAACACAACCCGTCGATGACGGTCGTCGCCCTGGGGGGTGCCACCGAAGCCGGTATCTGGTCGAACTTCCATGTCGTGGCCCCGGGGGACGAGAACCGTTCCTCGGTTCCCTACGGCGTGGCGTTGTCCGGTCAGGCAATGGACGTGGTTGACGCCGATGGGCACTCCCGCCCCGACCTCGTGGCGGGAGACATCGTCATAGCAGGTGGTTCGCTGGCCCGCTGCTACGAGAACGACCCGGAGTCGACCACCGCCCGTTTCGTCGAACGGGCCGGGACCCGCTGGTACCTCACCGGCGACCGCGGGCGCTGGTTGCCGGAGGGGGAGATCGAATTCCTGGGTCGCCTCGACACCCAGGTGAAGGTGCGTGGTCATCGCATCGAGCTGGGTGAGATCGAATCGACGGCTCTGGGCTGTGAAGGTGTGGCCCAGGCAGTCGCGGTCGCTCACTCCCCCGACCCCCAAACCCCCCGGGACCGGCAGATCGCCTTGTTCGTCACCCCCACCGACAACGGAGAACGTTCCGGGCTGGCGACGTACCTCGACTCAGCGCTGGCCGTCGCGGAACGGACGGCAGCCAAACAAGGAGCCCCAGGGACCACGACCCACGACGCACGTCTGGTAGCGGCTCTCACCCATCGGCTGGCAGCCTGGCTGTCACGGCACGAACGCCACACCCTGAACATTGTCGAGTTCGCCTCCGGCGAGCCGGTGGCCCCAACCGTAATCCCGGTGATTCACGGTTTCGACTTTCAATACCACCTGTTCTCCGACGACACCGCCCATCAGGTGGTCGGCGACATGCGGCTGATCAGCCATGGCTGGGCCCCGGGAGCGGAGATCGCCACACACGACTCGTCGAACATGGTGATCGTCGGAGCCGGCATCCCACCCGAGGTCGTGGCCGCTGAACTGAACCATCTGGCCAGCAACGCCTGGGTCATCGTCCTCGGCGGCGACGACAAGGCATTGGCCAACGCCGGAGCATGCGTCGTCATGCCACTGGGCGGGGGAATCACCGGACACGTGGCGGTCTTCGACACCTTGGACGCCGAGGAGTTGGTGAAGCAGGTACGGCAGGTCCTGGCCGAGCAACTACCCCCGGGGTGGATACCCGCCACCGTCGCCGTCCGGTCCGAGTTGCCCCTGACGCCGAACGGCAAGGTGGACCGGGCCGGGCTGGTGGAACTCGCCAACGGAACCGCACCGGAAGTCGCAGTCGTCGCGGACGAGGACTCACTTTGCCTGGAGATCTGCCGGGTGGTGCTTCACCGTCCCGAGCTGGCCGCGGGCGACAATCTGTTCGCCCACGGAGCTGACTCGATGGTGATGGCGCAGCTGGTCACCGCGGTCCAGAAGCAGCTGCCACAAGCGGCCGGGTTCAGTTTCGACGTGATCCTGCGCGCCCTGATGGACGACCCGCGTCCCATCGGCCTGGACTCCTTCCTGCAGGACTCGGGAACTGGCATCGACTCCCCCGCCAGCCCCGCGGTCACACTGCCGGCCGACGTCGAGCACGGGGTGAGGCTGCTCCCCCAGGCGGAGGGTGAGGGTACGCTGCTGCGCGTGCTGGCCCCGGGAGCACTGGGCAGTTCCGGATACCTGGAGGCCCTGGCCACGAAATTGCGAATCGCTGGCCAGGTGGTGGGAGTGGAACTCACCGACCCGGCCTGGTATCTGTCGCTGCCAAAAGAGACGGCCTTCACTGAACTCGCCCAAACGGTGGCCCCTCTGGTGGCCGACCTGTCTCCGTCACGGGTACAGGTGATCGGACATTCAATCGGTGGTTTCCTGGCGGGGCACATCTCAGGTGCTCTGGGCGACCTCGGCGTCGAAACACTCGCCCCGGTGATCATCAATGCAACCCCGTTGACGATGGTTGGTTCCGACGAGCTGCTACGAGAGATCTTCTTCCTGTCGGTGGTTGGCATGCCGATCACCAACCTGGGCCTGGAGCTGTCCGATCTGATGTCACTGGGGGCGGTTATGACGGCGGCCTCCGCGTCCGGACAACTGGACATACCGGCAACCCTGGCGATCATCGGCCCATCCGATCCGACCCTCGGTGCCACCGCGGAGCGACTGCTTGGCTTCTACGCGATGAGCGATGCCGAGAGACTCGCCAGCTACGCCCGCAACCAGCGGCGCAACACCGGGGAGGATGTCGACGAAGAGCTGCTCCATGCCCAGCACGACCTGTTCTCCCACAACTACGCGGCTTCAGAATCACCCCCGCCAACTCTGCTGACCGATATTCACCTGGTGGTCTCCGACCAGGACAACTCCTACATCCCGGGAGTCGCCGAGCAGCGAGTCAGCTACTGGCGTCAGGCAACCATCGGTGAACTGCACGAGCATGCGGTACCCGGCGACCACTTCTCCTGTGTCACTCCGCCCTTGGTTTCCAAACTGGCGGACACCATCCTGCGTCTTTCCAGGGAAAACGCATGATACGCCCGGGGCTGCACACCTACACCTGCCCACGGCATGCCCCGGTGCGCATCGTCATCCTGCCCCATGCCGGCGGTTCTGCCTCCTATTTTCGCAACTGGGGTCCCGTTGCCGACAACCTGGGAGTGGAGTTGTGTGCCGTTCAGTACCCGGGACATGAGGAGCTCTTCACCGCCGCCCGGGCATCGTCCTTGGATGAACTGGCCGAGGCCCTCGTCACCGTGATCGGAGATCAGGCGGAGCGGACCGTTCTTTTCGGTCATTCAATGGGAGGATTGCTGGCCCACCGGGTCACCCAGTTCCTGGTTGCCGAGGACAATCCCCCGCAGGCGCTGCACGTCTCGGCGACCAGAGCCCCGGACCAGCCGGTCGCGGCGCCCCGTCACATTCTCGACGACCGGGCTCTCGTCTCCTCAATTGGGAAAATGTCCCCGGGTGAGGAAAATCCTTTGGAGGACGAAGACCTCGCCGCCGTTCTGCTCGACCAGGTGAGAAGTGAGATGCGCCTGGCCGAAACCCATCGCTGTGAACCCACCCCGCTCCCCTTGCCGATCACACTCCATCTGGCGACCGAGGACCCCGATTTCACGCTAGCGGATGTCTCGGCGTGGGATCGTTTCACCACCAGAGGAACGCATCTGATAACCCACCCAGGGCACCATTTCTATCTTTCCGCCCAGCAGGCGACAGTGCTGCGTGCGGTAATGGAAAATCTGCCGACCACCTCGCCATCCGGCAAGTAAGCACCTCGCCACCCAACAAACAACAAGGACCCCTACATGTTCAAGTACAAGGATTTCGAAACGCTCAACTACATGCGCGACATCGTCAAGTCATGGACCGAGAAGGCCGATTCCCCGGCCATCATCGACAACACCGATTTCCTTACCGGCCGTCAGTGCGCGGCAATTGCCAAAGCAGCCATCGACGTGATGGAGGCCAACGGAACCCAGCGCGGTGACGTGGTGGCCTTCACCGGTTCCGACACCCTGGCCAAGATTCCCGTCCTGGTGGGAATGTTCTTCAGCGGCCGCGTCTCATCGGCGCTGGCTCCCTTCGCATCGGCCCCATCACGGCGTCACATGCTGAACGAGTCGGGGGCAAAACTGCTCTTCGTTGATCGCGCAACCCGGCACATGGCCGAGGAAGTGATGACCGATGAGTACTCCTGCCCGATCGTCGAGGAAGAGTCCTTCACCGACCTGACCGCAGAGATCGACCCCGAAGAACTCCTGGTCCACGCCGATCGCAACAAGGCCGGGGACTGGAACACCTTGCGTTACACATCGGGTTCCACCGGCACCCCGAAGGGAATGCTACTGACCCACCGCTCGACCGAGTTGATGACCTACAACTACATCAACCGCATCGGAGGCGTCGGCCTGGAGGGTCGATTCCTGTGCACCATGCCGCTGTCGTCACTGGAGGGTTGTGGCATGGCACAGATGTTCGCGACCTCGGGTCTGGTGCCCTGTATCTATCGTGGACGCGCGACCCCTGCGGGCATCCTGTCGGAAATGGAACGCTACAGGATCACCGCACTGTTCCTGCCCTCCAGCCAGATGACCGCCATAGTCCGCGACCCGTCCTTCGAGATGACCGACCTGTCCGCGCTGAAATCGATCGTCTACGCGGGCCAGACGATCAGCCCCACCGATCTCAACGAGGCCATCGAGGCCATCGGTGGTGACAAACTGTTGCAGGCCTACGGCCAGACCGAGGCGGGAATGCTGTCGGCCCTGGACCAGGCGGACCACTGCTCGGGTGATCCCGAAATCCTGAGCAGCGCCGGTCGTCTCTTCTTCCCCGAGGACATCGAGATCCGCGACGACGACGGCAACGTGGTCCCCGAGGGGGTCTCGGGCGAGATCTTCGTCAAGGGCGACTACATCAACTCGGCCCGCTGGACCCCAGAACGTTCCTGGGTCTCAACCGTGCAACCGGACGGCTGGATGGCCACCACCGACATGGCACGCCGGATCGGGGACCGGATCTGGATCACCGGTCGCAAACGTGACATGGTGCTCTATCGCGGCTACAACGTACCGACCCGCCCCATCGAGGAGGCGCTGCAACGCTACGAGGGTGTGCTCGACGCCGTCGTCCACCCGGTGGAGGACTCCTACGCCGGCGAGGTGGTCTTCGCGTGGCTGAAACTGGACGAGGACGCCACGGTCGACAAGGAGGCCGTCTCGGACTTCATCCAGGCCAATGTTTCCAAGTGGTCCCGGCCTTCCTACATCGAGTTCGTGGACACGTTGCCGCAGGTCTCGGCCCTGAAGAAGACCGACAAGGTCTCCCTGCGCCGTTGGGCGGAGGAGCGTCTGGCCGAGGGCAGGGTGGAGCGTCTGAAGGGTGCCGACGGAGTCCTGTGAGGGCCGGCGGAAAAAGACCGGCGTTCCCCCATCGCATCATTTCCCAGCGACAGAACCTCCGGGTTCAGCCAAACCGTGAGCCGGTTGACCGTCTCGGCGGTCAACCGGCGGTTTCTTGCCAATGAACGCACACGGTGATCAGCGTCGCGACCTGGCCTTGGCGGACAGCACGACGATCGACAGCAGGAGCAGGCCACCGAACCAGACCAGGAACAGCACCAGATGCTCGGCCTCGATGCCGTCCCCACGGATGTCGGATACCAGTTGGGTGATGGCGGTGATGGGGGAACCATCCACCACGGGACGCAACACCTCCGCATACATGTCACGGGGCATCATCGCGGTGTTGAAGAACATGGCGGCCATCACGAGCGGCGCGAAGGACACCGCCCCCTGAGGGGTCTCTGCTACATAACCGAGCATGACTCCAACGGCGCCTGCAGTGATCGCGACGACCGTCATGATCCCCAGGATCGACCAGAAATTCACGGCACTGCCGAAATCAGCTCCGGCAATCAGCCCGACCACCATGGCCGTGACCACTGACACCTCGGCCCGCACGACCTCCGATACCACCCGCCCGATGTAACCCGACGAGACATGTCCCGGCATCGTCGCCAAACGATCTGGCAACCCCTGGTGGCGTTCGCGGACGGTGTCGCCGGCGCCCATCAGGGCGGCCGTGAAGGACGATGAAAAAGCCACCATGACCGCCAACGCACCGACATTCATGCCGCTCCCGGTGAACTGCTCGACCATGCCGTCGAAGATGACCAGGGTCATCACGATCATGACGACCGGCATCCCCACTGCCGACGCGATGGCGGCTGGGGAACGCAGCCGGTGTTTGAGCAACCGGTCGGCGTGAATGCATACGGCGGCGAACCAGTTGATCCCACGTGCCCGTGTCTGGACGCTCATGCCTGCCTCCTCCTGAAAGCCTTGGACACCCAGAACGCGCCCAGAACCAGGCCTCCCCCGATCCAGGCCAGCGCCTCCCACCCGGAATCCCCCGGATCGGAACCGGTCAGGAACGCTCGCGTGGTGTCGATCAGCGGCGAGAAGGGCATGTGTTTGACGATCGGCTCCAGCCAGTCAGGAAGGGTCTCCACCGGTATGAAGGCCGTCGAGAGCATCAACAACGGCATCTCGATCGTCTGGATCAGGTTGGCCACCTGCACCGGCTGCGCCGACCGCAGTGCGATGCCGCAGAACAGCAGCGCCAGCACCTCACCCATGGCCAAGGCAACTCCGAGAGCCGCCGCCGCTCCTACCCAGGAATCAGGTTCCGCCCCACAGACCAGGCCGAGAACCGCGACGGTGATCACCGATACCAAGGAACGCAGCAGGTCGGTGGCCAAACGCCCTCCGATGGCAACAGCAGCATTGATGGGCATGGCCCGCATCCGCGCCAGCAGCCCGGATTCGACGTCAACTGCCAGCGCGAGTGCGGAACCACCTGCCGTGAACAGAACCGCTTGGAACATACAGGCCGCCATCAGGAACAGTGCATAGTCGAAACCGGAACTGCTGGCGGCATGCCCGAAGACCGCCCAGAAGGCCAGCATGAACAGACCGGGAATCACGAAGGCCGAGACGATCGATGCCGAATTTCGGCTCAACCGCAGGGTGTTTCGCCACGTCGCGCCGGTGAATCCCCGCCAGAAGCTGGGGGACGGCGGCACCGCCAGCGCGGTTTTCTCGGCACCTGACATTTCAGACCTCATCAGGCTCTTCCGGGGAGGATTCGAAGGCCATACTGAGGAAAACGTCGTCCAGCGACGGCGGATTCAGCGCCGCCGTGCTGGTGGGGATGCCGGCCCCGCGAAGGGCCTCCAAGGAGTCGGCAAGATCATCGACTCCGCGGTGCGCGGTGAAGGAGACCGTCAGCCCTTCGCGGGTGAAACCGTCGGTTCTCCTCCCGAGCCGCGCGGACAACACGTCGGCAACAGCCCGATCGGCGTCGGCAACGGCCTCGAAACCGATCTGGCACACCGGGGCTCCGAACTGCTGCCGCAGCGCAGCGGGTGCTCCCTGCATCACCTTGCTGCCGTCACGGATCAGCACGATGTCGTCGGAGAGCCGCTCGGCTTCATCGAGGTATTGCGTGGTCAGCAGAACGGAGACCCCGCGGTCTCGCAGGTCCTCGACGGTCTCCCAGAGTTCCCGCCGCGACAGCGGATCCAGTCCGGTGGTCGGCTCGTCGAGGAACAACAACCGGGGTTCCACGATCAGCGAGGCGGCGATGTCGAGGCGGCGCCGCATGCCTCCTGAATACTTGGAGGCCCGTTGGGTGGCGGCGGTTGAGAGTCGGAACTGTTCCAGCAGCTCGTCGGCCCGGGCCTTGGCCGCTTTGGGCCGCAGCCCGTACAGGCGAGCGAAGAAGACCAGGTTCTCGCGACCCGTCAGCTCTCCGTCAACGGCAGCGAACTGACCGGTCAGCGAGATCGAGCGACGTGCCTGTTCCGGATGAGTGACGACATTGGTGCCGCACACCTCGATGGTTCCCGAGGTCGGCAGCATCAGGGTGGATGCGATGTTCACCAAGGTGGTCTTGCCCGCACCGTTGGCGCCCAGCAGCGAAACGACCCGGTGCTCGGGAACCTCGAAGCTGAGACCCTTCAGTACTTTTTTGCGTTTGCTTCCGCGACCGAAATCCTTGTGGACGTCATCCACAAGGAGTACCGGTTGTGGTGTTCTATCCATCAGCTCTCTTTTCCGTCACTGGGTTTTTTGGTGGACCTCGAAGCTGTCGGGCAGGTACTGGGCCGCAAGCTTTGCCGGGTGCAGGAAACGACGCGGTTTGAAAGTCTTCGGGTATGCGCCGGTTTCGCCCTGAAGCCCGGGCGGCGTGTGACCAAGGGCTCCCAGTCACATTCCCGACAGCCGGTGGTGGAGCCCACGCCCGCTTCGACCTCACCGGCGCCGACCGTGTCCAACGCACGCACCCCGGATCCTCGGAAACCGAGGGGTTCCCAACTGCCCAACCGCTGCGCCACGGCGATCAGTCGCAACGAATCGATACCGCAGTTGGAGAGCGATTCCTCAGGGCCGGTGTCAGCGATCTCGACACGTTCAGCTCCCAGCAGCTCCGCCAACAACTCGTGCAGAAGATCCGCAGGATTCGTTTCAACCACCCAAGACTCCCATTTCAACGTGTTCGGACACCACTCACCCAACCCCAAGGTTTAGGCAATCCTTACCTTAGCTTTTCGTGGCCTCGTCCCGATTTTCGTCCACGGATCGCCATCGCCCCGGCAATCAACCGGGCACGCCGGCTAACCAGGCCCCGAGCCAGCACACAGCAACCACGCCACCCAGCGGAAACCCGCCGGGATTCCCTGCGCCCGAATGCGGGAAGCATCCGGGCTACCTGAGGTGGTCGTCCAGGGCGGCCAGCACCGTCGGGGTGACGTTCTCAATCCGCTCGTTGAGGATCAGGTGGTGGTCGGCGGGCAACTCGACCAGCCGCTTCCCGGGCGCCACCAGCCGCTCGTAGACCAAACGGCTGTAGTCGAGGGTGAACAGGGGATCACCCGTCGACACGAAAGCCACCACCGGGCAGGTGATGCTGCCATCGACGAGGACCGACATGTCGGTCGCGAACAGGCTTGACAGGAAACTCACCGGGTAGGAGGTGAGCCCCAGGGGATCCCGGTAGAACTCGTTACGCCATTCCTGCTCGGAGAAGATCTTGTCGACGTCGAGGTAGAAACTCATCGGAACCTGCAACCCGGGCAGCACCCGGCCGGCCGCGGCGATGATCCGCCGGATCACCGGGTAAGCCACGCCGAGCGCATTGGGGAAGCGTGTGACCGACAGGGATTCACGCAGAGGTGTGAACAGGACGTTGTGCGGGAAAGCGGCCCGGATTCGGTGCTCGCCGCCGGCGGCCAGCAGGGTGAGGACACCACCCTGGCTCGACCCCATCAGGCCGACCGCACCGGGAAAACGGGCGCAGGCATAACCCACCGCGTCCCGGACGTTTCCGATCATGTCGCCGAGGGTGAACCGGCGGATGACCCGGGGGCTGCGCCCGTGGGACAGCGGATGAACGCCGACCACGTGGTAGCCGTGCCGGCTGACCGCATCCAGGAAGGGGCTGTAGAACAGGGGGTGGGTCATGGTGCCCGGGACGAACACTACCGCCGGCGCCGCGTCCTGCTCGGCCTCCCAGATGGACAGCGTGATGGGGGCCCTCCCCGATTCGATCGAGACCTCCGAGTAGCCGGGAAGCTCGATCGAGTGTTCATTCAGCAACGTTGCGATGCTCATACCGGCTACGCCCTCTCGAAGTTGTCAGCGCTTCTGGCCGATAGCGTAGGCGCGAGCAGGAAGCCGGCCTTGATGCCGTGGTTCAGGTAACGCACCACCAGGCCGTCGCGGACGTTGGGGAAGGCCATCCCGAGGCGCCGCAGGTGTGCTTGGGCCTTTGTCGTGTCATAGCGGACCCGCGCCCCGAGGAAATCATCGAGGTAGACGACGACGGGCTGCCGGAGACGAAAACGGGGTTGACCCGGGTCCCCGCCAGCACCGTCGCTACGGTTTCATGACACCACCGAGGGGTATGGGAGAAAATAGCCATCAGGAATCGGTTGGCACCTTGTCAATGATCATCTTGGTGAACACCCCCAGGGTGTCAAACTCAAAGAGGTCCGCAATGGCCACCTCAATTCCCAGATCACGGGAGAGCTGATCCGCCACCCTACTGGCAATCAACGAATTACCCCCGAGGTCAAAGAAGGAATCCCCGCTCTCGATCCGCTCCAGCTGCAATTCCTGAAGCCAGACGGAAAGTACTTTCTCCGGAATGTTCAGCCGCATCTCCTCGGATTTCACCACCAGATATCCCGAAACCGGCTCTTCGAGGTGCTCCATCAGGAAATGGATTGCCGCCCTCGTCTCCTCAGCAATTTGCCTGACCTGTCCGGTGTTGAATATTTTCAGGTCACCGCGAAAGGTGACACGCACCTCGTCAAGAAGGTTCCAGTGTTCAAAGAGCAGCAGGCCGTATTCCTGATGAAATTCCGGGATCCAAGGGGCCATTTCGAGCCCGGGGATCAGGGTCATCTGCTGGGTGAAGTTGTGCGAGGTGAACGCAGACTTGGTCAAATTCATTGAGCACAGATCCTGATTGGCCACGAGCTCGGAAGTGTGACGCATGCACAAAGAAAGCAGTTCACCGCAAGTCTGCCCCTCGGAAACTTTGAGTTGATGGGGAACTCCTCGAACGAGAAGTCCGGCCACTTGGGAGAACTCGGAGTGGCTGCGGTTCGCGCTCGCCAGGGTGAAGCTGGAATCAGTCACCCCGAATACCTTGTCCATGGCAAGATGAAGTGCCGTTACGAGCAGGTTCGCCGTCGAGGTTCGCGCCTTCCGGGCGAAGGTCTCCAGCACTTCCCGCTGGAAGGTGATTTCGCACGGCCCGACGCTCTGTTCGTCAGCGATTGGACCCGGAGCCGCAAAAGGAAGGTCGCGGATCTCCGCATGACGGCGATCCCAAAAATCCATCTGCTGGTTTCCCGCAGGGGAATTTCGAAAGTCGGCCAGCCATTGCGCATATCTCACGAAGCTTGGCTCTTCGATATAGGGGCCGCTGTCGTCGGCATTGTAGTACCGGAAGAGTCGATCCAGGAGAAGGAACATGGAGATGCCATCCAAAAGGGCATGTCCCATGCTGAACGTGAACAAGAACTCGTTGCGATCGATCTGATAGAGACAAAAAGCGAACTGGTCCTCGCTGAAGGGATCGATCTCACGTTTGAAGCCGATGATCGCCTGTCGCTGCGCATCGATCAGGCGCTCCTCGCCGGTGCTTCCGGAAGCAGCCCTGACCTCCAGCTGGAAGTCAACGCAACTCACCACCTGTTGAACAATCTCGCCATCAACGCGCTTGAACCGAATACGAAGACAGTCCGATTGATTGATCAATCGAGCGATTGCGCGTTCCAATCGATTTACATCGAGCGGCCCTCTGATGTGGGTACCAGAAGTAATCTGAGGAATCCCGTTTCCCGCCAAACTTCTGTCGATATAGTAGTTCTGCTGAGGAGTGAGAGGGAAGGAGAATCCTCCACGAGGAGACTCCAGATAACCATATTTCTCCGCCATCTCCTGAAGCATCATCATCCTTTCTTTCCCACCGCATCAATTATCGATCGCGTGATATAGCTTGCCAAGGGTCGGACATCATCCGTGTAGTAGAAATGACCACCGGGGAACTCGTGCTGAGCAATGGCGACACTGGTGTACTCACGCCAGTCGCTCAACCCTTCAATGGTCACAGTCGCATCATCCGCTCCTCGCAGGACCGAGACCGGGCACGCAAGCGGGACGGGTTCCTCCGATTTCGATCGGGCGAGCATCGTCAAATCAGCCTTGTAGATTGGCAGGTAGTACTCGACGAATTTAGAATTGGCGGCAAAGTCGGCGCCAATAACTCCCCACTCGACCAAACGACTCAGGATCTCGTCGTCGGACAGGGCGACTCCCTCACCGTTGACGATGGCTTCAGCTATTCGCGTACGGCGCGGAGACTCGGCACTGGATGCGATGAAGAGCAAGGGATCATTGAAACGACCGCGCATGCCCAGTGCCGTCTGATAGGCAATCATCGAGCCGGTGCAGTGACCGAAGAAAACTACTGGACGATCGAAGATTTCTGGGGCCTCGCTCAAAATGCGAGCCGCCAAGACCGAGGCGTCCTCGGGTAGCATTTCCTGGCGGCGCTTCTCTCGCATCGGATACAGGATCGGATACACATTGATACTGTCGGGGATGTACTTCTTCCAGGGAGCAAACAGACTTGGGCTTCCCCCGGCGTAGGTGAAACACAGAAGATTCACCTGCGCCCCGTCAGTGACGCGAGCATGGTTCACCCACTCAGTCGGCATGGCTGACCTCCGAATCATCGTTCTTGGTTTCGATCACCCTGGATACGGCCGCCACCGTCGCATCATTCAACAGCGCAACTAGTATGTCTTCAAAAGTACTCGCACAACCGGGCGACTCACTCAGCCTGATTGCGATCCGGTTCATGGTCATCGAATCGGCCCCCACGTCATAGAGACTCTCATCGAGACCCAACTTGTCAATTTCCAAGAGCTCACGGCAGGTATCTGAGACGAGCATCTGCGTGGAGGTGAGCGGCTTCTCGGGATCCCCGGAAAGATCCTCAGGAGAGTGACTGATCATTTCGGGCAGAGCGGTTCGGTCAACCTTCCCGTTACTGGTGAGCGGAAATCTTGGGCACCATCCGACCCGACGAGGAATCATGTAGCTGGGTAGCGTGTCCCTGAGCCTCGCGATCCAAGAACTCTCAAAGGCAAGAATGTCGCCGGGAGGAACCGAGGTCTGGAGGACTGCTTGTATCTGCTTCTCTCCAGCGCGCTCAACCACAAAAGCCGCCGCGGCCACCACCTCTGGATCAGCGGTGAATGCGGCTTCGATCTCACCGAGTTCGATCCGGTAGCCCCTGATCTTTACCTGCGAATCACGTCTGCCGAGGAATTCGATGTTCCCGTCGGGCAAGTAGCGCCCCAGGTCTCCTGTTAGATATGCTCGTTCTTCGTTTTGCGGAAGAACAGGGAACTGCTTGGCCGTGAGAGCCGGATCTCCTATGTACTCATCAGCCAGCCCGATCCCGGTGATGGCCAGCTGCCCCGGAACGCCGACAGGGCAATCGTATAGGCGATCGTCCAGCACATGGAACCCTTGGTTCAGCAAAGGCTTTCCATAGGGGATGCTCACCCAGTGGGGTTCGTTCCCTTCCCAAGGATAATGAATGGACCAGATCGACGCCTCGGTTGCTCCCCCCAGACTCACGATGTTCGCTTCGGGCATCACCTGCTGAATGCGTTCAGGCAAAGCGAGGGGAATCCAGTCTCCCGACAGCAGTACGGCCCGGAGTGAATTGAGAGATTTGTTGTTGCTTTCCTCCAGAGAATCCACCAGCAGTTGCATCAATGCCGGGACACTGTTCCACAGGGTGACATCCCACTCTTGGATCAGCTCGGCCCAGTGAATCGGATTGGTCAGATTTCTTGGTTCTGGATGGATCACTGCTCCACCGGCCGACAGGACACCGAAGAGGTCGTAGACGGACAGATCGAAGTTCAGCCGCGAAAGTCCCAAAACCCGATCTTCACTTGTGACGCTGAAACGTTGGTTGATGTCTTCGATGGTGTTGACAGCCGCACGGTGGCTGATCGCCACGCCTTTTGGCTCCCCCGTGGAGCCCGAGGTGAAGATTATGTAGGCAATGTTCTTCTCGTCTCCCTCGACACTTAGTTCATCCGGGTTTCCACGCAGTCCTTCGACGTGCACCACGGTAGTTTCTGCCATCCATGGCGCTTCGTCGGCACTGGTGGTCAGCACACATGCCATCTGGGTGGCGGCAACTATTCCACGGTTTCGTTTGTCCGGGCCATCCGCGTCCATCGGGACATAGCAGCCCCCAACCGACAGGACGGCCAGGCAAGCGGCCATCTGAAGCGCATTCTTGGTCATCCCAACCCCTACGCGTTGTCCTGGCAGGATACCTAGTTCACGGAGGCTCGCGGCTATTCCGGCCGCCTGCGTCATCAGCTCTCCATAGGTCGTGATATCACGTCCATCGGCAATGGCCATCCTGTCCGGGAAGTTGCGCGCCTGGGCGATGACCGTTTCGTGCAGAAGATGGTGGGGCAGCGGGCAGGTGGTATCGTTCACCTGTTCACGCACCCGGAGCTGCCATGCTGGGAGCGGAAGACGCCCTTTTCTTTCCCAGCTCTCATCCCCTGCGGCAAGCTCGTGAAGAAACTCCATGAAAGCCGTGAAACAGTCCTCGATGATTCCGGGTTGGAAGACTCCTTCACGAACATCCCAGTTGATGAGCAGCTCATCATTGGTGTCCATGACCTGGCAGTCGATGAAAACCTGCGGCGTCTGGCTGATTCCTTCGCCTATCCGGCCGCGCAGCCTGAGGGATTGGTCATTGTTCTGCAATCCAATTGCACTCGTGAAGACATAGGGCATGAATGCCGCTTCACGGCCAAATCGATTCGCCAGGTCCCGCAACACCTCGACACCGGTGAAGGACTGGTGATCGAGGTTGTCGAAGAGGGTTTTCAAGGTGGCTTGGGCCTCTTCGCGGAAGCTGCGTGATCTGGTGAAATCGGTTTCGACCAGTACGTTCTGGGTGAAATCCCCCATGATGTTGCCGATTTCGGGATGCAGACCCGGACGATTGAGAGCAGTCAGGTTGAGGGTCAGATCCGGACGATCATTCCAACGCTCCAGAACCTTTGCATAAGCAGTTAATATTACAGCAGTAGGGGTGAGGTTCCACTTGCGCGAACGACGCCGGAAGGCATTCCATTCATTCATCGGCAAACATGAATTATATCGCCGAAAACATCCACGCCTCTTTCTCTGAGCAGAGGCAAGAATCGGCAAGTGTGGAGCCGGCGGCAAGCGATCGAGTTTCCCCTTCCAGTACAGCTGGTCGAGATCGCGATCTACAGTTGAACGGATACGTTGATGGGCGTCGATGTAATCACGGAAGCTCAGCCTGATTTCAGGCAGCGGGATTTCTGGAGTGAAGTACTCCGCCTCGAATTCTCTGAGCAGCATCCAGATGCTGGTCCAGTCCGCAATGATGAACTCCATCGAGAAATGCATCACGGCTCTATCAGGCAACCGGGTGGTCGCAACGGCAAACAACGGCCAGACCCCGGGATCTCCCAAGCGATTGCTGAGAACGGCGCGCTGTTCTTCCAGATGCCGGAGGCCCTCCCCGCATGGAATCGACAGCTTGCCGACATCATTCAGGATTCGCTGCGACCCGGCGGCGTCAATGACGCAGCGCAGCATCTCATGTCGACCGATCAGTCTGCGCCACGTCTCTTCCACCCTTTTCGGGTCGAGATCCCCATAGCTCAACTCCATGTATATCTGGCAGGCGACACCACCCCAGTCGTATGCCTCATTTCTCCCAACCAGGTAAGCGGCCTGAATATCCGTCAAGGGAAAAGGAAGATGGCGATTTGCCGGGTCCGAAACGATACTTGCATTCTCTCGAGCTGTCAGCTCGGCCAAGATTTCCGGTTTGGCCTGCCTCAACGCGTTGCGCTGGTCCTCCGTGAGGACTCCCCGAGGAGCTGTGAAGGCCAGCTTGTCCCCGGAAGCACGCAGAGATATCCCGCGCTCCGCCAGATCCAAAATTAGTCGTCGAGGGGATTTGTCGACGGTCATGCGACCTCCTCGCAAGAGAATTGGTGAATATCTTCGTCCATGCCGCAGACCAGCTGCGTCGCGGGGGCGAGCTCCTTTATTCGTGCCAGCAGCTGGCGGGGGTCGGTTACCTGAGCAGGTGTCCAGATGCCGGGCGCCACTCGTGTGGTTGCGATTATTTCGGCCATCGCCGCCGCCATGGTTGCGGACAAACCGCTCTGTCCTGTTCCGCGAAGGCTCACTGTCGCATGACGACCATCTCTTGAGATGAAGTCGATCAGGAGATCAACACCGCGACCGTATCGTGAAACGGAGTCACGGCTGAAAGCGATCAAATCATCTGTGGCGCCATCAGGCTCGACGTGGTAGTGGTTGATTATCTTCATCAACTGGATCGAGGCATCAACTCCACCGGCCAATGCACTGTACCACTCTGCATCATCAAACCCCCGGAAGCCGCTGAGGCGCTTGGTTTCCTCGTTCTGATATGGAGCGATCCGACAGGGAAAATCCAGTGCTCGAAACCCCGACGCCCCTGAGCTGTTCAGGCGATTCACCAAGCTCTTTGGATTTCGCATGAGGGCAATAATTTCTGCCGCGGGCTTTCTGTCGATGCCACGCAGAAAATCTTTGGCACCACTGGGAGTGAAAATATCGCGCACCGAATATACCGAGATCAGATGCCCACCGGCCGTTGCTGCAGCAGCGGCCGCCATTGCCGCCACGCCGGAAAGTCCAGGTATGCACCCTGCCCCAGCAATCACCGGAATCGGAGGCCTGAGGTTCATGGTCAGAAGGCTTTCGCCCACATCTATGAGCGGACGATTGAACTTGGTTGCGGTTTTCAGTACGCAAAACGAGGTTTCACAGGAAGGCCCTGCACAATTGATCACCACGTCTGTTTCTGCGACGAAGTTGTCCATGGCTTCATGATCGTGCACGTTGACCCGTCGAAAGCAACCGGATTCCGCCATGAGTGTGTCGGGATTGCGCCCGGCAAGTAGCGCTTCATGACCACGCGACCTGAGGATTTCTGCGGTGCGACCTCCGATTGCACCGGTCGCCCCGATGATCCCGAACCGTGTTTCAGGAAATGCTGTTGATTGGTACCTCATCACAGCTCCTTTGCCTTCTGGTCCACCTGTCTTTCATCAGACTGTGGTTTCCAGATCAGTTGCTGGGCTCCCAAGGCATCGATGAACTCCGGATCGTGGGTCACCACCACCACGCATCGTTCTTGATTTGCTTGCTCTGCCAGCAGCTTGGCGACCTGGGTCATGTGGTGGTGGTCCAGTCCGCTCGTGGGCTCATCGAGGACGGCGATGGGGCGCCAGGACAGACAGGCACAAGCGATGGCCAATCGCTGGCGTTGTCCACCCGAAAGGGTCCGTGGATGTCGATTGGCCAAGTGCTCGAGATCAAGATCCGCCAGCACCGCGTGGATGGTATCCGTCGTGGCCGGAGAACCCAGTGACACCTCGGCGCGGACCGTTTCGGCGAACAGCTGGTGATTGACGTTCTGCATGACCAGGCAGGCGTGCTTGCGCAGCCAGCGACCTGAAACCGATTCGCCTCGCCAGCTGATTGTTCCGCTGGAGGGGCGGGCCAGACCTGTGAGGCAGCGCACCATACTGGTCTTCCCGGATCCATTTGGACCGACGATGGCGCCTGTTTCCTGCGCCGCCACATGGAAAGCGACGTTATCGAAAACTTGGCGCCGACCGTACCGGAAGGACAGGTCGTCGATGCTGAGCAACGCCTGTTCGTTTCCCCCGGATCGGGAATCGCTGTTGGGAGGAGTGGGGCGAGTCAGTTTGCGCAGCCCGAGTTCCTGCCTTCTGTCATCGGCCAAGGAGGCCAAGCCGGGGCCGTCAAATTTCTCGACGACCCTGCCGTCGGCGAAGCAGTATGCCCGGTCTACCAGGTCGGCCAGATACCAGAGTCTGTGTTCCGCGATGATAATGGTTTGACCCAGGGATTTGGCACGGACAAGCAGGGCACGCAGAGCGCCTATCCCCATTTCATCCAGGTTGGACGACGGCTCGTCGAGTACCAGTACCCCGGGCTCCAACGCCAGGGCAGCCGCGATGGAGATTCGCTGGGCCTCACCGCCGGACAGCTCGAAGATGCTGCGACCCAACAGGTTCTCAACTCCACAGTCCTGTGTGACAGCAGCGAGTCTGCGAGTCATCACATCGAGTGGGATCCCACTGTTCTCCATGCCGAAGACAATCTCGCTGACGACGTCAGAGTTGAAGAAGCCGGCCTTGGGATTCTGGAAGACGCTGCCCACTCGTTGGGCGAGACGCCACATCGGCTGCTCAGAAACCGATTGGCCGTCCAGTAGTATCTCTCCTTCAACCTCGGCGGGTTGCAGATGCGGGATTATGCCGTTCACCAGCCGGATGGCCGTGGTTTTGCCGGATCCGCTGGGACCACAGAACAGCACGAACTCCCCGGACGAGATTTGTAGGTCGATGTCGGTCAGGGCAGTGCGGGTGAATCCCTCGTAGCGGCACGTCACCCGTTTGAACTCGATCATTTCAGGACACCCGCCGTGATGAGCGCCAGACAGCTGGTGATTACCAGGAAATCGCGGGTTCGCAGGCCAACCTTCACGAAGGATGTCTTGTCACCAGGGTTTTCGATGCCGCGGGTGCAGGCTGCAGTCGACAGATCTTCTGCTGCTTGTACCGTGTTCATCAGCATGGGAACGTAGACCGCTTCGACGCGTGCCCCAAGGCCACGCAGATCGCGCAACTTCATTGCGTCCCTGACCTGACGAAAGTTCTGGCCGACCACCGGGAGGTAACGCATGATGATCGCAAATCCGATGCGCATTTTTTCGGGCACCCGCATTTTTTTGGCCGCCGCCAACACCTCCTGTACAGATGTGGTTCGCATCAGGTGATCAGCGGGTAGGGCAATTGGCATCAGCACCTTGAAGTAGACGAAACCGGCCAGCATCATGGCCGCCGTCGCACCGACTCGAGGCAGCAGAAGAAACTGGATTGCCGTAAGAAACAGATACACCGCCGCGAATCCAACCAGCTGGAGCACCAAGCCGTCGATCAGGAAGAGCAAGATGCATCCCGCGACCGTGATTCCCATGACGAGGTTCCCGGGGAATGAGAATACCACGATGATGACCGTGACCAGCACCACGATTTTTGTGCGCGGATCAAGTCCCGTTCGTGCAGTCTTCACTCTGCCGGCGCCACTTGGGCCGCAGAGAAATGTTTCCTCATGAGGCGGTGACCAAAGAAGGCTCCTACGAGCGCTCCGACAATTATGGAAATCACGATGACAGTGATCGCGGGGCCATTGATGAAGGACCTGATGGTCTCCACGTACTCCCCGCTCATCCCACTGGAGAGCATCTGCCCCAAGAACTGATCGCCCAGGAACCAGAGCGGGAAGAAGTCTCCGATGAAGCTCAGGCAGAACACCACATAGGTGATCACCAAGGTGAGCAGAGATGGGGAGGTCCGGTTGCCGAAGGCCAGGATCGCCTCGCACATCAGCCCACCAGCTATGCACGTGACCACCACGGGCCATCCGGAGTTGAAGAAAGCCAGACCGGTTAGTAGACACACCAAAAAGACTGCGCCACCCTTCGGCACCTTGGCGACGAGCAGCATGAAGACGGGACCGAGCAGAATCGCGTCGATGAAATGGGACCCGAGCCAAACCAAGGGGGCGATGCCGCCAGCGATCATGAAAACCATTCTGACAGCGACGCACAAAACTCCAAGGGCGGCGGCCATGATCACGTCTTTCGTCATCATGCCCTTTTGGGTCGTAGGATTATTGCACTCCATTGTCAAACCCCGCTCTTTGAGGAAGTAATTCGGGAAATCGCTCGTGCTGATGACTCCACCTGTGTTCCGGCTCCCGGAACCACCGGCGGTAGCTGGCGCGGAACCATTTCTGACCTCCAGGCGGCCACCTTGGATTGTGCACTCGACTTCCGCCCAATAGGTTAGGGTAGCCTATACTTCCTTGTCAATGCGCCGAGTCGCCCCCAACGCCCCCTCTCCGTCAGCGGGACGCTTGTGAATCTCGAAACTGTCGGGCAGGTAGTAGGCCGCAAGTTTCGCCCCATGCAGGAACCGACGCAGTTTGAGCGTCTTCGGGTATCTGCCGGTCTCGTCCGGGACGACGGTGACCACCGCCCGGGTCGCATGCCCGAGAACCTCGTCGTCAACGCCGATCAACTTGGCCTCCACAACCTGGGGATGCGTCAACAGAACGCTCTCCACCCGCCCCGGGAAGATCTTCTCGGCGCCGCGATTGATCTGGGGTTTGCAGCTTCCGAGCACCGTCAGACGCGGTTTGTCGAACCCGGCATCCGGCATCTGATGCTCCACGATGTCGCCGCTGTGATACCAGCCATCGGCATCGAAGATTCCACGGGCCCCCTCCGGAGCACCGAGAAATCCCGCGACCGTGTAAGGGCCACGGCACAGCAGCTCCCCACGGGACCGTCCCTCGCCGTCCGGGGCGGCATCGACGCCGCTGGACGGGTCAACGATCCGGATCTCGTCCCGCTCACTCATGGGCACCAGCCGGTGCTCGGCGACACTGGCTCGGTCCATGTCCAGCGGGGAGTAGGCCACCAGCCCCTCGGCCATGCCGTAGACCTCCTGAACCCGCACCCCGAGCCCGGCCTCGACCCGGGCCGCCAGCGTGAGGTCGAGCGGCGCCCCACCAACCCAGATAACCCTCAGGCCCGCCACGGCCGCCGGGTCATCTCCTGCTGCTTCGAGCCACGGAACCAGCAGGGAGGGAACCAGTGGGGTGTGTGTGCAACCGTGGGCTGCCAGCAGGGGCCAGCAGGTACTCGGCGTCGGGTCGGGAGCGAAAACGACGTGGGCGCCGGCCAGCAACGCGCCCATGATCCCGGGAGAAGCCATGGTGTAGTTGTGGGAGGCGGGAATGCCGATCAACATGACCGCATCAGCGGTGAGTGCGCAGGCGGTGTTGGACAGTTCCACCGAGCACAGATAGTCCTCGTGACGCCGCACTATCGGCAACACGTCGGGGCAGCGTGGCCCACCGATCTGGATCAGTGCCGGGTCCTCGGCCCTGCACGACGAGGTGGCTTGCACATCAATGCCGGGTTCGGATCGTGGTCCTGTGGCGATGGGGATCTCGTGCATTTGCAGGACCCCGTCGAGGTTCTTCACGGTTTCCACCGCAGCTTCCCGCATGGCGGAGAAGGTCACCTCGGCGGGGGTCAGCAGATGGCTGGCACCCACCGCCCGGGCCTGTTCGGTCAGTTCGGAGGCTCTCAGCGACTCGGTGGACATCACCGGCACCGCCCCGGCCTCAATCAGCCCGAGGAGACATTCCAACCAGGCAACCGAGTTCGGCAGATGCAGCAGCACCCGCTCCCCCGCCGCGACACCGTCGATGGTGAACCCGGCGGCGGCCTCCTGGGCCCTGCGCCACAGCCCACCGTAGTCGAGGCTCCTGTGCTGGTCGGTCGCGGCGGGACGCCCTGGATGCAGCAGGGCGTGGTCAGCAACCAGCCCGGTGATGGTTCGCTCGCCCCAGGTCCCGTCGGCGCGGTACTCGTCGGCTTTTGCGGCGGGTGGGGGCATCGGGTCGCGCGTCATCATTCATCTCCCTTCAACAGCTTGCCGCGGTCGTTCTTGCCGACAGCGGTCACCGGGAGCTCGGTGACGATCTCGATTCTGTCCGGGTGTTTGAACGAGGCCAGCCCGGAGTCACGCAGGTGGCGACGGATCGCGTCAATGTTGAGTTCCGAACCGTCGCGGATGGTCAGGAAGGCGACGATCCGTTGTCCCATCAGGTCGTCGGGTTGGCCGGTGACGGCGGCATTGATGATGCCGTCCAGCCGCAGCAGGACATCCTCCACCTCCTCACCGAGGATCTTCTCCCCGGCACGGTTTATCGTCTGGACCGCACGCCCCTCGACGATCACGTCCCCATCGCCGGTGATCCGCACCAGGTCACCGGTGCAGTAGTAGCCGTTGGCGTCGACCGCTTTGGCGGTGGCCTGCGGATTCCTGTAGTACCCGGAGATGGTGTAAGGGCCGCGGGTGCGCAGTTCACCGATCTCCCCACGCGCGACGGGCTCGCCTGCCGGGTCGAGCACCAACAGCTCGTCGGCCTCGCTCATCGGGTGACCCTGGGTGGTGAGCCGGATCTCCCGGGTGTCGTCGAGGTCGGTGTAGCAGACCAGGCCCTCGGCCATCCCGAACACCTGCTGCAGGCAGCCCGGGAAGGCGTTCTCCACTCGTTCGGCCGCCGAGACCGTCAGCTTGGCGCCACCGATCAGCACGGTGCGCAGCGACCCAGGCGCTTCGGCGCCGCCAAGGTGATCGACCCACAGCATGGCAATCGGAGGCACCAGGGCCACCACATCGACCCGATGACGATCGATCAAAGGCAGGCAGATGTCCGGCGACGGCGAGGCCGCGAGCACGACGGTGCCGCCGGCCATCAGCACTCCGAGCGCCCCGGGGGATGAGTTCGCGTAGTTGTGGGCTACCGGGAGAGCCGCCAGGTAGACGGTTTCCTCGTCGATCGCGCAGACCCGATTGGACAGCTCCAGGGTCAGACCGTAACCATCCATGAACCGCGCAATCAGCTTCGGAACACCGGTCGATCCGCCGGAGACGAGCAGGAAAGCCGCGTCCTCGGGATGTGTTCCCCACGAGGAACGGTCCACCTCAATGGCCGGATCATCGGTCACCAGGACCTCCGGGTCGGTCCAGACCGCGACCTCCATGTCCCCGGACAGGCCGGCCGCCACGCCACGGGCGATACCGCCGTGATCGGTCCCGAGCCAGCGTTCGACCGTGACGATTGCGCGGGGTTCGATGGAGCGGGCGAAGGCCGCCAGCTCCACTTCTCGATGCCCGGGCAGGGCCAGCAACGGAACCGCACCGAGCCTGACCAGGCCCAAGTAGATGGGGTAGAACTCGATGATGTTGGGCAGGTAGCAGATGACATGTTCGCCGGGGCGCACCCCACGGGCGGCGAAGTTCTTGGCGGCTGCATCAATCTGGCGCCACAGCTGGGCATAACTGATCGATGCGTGACCGTCGGTGATGGCGATCTTTGCCGGGTGGGCGTCGACGGAAAGCGCCAGCATGCCGTCGAAGGTGCGCCCGCGCCACAGGCCGTCGGCACGGTAGCGGGCCGCCCGGTCCTCGGGCATGGGCACGAAACCCGGCCGGGGTGTGGTCAAGGGTTCCCAGTCGCGTTCCCGGTATCCGGTGGTGAAACCCGCATCCGCTTCGACCTCACCGGTGCTGATCGTGCCCACCGCGCACGCTTCGGGTCCTCGGGCGACGAGGGCTTCCCAGCTGCCCAGTCGCTGGTCGTGGGCCATCGTCGCGTAGTCGACCTTGATCCCGGCCCTGCCCAATCGCTGCACCACGGCGATCAGCCGCAGCGAATCCATGCCGTAGTCGGACAGCGACTCCTCGGGGCCGATGTCAGCGATCTCGTCGCGTTCAGCTCCCAGCAGCTCCGCCAGCAGCTCGTGCAGAAGATCCACAGGATCCGTTTTGTCCACCCAAGGCTCCCATTCGACGTGCTCGGGCACCACTCGCCCAACCCCAGATTTTAGGTAAACCTAACCTTAGCTTTTCGCGGCCTCACTCTGTCTCCCGGCCCCACGGTTCGCCAATGCCCCGGCCACCAGCCGGGCGCGGCGGCGAACCAGACCCCCGAGCCAGCACGCGGCGACCACACCGCCCAAGCTGGCGACGGCGAACGCCACGAAGACGGCACCGGCCGGGCTGGCGATTCCCTCCCCGGCCGGGATGCTCACCAGCAGATAGGAGCCGATCACCGGGGCGAGAACCGCACCGAGCCGCCCGACCCCCAGGGTGAACCCCAGCACGCCCGTCCGCCAATGGGCGGCCACGGCTTCGCTGACGAGGGAGTTGACCAAGTTCTGGGCAGAGGGAGAGACCATGCCCAGCACCGCCACGACGAACATCATCACGGCCCCGTCAACCAATCCGGATGGCAGCAACACCAGACAGACCGCCCCGGTCACACCGGAGATCACCGTCAGCGTCAAAGTTCCGAACCGGGTCGCCAGCAGACCCGTCAGCAACGAACCGAGAACCGCCCCCGTGTTCAACACAAGAGTCAGCTGAAGCGCACCATCGAGCGGGACGCGGATCTCGGTCATCAGCTTCGTGAGCCACGTCATCAATCCGTAAAAGGAAAGCAGGAAACAGAAAGTGGCGGCCATGCCAGCGATCGCCGGGGCCAGCAGCTCCCGCAGCGGCACGCCACCGTGGGGCTCCGGGGAGGCATCATGCGCCACTTCATGGCCCATGGCCTCGCATTCCGGATCAACGATCCTTTTGAGCACGGAAAAGAGCAACGGGATCAGCACCGGCCCAATCACAGCCCCCACGACGAACAAAGGCCGCCACCCGACGTGGGATGCGGTCAGCCAAGACAGCAGACTCGCAGCGATACCGCCGGCCGGGATGCCTCCCATCACCACGGAGATGCACAGCGAGGACATCGACGACGAGCAGGCGGACCGCGCCATGGCCATGCAGACCGGCATCACCACACCCAGGCCAGCTCCCGCCAGCAGCCTCGTCCCCGTGAAGAGCACCGAGTCATGTACCGAAGCGGTGCACAACATGGCGGCCGAGAACACCGAGATGCCGCACACCAGCACCCTGCGTTGCCCGTACCTTGAGTTCAACCACCCGGCCGCCAGACCACCCAGCAGCATTCCGATGAACACAGCGGAACCCGCCACCCCGGCCAGTGCGGTGTCCATCCCCAAGGATCCATCACGCAGCAGGAAGGGCAGCAGGTTCCCGTAGACACCCAAGTCATACCCCTCAACGAGCATGGCCGCGGCCGCAGCCAACACGACCCGCCAATCAACCTTCTGCGCCTTGGGCACACTCGCCTCATCTCGTGTTGATGCACCGCTGGAAACAGCTTCCAACGGCATGCAATTTAGGTTAGCCTAAGCAATTGTGTCGATGGTCGATTCCCTCTCGTCGGGTGGGGTTACAAACCCCTGCCCTGCTTCTACGGGGAATAACCGTGCCATGCCGCCCTTCCCCACCAAACCCGACTTCCGAGCGGGGTTGGTCATGCTGGCCGCGATGGCCTTCGGTACCGGCCTGGTCCAGGTCCCGGCCGGTACCGCCCTGCTGACCGCGTACCCCGTCGCCCTGGGGTTCCTGCTCGGGTCGTCCCGGCTGTCACTGCAACTGGCCGGGAGCTACGTCGCGTTGCGGGTCCTGCACCACCTGTGCCTGCTTGGGGCGCACCTGCCGTTGGTGCCGTGGCTCGGGATCCTGCTGACCCTCTCGGTCTACGGCTTCCCGGCGCTCGCCATGGGCTTGGTGGTCTTCACCCGGGTGCCGATGGGTGAGGCGATGGCGGCCTTGGGAAGACTGCGGCTGCCGGGCACCTTTCTGGTGGTCGTCATGGTCATCTATCGCTACGTCCCCACATTGCTGGGTGAGCTCAGGACCATCCGTTCCGCGTCCAGGCTGCGGGGTTCGGAGGCCCGGTGGCGTCGTTGGCTGCGTCACCCGCTGAAAGAACTGGAACACGGTGTCGTCCCGGTTCTGATGCGTTCGGGACGGATCGCTGACGAGTTGTCGGCGGTCGCGGAGTGCAAGGGCCTCGATCCCGGGCACCGTCGTTCCGCCATGACCGTCCCGCGTCTGGAGGCCGTCGACTGGGTCCTGATGGCACTCACTCCCGCGCTGGTCGCAGCCGTGAGGGTGTGGGTGAGATGGTGATCGAGTTCGCTGAGGCCACCGTCTCCTACTTCGGTGACGACGAAACCCTGCTTCCCGCGGCGCTCAGCGGCATCGACCTGGTCATTCCCGCTGGTCAGAGCGTCCTCGTCACGGGGGACTCGGGTTGCGGCAAGACGACCCTGCTGCGCTGCCTGAACGGCTTGGTGCCCCACTTCTTCGACGCCCACGTCACCGGGAGCATCACCCTCGACGGCGTCCCGGTGGCCCAGCTGCCATCCCGCGACCTCGCCTCCAGAATCGGCACCGTCTTCCAGGATCCCCGTTCCGAGTTCTTCACATTCGACGTGGCGAGCGAGCTGGCCTTCTGCTGCGAGAACTTCGCCATGCCCTCCGAGGAGATCGTCCGCCGGGTCGGCGAGATCGCCTCGGATGTCGGGATCACCGATCTGCTGGGCCGCCGCATCGCGGGGCTCTCGGGCGGGGAGAAACAGAAGCTGGCGATCGGATCCGCGATGGCGCTGAACCCCCGGGTGCTGCTGTTCGACGAACCATCGGCGAACCTCGACCTCGACGGCCTCGACATGCTGCGCGGGGTGATTCTCGACCTCAAGGAAAAGGGAGTGACGACGATCATCGCCGACCACCGTCTCTCCTACCTGGACGGGGTCATCGACCGTTGCATCGTGCTGGAGACCGGCCGGGTCACCGCCGACATCACCAGCGACCGGCTGGGGCAGCTGCCCGACGCCTGGTTCGCCGACCACGGGCTTCGCCGGCTGCGCCGAACCGAGTTCCGGCCGGCGCCGCCGGATCCCTTCGACCAGGCCGGGCCGAGGATCCGGGACATCCAGTTCGCCCATCCCCGGTGCGCGCCGCTGTGGCGCATCGACGAACTGACGCTGCCCGCCTCCGGAGTGATCGGCATCACCGGGGCCAACGGCGTCGGCAAGACCACCTTGATGAAGGTCCTGCTGGGGCTGCTGAAATCCCGGGGAAGGATCGGCTGGGGCGAAAGGACCTGGACCAGACGCCAACGCATCCGCGACTGCGCCCTGGTGATGCAGGACGTCGAATACCAGCTGGTGGGTGAATCGGTCTGGGACGAGATGCTGATCGGTTCCCCTCCGGGACCTGCGACCGAGGCCCGGGCCGTCGAGCTGCTGGCCCGCACCGGTTTGGAGGAGTTGCGTGAACGTCACCCGCTGACCCTGTCGGGCGGGCAGAAGCAGCGCCTCGGAATCGCCCTGGCCTGCATGAAACAGGCGCGGGTGATCTGTCTCGACGAACCCACCTCGGGCTTGGACGCCGGGAACATGCAGCGGATCTCCGGTCTGCTGCGGGACGTGGCCGGGGACGGCGCCCTGGTGCTGGTCATCACCCATGACGCCGAGTTCATCGAGTCCACCTTCGACCACACCGTCCACATCGACGGCCACCAGGTCGTCCTGGAAAAGCTCGCGAGAAAAGAGGAATGATGAGCGAGTCAACAGAATCCACACAGCCCGCTGCCCCCACGCCGAACCGCAGGAACTCCCCGGTCCGCGACGCCGTCACCATCGGCATCTTCATCGCCTTGTACATCGTGCTGTTCTTCATCTGCGGCATGACCATGGGAGCCATCCCGCTGATCATGGTGCTGCTCCCGGTGATCTTCGGAATCTTCGGCGGCCTGATCTTCATGGTCCTGCTCGGCAAGGTGCAGCGCACCGGCATCTTCCTGATCACGGGCCTCATCATCGGGCTGATGATGATCTCCATGGCCCCCGGCGGCGTCATGTGCTACATGACGATCGCGGGCGGCGTGGTCGCCGAGGTGATCTACCGGCTGATGGGCCACAAGTCCTTCGCGTCCATGACCGCGGCCTACACGGCCTTCGTGACCTTCTTCGCCCTGGGCGAGTACATCCCCTTCGTCTGGATGAAGGAGGCCTACCTGGAGCTCTACGCCAACAACCCCACCCTGGATGTGGCGAAGGTGGGGATGGACATGCTCAATCCCGCGACCATGGTCATGTACTGCCTGATCGCCATCGTGGCCTGCGTCGCCGGGTGCTTCTGGGGTCGCGCGCTGACCCGCAGGCAGTTCTCCCGCGCCGGAATAGTCTGACGGGTCACGCCCGGCCAAAACTGGACGGGCTCCCTCTCCCCCGGAAACCGGAACTCCCAATCCCATCAAGGAAGGAAACATGGTCGCCACCGTTCCGCGACAGAATCCGACGAGCGTCTGGGAACTGATCAGATCCGCGCACACGGCGATGTTCCTGGGCGGCGTGGTCGCTTTCATCGGGGCGGCGCTGAAAATCGTCCCCTACATCGCGCTCGTCGAGATCGGGCGCGGATTTCTCAATGGCGCATCCGCCGCGCACCACTGGGCCTGGTTCACGGCCGCCGTGGTGTCCATGGTCATCCACGGGATCGCCTACACCGGGGCCCTCGGGGCCACCCACATCGCCGAGGCGAACCTCCGCAACGAGCTGCGGTTGAAGCTGGTGAACAAGCTCCCTCGCGTCCCGCTGGGTTGGGTCAACGACCGTTCCTCGGGGCAGATCAACCGCGCCGTCATCGGCGACACGGAACAGATCCACACCCTGGTGGCCCATCTGGCCGGCGACATGATGAACTCGGCCGGGACCGTCGTCGCCGGGTTCGGTTACCTGCTGTGGCTCGACGCCCGTTTCGCGGGGCTGCTGATACTGGCCTGGCTGCTGTTGCTGGGCATGTCGACGCTGCCCGCCACGAAGGGCATGAAGCAGTCCTTCGACGAGTACTCCGCCGCCCAGCGGGAACTGTCCGCGGTGACGGTCGAGATGGTCGACGGCATCAAGGAGGTGAAGAACTTCGGCATGACCGCGGATGTCTTCGGCCGGTTCGACGCCGCGGCCCGCAACCACGCCGACGTGACCATGAACTGGATGCGCAGATCCGGGGTCAGCATGGCGATCATGGCGGCCGTCATGCAGCCGGCCGCGATGCTGGCCCTGACCATCGGGTTGGGTTTCTGGTTCTTCCACCTGGGTTGGGTCACCCCGATCACCGTGGTGGCCTTCGCCCTGGTGTGGGTGGGGATCCCGGAGGGCCTGACCAGCCTGGTCCAGATCTTCCAGCACATCTACGCGGCCAAACAGGCCGCCAACTCCACCCTGGAGATCCTGGGCACCCCGGAGCTCGCGACCCCCACCACCCGGGCCGCGCTGACCGCCGATCCGTCGCTCATCGAGGTCGACGACATCACCTTCGGATACGAACCCGACAATCCCGTCGTGAAGGGCGTGACGCTGACCTGCCGGCCGGGCACCGTGACCGCCCTGGTCGGTCCGTCCGGGGGTGGTAAGTCCACCCTGGCGAAGCTGATCGCCCGGTTCTGGGATGTCGACTCCGGCGCGATCCGGATCGGCGGCGCCGATGTCCGTGAGCAGACGGATGAGCAACTGATGGGTTCCATGGCGTTGGTCTTCCAGGACGCCATGATTGCCTCCGACACCGTCGCGAACAACATCGCGCTCGGCAAACCGGAGGCCACTCGCGAGCAGGTCGTCGAGACCGCCCGGAAGGCTCATGTCCACGACCGGATCACGGCCCTGCCCAACGGCTACGACACGATGCTGGGGACGGGCGATGGGTTCCTGTCCGGCGGCGAGGAGCAGCGGCTGGGCATCGCTCGCGCTTTCCTGTCCGCCCCACGGATCCTGATCCTCGACGAGGCCACAGCCCAGGCCGACGCCCACTCCGAGCTGGAGATCCAGCGGGCCATTTCGGGGCTCGCCGAGGGTCGCACCGTGGTGATGATCGCCCACCGGTTGTCGACCATCCGGACCGCCGACCAGATCGCGGTCATCGACGAGGGCCGGATCACGGAGTGTGGTTCGCACGACGAACTGATCTCCCGGGACGGGCACTACGCCCGGCTCTGGGCCGCCCAGCAGAACACGATGACAGGAGGCCGGGATGCTTGAGCGTTTCCGGAAATACCTCGACCGCCCGCAGACCGTCTACACCCTGATCCTCGGCTACACCGTCGCCGCGGTGCTGCAGGGCCTGGCCTTCGGCGCACTGATCTGGTTCCTGCGCGGATTTCTCTCGGACGATCCGTCCAGCGCCACCGGGGCGTTCTGGTTGCTGATCGCCCTGGGGGTGGTCTCCTTCGCCACGATGTCCGTGACGATGATCGCCGCCAACAGGATCTCCGCCTACGACGTGTGCGGCAACGTGATCGCGAAGATCGGACAGCGGGTCTCCGGGCTGCCGCTGGGCTGGTTCGACTCCGGGGCCACGGGCCGGGTCTCCGCCGCGGTCACCCGCGAAACCGACGCCCTTTCGCACCTGGCCTCCATCGTCTTCCCGCAGCTCATCTCCTCCTTGGTCACCCCCGCCACCGCCGTCGTGGTCACGCTGATCCACGACTGGCTCCTGGGTCTGGTGATGGTCGTCGTGACCCCGGTCGTGTGGGGGCTGTGGCGCTGGGCGATGCCACTGATCCGCCGCGAGCAGGAGCTCACCCCGAAGGTGAGCGCCGAGACCGCACACCGCATCATCGAGCAGGTCCGGTTGCAGCCGGTGCTGCGCGCCCAGGGACTCAACGGAACGAGCTGGGAACCCCTCAAAAAAGCGCTGCACGACGAGCACGCCACGGTGAAGGGATTGATGGCGGCGCAGTCACGGCCCTCGGCGGCGTTCGGGATCCTGGGGCAGGTGTTCTTCGCCGCGGTCCTGGGCACCGGGTTGGTGCTGGCGCTGGGTGGGCGGCTCGACGTGCCGGGTTACCTGGCCATCGGCCTGATGGCGGCCCGTTTCACGACCCCGATCTCCCAGTCGGTGCTGTACGCGGCCGAAATCCAGAAGTCGATCGTCAGCCTGGATGCCATCGGTGCGATCGTCGATTCTGCGCCGCTGCCCGAACCTGACGAACCGAAGGTCCCGCAGGGCACCACGATCCGGTTCAACGACGTCCATTTCGGTTATGTCGCGGACCAGCCGGTGTTCTCCGGTTTGTCGCTGACCGTCCGGGAGAACGAGATCACCGCATTGATCGGGCCGTCGGGCTGCGGCAAGTCGACCGTCACCCGCTTGGCCGCACGGTTCTGGGACGTCGACGGGGGCTCGATCACCATCGGTGGCGTCGACGTACGGGACATCCCAACCACGAAGCTGATGGAGATGACCTCCATGGTTTTCCAGGACGTCTACCTTTTCAACACCACCATCACCGAGAACGTCCGGATTTCCCGTCCCGACGCGACCGACGCCGAGGTGGCCGACGCACTCCACCGGGCCGGACTCGACCAGACGATCGCCCGGCTGCCGGACGGCGCCGGCACGCAGGTCGGGGAGGGCGGCCAGAAACTGTCCGGCGGTGAACGGCAGCGCGTCTCGATCGCCCGTGCCTTCCTGAAGGACGCACCGATCCTGTTGCTGGACGAGATCACCTCGGCCCTGGACGCCGAGAACGAGGCCGCGATCACCGCGACCCTGGGCGAATTGTCGCGGGGCCGGACGGTCATCGTCATCGCCCACCGCCTGTCGACGGTGATGCAGGCCGATCACATCCACGTGCTCTCGGGTCGCGAGAACGGCACACCGACGCGGGTCGTGGAAGAGGGCAGCCCGGGTGACCTGGCCGCCGGGAACGGGGTTTTCGCCTCGCTGCTGGCCGATTTCAAGCAGACCGCTCGTTGGCGGGTCCGTTGAGTATCCGTCGCTACGGGGCGGCCTCGGGCACCGTGGTGCACAGCGCCGCGCGGTGACCGGGCATCCCCGGGAGCGCCAGGTCGTGGATGCGCAGCCCCGCGACGGGGGTTCCCGGGACCGTTCCGGCACCCACGTAGTCGCGGGAGATGCCACGCGACAGGCCGGTTCCAATGGCCTTGAGCAGGGCCTCCTTGCGCACCCAGACGCGCGCGAATGCCTCGGGGCGCGCATCGGCGGGAAGGTCGAGCAGCTCCTCGGTCTCCTGCGGATGAAAACCCGAACCGACCTGCCCTGCCGTCCGCCCCTCCGGGATCTTCTCCACGTCCACCCCGAGCGGAAGATCGCCGAGACCGATCAGCACGACAGAGCCCGTGTGGGACAGCGAGAACTCGACCCCGTCGACCGATGGCTTCCCGAACTCGCCGGTGCGGATCCGCACATCCGCCGCGGGTATCAGCGTCGCACGCCCCAGCACCTCGCGCAGCAGCACGTGCGCCCCGGCCCACGCCTCCCCGAGCCCGGGGAACACGAACCGCGCCGCCCGTTCCGCCTCGTCGCGCGAGAGCACGTCGCCCCGCCGGCGCGCCCACGCCGCCCCGACCGCGGTGTCGGCGAGCAGCACCACCGCTGACCCCGGCCCCGGAAGACATCGAACACCCGGCAGTCCCGGCGGTTCACCGCGGTCGCCGTCCACACCCAAACGTCGCTTCAGCTCGGCGACGGAAGGGGTAGCGGCCATGCCGCAACGCTAGCGGAGCTCTCAGGTCGGGGTTCGTCTCCAGCACACATCGTCCACAGCCCCACGGGGAAGATCCACCTTGAAGCATGTACGGGCATCCAAATCCACCATTTGGACGGAACCCGACACATATAGCAAGAAATAATGCATAATTGCTGCATGCTGCTGCTTCAGTTCAGCTTGTCGAACCATGCCAGCTTCAGGGATGAAGCCACCCTCAACCTCGTCTCGCACACCCTGAAGTCCCAAGTGCCGCGCGACTCGCACTGGTTGCGCCACGTCAGCCGGGTGGCCGCGATCTACGGTCCGAACGCCTCCGGCAAGAGCGCCCTGCTGCACGGGATGCGCTTCTTCACCTCGATGGTTCGGAACTCAGCGACCACGTGGGCGGGAGACTCGAAGCTGCCCCGAAGGCCCTTCCTGCTGGACACCAAGTCCGCCAACCGACCCTCGACCTTCGTCCTGGACTTCGTCGTCGACGACGTCCGCTACGAGTACGGTTTCAGTCTCACCGAACACGAAGTCACCGAGGAGTGGCTCCGAGGTTATTGGACGTCGAAACCCACGACGCTCTTCAACCGACACGGCGGCGACATCGAGGTGGGACGCAGACTACGCGGCGGCGCCGCACTCCTGAGCCGGATCACCGGCCCCCGGGAGCTGGTGTTGTCCCGCGCCTTCACCGCAAGGCACGAGCAGCTCCAGCGACTGGCCAGCGAGATCATCGGGGGGTTCGAGTTCGTGTCCTACTCCGAGCAGGCACGGGAGGAACGTCTTCGGCAGCTCACGACCGAGCTGGCCGGGGGGCGTTTCAAGTCGGACGATCTCGTCACGTTGCTGCGCGTGGCCGATGTCGGGATCTGCCATGCGGAGGTGAGCGAACGGGAACTTCCCGAGTACTTCAAGGAATTCCTGATGAACCTCGGCCCGGCCACCGACGCAACGCAGCCCGAGGCCCCGGAGGATGACACACCTCACGATCCCACCCGTCTGGTCCTGGAGGCCGACCAGTTCGAGGAGTTGATCATCCGGCTTCGTCGCGCCCTGAGATTCCACCACCTCGGGATCGACGGGGCCTATCCCCTGGATCTGAACGCCGAGAGCGCGGGAACCCTCACTTGGCTCGGCCTGGCGGTCCCGGCCCTGGCAAAGCTTCGCAGCGGCGGGGTGCTGTGCATCGACGAACTCGACGCAAGTCTCCATCCGCAGCTGGCGCAGGTGCTGGTATCCATGTTCACCGACCCGGACATCAATCCTCACGGCGCCCAGATCGTTTTCACCACGCACGACACGCACTTCATCGACAACGTGAACCCAGCGCGACTCACCCCCGAGCAGGTCTGGTTCACCCAGAAGGACGCGCAGGGGGTCAGCGACCTCTTCAGCCTCGACGAGTTCCCCACCCGAGCCGAACAGAACCACGCCCGCCGCTACCTGTCGGGACGCTACGGAGCACTCCCGCGCCTCGCCCCGACCCAGGTTCGGCACCTCGTCGGCGTCCAGGAGCAACTGCCGATATGAGCAGACGACAAGAACGCCGACCGGCGAGGTCATTGAACCGGCGGACCGGAACCCGACGAGAAAACCGCAGGCTCTTGGTGGTGACCGAGGGAAAACGGAGAAGGAATACCTCGAAGGTTTCATGCAATTCCTTCGCCCCAACCGGACGCAGGTGACCGCGATTGACGTGGTGGACGGCAGAGGAGAACCGAGCAAGGTACTCAAAACCGCGAAGGCACGATGTCATTCACGCGCCAATGACTATGACGAGGTCTGGTTGCTCCTGGATGTCGACCAGCACGCAAAGCTCATCCCCGTTCTCCGGGAAACACGGCAGGAGAACTTATCAGCCGCCGTTTCCAACCCCTGTTTCGAGGTCTGGCTCCTCTGGCACTTCGAGGACTGGACGCAGGAGGGCTCCAGCAGCGAGGTCCAGCACGCCGCCAGACGCCACGGCTTGGGCAAATCCATCCCTCCGGCCTTTCCTTACACCAAGCATCCCGAGGCGAGACGTCGGGCCTCACGCACCCCGGTCGGTGCGAATGAAATCGGACGGAACCCCTCCACCGCCCTGCCCTCCCTGCTGGAATCGATTCTCCGGGACAGCCCCGGAGGGGCTTGTTCACAGCCATCATAAAACGTGCTCTGATCAAGGGTTTCACCGGCCGACACACCGCCTGTGAATAAGCCTCCATGTTCCAAGTTTTTGTCACCGTCCACAAAACCCACAACATCCCAGCCGAAGCTGGAGGCCTACCCATCCAGGTAGCCCTTCGCCTGAACTGCATACATCTTTGCGTAGACACCGCCGGTCGAGACCAGCGAACTGTGCGTACCGCATTCGATGAGCCTGCCCCCGCTGATCACCAGGATCTCATCAGCCATGCGGACCGTCGAGAAGCGATGCGAGATGAGAATTTTCGTGGCCCGCGACTCCTCTGTGTTCATCTGTTCAAACACGGCTTCTTCGGCCTGCGCATCAAGCGAGGCCGTCGGCTCGTCGAGGACAATGATTGGAGCGTCACGGAAGAGGGCGCGTGCCAGCGCCACGCGCTGCCATTCACCCCCCGACAGCTGACGGCCCTCGCTGAACCATTTTCCAAGCTGCGTATCAACCCCATGCGGTAGATCTTCAACTACGTCCATGAGTCGGGCACGCCTGGCCGCGGACAGGATTCCTTCGCCGTCCTCCATTCTCTCCAGCCACCCAAAACCAATGTTTTGACGCAGAGAGGTTTCATACTGAATGAAGTCCTGGAACAGCACCGCCAACTGCTCGCGATAGGCATCCAGGTCAATCTCCCGAATGTCGACACCGCCCAGGAGAATACGACCAGACGTCGGTTCGTAAAGGCGCGTGAGTAGCTTCACGATCGTGGATTTCCCCGCGCCGTTCTCGCCAACGAGCGCGACCGTTCGCCCCGGGGAGAAGGTGGCGGAGAAGTTCAACAATGCTGCCTCTGCTTGGCCGGGGTACTGGAAAGTTACATCGTCGAAGACAATCTCCTGAGGTTCCACCGTATCGCCACCCCTCAAAGCCGGCCTCGGCGAGTCTTCGCTTTGTTTCTGGGTGGGCGAGAGGTCCAGGAAGTCGAACAGGTTGCCGAGGAAGAGCGTGTGCTCGAAGAGCTGTCCAAAACCTCCGATGAACATCTGTGCAGCAGCCGTGACTGCCGATATCGCGCTGATATAGGCGGCAAGACGACCCACATCACCCACCGCGAGTGAGTCAGATATCGCGAAGAAGATCGCCACGGCTGTGACGACAACACCCAGGAGCCCCGAGAGGACACCCGCCACGTCACGCTTGCGCTCAATTTCCATATCGACCGAATAGAATCGCCCGAGCAGCTGCCGGTAGGTGTTGATGAAATGCGGGACCAGACCGAACAGACGTGTCTCTTTATACGTCTTGTCGTTTGTCACCAGCGCAAGGAGATACTGTCCTCTACGTCTTTCCTCGGAACGGTTGCGTTCCACCTGCCAAAGCCGCTTCACGAAAAGCTGGTTCACCAGCACGGGCA
The DNA here is from genome assembly GCA_937965785.1 of uncultured Propionibacteriaceae bacterium. Lineage (GTDB taxonomy): Bacteria > Actinomycetota > Actinomycetes > Propionibacteriales > Propionibacteriaceae > Arachnia. Next base: position 123,684 of record CALCKT010000069.1, on the reverse strand, counting down.
GCACGGGCGACAGGAGGACCAGCAACGCCACCAACGGATTCCAACTGACAACAATTCCGGTGACCGTCACGAGCGAGATACCGCCCGACACGGTGGCCACCAATTGCGAGAACAGCTGGTAGGGGCGGCTGGTCGCCTCACGCGTAGCGAGCTGAAGCATGTTATACACTTTGGGATTCTCAAAATCCGGAAGACTCAGTTCCCCTGACTTCTCCATCAGCTTCAGGTTGAAGGTATTCGACACCTTCTGCTCAAGTGAGGCCTGCCAATAGCTCTGCAAGGTGGTGAGAATCAGGCCAAAACACGCAACGAGCCCAAATAGCAATGGGTAGATCAAGAGGTCTGCGGCGTCCGCAGCATTGAGGACGGCATTGACCGTAAGTCCCAGAAGCACAACTTGGACTGCGGGCACGAGGGCGTCGATCGCGGTCGAGACAAGTATGCCGAGGACGCCGCCGCGTCCCGTCGACCAAATGAGCCGCAGTACTCGAATCCAGTTATTCAACACTCATCTCCGATCTTCCCAGTGCGCACGGCGCGGAGGCCTTGGTTTCGGTTGGACTGCTATAAGTTTTTCGGATGGTGGCAAAATCTTGGATCATGGTTTAAACCGCCGCATCAGTTTGCCTCTCTTGTCTTGATGGACTTCACTTGGGGCGCAACACCCAACCACCGAAATGAAAACCGGTTTGATTGTAGCAGGCTTCAATCCATGAAACCACATCCTCGATCGCTTTTCTTCCGGCACGGTAGAATTTTCTGGTTGACGAGGAAACTTATTCACATCCGTTCTCAAGTGTGCTTCGGCCAAGGGTTTCGCTAACCGACGTGCCGCCTGTGGATAAACCTCCAGTTGCCCGCGCCGAGGAGAGTTCCTGCTAAACCCGCCGATGCCTATGGGAAATCAGACGGGATGACTGGCGCCTTGCGAAGGGAGTCGCGGGCCATGGGGCGGCAAAGTCGGTTAGGTGGGGGTTTGGGTGAATAGTTTGATGGCTCGTTTTGGGCATCTGGCCAAGGCTCTGGTGGTTGAGGCGATGGATGTGCCGGGGTCGTGGAAGATGCGGATGAGACCGACGGACTGCCGATGGCAACGTCTGCCCCTTCTCCAGACCCAGACCGGCCAGATCGCGGGGAATCAGATCGGCGGCGCGCCCCTTACGCCATCAAACTGCCGGCCGACACCCCCCACCACCGCCAGGGACAAGACCGCGGGGCAGAGCGTGACGCACACCCCGCCGGTGACGAGGATCAGTCACGTTCTGGAGGACACAGGCCACAGGCTGGCGTGACAGGGCAGCGGTGGTGGCGGGTAGCTGACATCGACGCGGACTCCCCGGGGTGAAGGGTTGATCAAGCACCGCTCATCGCCCCCTGCAGGGCCCGCGCCCCCGTCAAACCACCCAAGCCACCGAGTTTGCCGATCCCTGAGTCACGGGCCCGTCACGGGATGGGATGGCGTGGGGGTAGGGTTGGAGGCAGCCGGCGCTCCCGGCTGCCTGCGGGTGTTTTGGAGACACCCCCGGACAGGGGTGTTGGAGAACGACCAAAAATGGCTTCAGGTGTGTATGGCACTTGACTAGGGGTTTTACCCCTTTGAGGACAGGTTCTGTCCTCTGGTTGGAGGGGGTGAGGAGGGGTGGTGTGTAAAACCGCTGCAACGGGGCTTGTCAGGACGGCGTGTCATGGGGTAGGGTCTGGAAGCACCGCGAACCTTAAAGCGGATTGAAACACTCTAGCGGATCTCCGCCAAAGCCCTTACGCAGAAGTCTGGAAGCACCGCGAACCTTAAAGCGGATTGAAACCTGTGCCTCAACCAGGGAGGCGAGGTGGACTTCCTTTGTCTGGAAGCACCGCGAACCTTAAAGCGGATTGAAACACCTCTTCCGGGTCGTACGCCGCCGAGAATCTTGTCTGGAAGCACCGCGAACCTTAAAGCGGATTGAAACATAGTGGACAACTTGTTAATGTGCCAACCAGTGAGCTGTCTGGAAGCACCGCGAACCTTAAAGCGGATTGAAACGCGAGAAGGTATTGCCACCTTTCGAGCGACGTCGAGTCTGGAAGCACCGCGAACCTTAAAGCGGATTGAAACAGATTCGTTTGCATTGAATCTTATGTTCATTCCTGTCTGGAAGCACCGCGAACCTTAAAGCGGATTGAAACCTGCACTCGGTGGTGCCAGCCTTATTGGCGTCGTCTGGAAGCACCGCGAACCTTAAAGCGGATTGAAACGTCACAGAGGCCACACCTGGTAAACTTATTACCAAGTGGTCTGGAAGCACCGCGAACCTTAAAGCGGATTGAAACCCAGCTCGTCTACCTGGCCCAGTTGCACGGCAGGTCTGGAAGCACCGCGAACCTTAAAGCGGATTGAAACCGGTTGTTCTTGGCCCAGGCCAGGAAATACTGCATGTCTGGAAGCACCGCGAACCTTAAAGCGGATTGAAACCGCAAAATGAAGTTGCGCTTGAGGGAAGTGCAGTACTCGTCTGGAAGCACCGCGAACCTTAAAGCGGATTGAAACAGAGGTCAGAGTCTCCATAGGTCCCAGAACATCCAGTCTGGAAGCACCGCGAACCTTAAAGCGGATTGAAACGTCCACGAAGGACGCCACCAAGCCTATTAGGTCTGGAAGCACCGCGAACCTTAAAGCGGATTGAAACGAGACCGAGGCCTCAGCCTCTTTTCCACTTCCGAGTCTGGAAGCACCGCGAACCTTAAAGCGGATTGAAACAAAAGCGCTCTTCTTGGCCATGATGGCCTCCTTCCTTGTCTGGAAGCACCGCGAACCTTAAAGCGGATTGAAACTACTGGGGGCTTTCTTCTAGTGGGTAACTTTGTTAATGTCTGGAAGCACCGCGAACCTTAAAGCGGATTGAAACAGCCCCTTCATGTGGGGCCTCCTTTCAAACTACGGGTCTGGAAGCACCGCGAACCTTAAAGCGGATTGAAACCCGGTGGAGTATCCAACTCGAGCCATTCCAGACGTGTCTGGAAGCACCGCGAACCTTAAAGCGGATTGAAACCCCAGCGTCTTCTCGCCCTGGAGTCGGAGTAGGCGAGTCTGGAAGCACCGCGAACCTTAAAGCGGATTGAAACCCCGAGTCGTGTCTCCGTGTTTCGTACATAACCAGATGTCTGGAAGCACCGCGAACCTTAAAGCGGATTGAAACAAGTCCTTGTCGAGAACGTACGTCAATTTAGGTCCGTGTTTGGAAGCACCGCGAACCTTAAAGCGGATTGAAACTCCTGACCGTCTTGGCATTCTACTTCATTGCCATCTGTCTGGAAGCACCGCGAACCTTAAAACGGATTGAAACAATATCCAGTTAGAATAGGGGGTATAAGGTGCTTGGGTCTGGAAGCACCGTGAGACTTGTTCACAGGCGGCGTATCGACCAGCAAAACCCCAGCCAGAACCCACCTGGCAATGGCCGTTCACAAGTCTCACGACACAAACTCATGTCCCACGTGTTCGATTGAACCTGTTTTTCGTCACCGCCCAGGAAACGTGCAGCACCCCAATGACACGCATCGGGTTCTAGGCTGGGCGCCATGAGAACTCCCCGGCTGGTCGCGGACGACCTCGTGCTCGAGGCACCGGACGTGGGTGACGCCGACGACTGGTCGGATGCGCAGGACGACGAGTGCGCCCGCTGGTTCGGGTGGCCGTGCCGGCCGGGTCTGGAACGCTGCCGGGCCCATCTGGAACGGGTCGCGAACGACGCGGAACCCGATTCCTTCACTTGGGCGATCCGCGTCCCGGCCGGGTTCGCGGGAGGAATCGACCTGAAACTCCACGATGGCCGCTGGAACGTTTCCTATTTCGTGCACCCGGCCCATCGGGGACGTGGGATCGCGACCCGCGCACTCCGGCTCGTGTGCGGGTGGGCGTTCGACGGCCTCGGCCTGGACGTGGTCTCGACGCGGGTCCGAGCCGGCAACGCCGCGAGCCTGCGGGTGCTGGCCAAGGTGGGGTTCCGCCCGGCCGGGGAGGAAACCGGCGATGACGGCCACGTGGAGGTGCTCCACGAGCTGACCGGGAGCACCCACCGGGTGTGATGACGCTGAAACCCTAGCCGGAGGCGTCGAACTGGTGATGGTACAGCCTGGCGTAAGCACCGTCGGCGGCCAGGAGTTCGTCGTGGGTGCCGCGTTCGGTGATCCGGCCGTTCTCGAGCACCAGGATCAGGTCCGCGGAACGCACCGTCGACAACCGGTGGGCGACCACGATCGCGGTGCGGCCCTGCCGCGCGACATCCAAGGCCTGCTGGACGAGGCGTTCAGAGGTGGAGTCGAGGTGCGCGGTGGCCTCGTCGAGGATGATCACGGGCGGCGACTTCAGCAGCAGCCGGGCGATCGCCAGTCGCTGCCGCTCCCCGCCGCTGAGCCGGTAGCCCCGCTCCCCCACCACGGTTTCGAGGCCATCGGGGAGGCCGCGCACCAGGTCGGCCAGCTGTGCCCCCTCGAGGGCCTCCCACAGCTGCTGCTCCTCGGCTTCCGGCAGGGCGTACTGGAGGTTGACGCGGATGGTGTCGTGGAACAGGTGCGCGTCCTGGGTGACGTATCCGACGGTGTTGCGCAGGCTCGCCTGCTTCAACCCCCGCACGTCGGCACCACCGACACGCACCGCCCCGTGATCGACCTCGTAGAGGCGCGCCACCAGGTGGGTGATGGTGGTCTTGCCCGCCCCGGACGGCCCGACCAGCGCCACCGTCTGCCCGGGTTCGACATAGAAACTGATCTCACTCAGCACCTTGTCGCCGCGTTTCTGTTCCCTTTCGGCCTCCGAGGTGAGGGATGACAACGACACCTCCGAGGCCGTGGGGTAGGTGAACCACACCTTGTCGAACTCGATGCTCGGCGGACCCGGTACGTTGATCGAGTCGTGGGCGTCGTAGATGGAGGGTTTGAGGTCCAGCACCTCGAAGACCCGTTCGAAACTGACCATGGCGGTCATCAGGTCGATCCGCAGGTTGCTCAGCTGCGTCAAGGGCCCGTAGAGACGCGCCAGGAGCGCCACCATGGCGGTCAGGGTACCGAGGCTGAGCCGCCCCTCGATGACCGCGTTGCCACCCACGCCGTAGAACACGGCGGTGGCCAACGCCCCCGCCAGGGTCAGGGCGGACAGGAAGATGCGCACCATCATCGCCATCTGCACCCCGTCGCGGGCCAGCTGCCCGGCCTGGGCATCGAACATCCGGGACTCACTGCGCGGGTTTCCGAACAGTTTCACCAGCATCGCACCGGAGACGGTGAAACGCTCGGTCATGGTCTCGGTCAGCTGCGCCTGATGGTCCATCCTCAGGCGCGCCAGGCGGGCCGTGCGCCGCGCCACCAGTTTTGCGGGCACCAGGAACACGGGCAGCAGCACCAGGGCCGCCAGGGTCAGCTGCCACGACAGCAACAGCATCGAACCCAGGACGAGCAGCAGGGTGGCGGCGTTGCTGAGGGCCTGCGAGAACGTCGACGTGAACGCCTGCTGCGCACCCGAGACGTCCCCGACGATGCGGGAGACGAGCCTGCCCGTGCTGGAGCGGGTGAAAAAGGCCAGCGGCATGCTGTTGACACGGTCGAACAGCTGACATCGCAGCCGGTGGGTCAGGCCCTCCCCGATCCGCGCCGAGCACCAGCGTTCCAGCAGCCCCAGCCCCATGCCGACCAGCGCCAACCCGGCGACCACCAACGCCAACTGCACGACGAGATCCGCGTTTCCCGCAAGCACCCCGTCGTCGATGATGCGTTGGAACAGCAGCATCGGGAGCACGGTGGTGGCGCTGCCTCCCAGCACAGCGACCGCGAAGACGACGAACCACCCCTTGAACGGTCTCGCCTGCGCAAGCACCCGGCGTGCCGTACCGCGGGAGAAATGGTGATGCAGCACCGAGTGGTCGCGGGCGAGGGGACTCAACATGGCCCCCTCACCACGGCTCACGCCAAGTCCGTCCAGAGGTCTCATGCGAAGAGGGTAGACCCCTTCACCGACTCAATTTCAATGCCGCGGCCAAGTCGTCCTCAAAACGGCCATAAGAGGGGCTCCTGCGACGCAACAGATCAAGATCCATGAGTGCTGAAAACTTCGGCTGGTGCAGCGTCTCCCGGTATGACTCGGTCATGTGCAGTTCGAGCTGTTTCTTAGCGTTGCGGGGCTGCTCGGGATCGGCATCGAAGCGAGCACCCTGTTTGATCGCCCGACTTTCACCGAGAGATTCAAGGGCCGCCAGGAACCATGCCTCATATTCCCGCACCGCGACGGCGATGACGGCTCGTTCCTGCCCCAGCTGCTCCTGAGTGCTCTTTCTTGCCGCCTCCCACTCGTCGTCGTCCGCGTCGTACAGCACAACGACGATTCCACTCTCCCCCACCCGCGCCCGCTGGATCCGAACAGCCGCGAGAACCTTCGGCGTGTGCATCTCTGGTCGATGGATCCTGTGAGGTTTCCCGACCTCGTGTCCGTATTCACCTTGCTCCTCACAGATGCGGCGGATCAGCACCGGGAGGGCCTCCACCTCGCCGTGGCCCTCCACCACGGAAGCAATTCTCACCATGCGACGCCACCGATTTCCGGCTGGAGCTGATCCGCACGAACAAGCTCACCCGCGGTGAAGAGGGATTCCTTCAGCGCTACCTGCGCCGCCGCGTCAGGCCGATCCACGACAGTGGTTCCCGAGACCGAACGCACCGCTAGCAATTCATCGACAGTGATGGACGGCGAATCGAGCAGGTCGGGGCTGTGGCTCGTGACAAGGATCTGTCTTCGCTGGCTCGCGTCGCGGATCGCGTCGAGAAGCAGACCCGATGCCGCCGGGTGCAGGGCGGATTCCGGTTCCTCGATCCCGACCGGGCTCATCACCTCCCCCGTTCCCGCGAACAACGCCACCAACACCCCCAGGGCCCGCAACGTTCCATCGCTCATCGAGGACGCCTGGAAGGACCAAGGGTTGGCGGCTCCCTGCACCTCCTGCTGGAACTCCAGGGTTTCCCAGTTGGCCACACCAACGCGCTGAATCGCCTTCACCCCGGGCACGATGTGGGACAGGTACTCCTCGATCCTGGCCTTGGCGGGCAGATCGGTGCGTCTGAGCCGTTCGATCACCGACGCGATGTTCGACGCGTCCCGGCGGAGCAGGTCTCCGGGGTCGGGTTTCTGGACGACCCGCATGGCCTCGGGGGCGGGGCTGAACACCCCCATGGACGCGAGCCCGTCGAAGAGCTGCCTGAACGGTTCCTGCCCGGAGAGCGCCACCAGCAGAAGCCGGTCCGGGAAGATCCTGGGCAGTCGTTCCTCGGAACTGCTCATCAGCTGCCCGGCGCGCGTCTCGAAGAACCGGTCCTCCGAACCGAATTCGCCGGAACGAATGCGACACATCTCCCGGGAAACGCGATATTCACCGCCTTTTGCCGCCCCGATCTCGAACTCGTACTCACCTGCCTGCCGTCCTGCGCCCATCACGAAGGTCATGGCAATGGTGAAGTGCGTCGGATGCCCCGTTGAACGGCGCCGCACCTCGGCGATGCCGCCGCGTTCCCTGAGCGCATTGTCCAAGTTTTCGCCGAGCGCCTGGCTGGTGAACCTGAGGGCGTCGAGCACATTGGACTTTCCGGACCCGTTCGGACCGACCAGCAACGTCAGAGGCCCCAGAGACAGGTTGCAGATCTTGATGCTGCGATAGTTCTTGAGCCGGAGGCGGTGCAGCCGAAACATGGTATCCGGGGACATGAATCCAAGGTTATCCCGCGGCCTGCCCGAGGGGGTGCCAGCGGATGAGGCGTCGCAGGATAGCCGCGCCGGTTGTCCCGGCGGATGGTGAAAACCGCGCCGGAACGTGTCTTGAGAGGAGCAACGAACCAGCTACGACACCGGGCTGGCCATTGGTCGGCATCCCCCGGCCCCGGCCCCGTAACCATTAGGCTCAGTGCATGCTTTTGAGCGACCGAGACATCCTGGCCGAGGTGACCGAGGGGCGGATCGCCTTGGAGCCGTGGGATCCCGCGATGCTCCAGCCGTCGAGCATCGACGTGCGTCTCGACCGGTTCTTCCGGGTGTTCGAGAACCACCGCTACCCGCACATCGACCCCGCCGAGGAACAGCCCGAACTGACCCGGATGATCGAGGTCGGCGACGAGGAGGCCTTCGTGCTGCACCCGGGTGAGTTCGTGCTCGGTTCGACGTGGGAGCAGGTGAGCCTGCCCGCGACGGTGGCGGCACGCCTGGAGGGCAAGTCGTCGCTGGGTCGGCTGGGGCTGCTGACCCACTCCACGGCTGGTTTCATCGACCCGGGTTTCTCCGGACACGTGACCCTGGAACTGTCGAACATGGCCACGCTGCCCGTGAAACTGTGGCCGGGCATGAAGATCGGCCAGCTGTGTTTCTTCCGGCTCTCCTCGGAGGCCCAGCACCCGTACGGCTCCAAGGAGTACGGCTCCCGCTACCAGGGTCAGCGGGGCCCCACCCCGTCGCGTTCCTACCTGAACTTCCACCGCACGAAGATTTAGGGGCTCCGAAGCGGGGAACGACCTAGGGGAGGATGCCGAGCAGTTCGTGGACGTGGTCGGCGTCCGTGGGGGCGCCGTACTCGGAGATCTCGTAGGCCTCCGCGGCCGCGGGGACACGTCCGTGGCGTCGCCTCAGTTCGTCCGCGAACTTGACCGCGATCCGGTTGATTTTCTCTCGCTCCCGCAGGCGAAGGAACTCGGTACGTGCGGGTTCCGTTCCTGGGACCTCGGCCGCGAATCCGTTGATGTGCGGCAGCCATTCACGAACCTGGCTCTCGTGGGCCATGATGGCGTCCAGTTTCCGTTCCAGCACCGCGTCGATGTCGAACACGACGTCGGGGCGAAACGGCCTCGGGTCGGTGAACGGGTCGTGGGTGTGCAGGATCACCGGCCGGGTTCCCGGCACCGGCACGTCGGGGACGATGCCCGGAACCATGAGCAGATACCCCGCGTCCTGCACCGCCGTCGCGATGGCCCGGTGGTCCGGGTGGTAATCGGACGGCCTGGGAGACACCACGACGTGCGGCCCGAAGGACCGGATGGCTGTGATCACCGCCTCGCGCAGCGCCCGGTCGGGGAACAACCAGCCGTCGGTGAACCCGAGGTTGGTCACCGTCGCCCCGACCGCTGCCGCACCGGCCCGGGCCTCCACGCGGCGGCGTTCCACCAATTCCGGGCCGGTCATCTTGTGATGGCCGCTGGAACCATCGGTGGCGGAGACGAACCGCACCACCCCGCCGGCCCGGGTTACGAGCGCGGCCAGCCCGGACGATTCGAACTCGCAGTCGTCGGGGTGAGCGCCGAACATGAGTACTCGGACATCTGTCATGGACATGCTCCTGTCGGTCGGGTGCGCCGGGGCGTCACCATTGTGGTAATTCCAAAAGACACAGCATGGCGGCGCCGAACAGCGACCCGTCGGCAACGTGCTGGGAGACGACCAGCTCGGGCGCGTAGGGGAAGCTGGCAGCCATGTGGGCCCGGACGACGGGTGCCCACCGGTCGAAGGAACGGGCCAGCCCACCGCCAAAGACGATGCGTTGCGGATCCAGCAGCGTGCAGAGGTTCCCGAGCATCGTCGAGATGAGCGCCGCCATCTCACCAACGAACGCGACGGAGACCGGGTCCCTCGCGGCGAACAACTCCCTCGGGGTCACGGCCCGCCCCAGCATCTTCGAGGCCCGCCTGCCCAACGCCGGCCCCCCGAGCAGTTCCTCGAACGGCGCGGGCGAAATGTCGCCGCCCCTGACCGCGTCAGCCACCGGGCTAGGTTTCATGTAGCCGATCTCACCCGCGGCTCCGTGCGCCCCCTCGACGATGCGGCCGTTCACCACCAGCGCGGCAGCCACCCCGGTGCCGAGGTTGACGTACAGGCCGGGGTCGACATCCCGTAGCCTCCCGGCCACCATCTCGCCGTAAGTTGCCGCTCGCACGTCATTCTCGAAGCGGATGCGCACCTCGCCGAGTTCGTCGCGCACGAGCTGCGCCAGGGCGGCGTCCTCCCAGGCGGGCGTGTTCGGGGAGAGTTCGACGACGTCGTAGCTCATCAGCCCCGGACGCACCACGATGCAGGTTCCGAACCGGGTGTGCCAACCCCGGACCCGCCGCACGTGACCCCGCAACTGTTGCAGCGCCTCGTCGCGCGCCGTCTCCGGAGCGGGTGTGGGCACCCGGAACGAATCAATGATGCCCCCGTCCGCCCCCACCCACGCGAATGCGGTTTTTGTGCCACCGATGTCGATGGCCAGGGCGGATGGCGCGTGGAACTGCTTACGGCTCTCCGGAATCCGGCCCGGCTCCGTGATGTTGGTCATGACAGGATCGCGCCCCGGTTCAGTTCTTGGCGAGGTGGAACGGATTCAGTTCCTGCTTGGCCATGATGTACCAAGCGGTGGCGCCGGTGTGCAGGCTCGTGTAGTTGACATCATCGCCGCCGGAGTGACCTTCCTTCGAGTTGGCCTGGATTCCCTTCCCATCCGCGTTCGGGCCGTGCAGCTGCGCCGTGCGGATGCTGTCCAGATATGCGCGGGCCCGTTTCTTGTGTTTCTTCTTGCCGCTCATCCTCAACGCGAGCGCCATGTGGGCGGTGCCCTCCAGCCAGACCGTGTTGTCGTTCTTTTTCTGATGTTCCTTTTTGATCTGCCAGGCGAACCGCACACCGACGACCGGCTGGGAAGGATTGGAGTCGTCGGTCACCTCGAGGTTGGCGATGTTCCAGTCCAGTGCCCGGCGGTAGCGGTCCGATCGGAGGGCGAGATAACCCCAGGACTGCACGTCCTCGGGAATGTACTCGTCCCGGTTGATGGTGACTCCGTCGGGTTTCGTCCCGATGTGGAAGCATCCTTCCTTCTTGTCCCACATGCTCTTGACGAACTTGCGGGCGTGTTTGCGGGCGCGACGCCATTTCCGGTCCTTGGTCAGCTGGTGGAGCATCCCGAACAGACCCACCATGTCGATGTTGTGCTCGGTTGACTTCCACTCGGTCTTCGTTCCGTCGGATCTGTAACCACCGGTGAAGCCACCACGCCCACGGGTGTCCTTGGTCTCCCGCAGCAGCCATTCCCCGATGCGCAGCGCACCGTCGCGGTACTTCGTGTCCTTGGTGACGTGCGCGAGATGGGCCAGCGCCATTCCGGCCCAGGCCTGGTTGCCGGACGCCGATCCCCAGGTCTGGATGTTCGGCACACCGTTGGAGTCGAAGAGGTTCTCGGGCCCGTAGGCGTTTCGCAAGCGCCCATCGCCGATGGGGTCCTTCGCTTGCATCTGCAGCAGGGCATCTCCCATGGTTCTCGCCCGATTGAGGGAGTCAACGTTGTTCTTCCGGTTGGCGTAGGCGATGATCACCAGCGCGTTGTCGTAGGTGACGGAGTTGTCCCAGAAGTCCAGGAAACCCCCGTGGTAACTCGACGGCACGCGAAGAGCCGGCGCCGAGGCCCATTCGTCCATCGCACCGTCGAGGTGCAGATAGGCGTTGCTGACCGTCTCCTCCTCGGAGGCGGCAACGGCGGGGGTGGACAGGCCCAAGGACATGCCCGAGGCAGCGACCAGGATTCGCAGGACGTGCTTCATCGGAGCCCTTCACTTTTCTTTCAGGTGTTCCTACCCGCCGGCACCGGCACGGGTTGTCTCGTGCCGGAGGCGACCGCGTCGTAGAAGGCGCGGGCGGCTGCGAGGTTGCGCCAGGCGTCGTGGACGGTGCCCAGCGAGTTGCTCTCACCGCGGATCCGGTCGACGAGGGGCTGGATCAGGTTGGATTCGTCGTCCAGCGGCCCGATCCGTTCCCAGGCGGGGCGGGCCTCGGCGCCGGAGCGCAGCACCGAAATGTTCGCATCGATGGTGTCGATCGCCAGCGACCCCTCGGTTCCGTTGATGGTGGTGGTGATCCGCCAGGCCCCGTCCGCGCCGGTCCAGGTGTTCTCCATGGTGGCAACCACGCCGTCGGAGAAGGTGAAGATGGCATGGCCGTAGTCCTCGACGGGCAGCTGCGGATACCGCAGGTTAGCGGCGTGCCCGATGACATCGACCGGTTCCGCTCCCAACAGCCAGCGCAGCCGGTCGATCTGGTAGATCGCGTGATCGATCCAGCCGCCGCCGGGCGCCTTGTCCTCCTCCACCCACCAGCCGTGCGAGTCGGAGTCCTCCCACGCCTTCGGCAGCACCCCGCACAGCGCGAAGTTGGCCGAGACGATCCTGCCCAGCGCTCCGGAGCGGACGATCTCGAAGAGCCTCTGGTTCTGCTCCGTCATTCGTGACCGCGATTCCGCCGGGATGAACTGCACACCGGACCGCTCCACCGCCTGCACGATGGCGCTCGCCTCCTCCAGGGTGCGCGCCATCGGTTTGATGGAGACGATGTGTTTGCCGGCCTCCGCCGCCCTGATGCAGATCGCGGGGTTCTGCTCGACACTGAAGAAGCATCCGATGGCATTGATCCTGGGATCCTGCAGCGCATCGTCGAGGGACGTGGAGAACTCCGCCCCCAGGTCGCTGGCAAGTGCCCTGCCTCTTGCGGGGTCGCTGTCGACGATGAGCGGCAGCTCGGTCTGCGGGTGCCTGCTCAGGCCCCGCGCCAGCGGCACCGCCGAGTACCAGTGGTCGAGCCCGGTGATTGCGAAGTTGATGGAAGTCACGAGTTCACCTCAGATCGCTTCTCGTCCCCTCGGGGACCACATTTTCTGAGGAGTATTTATTAATACCCGGAGTTTGTCAACTGGCGCCGCCCTGGACTCCTAGTCGGAACATCGCGTTGCGCGCGGTCTCCAACCCCATGTCGACAGCCCCGCGCAGCGTGGCGTCGGTGCGCAAAGTCGCGACGTCGAGGTCCACGCGGAACGGGCTGCGCCGGGTCACCGCGTCTCCGATCTCGGCGACGTAATCCTGAAGACGGATCCCAATGCCGCCACCCAGGACCACACACTCGGGATCCAGGACGGCATTGATGGCGATCACAGCCGCCGAAATGCCCTCCACGAACCGATCCATGACCCGCCGGGCCGCAGGATCCCCCGACGCGGCCAATTGCAGGACGGCCTCGGGAGTGGTGTTCACCAGCCCCAGCTCCCGGGCCGAAGCGGTGAGCGCGCGCGCCGAGACGACGTCCTCCAGGACGCGCGCCTTCCCGTCGGTCCCCATGGCGGTGAGCAGGTACGCGAGTTCGCCGGCGGCCCCGCGGAAACCGCGGTGCAGTTTCCCATTGAGGATGGTCGCCATGCCGGCTCCGGTGCCGATGTGGAAGTAAGCAAAGGATTCGTGTCGCTTGGCCTGGCCGTGGATCGACTCGGCCAGCGCGGCCAAGTTGACGTCGTTCTCGATCTGTAGCTGCGTGCCGAGCTCGTCGTTGAGCATGTTGATCAACTTGGGGCGATGCCAGCCCGGCAACTGATCCGCGTAGTCCACTACGCCGCGCTTCGGGGCGAAAACACCCGGGGAGCCGATGACCGCGTAGGTCCGCTCGGGCTCCAGCCGCAGCTTCGCCTTCGCCTGGGCAACCTCCGCGGAGATCAGGTCCACCAGCGCAGTCGCGCTCCTGGCCACGTTGCGCACGTCGTGCCGGTAGAGCTCGTCGCCCGCGATGTCCACCACCGCCACACGGACCCAGACGCGGCCGATGTCGACGGCAATGACCGACGCGGCAGCGGGGTTCACCCGGTACAGCTTGGCGGGCCTGCCCATGTCGCGGGCGTCGTTGCCCAGCGGGACGACAAGCCGCGCGTCCACGAGTTCGTTGAGCGCCGCGATTACGGTGGGCTGGGAAAGCCCGGAAGCGCGCGCCAGCCCGGGACGGGTCGACGGACCCTGGCTCAGCAGCGAGTCGAACAGGACACGCTGGTTCATCTCGCGGATGAGTTTGGGCCCCTTGCCCATCAGCCGATCGCTGGCCGTTGGCATGTTGATCCTCTCCACAGTGTTGCCAAGTCAACTCTGTTAGTTAATACTATTTATAATCTGGTGCAACGGGGCTAAGGAGTGTCATGACTCAGCAGAGGCCGCTACGGTTCGGGATCCTCGGGGCCGGCATGATCGCCGGCGACGAGGACGGTTTTCTGCCCAACCTAACCACGCTCGGAGACAAAGTTGAAATAACCACGGTCGCGGATGTCGTGCCCGAGCACGCGCAGCGCACCGCCCAGAGATTCGGCATCGGCACCGTTCACGAATCGCTCGACGAGATGTTGCGTGACGACCGCGTCGAGGCCGTGGCGAACCTCACCCCCATCTCCGTGCACGCCGAGACCTCGATACGGATTCTCCGCAGCGGCCGGCACCTGCTGAGCGAGAAACCGCTGGCCACCACCCTGGAGGAGGCCGACGCGCTCATCGAGGAGGCCGAGCGGCAGGGTGTTGTCTTCGTGTGCGCCCCTCCCGACACGCTCTACGCCCAGTACCGCGAGGCCCGCCGACTCATCGACGAAGGCCGCATCGGACGGGTGTGCTTCGCCCGGGTGCGCAGTTCACACGGCGGCCCCGGCGGCGCTCCCGACGGGTGGCCGTTCGACCCGACATGGTTCTACCAGCCGGGCGGTGGGCCCCTGTTCGACATGGGCGTCTACGGCATCCACGAGATCACCAGCCTGCTGGGTCCGGCGCGGCGGGTCTCGGCCTTCGGGGGCATCACGGAAGCCATCCGCACCGTGCGTGGCACGGGTCCCTTCGGTGGTTTGCGGATTCCCGTCACCACCCCGGACAATTTCCTGCTCATGTTGGACTTCGGCGATTCGACCTTCGCCGTGATCGACGCGACGTTCAACGTCCTGGCATCCAAGGCACCCAAGGTGGAGGTGTTCGGGCGGCGGGGTGCGATGGCCATCTACCACCGTGACGAGAACCCGCTCGAGGTGTTCGTCCAGGACCTGGAACCCGGCGTCGACGCCTGGATGGACCCGGAAGACCTCTCCCAGGCCAACAACGTCCGGGAACAGGAACTGCACCGCGCCATGCTCATGGAACACCTGGTCGACTGCGTCCGCAGCGGCGAACCCCCCATCGCCGACGCCTACAAGGCCCGGCACGCGCTCGAGATCATGACCGCTGCCATCGAGTCCGCGAAAACCGGCCGGGTCGTCGAACTCACCACGTCCTTCTAGGTCATCATGTCCGACGACGTTCACGCAGAAGAGGCGGCGCAGCTCAGTCCCGAGTTGACCCGGGAATCCGGCGGCCCGCCGCAGGCGAGCCTGGGCTACCGCATCCGGCACAACTACGTCCTGGGGCGCATCCTCAAGAGCCTGATCACGATCTGGGCCGTGGCCACCCTGTCCTTCGCTCTGGTGCGGTGGATGCCCGGCAACCCGCTGCAGGCCTACGTGCAGAAACTAATGACCCAGCAGGGCCTGGGACGGCAGGAAGCGCTCGCACGCGCTTCCTCGCTGCTGTCCTACGACCCGGATGCCCCGCTGCTGGATCAATACCTCACCTATCTCGGTGGGTTGGTGCAGGGCAATCTGGGCCAGTCCATCGTCGCGCCCGGGACCTCGGTGAGCGACTACATCCTCGCCTACCTGCCATGGACGCTGTTCAGTGTCGGCCTGGGGCTGCTGCTGTCGTTCCTGATCGGGATCGCTCTGGGGGTCCTGATCGCCTACAAACGCGGCCGCTGGATAGACCACCTGGTCACCAACATCTCGTCCGCGCTGAACGCCGTCCCCAACTACATGTGGGCGATGCTGGTGATCGTGGTCTTCGGCGTCCAGCTGCGCTGGTTCAACGTCAGTTCGTTGCGGGGCACGCTCACCCCCGGCGTCCAACCGGGATTCACCGCCGAGTTCATCCTCGACGCGCTGACGCACGCCGCCCTTCCCATCACCGTCTACGTCCTGACCTCCGTGGGGGGCTGGATCCTGCAGATGAAGTCCTCCACCACGCAGGTGCTCGAGGACGACTACGTGATCGGCGCGAAGGCCCGCGGCCTTCCCGGCTCCCGCATCCACATCAGCTACGTCGGGCGCAACGCGATCCTGCCGTTGTTCACCCAGTTCGCCGTCCAGCTGGGTTTCGTGGTCGGGGGCTCGACGCTGGTGGAGCAGATCTTCAAGTACGACGGCGTCGGGTACTACTTCTACGACGCGATCGTGGCCCGTGACTACCCCGTGGTCCAGGGCTTCATCCTGATCATCACGGTCTCGGTGGTGCTAGCCAACCTGATGGCGGATCTGCTTCTGTCCCGTATCGATCCGCGGATCCGAGTGGAAGGTGCCCGCTGATGAGCAACTCCCCGCTTCCCACCACCGATCCCACCGTCCTCACCGGGGCCCGGACTCCCCACCCTGGGAAAGGCCGATGGCGAAGCGCCCTCGGGGCCAGCGTGACGGGCACCGTCGGCGGAGTGGTGTTCCTCCTCATGTGCGTGGCCTCGCTGATCCTGCCGTGGTTCGTCGAGGTGCCGGCCGCCAACTCCGCGCTGATCTACGCCCCGCCGTCGGCGGAACACTTCCTGGGCACCGACGCCGACGGGCGCGACGTCCTCACGATGATCCTGCTCGGCGGCCGCGACGTCATCATCGTCAGCATCATCTCGGCCACTGTGTCCACGGGCATCGCCGTCGTGCTGGGCGCGTTGGCCGCGTACCTGCGGGGCTGGGTGGATTCCCTGGTGATCCAGTTCACCGATTTCATGCTGACCATCCCCCAGTTCGCGCTGCTGGTGGTGCTGGCCGTCTACGTGCGTCTCGACAGCCCCGTGATGCTGGCGCTGCTGCTCGGGGTCCTCGGCTGGCCGGGGCTGCTGCGAGCGGTCCGGGCCCAGGTGCTCTCCCTGAAGGAACGCGAATACGTGGAGGCGGCGCGCATCGTCGGTTTGTCGACACCGGTCATCATCGGCCGCGAGATCCTGCCGAACATGGCCAGCTACCTCATGATCCACTTCATCTTCGCGATGACGGGGGCGACGTACGCGATGGTGGGGCTGTACCTGCTCGGACTGGCGCCCATGACGGGAATCAACTGGGGAATCATGATCAACAACGCCTGGGCGAAGGGTGCGTTGTTCTTCACCAACGCCGCATGGTCGATCATGGCCCCGCTGCTCGTGGTGAGCGTGCTCCAGCTCTCCGCGATCTGGTTCGCGCGCACCTTGGAACAACTTCTGAATCCACGGCTGGCAGGGAAACAACAATGATGACTCCGACCACTGGTGCTAAGCCGCTGCTGAAGATCTCCGGGCTGGAGATCACCTACACGACGAACCGGCAGCCATCGACCGCAGTGAGGGACATCGACCTCACCTTGTACCCGCGGGAGACGCTCGTCCTCGCCGGGGAGAGCGGATGCGGCAAGACCACGCTGGCGCTGGCGATCCTGGGGTTGCTGCCCAAGGGCGGCGGCATCGCCTCGGGCAGCATCTTGTTCGAGACGAAAAAAGGCACCACCGTGAAGCTCACGAGCCTCTCCAGGGAGGCGGAACGTGCCCTGCGCTGGACGGAGATGTCGGTCGTCTTTCAGGGAGCGATGAACTCGCTGAACCCGCTGCTCACCGTCAGACAGCACTTCGTCGAGACGGCTCGCGCCCACGCGGGCAGCCCGAAGGGCGAAAAACTCGAGGCGTGGATGGCCGAGCTTCTCGAGATGGTGATGCTGGAACCCAAACGGGTGCTCGCCTCGTATCCCCACCAGCTCTCCGGCGGGATGCGGCAGCGGGTGCTGATCGCTCTGGGGCTGCTGCTGTCCCCCCGCCTGGTGGTGCTGGACGAGCCGACCACCGCGCTGGATGTCCTGACCCAGAAGGCGATCATCACCATCCTGCGTTCGCTGCAGGAACGCATCGGGTTCTCGATGATCTTCATCACCCACGACCTGGCGCTCGCCGCGGAGATCGCGGACCGGGTGGCGGTGATGTACGACGGCCGCATCGTCGAACTCGGCACGGCCCGGGAGGTCTTCACGGATCCCGGGCACCCCTACACCCGCGCGCTACTGGAGACGATCCCCCGCTGGGACGGCGAACCCGGCCGGCTGCGGACGATCAAGGAGTCGCTGGCCGACTACGACATCACCACCAACGAGGGCACGGCCCAACAGCTCAAGCTGCAAAAGGACTCCGAGGTGTGGCTGAGCGAAACCCACCGCGTGGCCCACATCCCCAGGAAGCGCTCGGAAGGACGGGCCGATGACTGAGAAATTGATGGAGATCCGTGACGTCACGCAACGGTTCCGCAGCGCGGAACGCGAGGTGGTGGCGGTCTCGAAGGTCAGCGTCCAGGTCGATGCCGGGTCGGTGACCTGCCTGGTCGGTGAGTCCGGTTCGGGGAAGACCACGCTGGCCAGGATCGCCGCGGGCCTGGACAAACCCACCGCCGGCAGCATCCACTACCGGGGCCAGGACATCTCGCAGCTGCGGGGACCCGATTTCATGCGCTTCCGGCGAGAGGTGCAGTACGTGCACCAGGATCCCTACGCCTCGCTCAACCCGACCCGCACGGCGCTCAGCACGTTGCTCTCCGCCCTGGGCGCCCGGAGGAACCGGACCAGGTGGCGCGCAACGGAACTGCTCGAACGGGTGGAACTGACCCCGGCCGACCTGTTCCTGGAACGCTACCCCCATCAACTCTCGGGTGGGCAGCGTCAACGCGTGGCGCTGGCCCGGGCGCTGGCCACCGAACCGGCGTTGATCATCGCCGACGAAACCACGTCGATGCTCGACGCCTCGATCCGCGGCAGCATGATCAACCTGCTGTCGGAGCTGCGCGACGACCTTGGCGTCGGTTTCCTGTTCATCACCCACGACTTCACCCTGGCCAGGCACTTCGCCTGGCGGGGTCGCACCGCGGTGCTCTACCTGGGCGAACTGGTGGAGTACGGTCCGACCCCCGAGGTCATGGATGCGCCCAAGCACGCCTACACCAAGGCGCTCATCGACGCGCTTCCCATGCTCAGGTTCGACGACACCGATGTTGCCGATGGTGCGCCATGACGACAGACGGCATGCCCCGCCAGGCGATTGCCGCGGGACTCACGATCACCCTCCTGGCAGGCCTCAGCATGCTGCGGGTCCCAGCCGATTCCGCCGCCTGGGTGATGTCGGTCCTTTCCCTCGCGGCAGGCGCGCTGCTGACCGGCTGCGGGGCCCTGCTCCTGCTACTCGCCAGAAGATCCCCGGATCGCACAAGGAAAACCCCCCGACCAAGAGAGGAATCATGACCCACACGACACCACGACGAGGGCTCGGTCGCTGCATCGTTGCAGCGGTGAGCGCGGTAGTGGCCACGGCGATGCTGCTGACCGGCTGTTCCGCCGCCGGCCGCTCCCCCACCGGGAACAACGCCGCCACCGGCCGCAATTTCGGCGCGGACCAGTCCTTCGATCTGCCCCCCAAGGGCAACTTCCACACCCTTTCGGGCGTGACCGGTTCCATTCCCACGAACCTCGGCTACCTCAACGACATGATCATGCTGCCCGGCGGCATCTACAACTGGGAGAAGCAGCAGTACTACTACCTGCTCGCGGATGAGTCCTCCGCCCTCTCCCCTGACGGCCTCACCTTCAACTACAAGGTGCGTGAGGGACTGAAGTGGAGCGACGGCTCGGCCCTGACGGCGAAGGACGTGTACAACACGTTCGTGATGCGCTACGCCATGCAGCAGCCGGTGTTCAACTACATCAAGGACATCGAGCTGGTCGACGACTCCAACGTCAGGTTCACGCTGAACTCGCCAGCACCCATCGCCGTGTACTGGATCATGCGCGAGCGGCCCGCCTCCAGCGCGCAGTACAGCACGGTGGTCGAGGACGCCGCGGCGTTGTTCAAGAAGAAGGCGGCCCCCGACTCGGACGAGGCGAAGGCCCTGTCGGCGCGCATCGCTGAGGTCAAGATCAACCAGCCGATCGTGTCCGGTCCGTTCACGATCAACACCTCCACCATGACCAACTCGCAGTTGACGCTGACCCTCAACAACAACGGGTATCGCGCGGACAAGGTGGGCTACGACACCATCACGGTCCACAGCGGATCCACGGAGACCATCACCCCCCTGGTGCTCTCCGGTGACGTCCACTACGCCACGGACGGGTTCCCCGTCGCCACCACGAAACAGTTCGAGCAGCAGGGCTACACGATCCTGCGTCCCCCGACGTACACCGGTCCCGCCTTGTTCTTCAACTACAACAAACTGCCGGAGTTCAAGGACAAGCGCGTGCGTCAGGCCTTCGCTTTCTTCCTCAACCGTAACGAGATGGGCACGATCTCCCTCGGCGACTCCGGCAAGGGCGTCCGGTACATGACGGGCCTGTCGGACAACGCCATCGAGAAATGGGTGACCCCGGAGGCGGCCAGCAAGCTCACCGCCTACGATCTCGACGAGGCGCGGGCCACGCAACTGCTGCAGGAGGCCGGCTGGACCAAGAACGGCAACCAGTGGGTCACCAGCGAGGGCAAGCCCGCGCAGTACGACCTGGTCTTCCCCGGTGACTACGTCGACTGGGCCGCCACGGGTCAAAGCCTCGCGGAGCAGGCCAGTGCCTTCGGCATCAAGATCACCCCGATCGGTGTGGACTCCAGCCAGCAGGAGGTCGACGTGCAGGAAGGCAACTTCCAGTTGGCCATCCAGGCCTGGGGCGCGTCGAACCCGTTCCCGACGGACTCCTACAACGCGACGCTGATCAACTTCAACTACCCGATGCTCGGCGAGGGCAAGGGAATCGGCTTCGGCCTCCAGGTGGAGACCGACGTTCTCGGCCCGATGAACCTGGAGCAGGAGGTCCGTGACAGCGCGTTCGGCACGCCGGAGGAGCAGGTGGCGAAAACCACCCGTCTGGCGCAGGCGTTCAACGAGCTGCTGCCGGTGCTGCCGCTGGTTGAGCGATTCGGAAACAACCCCGTGGTCACCAACAAGGTGGCGGGGTTCCCCGAGAAGAGCGACTACTACATGAACTCGTTCTACTCCGACAACTTCGTCCCCGTCTTCTTCTACGAGGGCATGTTGTCGCCAGTCCAGTGACCGATCCGTTCCGCCTCAAAGGGGTGGCCGGGCCCATGGCCCGGCCACCCCTCTTGTGAAGCCGGCTGGGCCCGCACCCGAGAGCCCCTGCGCACAAAACGCCTGTCACAGGCGGCACGGAACTGAGGGCGGGACATTCAAGGACTCGAGTGCCCTTCTTCCCCCTGTCCACGAAACGCGGGGGTTCGACGGTTCAACGTCACCACACTACGTTGAACCGTTCTTCACCTGCGATTCGTGCCTGGAAAAAAAGGGGGGTGTCTTCTCCAAGCCGGTTGATCCGGGGTGCGAGGAACGGGCGAGACAGTTTCGGCTCAACCGGCTTTGACCAGGGTGGTTCAGCGGGCCTGTTCGATCCGAAGGCTCACGCCGTCGCCGAGGTTGAGGACGGTTCCGATCGGGACCGTCACCGATTCGCCGTTCTCCAGCAGGTACGGTTCCTCACCGCTCACTTGGATGGTGGTGCCGTTGGTGGAGCGCAGGTCCGTGATGCGCGCCTCACCGGGACCGGCGGGTTCGATCAGCAGATGGCTGCGGGAGATGTCGTTGCCGGGACTGGGCACGCGCATCAGCGACGAGCCCATGGGACCGCGCGCCGCGTCAGGGGCGCGGCCGATCACCAGTCCCCCGACGACATTCGAGAACTCGCCGGTGTTGACCTGCACGCCGATTCCCACGGGGGCGTACTGCTGCGGCTCGTCGGCGTATCCCCTGCCCACGCCGGGGCGCTGGAACTGGGAGTCCTCGCTGTGGGCGGCGGACATTTCCTGGGTTTCCGGCATGGCAACGGGTTCCAGGGGTTCGGAGACGGGCTGGGGCTGTTGCACGACGGGCTCGGGAAGCTGGTGTTCGGTGTCGGGCAGCCGCACGAGCTGGTCGGGGTCGGTGGTCAGGTGCAGCGCCGAGGCGCCGACGGCACCGGCGATCAACGGCAGGTGGAGCAGCGCCTCGTACTCAAGGACACCCATGTCCACGCGAAGCCCACGGATGGTGCCCAGCGGCGCCTCGTGCCAGGTGAGCGCACCCGAGCCGTCGAGCGCGGTCTGTCCGGTCGCCATGTCGACGACGGAGATCCGGCCGCGGGCCAGGCCGTGCAGCGACCCACCGTCCCAGACGAACGCCGCGAAGTCCGGCATCTGGTCCAAGGAATAGCCGCGCAACACGTCGAGCAGCGCGGCCAGCGAACCGGCGCCCTGCATGTCGGTCCACAACTGGTTCACGAGCATCGACATCTTCGGCGGCGCAGGCTGCATCACCGCTACCAGACGTGGCCCCGCCAGCACCAGCCACTGGCCGGGCGTGTATGTAAGCCGCCAAGGACCCAAAGGAAGCGACATCACTTCTCCCGTCGTCAGATTTCTCTTCAGCCTAATGCCGGAAGGTTCTCCAATGGAGTTGGAACACCCCCGAGCCGCCAAACGGGGGACAGAACTTGTCTGTCACACATCTGCCGTGAGCAAAGCCGACGACCGGGTCGAACCCGCCCTTTGAAGCCGGTTGAGCCGGGGCGCGAGGAACGAGCACCCCGAGTCGAAACCACCCCACGCCCAGCAACCAGACCCGACCACAACACCCCGGACACACAACGACCAGCTCGCTCACGCTCGCGAGGTTCGGCTCAACCGGCAGCCGCCTCATCCACCCGGGCGCGACCCCGTAGTCCTTCGAGCAGTTCCACAACCCCTCCGGGCGGCTGTTTGACCCGTTGCGGCAGCCTCCCCCGACATCTCGGGCAGGTGGCCACCCTCCCCTTCCACCCCCGCTGCCGAAGAGCGAACCCCACCTCGTTCGCCACTCGGCAGGGTTCGTTCAGCACGTCGAACCAGCCGTAGCGCAACGTCGTCCATCCGAGGTTGAGCACGGTCCGGTTGTCCCGGAGCCGGTCCTGCGCTGCGTCATGGAACTCCCGACCGTCTAGTTCCACCACCAACCCGTGGTCGGGGTAGGTGCCGTCGAACCGGGCCCCTGCCAGCCTCCGGTCCTGACGAACCATGGTGGGCAACCGGTGTGCCCGTTCGACGTGCCAGAGGTAACGCCATTCCAGGATGCTCTCGATCCCTTCCCCTGCTGTGGAGGTCAGAAGCAGCACTGCGGCACGGTGCCTGACGCGTGCAGGTTCCATGAAGGCCCGTTCGACCTCGTCGGGTGACAGCAGCCCTCTGGAGATCCCGGTGGCCACGGCATGGATCAGTTCGTCCTCGGTGGCGTCGCGGGCGTAGTCGACCAGGCTGGCGGCCGGCGGCAGCCGTGGGGGTTTCCCGACCGCGGGACGGTCTCCCACGCGGTACTCGATGCTCCATCCCTCGAAGGCGAACCGAACGCGCCGGGATGTTCTCGGCAGCCAGATCACGATACGACCGGGTTCGCGGCGGGTGATGCCGTTGAGATGAGTGGCGGCCTCGGATCCGGCGACGGCGCCCGCACCACCACGCAGCAGACCGGACCACAGCAGCGACTCCCACGTGGGTCGCCTGAAGCACAGGATGCCATGGGCGATGTGCACCCACCCCCTGCCGGTCAGGCCGCGGATGACGGCGCGGCTCACCCCGGCCGCGGTGAGCTGGGCAGCCGTGAGAACCCCGCCCTGGGTGCGCGCGCGGAGGCGGAGCGAGTCGGGAAGGATGGTTCTGGAGGTCACATCTTCATCTTGGGCGGCGGGATCCGCGATTCTCCACGCCATCTCCCACCTGTGGAAAACACCGTCATCTCTACTACGCATTGTCGTATTTGATTACTACGTTTCGTAGTTCTTAACGAACGTCAAGAACGCCCCGATGAAAGTTTGTGCGACATCGTGAAAGATTTTGTACCGTATACGCTACAAAATCTTTCCAAATGACATAATGCGCGCCCGGTCAGGGGGTGGGGGACGGCCGGGACAGCGACTCGGACAGGAGTCGCAGGGCCTCGTCGCGAACCTCGACGGGGACGTCGCGGAGCAGCTCGGCCATCTCCCGGGCCAGCACCACCGACTGCGGGTCGGCGGGCTCGTAGCACCAGGCCCGGCCGCGTCTTTCCCGCCTGGCAAGGCCTTTCTTCGCGAGCCGGTCCAGCACCGTCATGACGGTGGTGTACGCCAGGTCCCGGTCGCGGACCAACAGCTCCTGGACATCAGCGACGGTGAGCGGCCCAGTGGACCGCCACAGCAGCACCATCACCTGCCGCTCCAGCTCACCCCGGGCCATCATGGGGGCATTCTACGGGCCGCAGCCGGGCTCTTCACGACGCCTCCCGCAACCACCCCGGTCAATTTTCTCGGCAAAGCCGTCGGGACATCTTGTCCGCATGTTGAAAATGTCATTACGGGGTAGTAGGTTCCGGCCATGGACCCCGTCGCAATAGCACGGTGGCAATTTGGAATCACCACCGTCTACCACTTTCTTTTCGTACCGATCACGATCGCGATGTCGATGCTCGTGGCGGTGCTTCAGACGATCTGGGTGCGCACCGGCAAGGAGCGGTACCTACGGCTGACGAAGTTCTTCGGGAAGCTGTTCCTGATCAACTTCGCCCTGGGGGTGGTGACGGGCATCGTCCAGGAGTTCCAGTTCGGGATGAACTGGTCGGAGTACTCCCGCTTCGTCGGCGACGTCTTCGGTGCGCCCCTGGCCCTGGAGGCCCTGATCGCCTTCTTCCTCGAGTCCACCTTCCTGGGGTTGTGGATCTTCGGCTGGGACAAGCTGCCGAAGAAGATCCACCTGGCCTGCATCTACGCCGCGGCCATCGGCACCATGCTGTCGTCGGTGTTCATCCTGGCCGCGAACTCCTGGATGCAGAACCCGGTGGGCACCAAGTTCAACTCCGAGCTGGGACGCGCCGAGCTCGACGGCGTGAGCGGGTTCCTGGAGGTCCTGACCAACCCGCTGCTGCTGTCCGCGCTGCCGCACGTCATCTTCGCCTCCTACATGGTCGCGGGCGGGTTGATCGCGGGCATCTCCGCCTGGCACCTGGCCAAGCCGGAGGTTTCCGAGGAGGACGCGGCCACCTACCGGTGGGCGACGAAGTTCGGCGCCTGGGTCCTGATCGCCGGTTCCGCCCTCACCTTC
Source organism: uncultured Propionibacteriaceae bacterium (assembly GCA_937965785.1). GTDB lineage: Bacteria > Actinomycetota > Actinomycetes > Propionibacteriales > Propionibacteriaceae > Arachnia. Next base: position 98,711 of record CALCKT010000069.1, on the reverse strand, counting down.
TACACCGGTGACGCGCAGGCCAAGGCCATCACGCAGCTCCAACCGTCGAAGATCGCCGCCGCCGAGGGGGCCTTCGAGGACACCGGCGACTTCTCGCTGCTGACCCTGCCCAACGCCGACCAGACCGGCACCGTCGTCGACGTCAAGGTCCCGGCGGTCCTGTCGATCATCGCGGGGGTGCCGCAGATCAAGGGCATCGACACCATCCGCGAGCAGTACGCCCAGAACGGCTACTCGCTGCAGGACGGGTCGCAGACGAAACTCCAGTCCCAGTACGCCGAGCAGCTCGCCGGGAAATACGGCGGACTCAACCCGATCCCGGACGTGAACGCCACCTACTGGTCGTTCCGCATGATGATGGTCTTCGGTGGTCTCGGCCTGCTGATCGGGATCTACCTGCTGTGGGTGATCCGCAAGGGCCGCGCCCCCAAGCCGTCGAAGTTGTGGACGACGCTGATGGCCGCGATGCCGCTGCTGCCGCTGTTCGGGATCTCGTTCGGCTGGATCTTCACCGAGATGGGACGCCAACCCTGGCTGGTGGCGGGCGTCATGCCCACCGAGGCCGGCGTCTCCCCCACCGCGAGCGCGGGCGACGTGTTGTTCTCCCTGATCGTCTACACGCTGCTGTACGGCCTGCTGGCGGTGATCGAGGTCGGCCTGTTCCTCCACTACACGGCCAAGGGTCTGCCCGAGGTGACCGAACCGAAGGTCTCCGACGATCCCGACGCCCCCATGTCCTTCGCGTACTGAGCTGGAGAGTTGACATGCCTCTGCTTGAAACCACCGTCCCGGCGCTGAACGTCGTCTGGTTCCTGCTGATCGCCGTTTTGTGGATCGGCTTCTTCTTCCTGGAGGGCTTCGACTTCGGCGTCGCCATGCTCCTTCCCGTGCTCGGTCGAAACGACAAGGAACGCCGCGTGATGGTCAACACCATCGGCCCCACCTGGGACGGCAACGAGGTGTGGCTGCTGACCGCGGGCGGCGCCACCTTCGCGGCCTTCCCCGGCTGGTACGCCACCTTGTTCTCCGGGCTCTATCTGCCGCTGCTGCTGGTGCTGGTGGGGCTGATCCTGCGCGGGGTGGCGTTCGAGTACCGCTCCAAGCATCCCGACGCCAAATGGCGCAACATGTTCGATGTCTTCGCCACCTACGGGTCGCTGACGGCGGCCTTGGTGCTGGGCGTCGGGTTCGCGAACTTCGCGATCGGCCTGGCCAACGACGGCAAGCTGTGGAACGGCAGCTTCTTCGGGTTGTTCGGTCCGTTCGCGCTGCTGGGCGGTGTGCTGTTCGTAGCCCTGTTCCTGGTGCACGGCGCCACCTTCCTGGCGTTGAAGTCGCGCGGCGAGATCCACGACCGCGCCCGCGGGTTCGTGCGCACCTGGGGTTGGCCGGTCGTCGGGCTGCTGGCGGTCTTCGTGGTCTGCCAGCACGCGTTCTGGCCCGCAACTTCCGAGTTCGGGAACTTCGCCGCGCTCGGGTGGGTCACGGCCGTGGTCGCCGTGGTCACGCTGGCCGCGTCGGTGTTCATGACCGTCCACCGGGAACGGGAGGGCTGGGGTTTCGTGCTGGGTGGCCTGTCCATCCTCACGATGGTCGCGGGACTGTTCTTGCGGATGTACGGCAATCTGGGGTTCGCTCAGGACGTCTCACAGCCGGTGGCGGCCCGACTCAACATCGTCACCGCCGCCAGCTCCGAGACGACCCTGACGATCATGACCTGGGCGGCCGTGATCTTCATTCCCATCGTGCTGGCCTACCAGGCGTGGAGCTACTGGGTGTTCAGCAAGCGCATCAGCACCAAGAACATCCCGGACAAGATCGTCTACTGATCCCCCGCCCGCCCCTATCCTTGTCCGCATGCCCGGACCCGTGGAGCCCAGACTCCTGAAACGCGCCGGGGCGACCAGGAACTACCTGATCGCCTCGGTTCTCGTCGGCATCCTGACCGCGGGGCTGGTGATCGCCCAGGCGTGGTTGCTGGCGCGCGCCGTCGCGATCGTCCTCACCTACCGGGCGCTGCCCGGCGACTGGCTGCCCACCCTGGTGCTGTTGCTCGCCATCTTCGCGGCGCGCGGTCTGCTGGCCTGGGTCAACTCGGTGCTGGCGCACCGCTCCGCGGCGGCCGTGAAGTCGCGGCTGCGGCGCGACGTGCTCGCCGCGCACCTGATCCGTCCGGTGGCCTCATCCACGACACTGACGAAGGTCACCACCACCGGCCTCGACGCGCTGGACGGCTACTTCTCCAAATATCTGCCGCAGCTCGGCCTGGCGGCGAGCGTGCCCTTCCTGGTCGGTGGGGTGCTGCTGCTGGCCGACTGGCCGAGCGCCCTCATCGTCGCGTTCACGCTGCCGCTGGTGCCCATCTTCATGGCCCTGATCGGCTGGACCACGCAGGCCGCGACCCGCCGCGCCTTCACGCGCGCCGACGCACTGGCCAACCACTTCGCCGACCTCATCCAAGGCCTGCCGACCCTCCAGGCCTTCGCACGCGCCCGGGCCCAGCGCAGGGGCCTGGAAATCACGGAGGAACGGTTCCGCGGCCAGACCATCAAGGTCCTCTACACCGCTTTCCTGTCCTCGTTCGCACTGGAGCTGCTGGCGTCGCTGTCGGTGGCGCTCGTGGCGGTGACCGTGGGATTCCGGCTCGCCGGAGGCGAAATGCCCTTCGAGACCGCCCTGTTCGTGCTGATCCTCGCACCCGAGGCCTTCCTGCCGGTGCGGCAGGTGGGGGTTCACTTCCACGACTCCGCCGACGGCGTGGCCGCCGCGAACGCCGCACTCGACCTGATCGAGCTGGGAGACGAACCCGGCGGCGGTGGCCTTCCCGAGGGGTCGCGGCTGACCCTCGACAAGGTCACCTTCACCTGGCCGGGAACCACCACCCCCGCCGTCACCGGCTTGTCCCTCGACGTGCCGGAGGGCCGCGTGGTGGCCCTCACCGGGGCCTCGGGAGGCGGGAAATCCACGGCCCTGGGCCTGGTGATGGGTTTCCAACGCCCCGAATCCGGCCGGGTCCTGATCGACGGAACCGACCTGACCGGCCTCGACGTCACGCGGTGGCGGGCCCGCACCGCCTGGGTCGGGCAGAATCCCGGCATGGTGACCGGCACCGTCGGCGACAACGTCGCCCTGGGGCATCCCGGCGTCCCGGATGCGGAACTCTTGGCCGCCCTGCGTGACGCCGGGGCCGATTTTCCCCTCGGCAAACCCGTCGGCGACGACGGCGAGGGCCTGTCGGCCGGGGAACGGCGACGGGTGGCGCTGGCCCGGGCGTTGATCCGGATCCGACACGGCGGGGCACGGCTGCTGATCCTCGACGAACCCACCGCGGGACTCGACGCGGACGCCGAGGCGGCCGTGATCCGCGCCGTGCGCGACTCGGGGGCCGGTGCGCTGGTGGTCAGCCACCGCAGCGCCGTGCTGGCGGCCGCCGACGAGGTGGTGACGCTGTGAGGGGGCTGCTCACGGATCTGATCCGCGCCATCCCGCTGGGTCGGCTGCGCCTGGGGCTGGCGGTGCTGCTGGCCGTCGCGGCGTCGGCGTCGTCGGTGGCGCTGATGGGGATCTCCGCGTGGCTGATCAGTTTCGCGGCCCTGCTGCCCCCCGTGCTGTACCTCCAGGCCCCGGCCGTGGGGGTGCGGACCTTCGCGATCTCGCGTGGGGTGTTTCGTTACGTGGAGCGTCTGGTCGGGCACGACGTCGCGTTGCGGATGCAGTCGGTGCTGCGGATGCGCACCTACGACTCGCTGGCCCGCACCACCCTGATCGGCGCCCGCCGCGGCGACCTGCTGACCCGGGTGGTCGCCGACACCGAGGCCGTCACCGACGTCGTGGTCAGGGTGCTGATTCCCGTTGCATCGGGCCTGCTGGTGATCACCGGCGCTTCGGTTGGGATCGCGGTCGTCTCGCCGTGGGCGGGGGTGGCGTTGTTCGCCACCACCCTGCTGGCCGGGGTCGTGGTGCCGCTGTTCGCGCAGCGCGCCACCCTGGCCGCCGACCACGACGCCGCCCCGACCCGCGGGGAACTCGCCGACGCCGTCCGCGAGGTGGCCCGCACCGCCCCCGACCTGGTCGCCTACGGCGCCGAACACGCCTCCCTGGCGAGGCTGCTGGAGGTCGACGACCGGCTGAAACGGCAGGAGGCGCGCAGCGCGTGGGTGCGGGGCGTGGCCACCGCGGTGCAGGTGCTCGCCGCAGGAGGTGCCGTGGTCGCGGGGCTGGCGATCGGCGGGCCCGCCGTCGCTTCCGGGGCCATGCATCCCACCTTCCTGGCGGTCCTGGCGCTGGTGCCGCTGGCCCTGCACGAGGTGCTGGCGACTTTCGTGGCGGCCGCCCAGACGTGGACCCGCACCCGCTCCTCCCTGGCCCGCGTCCGGGAGATTCTCGACGCCGACCCGGTCGGCACCGGCGACGTCGTCCCGGACGGGCAGGCCGGTCCCGGACTGGAACTCGACGGCGTGGCCATCGGCTGGCCCGGCGCCCCGGCGCTCCGAAACGGCCTCGACCTGGTGGTGAACCCCGGGGAGAAGGTGGCCTGCACCGGCGCCTCCGGCATCGGCAAAACCACCCTTGCGGTGACCGCCATGGGGCTGATCCCGCCTCGCGCGGGCACGGTGCGGCGGGGCGGCCGGGTCGGATACCTGGCCCAGGACGCCCACATCTTCACCACCTCCATCGCCGAGAACGTGCGGATCGGCAACAAGGACGCCACCGACGAGCAGGTCCGCGACGCCCTGCACCGCGCCGGCCTGCCGCTGGATCCCGGCCGGCTCGTCGGTGAGGACGGCGGCACCCTCTCCGGCGGGGAACGCCGCCGCCTGGCCCTGGCGAGGCTGCTGGTGGCCGACCGCGATCTGTGGATCCTCGACGAACCCACCGAGCACCTCGACCAGGCCACCGCCGAGGCCCTGATGGATGACGTGTGGCGTGCCTGCGAGGGGCGGGCGGTGCTGGTCATCAGCCACGACCCGGCCGTCGTCGCGGCCTGCGACCGGGAACTGCACCTGGCATGACGGCGGTCCCGGACGCAGGGCGTCCGGGACCGGGATCAGCTGAGTGAGGGGTCACAGGTCCCCGCGGAACAGCCGCCAGGCGCCGATCACGCCGGGCAGGACGATCCAGGCCAGCACCGAGGTGCCGAGCTGGGCCCACGCCTGGGCGGAGGAATGGAACAGCGCGGCCACCGGCTCGATGTCGACCCAGGCGATGATCTTCTGCGCGACCTCCGAGGACCGCGCGACCAGCAACGAGAAGGTGGGCCACACCAGCATCACGACGATCGGCGCCACGGCGTTGCGGGTGAGCAGCCCGAGGGCCAGCCCCGTCAGGGCCGTGAAGACGAGCCCCCCGAACACCACGGCGATGCGACCCGGTTCGAGGTCGGGGGGAAGCGTGACACCGGCGAGGGCGGGAGCGAGCAGGTACGCAACTCCGGCGACGATCAGCGCCCAGCAGGCAGCGGCGAGCGCCAACCCCACGGCCACGGCGGCCTTCGCGGCCAGCACCCGGCCGCGGCGCGGGTCGAGGGTGAACGTGATGGCGGCCTCCCGCCGGGTGAATTCGCCGCTGATGAGCAGAACCGCCATCGCCATGATGATCCACGACCCCGGGATGCAGGCGATGCTGGCGATGTATCCGAAGGTGGTGTCAGCGTCCTGGATGAATGCACGGCCGAGGCCGAAAACCGCCATCAGCACCGCCCCGAGGGGCAGCAACACCTTGCCGGAGACCGTGTTGGTCACCTTGCGGGCCTCGACGGCGATGGTGCGGGTCAGCGTCAGGGGGGACGGGGTGCGGGTTGCGGCGGTGAGTTCGGGGGAACTGGTCAGTGTCATGGCGATGCCTTTCGGGCGAGTATCGGGATGGTGGCGGGGAGGGGATCAGGCGGCGCGGTCGGTGCCGGAGGTCAGGGTGAAGTACTGCTCCTCGAGGTCGGTGCCGTCACCGGTGGTGTGGTCGGCGAGCAGACGCCCGCCGCCGATCATCACGACGCGATGGGCCAGGCGCGAGACCTCGTGGAGCTGGTGGCTGCTCAGCAGCACCGCGCAGCCGCGGGCGGCGCGGCTCCGGAGCAGGTCGGAGAGCCAACGCTGGCCCTGCGGGTCGAGGCCGTTGGCCGGTTCGTCCAGGATCAACGCCTGCGGGTCGCCGAGCAGCGCCTGGGCCACCCCGAGTCGCTGCCTCATACCCAGCGAGTAGGCACCGACGCGACGCCGGGCCTCCGCGGACGACAGGCCGACCTCGGCCAGCACCTCCCCCACCCGCTGCCGCGGCAACCCCAGGGTGAGCGCCGCCATCCGCAGGGTCTCCAGGCCGCTGCGTCCCGGGTGGAATCCCTCTGTGCTCAGCAGCGACCCGACGGTCGCGGCCGGGTTGGGCAGGTCGGCGTAGCGCACGCCGCCCACGGTGGCGCCTCCCTCGTCCGGGGTCACCAGCCCGGTCAGGATGCCCAGGCAGGTGGACTTGCCGGCCCCGTTCGGGCCGAGGAAACCGACGATCTGGCCGGAGGGGACGGTGAAGGTCACGTCGTCGAGGGCGAGGATGGATCCGAAACGTTTGGTCACATGAGTCAGTTCGAGCATGGCATCAACTCCACCGGAGCCACCCGGGATCCCACATCGGGCAACCGGCCGGTGATCCGGTTCCGTCCGGCCGGTGGTCGCGCTGGCCCATCGGCTGAGACACCCTGGCCCATCGGCTGGGGACGGCGGATGGCCGGGCGTGAAAGGCTGATCGCATGAGTGATTCCACCGACACGGCACGCCCCGGTATCGGCCCGGTGGCCTGGGTGGTGGCCGCGCTCGGTTTCCTGTACTACTGCCCGCCGTTGGTGATCCCCCTGATCAACCCGTCGCGCCACCTGGATCCCGGACCGGCCGCGATGCTCCTGGGCCCGGGGCTGGTCGCGATGCTGCTGCTGGTGTGGTTGCGTCGCGCCCCGATACCGGTCGCGGTCTCCCTGGCCGGGCTGTGGCTGCTGTCTCCCGCGGTGTTCGGCCCTGCGATGGCCGCGCAGGCCCACATCGCCCGGCACCGCAGGGGGATCGACGCGATCGCCGTGGCCTGCACTCTCATCGCGGCCAAGTCTGTCCTCATGCTGCGCGAGGCCCCGGGCGACTCCGCGGTCCGGGTAGAGGTGCTCATCTCCGCCACCGGGGTGGTCATCGCACTGCTCGTCGGGCTGCTCGGCCGCAGCACCACCGACGCCAACCAGCAGCGGGCAGCGGCGCAGGCGGCCCGGCAGGATGCTTGGGAGGCGCAGCTCAACGAGGCCAGGCTCCTCGAGCGCGAACGGATCGCCCGCGAGATGCACGACGTCGTCGCCCACCGGATCTCCCTCATTGCCCTGCACGCGGGCGCGCTGGCTCACCACATGCGCTCCGAGCAGGGCGAGGCGGGCGACCTGGCCCGGGCGATCCAGACCAACGCACAGTTCTCCCTTGACGAGTTGCGCACCATGCTGGCCCGGCTGCGCGGCAACGCGGCGCCGCCCGAACCACCCCAGCCGACCCTCTCGGGGCTCGACGCCCTGCTGGCGGATGCCCGCTCGGCCGGGCAGCAGGTGGCGGTGGAGTTGGACGGGGACCCGGCGGAGGTGCCCGACCGGGTGTCCCGCCATGCCTACCGGATCGTCCAGGAGGGTCTCACCAACGCCCGCAAGCACGCCCCCGGGGCGCCGGTGACCCTGTCGCTGAAAACCACCGCCGGCCGTCTCCGGGTGGTCGTGAGGAATCGCCTGGCGGACCTCGCACAGCCCGACCGGTCGGGCTCGGGGCTCGGGCTCGTCGGCATCGCCGAACGCATCGATCTTCTCGGCGGTGACCTCTCCCACGGCATCCAGGGGGGAGAATTCATACTGGAGGCAACACTCCCCTACGCTCCCGAAGGAACAGCATGATCACCGTCGCCCTGGTCGATGACGACCCGATGGTCCGCACCGGATTGAACTTCATCCTCAAGGGGGAGGAAGGTATCGATGTCGCCTGGCAGGCGGGCGACGGCGCCGAGGCGCTCACGAAACTGCGCGACCGGCCCGTCGACGTCGTGCTGCTGGACGTGCGGATGCCGGGCCTCGACGGGCTCGCGACCCTGGAGGAGCTGCGCGGCTGGCAGACGCGGCCGCGGGTCATCGTGCTGACCACCTTCAACACCGACGACTACGTGGTGCGGGCCCTGAAGCTCGGCGCGGACGCTTTCCTGCTCAAGGACGCCGACCCGGCCCGCCTGGTCGAGGCCATCCAGCGGGTGGTGGCGGGCGAGAACGTCCTGGCCCCCGACGTGACCCGCACCCTCATCACCGTCGCCACCGACGCACCGGTGGCGGGGGACCCGTCGGCCCGGTCCCTGGTCGCCGCCCTGACCGAACGCGAACGCGAGGTCGCGGTCCTGATGACCAAGGGGTTGACGAACAATCAGATCGGCACCCGCCTGCACCTGAGCCTCGCCTCGGTCAAATCCCATCTGACAAGCATGTTCGTAAAACTGGGCGTCGACAACCGGGTCTCTGCGGCCATGATCATCCGCGACGCGGGCCTGTGAAACCCGTTTGACCCGGCTGGACCCAGTTTTGGTGTTTGCGGACCAGGGGCATGCCAGAAACCCGGAAACACCATGAAGAACTCGCCATTGTTGTGACATATTTCTCCAACGACCCCAAACAAACCCACGGGTATCGGCGGGTCAGCAAAACCTTGGAATGCAATGGTGGTTTGGAGCTCCCGGTCCTGTGATGGCGCGGGTTCGAACCAAGTCGGCCTGTTGGTCACTTCAAGGGTTTTTCATCGCGGACCGCTCGCCAAGTGTTGCTCGGACAAGGCAGGCTAGGGGGACCGGTACTCCACGAACTGCGAGGTGATGACATGAACCCCCAGGCAATCGGTTTCTCCCTGCTGATACTCAGCGTGGGCCTGCTGGTCGGGAAGTTGATTCGCGTCAAGGTCCGCTGGGTGCAGCGGCTGTTCCTGCCGAGCTCCATCGTTGGTGGACTCATCCTGCTGGCGCTCGGCCCGCAAGTTCTGGGACGCATCCCCGGGCCCTGGGGCGAAACGGGCCTGCTCACGGAGGCCATGGTCACCACCTGGTCCGCGCTGCCCGGCCTGCTGATCAGCGTCGTGTTCGCGACGATGTTCCTCGGCCAGAACCTGCCCAGCCCGAAACAGGCCGCCAAACTGGTAGGCCCGCAGCTGGCGCTGGGGACTGCGTTCGCGTCTTCGCAGTACGTCGTCGGTCTGCTGCTGGCGGCTCTGATTCTCGTGCCGTTCTTCGGGTCGTCGCCGATGACCGGAGGGTTGATCGAGATCGGCTTCGAGGGCGGCCACGGCACCGCCGCCGGCATGCGTGACGTGATGACCAGGCTCGGATTCAGCGAGGGGGCGGACCTGGCGGTTGGCGTCGCGACCGTCGGCCTGGTCGGCGGCATCATCGTCGGTATTGCGCTCATCAACTGGGGCGTGCGCAACGGCAAGACCGAGATCCTCAAGGACAATGTCCAACTCTCGATCGACGAACAGCGCGGGCTGTTCCGCAAGGACGAGTACTACTCCGCCGGGAAGATGACCAGCCGCCCCGCGTCCGTTGAGCCCCTGTCCCTGCACATCGCAATCATGGCGTTGGCGATCCTCATCGGTTGGGTCATCCTCGAAGGCCTCCGCTGGGTCGAACGCGCGACCTACGCCTCCATCATGATCGGTGATAACACCCCCCTGGAGATTTTCGCGTACGTGCCCCTGTTCCCCATGGCGCTGATCGGCGGTGTCATCCTCCAGCTGATCGCGAGGGCGCTTGGCACCTCCCACGTCATCGACCCGCAGATGATGCTCCGCATCCAGGGCTGGGCTCTCGACTTCCTCGTCATCTCAGCCATCGCCACCGTCTCGATCAAGGCCGTCGGCGAGAACCTCGGGGCGTTCCTCGTCCTTTCGGCGGGCGGCATCCTCATCAACCTGGTCCTGTTCCTGTGGCTGACGCCGCGCGTCATCGGCCGCTTCTGGTTCGAACGTGGCATCGGCGACCTCGGCCAGTCCATGGGCGTCACCGCCACCGGCGTCATTCTCATGCGCATCACCGACCCCGACGCAACCTCCCCCGCCTTCGAGGCCTTCGGCTACAAACAGCTCGTCTTCGAACCCTTCTTCGGCGGTGGTCTCGTCACCGCGCTGGCCATCCCGATCATCTACCTCACTGGCGTGTGGCCGCTGTTCTTCGCGATGCTGGCGGTCTTCATCGTTGCGGTCCTGGCCGGGCTGCTCCACTTCGGCCCCAGGGAGCAACGCGACCGTGAGGCCTGGCTCGCCCAGCAGACCTAGGAAGGCTGGGGCTCCTCAACCCAGATCCTGACGCTCTCCGCTCCGCATCCACCGATTGCCGGTATTCCCGTTCCGGGACCCGCGCGACCACAGCGGATCTGCCGGGACCTCGCCTCGCTCGACCAGCTAGCCGACGGACTGGAGCACGTGGGGCTTGTTCAAGAATCGGCGCCCGTGAAGCGACATGCTTTTTCAGAGGCAAATATGGGGCATCCGCGAACAAGCCTCAATATTTTGGATATTTTCTACAGCCCTCCCGGGCGTCAGGTTTTGTTTTAAAGGAGCTGTAGCCGGCACCGTCGACATGTGCCGCCAGGACCGTGAGGGCTCGCTTCAGGACCTCTCGTTCTCGCTCGTTCGCAGCAGACTCGGCCAGCCCGATGGCCTCGACCAGGTCACGTCCAGAAACTGACTCCAGACCCGCTTGAGGGTTGACGGTGTAGAGATCAACGAGTAGCCGCCCATAATCTTTCGCCAAGTCATCCAGTTCCGGCTCTCCCGAGTCTTCGTTGAGCCGACGCAGTCGTTCCTCAAGTACGGACAGCCGGGAAATCACCGGGTCCTGGATCACCTCGTCGACCACCCGCTCGACTTCTTCGCTGCCGTATCCGGACGCCAACTCCTCCAGTGCCTTGTCGGCAGCTGAGGTGTCGTAGCTCCCCAATCTCCGCAGCGCGGCGAGGTGCCGCGCGAACCTGGGAAGGATGTCGACAGGGGTGTTGTCCCGCAGACATTCGTCGATCACGCGGCGCTGACTCTCGATTTCCGCCACCCGGTCCGCCAAGGCCTGATCCAGGTCCAAGAGGATGCGACGGGCGCGAGGGCTGGCCGGCGTGTGGATGATGTCGGCGATCTCGTCGAGGGTGAGCGACATCATCGAGAAACGCTTGATGCGCAGCAGGGTGAGCAGGTGGGTCTCGTCGTACACGAGCCCCCTCGTTGTCCGTTCGGGCTCTGGGAGCAGACCGATCTGGTGGTAGTACCTCAAGGTACGGACCGTGATACCCACCAGCTCACTGATCGCCTGCGTACTCCACGTGAGCCCCGTCAAGGCGACCTGCTCCCCAGACCGGTTCGGAGGCAAACCACCGGGCGACTTCTTGTTGCTCAGGTCGTTGATGGACATGCCGACAGCATCCACCGTGACGCTACGTCAAGGTCAATCTAGTGAGGCCACCTTCCGACTGTAAACTCTCGACTAGCCGGCACGATGGGAAAGGGAACTCGCGGATGGACTTTTCGATCAAGGACGCGGCTCGCATGGTTGGGCTCACCACACGCACCCTGCGCTACTACGAGAGCATCGGCCTCCTGCCCAAGGCGGAGCGGACCTCCGGGAATTACCGCCTGTTCAATGTCATGGACATCATCGACCTGATCCGGATCAAGCGGTTGACGGGGCTCGGGTTCGACCTTCGGCACGTGCGTCAAATCATGGATGACCCAACGAGCCCTGAAGCTGTAGCTGCCCTGGATGCGCAACGGCAGCTCCTCACCCAGCAGATCGACGAACTCCAGGAAAAGCGGAACAAGATCGAGGAGATCCAGAACGTCCAGGCCCCACTCGACGTTGCTATCGAGTTCGCTGATCTGGAGCGCGCCTGGGCAGACGCGCAGTCCGAACTCAACGTCGAGGACCGGTTGAAACTTGAAATCGAACTACTCGCGGCGTTCGCCGACGATCATGATCGACTCAAGTACGAGACGCTAACCCGAGCTTTCATCGAGAAACATGACGACCCGGGGTTCCGAGAGCTCCGGGAGCTGGATGCACGGCTGGAATCCCTTGAGCCAGACGCCTCACCAGAAGAGATCGCTGTGCTAGTCGATGACTACGTCAGGGTCCTTGGCCCGATCTGTGCTCGCTTCGCCCCCACGAGCGAGAAGACGCTTGCCCTCGCCTCCGCCATGGAGGAATTCACCTACAACGAGGCCCAGCTCACTGTGATCACAGGCGCTCGGAAGCGCCTGCGGTCGTCAGACGACGAGAGTCCTGACCCCTCCCAAGCTGCAAAGTGACGCCATGTCACACCAGGGGCTTGACTTTGACGCTACGTCAGCATCTTGAATCGATTCCAAGAGATCAGCCGGAAGGCAACCTCAGGACCCGAGAAAGGAAGATGCACAATGTTCATGACCATCGTCACGACCAACACCCCCACCGATACGTCCTTCCCCTGGAATTGGTGGACTTGGGGCTGAGCCCCAGTTCAGCAGGACCGCACCGTACTCGTTCCGTTCCTCACAGTCGAGGGATGCCACGCGACTCATCCACGGAACGACTCACAGCCCTGACAGCGGCACCGCACGCCGCAGTTGGATCGAAGGACCGAGACCGCGTTTAGCGCCCCGTTATCGTTGGCCCAGTTCCAGCCGCCCACGTGACACGTCGGAGTTGCCAACAGATCGGGGCGCCACCGGAGAAACACAGTCCACAAGACCAACCACACGAACGACGAGAACAACGTTGTTGTTCATCAGGCATCCAACAGCTGGGCACCTGATGAACAACAACGTTGACGTCAAGCAGCCACTCTGGAATCAACCCCCAGTCCGGACCTCACGCAACGCGGTTTTCAGGTGTTCGCTCCTCTGTGACCTGTTCAGATGTTGCTCCCCATTCCCGGGTTGGGATGCTCTTTCCTCCATTTGTTCAACCAGCATCCTCACGGTTTGCGCAACCAGAACTGTAGGACTTCGCCACCTCACTGATCGCGCGGGGTTTCTCAACGACCGCCCGACACGACCTATCGCTCGAACTCCTCACTGAACCTTCGACGCCGGCACAATACAGACCTATGCCTCACGTGTTCGATTAAACCTGTTTTTCGTCACTTCCCACGAAACGTGTAGCACTCCAGTCCTCGAGGCGTCTCTGAATAAACCTCCCCCAGCTTGCTCACCGCCGTCAAGTCAGACTGGGCGTGAATCGCCGCCAGGTAACCACCGGGCTTGGATGAGCTCACCTGCAGCCTGTGGCCCGTGCACCAGGCCACTACCGTCGCTGAGGCCGAGGGTCGGATCCTCGTCCGCCAGGCGCAAAGCGATACCAGGCATCCAAGCGATCATCCGGCTCTCGGGACCCCGTCGCCGCCCGGTCACGAGCTCACGTGATCACTCAGCAACCGGTCCAGAACCTTGGCCGTGCGTGTGACCAACACTCCGAGGGTGCCGTGCGGAGCCCACTGGGAGCAGCCCGTGACCCGGAGTGTCAAGGAGTCCCCGATGTCGGCAATCTCCAGGCACCAATCGATCTCTCCGACCACCAACGCCGGCAATGCCTTGTCCAGCCCGCCAGGTAGACGAAGCACCGACGAGGTGCCCTCACCAGACAGACGCACCCGGCAATGCTCGGGCACCCGGCTGCGGGCCCCACAGGCCCGTCGTACAGCGGTCATGACCTCCTCCGCGCCATCATCACCGACCTCGACGGAGACGAGGCCATCGGCATCCTCAATGAGCAACTGACACGGCGGCATGGAACTGAGTGATGCCATGGCCATCCAGTAGGCAAGCCCGGCGTACCCGCCGAATACCTCTGGCGAAGTCCGCAACAGGCGGCGGCCCGTATGGCTCGCGCCCTTCGGCAGCCGATGGTCGCCCCCAACCGACCCACCCAGCGATTCGAGCGGGTACCGATTGATGGTCAAGGCGCGGTTCCTGCGACGTTCAATGCCGGAGGCAATATCGCTGACCGTGGCCCAGGCGAACAGGTCCCCCATCGTGATCTCATCGGGGTAGCGCTGATTGATCTTGTTGAACACCTTCATCAAGGACAAGGAGTTACCGCCTATCTCGAAGAAGTTGTCCTTGACGCCCACACTCGCTCGACCGAGGACCCGGCACCACACACCAGCGACGAAGTCCTCGAGCGAGGAGCGCGGCGACTCCATTGGCGCGGCCTCCGTCACGACAACGGGGGGCAGGGCCCGCTTGTCCGGCTTTCCGCTGCGGTTGAGCGGGATCTGGGAGATCTGCACGAGATGAGCTGGCACCATGTAGCCGGGTACGCGTGCAGCGAGCTCGGTTCGCAGACGAGCGGCGTCGACGGGGGTGTCGGCGACTACGTAGCCGACCAGTGCGAGCCCATCGGGACCGTCATGGGTGGCGACCACCGCGTCCCGGACTTCCGGCACACTACGCAGGGCGTTCTCGACCTCCCCAAGCTCGATCCGGAACCCCCTGATCTTCACCTGATCATCAATCCGACCCGCAAACTCAATGTTCCCATCCGGCAACCAACGCGCCAAATCCCCCGACCGATACAACCGACCCGGACCAAACGGATTCGACACAAACTTCGCCGCCGTCAACTCCGGCCGATTCACATACCCCAGAGCCAACCCCTCACCAGCAATACACAACTCACCAAACTCACCCACACCACACAACCGCATCCCCGACACAATATGCACCTGCGAATTCGGCGTCGGCCGCCCAATCGGCACCCGCGCACCATCACGCAACACAACCCCAGACGCATCCCAAGCAGTGGCCATGACGGTGTTCTCAGTAGGGCCATAGGCATTGACATACCGACTGGAAGAGGACGCTGCCTTGTGCAGAACCTGGGCATTGGCGGCAGATCCACCGGTGGTCAATACTCTGAGACTGAGCCCGTTTGTCTGGAGGAGGTATTGCGGCGGCAGCAATGCGAGAGTCACGCACTTGTCACGGCATTCCACCTCGAGTTTACCGACATCGAAGACCGTCTCCTTGTCGATGAGGACGAGGGTGCCACCGCTGAACAACGAGAGGGCCAGTTCCCACACGGAGGCGTCGAAGGTCAGGTTGGCGAACTGCAGGACACGGTCATTGACGTTCTGCTCGTACAAGGTCCTGAGGTAGTAGATGAAGTTCACCAGTCCGCGGTGCCCGAGCATGACGCCCTTGGGCACTCCGGTGGTTCCGGAAGTGTAGATGATGTAGGCGAGGTGACCGGAACCCGGCCGGTGCCCATCCATGATCTCTCGGCCGACGGCGGGGCTTCCTGGTGTGAGCGCTTCGGCAACGTCGATGACAGCGCACCCCTGCGGCAGCGTCCCCTCACGCGCGCAGGCGGAGGCCGCCCGTCTGCCCTGGATCAGCATCGCCCGGGCATTGATGTCGTGGGCCATGTGCCGGATCCGCTCAGCCGGGTGCTCGACATCGAACGGCACGTAACAGGCGCCCGCGAGCAGCGTGCCCATGAGGGCGACAATGGCTTCAGGGCCACGCTCGCACAGGATCCCGACTGCGCTGCCGACGCACACCCCGGCCGCGCGAAGCGATGCGGCGACGCTGAGGCAGCGGGCTTCGAACTCCCGATAGGTGAGATTCTGGTCGCCCCACATGAGGGCGGGACGCTCCGGATACTCGTCGACGATGCCGGTGAACACGTCAACCGCACTGAGTTCGCGCGGGTACTCGACCGAGCGCCCGTTGAAGGCCTCGACGACCTTCTGTTCCTCGCCCTGCAACAGGCTACGCAGGTCATCGACGCGTTGTTGTTCATCCTTGGCGAGCTGATCGAGCACTGTCAGCACCCGGTCCAGGATGCGCGAGACCTCGGCGGCGGCGTAGCAACCGGGGTCGTACAGGACGACGAACCTGAGTTCTTCACCGACCTGCTGGACTGTCAGGTTAAGTTCGTAGTTGGTCTGCTCGCGGCTGCTCTCCATGCTCAGCCTGAGACCTTCGTCGCCGCGGAAGGCCTCATCGTCGACGAGATAGTTCTCGAAGGCGTACAGGGTGTGGATGATGGTGTCCCGACCGGCGAGGCGCTGCACATCAGCGAGCGAGCCGTAGTCGTGCTTGCTCGAAGCGATGGCCTGGTCCCGAAGTGACGCGATGAGGCCGTCAACCGTGGTTTCATCGTTGACGCGAACCCGCACCGGAATGGTGTTGATGAACATCCCGACGGTTCGGTCAATGCCGTCGATCGGGACATCTCGCCCCGAGACGACCTTGCCGAAGACAACGTCGCGCTCGTTGGAGGCCCGCATGAGAACGAGGCCCCACGCCGCCTCCACCATGGTGCTCAGGGTGGAGCCGCGACGACCCGAGACTTTGATCAGGCGGTCCGCCAAGGAGCCGGTCGAGTTCCGCCCGAGGCGCACGACCTCGCCGGCGGTCCCGTCGGGATCCTGCGCGGGCGTGATCCGCCCCTGCCCCTCGTAGCCGGACAGCAGGTCGCCCCAGTACTCGGTCAACTCGCTTTGATCGCGTTGCGCCAGCCACGCGACATAGGAGGCGTATGACGGGACCCGGAGGCTCTCGATCTCGGCCTGTCCCCGGACCTCAGCAGGCGTCCGACCGTTGGCAAGACTCCTCAGGTGCCGCTTGAACGCGCCGAGCACCGTGGACAGGCACCAGCCGTCCACAATGATGTGGTGGTAGGTCCACACCAGTCGGAGGCGGTCCGCGCTGCCCGTGGTGGGCCGGATTGCGGTGACCCGCAGCAGGGGGGATCGCACCAAATCGAAGCCGCGTTCGACGTCTGCCCGCAACAGGCGCGGCAGGTCCTCGTCGGCCTCCACCACGCTGAAATCAATGCGTCGGTCGGTCAGGACCACCTGCCACGGCTGGCCCAGACCCTCGTGGACCACGGCGGTGCGGAGCACGGGATGCTCCAGCACCAAGGCCTCGAGCGCGGCGGGGACAAGGTGCAGCTCTGCCTCTGACAACCCATCAACGGCAAACACCTGCTGGAGGATGTAGGCGGCCGAGTCGGGGTTCTCGAGGGCGTGGAAAAGCATCCCCGATTGCAGTGGCGTCAGCCCGTAGATGTCATCAACGGCGTCAGCGGTCACGCCGAGCAGATCGAGGATCCTCTCGTACTCTGCCTGGTGCAGACCAACCGCGCTGCGATCCGCGGCGGTGGGCTCGATGTGCCCTGATGCCACGACGGCAGCACAATGCCCAGTCAAATCACCCAGTCGACGCTCGTACTGTCGCACGAGGCCAACGACGCCGTCAGCGCCGAGGACGGTGCCATCGTGCCCGATCTGCAGCCGCACCCGACCGGCGTGGACAAGGACGTTGATGGCGAGGCCGTGACCGATCTGGTTCGCCCGGGAACTGGACTGACCTGTGGTGTTGAAACCGACAGCTGCGCCGGAGAAGTCCTCTATCTCGCCGAGGTAATTGAAGGCGATGTCGGCCGTCAGGCCACCGAGACCTCCAGGACGCAGCCCGTATCCGAAACCGGCGTTCGGGACCTTGCGCAGTAGCTCCTTGACGAGGATGAGAGCGCGGCGTGGATCGGTTTCACAAGGCAACACGACCGGGTATTCCGTGGTGAACCAGCCGACTGTGCGGTCGATGGGCGGCAACCCGGCTGTCTCCACACGACCGTGTCCTTCGAGGCGGACGGAGACCTCGGCATTGCCCGTGACATCTCGCACTGCCATTGTCAGTCCGGCCAACAGCAGGTCCTGGGCGTCGGTCCGGTGAGCGGCGCCCGCGGTCCCGAGAATCTGCTTGCTGAGGCCCGCATCGAGTTCCACCTCGAGCACACCCGGCTCGCAGGCGGCCCTGGGGAGCCTCGCCTTGACGGCGCGAGCCTCCACCTCGTTCCAGTGGTCGTGTTCCTCGGCAACGATCCTTTCCCGATTCGCGTCGAGAGCGGCCGCCCACTCGATGAGCGAGGCCGATGGCGGGGATAGGTCGACACTCTCGTGAGCCTCGGCTCGCCGAACGGCCGCTGTCAGGTCGTCGGCGAGGATGCGCCACGACACCCCGTCGATGACAAGGTGGTGGGCGCACAGCAGCAGCGTCCCGCCGACGGGATCGACCACCCAGGCGGCCTTGAACAGCGGTCCTTCGGCGAGATCCATCGACCTGTGCAGCTTGGCGGCCACGGCACCCAGGGTTCGTGCGCGGGCGTCCACGTCGGTCACGGGGTGGCTCTCAAAGTGGACGGCCGGACCCTCAGCGACGCCACGGATGAGAAGTCCGTTGCCCTCGACCACGGCTCGCAGGGCGTCATGATGTTCCCATACGGCCTCGACGGCCGCACGGACGCTCGCCTCCCGGCAGGCACCCAGCTCAATCGTGAGTTCCTGGTTGAAATGAGCCGGTTCTGCGAGGTTCCACCCAAAGAAGGCGTCGATGATCGGAAGGCCGTCGACGCGGCCCCGGACTTCCCCACGAGGCTGGTGTCGCGCTTCACAGGCACGCACATGGCGGGCCACCATACGAGGGGTGACGTGCTGCATCACGGTTGGCGCGGTCAGGTCATAGCCTGTCCTCCGCAGACGCGAGACGACGCGAATCGCCTTGATCGAGTCGCCACCCAACTCCAGGAAGCTGTCTGCGGGGCTGACGTGAGACACCCCCAGAACCTCGGCGAATGCCTCGCACACCACGCGTTCCGCCGCCGAGGCGGGTTCCGCAGACGCAGCCTCCTCGCGAGGAGCCGACTTGGGCAGCGCCCCCTTGTCGACCTTACCGTTGCGGTTCAGGGGGATCTGTGGGATCTGGGTGAGCTGTGCTGGCACCATGTAATGGGGTAGCAGATCACCCAGCTGCGCCCGGACAGACGAGAGATCCAGTTCCCGGGGACCGACGACGAAGCCGCGCAGCTCGACGGCCTCCGCGGAGGTCGCCTCGGCGATCACCACCGCGTCCATGACTCCGGAAATCCGCTGGAGGGCGTTCTCGACCTCCCCAAGCTCGATCCGGAACCCCCTGATCTTCACCTGATCATCAATCCGACCCGCAAACTCAATGTTCCCATCCGGCAACCAACGCGCCAAATCCCCCGACCGATACAACCGACCCGGACCAAACGGATTCGACACAAACTTCGCCGCCGTCAACTCCGGCCGATTCACATACCCCAGAGCCAACCCCTCACCAGCAATACACAACTCACCAAACTCACCCACACCACACAACCGCATCCCCGACACAATATGCACCTGCGAATTCGGCGTCGGCCGCCCAATCGGCACCCGCGCACCATCACGCAACACAACCCCAGACGCATCCCAGGTGGTGGCCTGCACGGTGTTCTCAGTAGGGCCATAGGCGTTGACATACCGGCCACACCTCTGAGCCTTGCGCACAATCGCCGGGGTGGCAGCTGAACCAGCCGTCGACAACACCCTCAGCCGCAGGGACTCCAACTGCAGGAAATACTGAGGCGGCAGAACTGCGACAGACACGTCCTTGGCGGCCATCAGCGCGGCCAGGGCGTCAGGATCGTAGATGACCTCCTGCGTGGTGCACACCAGACCAGCCCCGCACAACAGCGACAGGGTGACCTCCGAAACGGCGGCGTCAAAACTGAGGTTGGCGAACTGCAGCACACGGTCGGTGTCGTTGATCTCATAGATGTGGTGCTGACAGTTGCGGAAGTTAGCGAGCCCACGATGGGTCAGCATGACGCCCTTGGGCACTCCGGTGGTTCCGGACGTGTAGATGATGTACGCCAGATCGGAAGGTGTGCTCCGGTGGCGCAGCTCCCGCCCGGCTGAGCCAGCGAGTCGGATGTCGAGGTCGCCCACGTCAATGACAGGGGTACCGACGGGCAGCATCCCGTCCTGGCCGCACAACTCGGCAGCGCTGCTGCCGACGACGCAGGCCGCTTTGACTTCACAATCGCTGACCATGTGCCGCAGGCGTCCGACCGGTTGGGTGACGTCGCAGGGGACGAAGTGATGACCGCCCAGCCAAGCCGCCAGCATGGCGACGATGAGGGCGGGGCCACGATCCCCCATGAGAGCCACTGCGGTGCCGGGACCGACCCCGGCTTCGCGCAGCTCGGCGACGATCGACCAAGCGGCTTCCTCGGTCTGGCGGAAGCTGAGCTCGCCACCGTCCCACAGCAACGCAGGGGCGTCGGGGTGATGGTCCACCGCATCCAGGAAGAAGTCGGGAGCGAACTTCCCTCTCGGGAACGCCACCGCCGTGTCGTTGAACGTCGTCAGCAGTTTCTCCCGTTCCCCGGGCAGCAAGGTCGTCAATTCCGAAATGCTGCTTGCCGGGTTCTCCGCGACTTGGTGCAGGACCTCCTCGAGACGCCGCAGGATGCGTTCGACCTCGGTGGAGGCGAACCGCGACGGGTCGTGGAGAACCGTCAGGTTCAGCTCGTTGCCACGTTCCTGGACGGCGAGGCTGAGCGGATAGTTCGTTCGTTCACTCACCCGCTCGAACTCGAGTCGGAGTTCGCCGTCGGGGTCGGTGTCGTCGAACGAGAAGTTCTCGAACGTGTAGAGGGTGCGAACCAGGTCGGGGCGATCCACCCACCGCTGAATGTCGGCGAGGGCGGCGTAGTCGTGCGCCAAGGACGCAGTCGTCTGGGCACGGAGGTCCCGCAGGAGATCGTCAAAGCTCTGCCCGGCGGAGCTGAGAACGCGCACCGGAATTGTGTTGATGAACAGACCCACCACGGTTTCGGCATCCGCATGGTCACGGCCGGAGACTATCTTGCCGAAGACGACGTCATCACACCCGTTGGCGCGCTGGAGCACGAGCCCCCAAGCAGCCTCGACGATGGTGCTGAGGGTGGTGCTGTATGCGGATGCGACGCCGGACAGACGCTGGGCGAGCTGCCCGGTGGTGTCGAACTCCACGCGCCCGGTGTCGCCCACCCGGTCGGCGGGTTCGGCCGGGGAGAACTCGCCGCAGCCCTCGTAGCCCGACAGCAGATCGTTCCAGTGGGCTCGGGTGGCGGTGAGGTCACGTCCGGCGATGGTCTGTGCGAACTCGCCGAACGAAGGTGCGCCCGCCGCCTCATGCTCCGCGAACGCCCACACATCCTCGGGGGACTGCCCGTCGGTGAGCATCTGATGGTAGCGGTCAAGGTCGCCGAGGATGAGCCCCAAGGACCAGCCATCAAGGATGGCGTGGTGGTAGGTGAGCATGAGGTGGTGTCGGCCGTTCGCATCCGTGACGAGGACCGTGCGCAGCAGTGGCTCCCGGGCGATGTCGATTCCGCGAGCCAGCTCGGCTGCGGCGAGTTCGTCGACGTTCATGGGCCGGTCGGCGGTTCGCAGGTCGATGTAGGTCAGCTCAAGGCCTCGCCCAGAAAGAACCACCTGACGAGGCCGCTCCAGTCCCTCGTGGACCAGCGCCGCACGAAGGGCGCTGTGGCGGCGCCCCACGGCTGTCAGGGCGTCGGCGAGTCGCTGCGGGTCGAGGGGCTCCTGCAAGCTGTTGACGCCGAAGATGTGCTGGACCACGTAGGCGTTGTCGCCGTCGTGGAAGACCATTCCGGCTTGGAGGGGCGTGAGGTCGTAGACATCCTCGATCTCGGACTCCACTTCGATCGCCCGGCAGGCGCGGAGGTCGGCGACCAGACGGGTCAGGTCGCCGCGGCTCAGTTCGGCCGCCGAGAAGTCGCTCGGGGTCCGTTCGATTCGACCCGCGGCCACCAGATCGCAGCCGTGTCGAACGATCTCCGTCAAGGCCCTCCCGAACTCGTCGGCAAGTCGGTGGGCCGTCTCGGGGTCGATGGTAGCGGGCTCGAAGAGCATTCCGAGATGGAAGCGCCCCGCGCGCACGTGGACGTTGAGTGTGGTCCCTGGCCACATCCGATTCCGGGTATCCGCGGACTCACCGGTGGCGTTGAAGACGATGTCGGTGTCTCGCTCGGAGAGGTCTCCCAGGTAGTTGAAAGACACGTCAGCGGTGAGACGCGACAGCCCACCCGGGCGCAGCCCGTACCCCAGGCCGTTGGCGGGGACGGCCCGCAGCATCTCCTTGGCCGCGATGACTGCCTCGCCCGGATCAGTCGGGCAAGGCAGGATCGCCGGATAGACGCTCGTGAACCAACCGACAGTGCGATCCACAGGAGGCATGCCCGGCCAGCCGTCGCGGCCGTGTCCCTCCAACCGGATGGCGAGCTCGGGTTGCCCGGTGAGCCGCGCCACCGCCAGCCCGAGGGCCGCGACGAGGACGTCGCGCACTTCACCGTGGTGGGCTGTCGCGGCGGTCCGGGCAAGCTCCTCGGTGACTGCCGGGGCGAGGTCGGACTCGAAGTGGAGGACGTCGGTGGCTTGTCCATCGACGGGATGAGGCACCGCGAGTGCAGCGGCGCCAGAACGCGCGTCGACGGTGTCCCAGTGGGTCGCTTCGGCCACGAGCCACGCTTCTCGATTCCTTTCCAGCGCGGTCGCCCAGTCAATGAGCGAGGCCGTCCGGGCGGGTAGCGCGATGGACTCACCGCGCTTGAGCTGGGAGAGCACGCTGAGGAGGTCGTCGACGAGGATCCGCCACGAGACCCCGTCGATGACGAGATGATGCGCGCACATGACGAGCTGACCGCCGCCCGGAGACAGCACCAGCGCTGCGTGGAACAGCGGCCCCTCAGACAGATTCATGCTTCCATGGGCGCGGTTGGCACAGTCTGTCAGCGCCAAGGCACGGTGCTCCTCGGAGTCAACCGTGACTGCCTCGAACCCGAACCGCGCTGCCGCATCGGGCGCGGGCAGCCACAGGGCGTCATCGCGCACGACGGCTCGGAGGGCGTCGTGCTGCTCCCACAGGGCGTCAAGGGCCTGTTCGATCTCGGCGCGAGAGTGTTCCCCGACGGGCACGACAACATCTTGGTTGAAGTGAGCCGGCGCAGGCAGGTTGAGCCGGAAGAACTCGTCCAGAATCGGGACAGATCCGACCCGTCCCACGGACCGCTCGAATCGTTGGGTCGTGGCCTGCGTCGTGGTGAGCGCGGCGATGCCACGTGGTGTACAGCCCCGCATGACGGCACTGACGGTGAGGCCGTGACCGGTTTGACGCATCTTGGCGACTACCCTGATCGCCTTGACGGAGTCGCCGCCGAGCGCGAAGAAGTCATCGTTGACACCGACCTCATCAAGCCCAAGGACCTCCGCCACGGCCATGCACGCCGCCTCCTCGGCCGGGGTCTCGGGACCCTGGCGGGTCCCGGTGACGGGCTGGAGCATCTCGGGCAGCGCCCTGACGTCAGCCTTGCCGTTACGGGTCAGCGGCACCTGAGGGATCTGCATCAGGTAGGTGGGGATCATGTATCCGGGCAGGAAATCTGCCAGCATCATCCGCACCGCCGCGATGTCCAGAGGCTCATCGGCAACGAGGTAGCCAGCCAGGGCGGTCGTGAGGTTCGGCTCCTTGCGCGCGACGACGATCGCGTCGCGAACGTGGGGGAGCTGCTGGAGCGCGGAGGCCACCTCGTTGGGCTCAATCCGGAAGCCTCGGACCTTCACCTGCTCGTCCCGACGGCCCAGGAAGTCGAGTGTCCCGTCGGGCAGCCACCGCACGAGGTCACCGGTGCGGTAGAGGCGTCCCGTCCCGTATGGGTTCGAGATGAACCGCTCCGCCGTCAGCTCAGGGTTGTTGAGGTAACCGAGGGACACTCCGTCACCGCCGGTGACGAGCTCCCCCACCTCTCCGATGCCGCACACACGGGTGCCGTCGAGAACATGACACGTCGTGTTCGAGATGGGGCGTCCGATCGGAATGTCCCGGCAGCCCCGCGGAATTGGATGGGTGGTGGTGAAGGTTGTGTTCTCCGTCGGGCCGTAACCATTGATGACCAGGACATCCGGGTTGGCCGCGTACAGCATCGCGACATGCTCGGGCGAGAGCTTCTCGCCACCCGACCAGATCCTGGTCACCCCGTCGAGGGCATTGGGCTCCAAGGACACGATCTGATTGAACAGGGATGCGGTGAGCCACATGGCCGTGACCCCGTGACGTCGTACGAGCTGGCGGAGCCGCTCAGGGGTGAGGATGTCCTCACGGTCAGCCGCATGGACGAGGGCGCCACCGTTGAGCCACATCCCCCAGATCTCAAGCGTTGAAGCATCGAAGCTCAAGGCCCCGGTCTGGAGCATGACATCGTCGGGACCGAACCGCAGGCTCTCGTTGCCGACGACGAGCCGCACCACGGCCCGGTGGGCGATGAGGCTGCCCTTCGGGCGGCCAGTGGTCCCGGAGGTGTACATCACATAGACGGGATCGCCGCCGGACGGCCCAAGGGCCGGGGCCGAGGCGATCGGCAAGCGCCCGTCAATGGCGTCCTCGACGGCCACCGCGGCGGCCCCCGCCGGGAGCATCCCGGCCGTGGCGGCCAGCGCACGCGCCTCGGAGCCGCCCGTGAGAACCACTCGTGCAGCCGAGTCGGCAAGCACGAACTGGGTGCGTGCAGGAGGGGCCTCGACGTCAAGAGGTACGTACACGGCTCCGGCCATGACAATACCCAGCAACCCGATGAACAGTTCCGCGCTGGCTGGGGCGAGCAGGCCGACGCAGTCGCCGGTGCTCACACCAAGACCCCACAAGGTGGCGGCCACTCGTGATGCCTGCTCGGCCAACTGGGCGTAGCTTAGCTGCGCCTCGGGGCCCGCCAGGGCGATGGCATCCGGAGTCCGCTGGACCTGCGCTGCGAACAGTTCGCCGACCGATGCGTCACGAGGATAGTCGGTGGACGTGGCGTTGAACTGCTGGGTCACGCACTCCAGTTCCCCGGCAAGCAGGGTGCTCACCCGATCGACGGGACGTTGGGGCTCGGCGGTCATCTGCTCCAACACCCTGACGAGGCGGTCGATGATTCGCGAGACGTCTTCGTACGCGTACCGTCCAGCGTCGAAGAGGATGTCGATTCCGAGCTCGTCGCCCAGGTATTCCACGGTGAGGGTGAGGTCGTAATTCGTCTGCTCCTGGGCGGCGACGAACTCAAGGCGCGGGAATTGAGCGGTCTCCTCCCCCACGAAATAGTTCTCGAACGCGTAGAGCGTGTTTATCGAGATGTCGCCGCCGGCCCGGAGCACCTCGACCAAGGGGCAGTGGTCGTGGCCGGCGGCGTCGATGGCCTGCTTTTGTGTCTCACGCATCAGCTCGGCGAGGGTGCCGGCGCCTCTCACCCGGACCCGGGTGGGGACCGTGTTGATGAACAGACCGAGTGTCTGCTCGACACCGGGGAGCGCGATGTCACGGCCGGAGACGACCTTGCCGAAAACGACATCGTCGCTGCCGGTCAGGTGCGCCACCACGATGCCCCACGCCGCCTCGACCACGCTGCTCACGGTGACCTGGTGCGCTGCTGCAGTATGCGCGACCGCCTTGCCGAGGGCATCCCGGGTGACGCGCTCAACTCGGCCGGCTTCACCGAGGGCGCCGTGCGGTGCGTCGCTCGGGAGCACCCGGTCGCTGCCCCGGTAGCCGTCGAGGATGCGTGCCCAGTGGGCGTCAAGCTCCACGGCATCACGGTCGCCCAGTTCGTGGACGTAGTCCTGCCAGGACGCAGCCCGACCACGTTCGGCGAGGTGGCTCTCCCGTACGAGAGCGAAGCTCTGGCGGCCCAGACGCTCGTGGAGATCGGCAAACTGCCGGCACAGCTCCGCCATCGACCACCCGTCAAGAATGACGTGGTGGTTGGTGAAGACGACGCGTTGCGCCGAGTCGGACAGATGGAACACATCGCAGCGAATGAGGGGATCGGCGCTCAGGTCGAAGAGTCGGTCAAGTTGGGCGGCATTCTCCTTGGCCATGCGCTCGGCCTGTTCCTCGGCGGGGAGGTGACGCAGGTCGATGACCCGGGTTTCGACGCGCCGATCCGTGAGGATGACCTGATGGGGCCTACGGAGGTTTTCCCACACAATCGCGGCGCGCAGCAGAGGGTTGCCCTCGGAGATGAGCTCGAGTACCTGTCGGACTCGCCGGGCATCAGGTGCGGCAGCGAAGTCGTAGCTCGCCTGAACGCTGTAGCTGGTGGCCGTCTCGTTGCTGAGCCGTTCGAACAGGAGCCCCTCCTGGAGCGGGGTGCACACGGTGATCGTGTCGACGCGGGCGCCGTGGAGCGCCGCCGCGATCGCCTGGAACTCGGGCAAGGTGAGGTCGGCCTCGGGGTGGTCGGCCGGAACGGTGACCCGGCCTCGCCACTGGTCAACGTGCCCGGCGAGCCAGACCATCTCGGCCCGCACCGCCCGCACGAACGAGACAAGGGTCGCCTGATCGGCGAACTCGGACCGCACCCGCGTCTGGATCTCAAGCTGGCCATCGTTGAACATGGCGTCGACGCTGACCAGGGCCGAGTCGAGGTTCTCCGGGGCGCTTGGCTGCCCGTAGGGGTTGAGAGAACGTTGATCGTCACCGGAGACGTCGCCCATGTAATTGAACGCCAACCACATCGACCCGGCACCCTCGACCTCGACAAGCCCCCAGGTCATGCCATGGGAGGGGACGGACATGAGTTCCTGCCGGGACAGGAGAAGTTGCTCGACGCGGTCCTCGCACGTGTCGAGCGCCACCGGGTAGCGGGACGTGAACCATCCGACGGCGCCAGTAGCGTCGGGTAGACCGTCCAGATGATCACGGCCGTGGCCCTCCATTCGGACACCAATGCGCTCAACGTGCCACACGCGCCTCGCCGCGCCGGCCACCGCGGCCAGCAGGACCTGTTCCAGGTCCGGATCGCCGACGCCACGACGCGTCGCAACGAGGCGTTCGGTGACATCGTGTGGGAGAAGCATGTCAGCACGCAGCAGTCGGGGTGCGGTAGAGGCGGACGCGGACTCTGGCCGTGGAGGCAGGTTCGCGGCCGTTCGGGCCCAGTGGGCTCGGTCGAGCGCCCTGGGTTCGACCGACTCGAGGGCACATGCCCACTGCCGGAACGTGACCTGCTCGGGGGACAGAACCACCGGCGCACCCTGTCTGGCAAGATCCAGCGCTTCCTTGAGGGAGTTTCGAATGGCCCGCCAGGACAAGGCGTCGATGACGAGGTGATGGGCGCAGACCAGCAGTTCCACGCCCTTGTCGCCCCTCAGCACCGCTCCCCAGGCCAGAGGGCCGGAGGCGAGATCCGTGGCGCGGCAGAGCTCGTCCGCCCGGCGCCCGGCCTCCTCCTTGAACTCGTGCGGCTGAAGGCCTTGGAGAGCCCAGTGATGCAGGCCATTGGGGGCAGGGTTGGCCGGAACGACGAGGCGCCCGTCACGAACGTGCCCGGACAGGATGAGATGACGGCCGAGCACCGCCGCCCAGGCTGCTGGAAGCAGTGGAAGGTCGGCCTCGGACACGGGAAAGGCCATCGACTGATGGTGGTGTTGCGGTTGTGGCAACGCCCGGCTGAAGAAGTCCGCAACAATCGCAGTGGCAGGCACTTCCCCGGTGGCCGGCGCCAGCGCGGCCGGGCGCTGCACATCCGGGCGCGCGACGACGGCCATCCGCGCCGCCGTCTGACTGGCCATGATGTCCCTGACGCTGATCCTCAGGCCGCGACGAGCGAGGGCTGAGACAACAAGAATGGCCTTGATTGAGTCACCGCCGACCTCGAAGAAGTTCGCAAGGACCCCGATCGGCGAACATCCCAGGACTTCCTCCAGAGCTTCCACGACCACAGCCTCAACCTCAGAGCGTGGGCTGGTCGTGTCAGCCTCGCACCGGGCAGAGGGGGTCGGCAGTGCCTTCCGGTCGAGCTTGCCGTTACGGGTGAGGGGCAACTCGGCGAGCCGCATGAACACCGAGGGGACCATGTAGTGCGGGAGCCGTTCCCCAAGCCAGGCCCGCAGTTCGTCCTCGTCGACGTGGTCGTCGGCCGTGTAGTAACCGACGAGGACCTGCTCACCCGCGGCGGGATTCAGAACGGCGGCGGCTGCCGCGAGGATCCCAGGGGCACCGTCGATGGCCCTCTCGATCTCCTCCAGTTCGATGCGGTAACCGTGCAGCTTGACCTGCGCGTCCATCCGGCCGTGGCAGTCGATCTCCCCCGACGGGAGCACACGGCCCAGGTCGCCGGTTCGGTAATAGCGCCCAGAGCCCGGCCCGAAGGGGTCGGTGACGAACTTCTCCTCCGTCAGTTCGGGTCGGTTGAGGTAGCCCCGCGCCACACCCCGGCCGCCGATCCAGATCTCGCCGAGCAGTCCCGTGGCAAGACGTCGACCACCCTTGACGACAGCGACATCGACCCCGTTGAAGGGGTGGCCGACGGTGAGCCGTCGAAGCTGCTGACCCGCGTAGCTCGTGTAGGTGGCGTCGATGGTTGCCTCGGTGGGACCGTACATGTTGTAGACGGTGGCCCCGGTGAGGGCGAACACGTCCTGCGCCAGCGCGAGGTCCAGGGATTCGCCGCCGACGAGGACCCCTTTGAGACGCGGAACCTCACCGCGGTCAGACACGACGGAGCGCACGGCACGCAGATACGAGGGCGTGCAGTCGAAGGCATCAATTCGCTCGGCGGAGAGCAGTCTGACGAAGGCGGCGACGTCGTCGCGTTCATTCTCGGCGATGACGCGGACGTGGCGCCCAGTCAGGAGAGCCCCGAAGCTCGTCTTCATGGACATGTCGAATGCAAAGGAGGAGACAAGAGCGAGCCGTTGCGACCCCGAGTCCTCCCAAATGGGGGTGAGGCAGTGCTGGACGAAGTTCACCAACGATCCGCCCTCGATAAGCACCCCCTTTGGTTTGCCCGTGGTGCCGGAGGTGTAGATGCAGTAGGAGAGGCGCGTCGGGTCATCCGGGACGCCATGGATGGGCTGGTAGATCGCATCCCTGAAGGGGGTGGCCGAGGACACCGTCTCAACGTGAACCCCATCGGCCCACTGTGAACTCGTTGGCGCCCAGTGCTCGATCGTCGGTTCGCCGCACAACACGACGGCGCGCGCCGCGGTGTCTCTTACTATGAACCGCACTCGAGCGGCGGGGTTGCCGGCCTCAACCGGGACGAACACAGCGCCGATCTTCACCAGGGCCAGCTCAGCGGCCAACATCTCGGCGCAACGGCTCGCCACGACGACGACGAAGTCGCCGACCGACACCCCCGCCGCGGTGAGGCGGTGGGCGATGGCATCGGTCCAGCGGTCGAGTTCCGCATAGGTCCAGGTGCGTTGCGCGTTCGAGATCGCGGGGGAGTCGGCGGCCCCGGAAACGGCCTCCCGGAAGAGCTGCAGCGGGGTAACGGTCCCAACGGAGGTGGAGTACATCACGGTCCTATCAGGAGATCGAGGTCGAGAGGGCGTCGGAGCGTGTCCCGATTTCAAGCGGCTGGTCGGGGGCGAGATCGATGTCTGCCACGAGCGAGTCGACCTGCGCGGGTAGATGGGTGAGGATGGCCTTTAAGTAGGTGAGCAGTAGCTCGGCGGTCTCATCGGCCAGCACGGCTGAGCGGTATTCGATGCCGATCTCGTGACCGGCAGGGCCTGTGGTCACGGTGAACTCGAGGTCGAACTTGGCGCCTCGCCCCTGGGGCACGCGGAGCATCACATCCTGGCCGTCGAAGTCAGGCACGCTCGGCGCCTGATTGAAGGCGAGCAGGACCTGCACCAGTGGCCGCCCCGGGGGCAGACCGCGGCCGACAAGGTCGCTGACCACCGCGTCGTACGGATAGTCCTGATGGGCATAGGCGGCAATGGCCCGGTCTCGGATGTCCTCAAGGAGGTCACCGACCACTACGCCATCGGAGGGGTTCGTCCGCATGGCCAAGGTGTTGACGCACATCCCGACGACCTCCTCGAGTTCCGCGCTGCGCCGCCCATCGCTCGGAACCCCGATGATGATGTCGTCGCTCATGGTGAACTTCTGCAAGAGGATGGACACCGCAGTCAGGTAGGTGTGGAAGAGCGTTGCCTGCCGGCTCCGGGCAAGGGAGGTGAGCCCCTGCGCGATATGGGGCGCGAGCAAGGTCCGGATAGTGGACAGCTCGCCGAGATCAGCGGAGGCGGCGGCGTCGGTGGGGATGTCCAGTGGCTGCGGACACCGCGCGTAAACCTCGGACCAGTAGAGACGCTGCGCCTCGAGGTTGACCCCGTCGAGGTATCTTCGGTAGACCTCGTAGCCGGGGGCGGGGGGCAATTCCTCCCCCGCGTATGCGGAACCCAGGTCGGCCAGCAGAATCTTGAGACTCCAGCCATCGAACGCGATGTGGTGCACGTCGAGCAACAGCAGGTCGGCGGCAGTGCCCTGGATCAAACGGGCGCGCAGCAAGGGCGGGGCGGCGAGGTCGAAAGGCCGGGTGAAATCGGAGACGAGCGTTTCGAAGTCGCAACCATCACCGGAGGTGATCTCGAGGTCGATGCTGGCGTGGGTGACTTCCTGAACCAGGCCAGTCGGCTCGGCACGGAAGCTGGTTCGCAGCGCCGAGTGTCGGGCGACCAGGCCGCGAAGGGCCGTCTCAAGTCGCTCCGGGTCAAGCCTTCCGGCTACCTCGAGTCCGAAGGGCACGTTGTAGGCGAGCGAGTCCGGGTCCTGGAACTGGGCCAGGTACACCCGGGCGGCGGCTGGGGTCATGGCGACGACGGCAGGCTCGTCGGCCACGTCGGGGGTTGCCTCCTCAGCGTGCGCCTCGGCGAGGATCGCCAAACAGCCCGGCGTATTCGAACGCAACACATCGGTGACGGTGACGTGGACCTGCCGCCTGCGGAGATTGTTGACCAGGCGCATCGCCCGGATCGAGTCGCCACCCACCTCGAAGAAGTCGTCGTCGACGCCCACCTGTTCCAGTCCGAGGACCTCGGCGAAGGCCTCACACAGCGCCTGCTCGATCGGCGTCGTGGGGGCGGCTGAGCCGGTGCGCGCCGTCACCTCGATGCACGGCATCGCCTTCCGGTCGACCTTCCCGTTGCGGTTCAGGGGCAGGGCCTCGAGCTGAAGGAAGTGCGACGGCACCATGTAGTGGGGGACGATTGCTGCGAGTTCCTGCCGCACGACAGCCATCTCGAGCGGCACATCGGCCACCAGGTAGGCGCTGAGGGACAGGGTTGGGTTGGCCTCCGCCTGTGCAAGGACGACCGCGTTGCGGATGTAGGGGAGCCGCTCGAGTGCGGTCTCGATCTCACCGAGTTCCACGCGGAACCCGCGCACCTTCACCTGGTCGTCGCAACGGCCCAGGAACTCCACGGTGCCGTCCGGCCGCCAGCGGCCGAGATCCCCGGAGCGGTACATACGTCCCGGCCCGAAGGGGTTGGGCACGAACCGCTCCGCGTTGAGGTCCGGGCGGTTGAGGTACCCCAACGCCACCCCGTCGCCGCCCATGCACAGCTCCCCGATCTCCCCGATCCCACACAGCCGGTCGCCGTCCAGGACGTAGATCTGACTGTTCGTGATCGGGGCACCGATCGGGATGGTTGTGAAGTCACGGGGGACAACGTATGTGGTGGAGAAGGTGGTGTTCTCCGTCGGTCCGTAACCGTTGACGACGACCACCTCGTCGTTGACCCGGTACAGGCGCGCCACGTGCTCGGGCGAGATTCGCTCACCGCCGGTGCTGAGCCAGGTCAGACCTTCGAGGCACTCGGGGGCCATGTCGACGAGCTGGTTGAACAGGGAGGTTGTCAAGAACATCTTGTTGACGCGCTCGTCGCGGATCAGGGCAGCCAACGAGGAGGGGGTGAGGATCTGGGAGCGGCTCGTGGGAACGACAACGGTGCCGCCATTGAGCCACATCCCCCAGATTTCGAGGGTGGAGGCGTCAAACGCCAACGACCCCGCCTGGAGCATGATGTCGCCCGGCTCCATCGGCTGAGCGAGGCTGTTGACGACGAGACGCATCACCGAACGGTGCTGAATGATGGTGCCCTTGGGCTGCCCGGTGGTGCCCGACGTGTAGAGGACATACAGCTCCGAGTCACCGTCAAGCTCCTGTTCAGGCGGCTTGCACTCAATCGGTGGGGCGCCGAGAACCGCCGCAAGGTTGATGACATGGCAGTTTTCGGGACGACACCCGGGGGAGGCGAGCACCTCGTCAGCGCGTTGCCCGAAGGTCAGGACGACGCTGGCTTTGCAGTCGGCGAGGATGAATCCGGTGCGTGCCGCGGGGGCATCGATCTCAAGCGGAACGTAGCTGGCACCGGACTTGACGACGCCAAGCAGGCCGGCGAACAGCTCCCGGCCCGGATCGGCCAGGATGGCGACCCGGTCGCCGAGGCCGACGTCAGCTACCCACAGGGCGCGGGCAACACGATCGGCAAGGTCATTGAGCTCGGCGTAGCTGACGCGCTCCGCCCCAAAAACGAGCGCGATCCGGCACGGATCGTCGGCGAGGATCTGCTCGAACCGCTCCGGCAGTGAACTATCGCGCGGGTACTCGCGGGCGGTGGCGTTGAAACTCCCAAGGATGCGTTCGCCTTCACCATCGGTCAGCGTCGACAGGCTGGTCACGAGCGCCCGGGGTTCAGCCGTGAACTGCTCAAGGAGCAGGGACATCCGGGTCAGAAGGCGGGTGATCTCGGCAGCGGCATGAACATCGGCGTCGTAGAGCAACTCCAGAACCAGCCCGTCGTCGCTGGTCGAGGTGAGGAGGTTGAGCGGATAGCCAGTCTTCTCCCGGGATTGCCCGATGTCCAGGGTCAGGGCACCGCTGGCAGAGCAGACCTGCGCTACCTGGACCTGCTGCGCATACAGGGTTTGCACGAGATGGGGCTGCTTCGTCGCCCGCTGAATCCGGGCGAGGGATGTGCGGTCGAAGTGGCTGGAGGCGAGGGCCTGGTCGCGCAGCTCGGTGAGCAGCTCGCCAACAGTGGTGGTGGGGGTGCACCGCACCCGGACAGGCACGGTGTTGGCAAGCAGCCCGACGACCGTATCGGCGCCATCGGCCGCGATGTCGCGACCGGAGACAACCTTGCCGAAAACCACGTCCTGGCTGCCGGTGGCACGCATGAGGATCAATCCCCACGCGGCCTCCACCAGACCACTGAGGGTCATGGCGTGGCTGATGGCCAGGCGACTGAGCCGGTCGGTGAGGCCCCGCCCCAGCGCCAAGCGCTGGCGGCCGATGCCCCGACCATCGGCCGGCTCGACGGGGAGGATGCCGCTGTTGCCCTCGTAGCCGCTGAGTAGCTCGCACCAGTAGTCCTCGACGCCGTCGTCGTCGCGTTGCTGAAGGTGGGTGAGGACGGAGGCGAGGTCAGGAGCCGCCCGACGTGCCGCGTCCAGGACCTCCGCGGGGGGCTGGCCAGCGGCCAGGTTCTCGTAGGCCGTGGCGAAGTCCTCGAAGATGGTGCCCATGCACCAGGCGTCGATGACGATGTGATGGAAGGTCCACAGCATCGTCGCACCAGTCTCGCGCGGCAGGACCGTGACGCGCACGAGTGGATCAGTCACGAGGTCGAATCCGCGGTCCGCGTCGCTCTCCAGCAGAGCGTCCAGGGCGCCGGGTGCCCCGCTGGAGCGGACCTCCTCGACGTGGCAGGTTCGCTCTGCAAGCACCACTTGGCGGGGCCGGGGCAAACCCGCTGAAACGATTGCGGTTCGGAGGGCGGAGTGGCGGGCCATGACAGCCCGGAGGGCGTCGCGCACGTGGCACACGTTGACGTCACCGGCGAGCATGTGCGCGTCGACCACCTGCTGCAGCACATAAGCTCCAGAGCAGGGGTTCTGCTGGGCTTCGAGGAGGATCGCCTCCTGCAAGGGGGAGAGGTCGTGGATGTCCTCAATGCCGTCGATGTCCAGGATCTGACCGGATTGGGCCAACTGCCCCACGATGCGTTCCACCTCGTCGGCTGTCAGTTCGGAGGCACTGAAGTCTGATGGGGTGCGCACTGTGAGTCCGAGTTCGAGGCGGTCACGGCAGTGGGCGGCGATTTCCGTCAAAGCGTTCTCGTAGGCTTCCGCCAGGGCAGCCGCCTGTACCTCGTCGATGACCTCGGTGTCGAAATCGAACTCGACGTGGACGAGGTGCGACCGCACGGTCACCAGCACCCGGAGCCCCGGTGCAAATCGGTTCTCGGGGGCGCAGCGCAGGCCTGTCTCGTTCATTCGCACGGCCCCGAAGTCATCTTCCTGGCCGGCCTCGGCCACTTCGCCAAGGTAGTTGAAGGTGACGGTGGCTTCAATCCCCGAGAAACCCTTCGGCCTCAGGCCGTACCCGAAGCCCTTTCGGGGTACGCCCCGCAACGATTCCTTGGACGTCACGATGGCCTCCCGGGGATTCCTGCAGCAGGGCAGGACCAACGGGTACTCGGCGGTGAACCAACCGACGGTCCTGTCGACCAAGGGCATCCCGTCCAGCCCGGTGCGTCCGTGGGTCTCGAGCCGGACCGCCACTTCCTCCTGCCCCGTACGGGCAGCGACGGCCGAGCCGAACGCCCCCAACAACAAGTCCAGAGGCTCCGCATGGTACGTGCGACCTCCCTCACGCAGCAGCAAAGTGCTGAGTGTCCGGTCGAGGCTGAACTCGATCCGTGCGACGCCGGACCCGGCACCGGCCGCAACTTGCAACTGCGCCCTATCGGCGCGGCTCTCGACGGCTTCCCAGTAGCCGGATTCACGCGCGTCGATCCGAGCGCGTGCCTGTTTTAGGGCGTGTGCCCACTCGACGAGCGATGCGGTTTTCTCGGGCAGGGCGATCTCACGCCCCTGTTGGGCTTGCCAGATGCACGTGAGGATGTCTTCGGCCAGGACTCGCCACGAAACGCCGTCGACGACCAGGTGGTGGATGCAAATGAACAGGGAGCCACCGCTTGGGCTCTGCACCAGGGCCGCCTTGACGAGGGGGCCGCTGGCCAGGTCGATCGAGCGCTGGAGTCGTTCGGCGATCGCGAGCAGGGCCGGCCGCCGCTCGGCATCCTCGGGCACCCGGTGGGTTTCGAACCCGTAAGGCTCGGCCCCCGCAACGTCTCGGATGACGAGGATGTCGCCGCACACCACCGACCGCAGTGCGTCGTGGTGGGACCACACGGCGTCAAGGGACTGGCGGATGACATCGGCCGTCGTCTGCCCGACCTCAAGAACGATGTCTTGGTTGAAGTGGGATGGTTCTGCCAGCGCCTTGGCGAAGAACTCCTCGGCGATGGGCACCCCGCGGACCTCGCCGGTGACTTCACCCTGTTCGTGAGGGTTCTCGGCGCGCAGCCGTGTCCCTCGCGCGATGCGCCGGGGTGTGCCCCCGCCAAGGACGGTGCCGACGTTGAGGTCGTAGCCGGCGGAGCGCATCTTCGACACCAGGCGGATGGCCTTGATCGAGTCACCGCCGAGCTCAAAGAAGTTGGCACCGGGCGACACGGCGTCGAGTCCCAGGACTTCCGCCAGCGCGACGCACACCTGATGCTCGACGCCTGAGGACTCCGTCGGCTCCCCCGTCGCGGGGTGGTTGGGGGCCGTGACTGCGGGCAGGGCCCGCAGGTCAGGCTTGCCGTGTCTGGTCAGGGGGATCTCGTCCATCTGAACCACGTGCGCCGGGATCATGTATCGCGGCAGCAGTTCAGCGAGTTGGTCGCGCATGGCGGTCGGGTTGAGATGGGACTCACCGACGACGTAGCCAACCATCTCCAACTCGCCAACGTGATCCGTACAAGTGGTGACGACGACATCGCGGACGCCATCGAGTTGGCGCAGCGCACTCTCGACCTCGCCGAGTTCCACCCTGAAGCCGCGGACCTTGACCTGGTTGTCGAGTCGGCCGCAGAAGTCGAGGCTTCCATCCGGGAGCCAACGGGCGACATCACCTGTGCGGTACATCATCCCCTCGCCAAAGGGATTGGGCACGAACTTTTCGGCGTTGAGTTCGGGGCGGTTGAGATAGCCACGAGCCACACCCACTCCTGCCACGCACAGTTCGCCCGGCTCACCGATGCCGCAGACGCGAGAGCCGTTCAGCACGTACACCTGTGAGTTGGCAGTGGGCCAACCGATGGGGATCCGCTCAGTGGGATCCATGGGAGTACCCGGCGCCTCCCAGACGCTGATCTGGACCGTGTTCTCGGTCGGCCCGTATGCGTTGATGTAACGCTCACAAGTTCGTAACGCCTTGTTCACGACATTGGCGCTCGACGCGGAACCGGCCGTGGTGAGCACCCTCAGGCGCAGGTTGCCGGTGGTTAGGAAGTACTGGGGAGGCAGCGCCGCCAGGGTGACGCCCAGCCGCTCGGCGAGCTGCTCAAGACGTTCCACGTCATGGATGGTGTCCTGGTCAACGACGACAAGCCCCGCCCCGCACAGCAGTGACAGTGTGAGCTCCCACACGGAGGCGTCGAAGGTGGGAGCCGCGAACTGCAGGACCCGGTCGGTGGCGGTGACGCCGTAGGTCTGGAGCAGCACGTGTCGCAGATTCACCAGCCCGCGGTGGTGGAGTGCAACCCCTTTGGGTTGCCCGGTGGTGCCGGAGGTGTAGATGACATAGGCCAAGTCGTCGGGCTCCGGGAGCGTGGCTTCATACAGCTCCGGAGCTGCATCGACACGGGTGTCATCGTCCAGGGACAGGCTCACGCAGCCAGCGGGAAGGGTTCCCGGATGCGCGGCGGTTTGAGCGGCCTCCCAACCCGCGGTGAGCATCGCCCGCAGCCCGCAGTCGGCGGCCATGTTTTCGATCCGTTCGCGCGGGTGCCCCACGTCAAACGGGACGAAATGATTGCCGCTGAGCAGGACCGCCATCATCCCGACTATCAGGGCGGGACCGCGCTCCCCCATGACACCGACGGCTGACCTCCTGGGGATTCCCGTGCGGCGCAGCCGAGCGGCCACTGACAGCGCCCAGGCCCGCAGGTCGCCATACGTGAGCGAACCGTCCTCCCACACCAGCGCGGCCCGCTCGGGATGCGCCTCCGCTTCAGCCAGGAAGAGTTCGGCAGCGGTTCCGCCACCACTGAAGGTCTGGGCGTTGGCGTTGAAGTCCTCGAGGACGAGCCGCTCCTCCTCAGGGGTGAGGGTGGAAACCTCGGTGACGGGGCGGCTGGGATCCGCAACGAACTGCTCAAGGACACGCAGGACGCGACCGAGCAGACGCTGCGCCTCCGCCTCGGCGTAGACGCCCCCATCTCGGATCAGTTCGAGAACGATCCCGTCGGCGGTTGTCCGGCCGATGAGGTTGAGCGGGAAGCTCGTACGGCGGTGGTCATGACAAAGACTCAGGCTGGTGCCGCGTTCGCTGGTCAGTGCGGCCTGCCAGTCCTTGGTCTCGTGGGCGAACAGCGCGCGGACGAGACCCTCGGAATGACCGGAAATCCCCTGGATCTGCCCCAGTGAGGCATGACGGTGAGGTGCGGAGGCTGCATGCTGATCGCGGATCTGGTGGATCAGACCGGCGACGGTGAGCGTTGATGTGACGGTGATCCGTGACGGCACCACGTTGATGTACAGACCGACGGCTTTGGCGCCGGTCCGCTCGTCAAGGTCAGAGACCACCGTTCCGAGGGTGAGGTCGTCGGTGCGGGTGGCGCGCATCAGCACGAGCGCCCAAGCGGCCTGGAGGACGCCACCCACCGTGGCATCGTGGGTGGCGGCGAGACTCTGCACTGCGTCGGCGAGTGGTTGGCCGACCCGGCACACAACTGACCCCACCTGCCCGGGCTGGCCGTCGGGCCGCCCCGTGGCGACGAGGTCCGGGGTGCCTTCGTAATCGGTGAGAAGGTCGCGCCAGTAGGTGACAAGACCGTCGTTATCGCGGTTCTGAAGGCCTTCGACGTAGGTACGGAACGGGGCTTCGGCGCGGCCAGCGCTGAGGCGGGCGACCGCGGCCCCGAGGGTCTCGCCGTCGCTGAGGGCATCGTGGAGTTCCAGAAAGTCGCCGAACAGCGTTTCGAGGCACCAGACGTCGAGAATGACATGGTGGTACGTCCAGACCAAATCGAGTCGCTCCCCCACCCAGAGCGCGCTGACCCGCACGAGAGAGTCGGTTGCGAGATCGAAGCCGCGGGCGAGGTCTGCCTCGAGCCACGCGTCGAGGTTCATCCCAGAAGCCCGAAGGTCATGCTCGGTAAACTCGATGCGCCGGTCGGGCATCACCACTTGGCGCGGGGCCGCTGGATCGTCGAGGAGAATCGCGGTGCGGAGCACGGGGTGAAGCATCGCCAGTCCCTCCAAGGCCTCGGCTATCAGCGCCGGGGACATCGGCCCGGAGGAGGTTTTTGCCGTGAAGACCTGCTGGAAGGTGTATGCGTCATCGCGGTTCTCGTCCAGGCATCCGACGATCATGCCCCGCTGGAGCGGGGCCAGCGGGAAGCTGTCACCAGACGCTTCAGCCGAGGATGCGGGACCGTCGTTGCCCTCGCGCTCAGCAACCGTTCCGACGGACTCCTGGGGATTCAGCTTGTGCATGCTCAGTACCTCGACTCGGATCGAACGATGACAATGCACCGTCTCAACGTCATGTCGATGAGTTCACCCTTTGACGTGACGTCAGAGTCAAGGCACAACCTGCGATTCTCGCATCCAACCAGCCCAGGCAAGGGGAACTCGATGGCGGTTCCCGGAAGGCCCTGGATTCGAGCATGACGAAGCGCCTTGGACCGATGTCAAATCGTCGATCCAAGGCGCAGGAGTCTCGTCGGGCTTGATTCACCTCCTATTGGGGGTCGCAGACGCTTCCTGGTTCACCGAAGGTCCCATCTGCTCCGCCAGGCTCAGCAAGGTCTCGGCCGGAACGTGATGCACATCGGACGGCCACTGTCCTCCCTCCCGGGTGCACACGCTGAACCAATAGTCGCCGTGCCGCCACGTCTCGAGCTGGAGACCCCGATACTCGCCCCCGCCCTCGGAAAGCCCGGAAAGGTCAATCGACGGCAGTTGGTAGTACAGCCCGCCCCCAAGACATTTGACATAGCTCTCCTTCATTGCCCACAGCCGGATGAAGGCACTGTGGCTGTCGAGGGCTTGGGTGATGCGAGCCATCTCGCGCGCTCCCATGACCACCTCGGCGAGTTCCACCACGTCCAGGGACCGTTCAATCTGTTGAACGTCGACCCCGATCTCGCTCCGGGACACCCCGCAGGCACAGAGCTCAGCAGAATGGGAGATGTTGAACTCCGTACCCTCCACCGCTGGTTTGCCGTAACGGGAGTATCGCCACGGCAGACCGGCAGCTTCTGGGCTCTCCTGCTGCAGTCCGAACATCGCCAACCAGTAGGCCACTACGAGATTCCGGGCATCCTGATCGGATCGGAACTTCTTCCAACGGACGCGACGATCCGGGGGCATCAGACGCGCCATGCGGCGGAGATCCTCCTGAGTAATCGCGTCGCCGTCCCGGCAGACGTAAAGGGCCATGCCGTCACCGGTGCCTTTCGGTCCTGACGGCCACCGTCACGCCGAACAGGACAGCGGAGATGCCTACGAGGAACCCGATCGCAGGTAGCGCTGCGCCGATGGCGCCGGTGCTCATGACGGCCTCGGCCCCGTCGAGATACCAGTACACGGGTAGGAACTCGCCAATCCTCTGAAGCGCCTCAGGCATCAGCTCGCGTGGCCATAGGGCACCAGCCAGCATCACCATCGGGATGTCGATGAGCGTGTTGATGGCACTGCCCATGAGTTCGTTCTTCACGAACCGGAACACCAGCATGGCTTTGGCTACGCAGAACAGACCGAACGCTGCCGACAACCCGACGATGGCGGTCTCCTGGATGTGGTCGCCGTAGGAGACCCCCGCCATCTTCGGCAGCATCTCCATGACCGCCATGAGCTGAATCATCGTGATAGCGAACAGGGACGCAATGTACTGCCCGAAGTAGGACAGACGCGAGGTTCCAGACAGCGTGACCCGATCGTAGATGCCGCGAACGCGGTCCTGCAGCAGCAATGACGCACCTGCGGTCATCATGAGAAGCATCGAGAACGCCAAGTAGCCGAGCGTCGTCATGGTCTTGCTGGAATCCTCCGCCGCAGCGCTGGAAAAGTTGCGGTAGTCGCTGGAGAACTTGTTCTTCACGAAAGCGTCCATGCCGGAGTAGAAGGCCTTCTGATCGCCCGCAGCAGCGTTACCGATGCTCTGGACGCTGCTCAGGTAGGTATCAATGCGGACCTTGATGGACTGAGTCTGGTTGGTCCCGCTCTGAACGTACAGCTGGGCCCGGGCAGGCTCGCCGGCGATGATCTTTTCCGTGTAGCCCTTGTCGAATACAACGGCGACATCATAGTTCGAGCCGACAATGCCCTGCTGAATATCGCTCCCGGCGTCGATCTTGACGACCTTCGAATCACCGGCGAA
This sequence comes from uncultured Propionibacteriaceae bacterium, assembly GCA_937965785.1. Lineage (GTDB taxonomy): Bacteria > Actinomycetota > Actinomycetes > Propionibacteriales > Propionibacteriaceae > Arachnia. The sequence continues at coordinate 58,595 of CALCKT010000069.1, read as the reverse complement.
GTTGTCCATGAACTGCTGCGTCAGCTGAGTCTGGTCCTGGTCGAGGACGCCGATGGACCACTTTGGTTGTTGAGTCGTAACCTTCACGATGAAGACGTTGAGCAGCACGGGAATCAGCAGCAGGAAGACCCAACTGGATCGTTTCCCAAGAAGCCGCTTGAAGTTGTTCAGGATGATGGTCATGCCAGTCTCCTTCTCGCGCTGACCATGCTCAGCGCCGCCAGGACGACGGTGATCGCCCCGAGGACGCCGAGGTAGTTGATGGCGTTGCGTGTGGTCTCCCCGAACATCAGGCCGAACAGACCCTCACGGGCGTAGTAGCTGGGGGAGATCAGTTCCAACGGACCAAACTTCGCCACGACGAAACCACCGGCCAGGAACGTGGAGCCGAGGATGGCGACCTGCAACAATCCTTTGGTCTTTCGCTCGCTGCGCGTCATCGTCATGACAGTCATGCCGAGGGCGATGGCCAGGACTCCGAAGATGTAGACGAAGGCCAAGGTCAGGGGCAGATTCTGGCCCCAGTCGACGCCGAAGAACTGGCTCGTGACGCCGATGTAGATGGCGCCCTGCGTGAACGGGACGAGGCTGAAGGCCAAAAGTTTGCCGAGGTACTGCTGCCACGGCTTGACCAGGGTCAGGCGGGTGCGCTTGCCGACGACACCAAGGAAGTCCTCGTGCATGCCGCCGAAGCTGCCGTATTCCGTGCCGTACAGCAAGAGGAACAACAGCATGCCCACGGCGTAGTAGCTGAACCCGGTGAGGTTCCGCGACGAGGTGACATCGTGCAGTTCGACACCCTGACTGGTTCCAACACTCCCTGATGAGGTGTCGCCCCCAGCGGTTCCGATGGACTTGACGGCCCACGCGGTGTTGGCGCCGCTGTTGAAGCTGTCGACGACGGAGCTCACCACGGGATAGTTGATCCCCGAGTACTTCTTCATGTACACCTCTACGGTGCCTCGACCATTGTCGGCGGCGAGATTGTCGGAGAAGTCCTTGCCGATGTAGAGCATCGCGCCGAGTTCCCCGTCCTCGACCTTTTGCTGTCCGGCCTCGAAGCTTTCGAGTTTTGTGAAGGTGGCTATCCCTTCAAATCCCTGAATAGACGTGAGCTGGGTGAAGTACTCCTGACCTCCATCACCGACGTCCTGGGAGTAGTAGCCGATCTTCACCGGGTCGATGTCATTCTTGCTGAAAGAAGAATTGAATGCGCTGCCAAGGATGAACGTCATGAGGACGAAAACCCCGAGACGGAACAGAATAGGTTTCTTGTCCATCCACACCGATTTCAACGAGTACAGAAACTGTGTCAGCAACAGGTACATCAGTCAGATCCTCTCGATGATTCTCAATCGCGCAGGGTCTTGCCGGTCAGGCTCAGGAACACAGCCTCGAGCGACAGCCGTACCTCGCTGAGACCAGCGACATTGGGACTGGTCGCAAGCACGCATCGCGCAAACTCGGCGAAGTCGGCACCCTTGTCCAGATGTGCCCGCACCTTGACGCCGTCGACCTCGATGCGGTCACTGGTCAGGCCAGGAGCCTCAAGGCGCACCGCAGCCTCGGCCGCATCCCGGGTGGAAGCCAGGGTGATCTCGACTACCCGCTCGTTGGTGTGCCGGTCAACAACCTCCTGGAGACCACCCGAGGCGATGATCTCGCCATGATCCATGATGGCCACCTTGTCGCAGAGGGCCTCGATCTCCTCCATGTAGTGCGATGTGTACACGACCGTCGTCCCGCCAGCGGCCAAGGCCTTGACCGACTCGAGGATCGCGTTACGGGACTGCGGATCAACACCAACAGTCGGCTCATCCATGATGAGCACCGACGGGTTGTGCACGATCGCGCACGAAATGTTGAGTCGACGCTGCATCCCACCCGAATAGTTCTTGGCCTTGTCCTTGCGGCGATCCCACAAACCTGTGAAGTTCAAGGCGTCATGTACCGCCTCCGCAAGAGCCGCGCCACGCAACCCATTGAGCTTCCCCCAGTACGTGACATTGTCGATACCGGAAAGGTCCTCGAAGAAGGCCATGTCCTGCGGCACATAGCCGATCTGACGCTTGACGTCATCCGTGAGGCGATGCGCGTCGCACCCCAAGACCTGCACCGAGCCACCATCGGGCTTCAGGAGTCCCAGGATGAGGTTGATGGTGGTCGACTTACCGGCACCGTTCGGGCCAAGCAATCCAAACAAGTCACCCTCGCAGACCTCGAGATCCACTCCCTTCACAGCATCGGTCTTCTTGAATGACTTTCTCAGACCCCGGGTCTCGATGACAGCCCCGGGTCCATGACGTTCAGCATGGGGCTCGGGCCGGAACTCGGCAACCGGGATGCTGTCGTAGTTACTCTCACACATAGTCATCGATGTTCTCCTTCTAACGCGGAACAGCACAAGGGCTGGGTTGGAACTGGGATGCGGGCCAGGAGGCCCCTGACCGTTTGAAGCACCACCTCATCGCCCTGGAAGCAGAAAAAGTGATCCCCCGGTGCTTCCAGGAATCTGGTTCTCCCCGAGGAGAGGCGGGCCCACTCGGTCACAGCAGCAGGATTTACCGATGGGTCATCCCGTCCGTTGACCACGGTGATGTCACAGGCCATGCGATGGTGGCGCGGCCGCCATGTGTAGCCCTCGCAGAGCTTGAAGTCGGCACGGAGTACGGGGAGGAAAAGTTTCCGAAGCTCCGGGGCGGCGAGCGCTTCTCGAGTGGATCCGCCATAACCCTGGATCGCGGCAATGAACTGCTCGTCATCCAAGATTGCCGAGTACTTGGTGCGGGTACCGGTGTTCTGGGGAGCTCCCCGCCCCGAGAAGACGATGTGCAGGGGCAGCACGGCACCCCACTCGCGGAACACGAAATATGCCTCGTAGGCGAGCAAGGACCCCATCGAGTGTCCCCAGATGGCATAGGGCACGGACGGATCGCGGTGCGCTTGAATCTGGTGGGCCACGTCGCGTGCGGCCGCATAGGCGTCGTCGAAGAGGTCCTCGGATAGGCGGCGGCCGTGCCCAGCGAGCTCAATCGGGGTCACGAGCACGTCCTCTGGCATGATGCGACGCCAGCGATAGTAGGGCGCAGACGAGCCACCTGCGTGGGGTATGCAGAACAACTGCAGTCGGGTCATCGATTGATCCTTTCCACGAACCCGGCGGGCTTGCCCACCAAGGATGCGATTACCAACTTGAGTCGGTTGACTTGTTTGCGCTTCGGCCAACAACGGACCATGTCGAACGGGTAGGCGGGTCCCCGGACAAACCTCTGGTCCTCGGGGGCGAACAGCTCTGACAGGGCCAAGCTGTCGCCGTCAACGAAAGCCTGGGCACACTCGATGAGCGCGCGGCCTTGAAGAGAGCGCCTCCGCTTGCGCAGCGCCCCTCGGCCGAGGGTGGCGTGGACGACGCCCGCTGCAGGGCTCCACGTCCGTCGGAACTCTCGAAGTCGGGCGAGCAACTCGTCACGACCAACGGCGAGGACGGCCAGACGTTCGTGGCCGTGGTGGTGGGTACGGCAGCACGCCGTGTAGCAGAAAGCCCGGAAGTCCGCCTCGTCCAAATCTGCGAGAAACTGGATCTCTGCATCAAGGTGCCGTTCGAAGGACGCCCGACTAGCGGCTGAGACGCAGTAGAGGACCTCCCCCTTACCTGCGACGGGCGTTGGGGGCAGCAGTGGGGCCTCCTGAACGACGGCGAGCACATTGGAGCCCCCGAAACCGTAGCTGTAGGCTATCGCGGCCCGAGACCCGCTCTTGGGCGGCTCCCACGGCTGGGTCACGGGCGGCACGTAGAACGGGGAATCGAGCAGATCTGCCTCTTCCATGGGAGAGTCGAAATGCGGCAGTCCCGGGATGTGGCGATGTTCGATCGCCAAGGAGCAGCCAATGAGATTGGCGATGCCGAGGCCCGAATTGACATACCCGAGGGTGCCGGTAAGAGCATTCATGGCGCAAAACTGGTTGCGTTTGGTGAGCTGCCGGAAGCCCGCCGCCTGGCCGGCTAGCTCCAGTGCCGTCTCCAGGCCGCCGGAATACCCCTCCCCCAGGAACAGGCCAATGTCCTCGGGGTCGATCTCAGCGCTCTCGACCGCATCCCGCACCGCTTTGGCGATGCTCCTGGGTGAACTGGACATGAACTCACCTTCGGCGCCGTTGTTGTTCATGGCGACACCCCGGATAACACAATGAATGGCGTCGCCGTCGGCGACGGCCCGCTCCAGCTTCTTGAGGACCACGAAGCCACAGAACTCGCCGCCGAAACTGCCTGCGTCATGGCGGTCAAACAGCTTGGTGGCGGTGTCGTCGCTCTGGGCCATGGAAAACCCAAGCCGCGTGTACTGGTGAACCGGGGTGAAGTCGACGTAGAGTCCCCCGACGAGAGCTGTCGAGAAATCGCCGTTCGCGATGCCGCGGTAGGCGTTGACCACCGGGACCAGTGACGAGGGGCAGCTGGCATCGACGACATAGGAGGGGCCATGGAGGTCAAAGAACATCGAGATCCGTGAGGCGATGCCACTGGTCCAGCTTCCGAGTTGCTGGTTTAGGGGGTCGGCAGCGAACGTGTTCTTGTAGACGAGTTCAAGGAAAGACCCGAGCTGCTCCTTCGTGTGGTTGTAGCCGACGATGACGGCCATGTCATTGTCCGCGATGGCTTCCCCCGCCATACCCGCGTCCTCGAGCGCCCGGTAGGCGGTCGCCAGGCTGAGGCGGGTCCGGGGCGAGAGGTGCTCGGCGGAGTGCTGGTCGAACCCGAAAACCCCGCGATCAAACAGGTCAAGGTCCTCAAGGTAGCCTCCCTTGGCTGCCAGCCACGGGTCTTTGGTGACTGCGGGAGGCACCAGGCAGGCCACGTCCTCGAGTCGGTCCAGGGGGCAGCGTCGGATGTAGGAGTCGCCGCTGGCCCAAGTCGTCCAAAGCGACTCGTAGTCATCGCCGCCCGGGTGGGCGACGCCGATACCGATGACAGCCACGTCCGTGCGCTGGTTTATCTTCCGCAGCAGGTCAACGGCGAACTCGCGGCTGAGATCACCCCTCTTGAGGCCCTGGAGGACGGAGGCGACGAGTTCAGGCGAACGCATGTTTCTTCTCCTCTCGCACCGCACCCCGGCCGCTCGTATCCACTGTCTCGGGACGCAGCCCTGTCAGGCGCCTGACCGGCAGGAGAGTGTCGCCCTCCAGGTGGTGAAGCAGGCGGTCGCGTTCCTCCTGGGGAACGCCCTTGAGGTCGAAACATGTAGTGATCATGGCGCTGAGGCGACGCAGCACCGCCCACACCTCTGGCGTCCGCCAGTTGCTCACCGGGCCGCCAAAGTGCGCCCGGGTCCTGCGGATGGCCGTGACCAGCTCCCTGAGACGCTGCCGGGAGTCAGGCTGGTCAAGCCGGTCGGGGGTCCCGGCAAGGATGCCGAGAACCCGATGGGCCAGGTGATCAAGGTTGAACAACTTGCGCTCGTTTAGGATGTCCGTGACGCGAGCCTGGTTCCCGTGACGATCTAGTGCGCCCAGCAGCAGCGTCTCCGGCCGGGCCGATGCGAGGGCGGTGATCCCGGTGTCCCCGGGGCCGATCTCGAGCAGCGCATCGAGGCGCATCGAGGCGAGCCGCTCAGCGGCCGCCGCACGGGGCCAGTCCTGCTCGAACTCCAGTGCCTGGATGAGTTCGGCCAACTCCCGTGGGTGCCTGCGGGGGCGGTAATCGGCGACTGAGACCACGGGACGTGCCACACGCCGGGGGCGGACGGAACCACGCCGGGTCGCGAGTCTCAAGGCCTCCCGGAGGGTGACAGCACCCGCCGCCACGAGGGCAGCGAGGACGCCGACGCCCTTGCCCACGAGCACGTTCCCCGGGACGGGGAAGGTCTGGCGGTACAGGCAGTACAGGCCCACGGATGCCGTCAGCACCGCGGCCCGACGCTCGTGCGCGGCCAGGCCCCTGTCCCTGCGAGTGGGGTACAGCACCCGTCGGGTCAGGCCGCGGCTGACCACCGAATCCAGCTCTTCGTAGCCACGGCGCACAACGGCGTAGTGCTCGTAGGTCTCGACAGCCATGCCAGGTCTGAAAGACTCCACGTCGGGGAAGAGAAGGCCTAGCCTCACGATCCGGTCCTCTCAGTTCTGACCGATGTAGGCCAGTAGGGAATCTGCGTCGATCTCTCCGGACTCAAGTTGGCCGATCAACTCGTTGTAGGAGCCCTGGGCCGGCATCTCCTCCTCGACGACGGAGCCGATCCCTAGGACCTCGGAGATGTGCGCCGCCATCTCGGCGGGAGTCGCGTAGGTGAAGATGTCCGAGATGCTGAGCACGTCGTCGAAGTGACCGTTGAGCACCTTCATCATCTCCGTAGCCATGATCGAGTTGCCTCCGAGCGCGGTGAACGTGTCGTAGATGTCGATCTCGGAGATCCCGATGACCACGGCGTAGACGCAGGCCACGGTCCGCTCGACATCGTCGAGTTCAGAGTCGGGTTTGCCGAGGATTGCCACGTCGTTGGGATCGATGGCAACAGGAGCGGCACCATGGTCCTGGACGGCGGTTTCCCGCTCCAGTCGGGCGGACTCACGGGCGAGTCGGCGGTTGATCGCGTCAGAGTTGGCGAAACAGAAGTAGCCAGGCTCAATGGCCGCGAAGACCTGCGCGTTGAGGTTCGAGGGAATCACGTGGGTGATGTCCCGGAACATCATGGCCTCGTTGACGACGTTGAGCGCCGAGTGGGTGGACAGCGACTCGAACGGGGCGCGCGAGTCGTCGACGCCGTGATCGACAGCCATGCCGATTTCGCTCCAGCCCGGCCAGTTGATGACCCGGGCTTTGATGCCGCGCCGGCGCAACTCCGTCGTGAATCCATCAAGGAAGCTGTTGGCCGCCGTGTAGTCAGACTGGCCGGCGCCGCCCAGCAGCGACGTCATGGAGGAGAAGCTGAGGTAAAGGTCGGGCTCATCGCCGAGGATGCGATAGAGGTTCCGAAGCCCCGCCGCCTTCGGATCCAGCACCTGGTGGAAGGTCTCCAGATCTTTGGAGAACAGGAACCCGTCCCCTGCGGTGCCGGCACAGTGGACAACCCCGCGGATCCGACCGTAGGTGGCGCGCAGGCGGCCAATGAGCTGGGACATCTGGGCCTCATCCGTTACATCCGCACACGCCAATTCAAGTGGGGCCCCAGCGGCCTGGATCTCAAGCAGGTTGCGGACGATGCGTCCGGTCCTGTCGTCGACGCAGGCCAGAGCTTCCCACTGGGAACGATCGGGCAGAGGACGGCGGCTGACTAGGCACACAGGCGCTTTGGACTGGGCCAGGGCCATGCCTGTGGCTGACCCAAGAGCCCCAGCTCCGCCGGTGACCAGGTAGATACCACTGGCGTCACCGGCCTTGCTCACGGACGGGAAGTCCTGAGACGTCGACTCGACGAGGACGGGTTGATAACGGACGCCACGCCGGTAGCCCACCAGGGTCGGGCCAGTCCCTGCGCTGAGGGCCTCGTTCACAAGCGTGGCGATCTCGGTACGCCCATCGGTGTCGATGGCCTTGTGACAGAAGGTGACACACTCGTGTTTGAGGGACTTTGTCATGGCGAGCAGCGCAGTGTGGGAGGCATCGATGAACGGCTCGTCGCCATCGATCTGGTGGGCGTGGTCCGCGACCACGACGAGGTCGAGCCCGCCTTTGGCCCTTGTCTGGAGCAGCTTGGTCAGGTGGACCAGGCCGTCGACACCCTGACTGATTCCACGGTCGAGGTCGGCATCGTCCCAGGCGGCGCGATCGGGATTCCAGCCGGTCACGACGACGGCCGCGTCGAACTGATCCGTGGGCAGTTGCCGGACTGCCCATTCGATCGACGAGTCGTCAACGGAAGCCATGACCCTGTTCGGGGCGAGCACGTGGTTCTCTTCACCGAGGATGATCTCGTGGACGGCCGGCGCGCAGGTGGCCAGCTCTCGCTGCCATGGGGACGAATCCACCTCGGCGCTGGAGACCAGCAGAATTGGGCGCTGCCAGGGCTTCCGGGCACCGGGCTCGGTTGTCTCGTGCCACTGCAGCCCATAGAACGAAGAGGAAGTGAACTCGTTGAACTTTGGCACCCGTTTCATGGAGTAGCGCTCGACCCGACCGATGACGGTGCCATCCTCGTTGACGAGCGTGATCTCGAAGACCATGACGTCGTCATTGGCGTGGACACGGCGGGAACGGGCGTAGAAGCGCCGGCTCAGGCGCCCGCGCAGCTCCAAGCCCTCATATCCCAGGGGCAGGAAGAAGTTCGGGGCCATGAACACGAGGATCTGGATGTGGCTGAAGGCGCAGTCCAGCATGCCCGGATGGAGCCAGTACTGGCCGAGATCCTCACGAGTGGCGTCGCCACCGAAGTCCATGACGCTGTAGGTGACGTCCGGGTCGCTGATGGAGCGATAGCCGAGGGCGGTGTGCTGCCAGCCCGGCCCGAAGTTCGGGATCCCCTCGGCAGGGATCCTCTCGAGGTCGGGGTCGGCGGCCAGTTGCGCCAAGGTGGGTTCGGGAGCCGGCTCTGGACCGGTCTGAGGGGTCACGTGGCCGCGGGCGTTGAGCACCCACTGGGCGCCCTCGTCGTCGAGGCGACTGACGACCTCGACCTGGTCCCGCTCGCCGTCCCGGCTGATCCGAATGTGGACGATCACATCCCGGTCGGGGCTGGCCAGCACCGGCGTGATGTAGTTCATGTCAGCAACGGTGATCCCCGCCGTCCCGTAATGGTGCCGCAGCGCCTCCGTGATCATCTCAAGCTGCACCGTTCCCGCCACGACGAACGTGTCCATGAGAACGTGGTCTGCCACCGGCCAGTGCGTCTTCGGCGACAACCTGGCCTCGTAGATTCCGAGGTCGAGCGAGGTCACGAGGCAGCGATCGACGAGCGGGTGCGGCAGCTCGCCCCAGTCGTCGGCCGGCACGGTGTCGGCAACGTGCGAGACGCGAGGGCGGCCCCAGCAGGGGCTGGGCTCGAATGGGTAGGTGGGCAAGCAGACGCGGTGTCCTGTGGCGAACAGCTGGGCGAAGTCGATGCCGGCACCGCGGACGTAGAGAGCAGCCAACAAGCTGAGCTGCTCGCGGCTCGGATCGGTGTGGGCGAGTTCGCTGACGAGCGTTCGCGCCTGGTTGCTGAGACGGGCAAGTTCGGCCTCGGTGACGTCGCCGGGTTCCCGGTGTGTTTTTCGCTGCGGCACGATGCGGTGGTGGCCAATGTGGACTGTACCGTTCGAGGGCGTGATCGAGCCGATGTTCTGCTCGGCAATGCGGTTGGCCAACTCGTCGACAGTATCCGCGACGATCGCGAGCCGATGGGTGTAGTGGCCGCGACCTCGTGCTGCGGTGAAGCAGATGTCCTCGAGGCTCGCCCCGACGTCGCCAGCCAGATAGGTGCGGTATTGATCGACGTAGCGCCCCAGGGCGGCTTGTGACTTCGCGGACAGGACGAACAACCGGGGTTTGGGAACCTCATGTGCCGGGCGCCGGGCCGAGGTGTGGTCGCGCAGGACGACGTGGGCGTTGGTCCCGCTGAACCCGAAGGAGCTGACGCCCGCGTAGCGGGGGGTGTCGCGTCGTGGCCACGGAGTGTTCCGATCAGTGACGTACAGTGGGGAGTCCGAGAAGTCGATGTGCGGGTTCGGCTCATCGAAGTACAGGCTGGCCGGGATGACGTCCCTCTCCATGGCGTGAAGCACTTTGATGACGCCGGCGATACCGGAGGCCCCCACCGTGTGTCCGATGTTCGTCTTTACGGAACCAATGCCACAGAACTGCTTGCGATCGGTCGTGCGTTCGAAAGCGTTCTTGAGGCCGAGCACCTCGATTGGGTCACCGAGCGGGGTTCCAGTGCCGTGACACTCGACATACTCCACCTGTTCCGGGTTGACGCCGGCGGCTTTCCAAGCGGCGACCAGGAGCTCTTCCTGGGCACGGGGGTTCGGGGCGGTCAACCCGTTTGAGGTGCCATCGGAGTTGAGCGCAGTAGCGGCGAGGACTCCGTAGATGTGGTCGCCATCGCGCTCGGCTGCGCTGAGGGTCTTGAGGACGAGCACCGCAACGCCTTCGGTGAACACTGAGCCGGAGGACTTGCCGTCGAAGGCGTGGATGCGATAGTCGCGTGAGACGACATCGCCGGGCCGCCCGGAACGAGGATCGCTGTCATCCTCCGGGGCCTCGACGTCCACATTGCCGCAGGAGATCGCCACGCCACCGGCCAGCGCCATCTCGCACTCACCAGACCGGAGCGCATTGGCCGCGAGATGCATGGCCAACAGGCCCGAGGAGCAGGCGGAGTCCACAACGTACGCGGGGCCGCGCAGATCGAACAGGTAGCTGATTCGGCTGGCGAGGATGCCCTCCCACACACCGGACAGATGCTCGTCAGGAAGCTCGACCATACGCCGGTAATCCGTGGTGTTCGTGGCGTCCCTGCCGACGAAGGACGCAATCCGTCGCCCGGTGATCTGATCCTCCGGGTAGCCGGCGTCCTCGAGGGCCCGCCACATCTGCTGCAGCATCAGCCGCTGCTGCGGATCGATCGATGCGGCCTCGGACTCCGTGATGTTGAAGAACTCGTAGTCGAACTGGTCGATATCAGAGACATACCCGCCAAGGAACCTCTCGAAATCCTCGTCCGAGGGGGTGAACACGGGACGGCCGACGAACTCCGCGAAGTACGGATTCTTGAACACCTGCTCGTGGTGCAGGCGGTTGGCCGGCTTGTTTACCAGGCATGTGCGGTTGTTGATCAGATTGTCCCAGAAGGCCTCCACATTTGGCGACATCGGCAGGTCACAAGCCATCCCGATAATCGCGATGTCCTCACGCTTGCGACTTTCGGAGCGCGTCAATAGTCCCAAGAGTTCCATGGATTCCGATTTCGTGAGGTTGCCCTTTGCGAGTTGTTCCAGGATGACCCTCTTGATGTTGCTCATCAGTTCATTCCTTCGGGTGCAGCGTTAGTCGGCACAGTGGCGGGTGGTTCTTGCTGTTCGTTTACGATGTCTTCGATGCCGACATCCCCTTTGAGGAAGCGGTCGAGCAGTTCGGACAGACCGGACTCATCGGCATCCATGGGGGTGAAAGCGGAGTCTTTCGGACGCGGAATCTGGGTTCTCGCGGTGATGTACTCAGTCAGCTCCGCGATGGTCGAGTAGATGAAGATGTCAGCGATGTTGACTATCCCCGGGAAAGCGCGATCCAGCTCCACCTGGAGCGCGGAGGCCAACAGGGAGTTGCCTCCGCTTTCGAAGAACTTGTCACGGACCCCGAACTCGCGGGAGCCAAGGGCACCGGCCCAGGCGAGTGCGACCTTCTGCCCTGTCTCGTTGAGCGGAGTACTGCCGCAGCCATGAACGATGAGGTCGTCGAAGCTGAACGCCCGCCGCTCGTTCGCGGATGTGGTCGGAGCGTTCTCGAGCAGCATTCGAATGTCGAGCGCGCTGCAGAGGGCATCGACTCGCGTGCTGATCTCTTCGGGGATGAACCGGCCGAGAAGGATCTGAGGTGCGCTCGACCTGAGTCCTTGGGAAAGGAGCTCGGCTCCCTCAGCGTCGTCGACGAACTGCACGAAGCAGTCGGCGGATTCGACTCCATGCGCAGCCGCCATGCCGGATTCGGACCAGCCAGTCCAGTCGAGCGACACGGCTCGGATCCCGGCGGAGCGCAGCTCGGTGGCGAATCCGTCCAGGAAGGCGTTGGCGGCGGCATAGTCGCTCTGCCCTGCGGAGCCAAACACGCCCGTCATGGACGAGCACATGGCGAAGACCTTGAGGTCGTCGGCCATCGTGGCCCGGGTGAGCAGCTGGGTGCCGATGACTTTGGGGGCGAGGACACGCGCAACCTCCTCCCAGGGCTTGGTCAGCAGGAACCCGTCACCCGGGAGCCCGGCGGTGTGGATCACCGCGTCGATGCGCCCGTAATGTTCACGGATCGACGAGATCGCCGAGTCGAGGGCGACCGCGTCTGTGACATCGGCGCGCCAGAGCGACACGGAGGCCCCCGCGGCGCGGAGGGCGTCAACGCGACTGAGGATGCGGCGAGCCTTCACATCGAGGGGCGCGGTCACGTCATGATCGTCCACGTGACGGTTGATGAGCGCCACCCGCAGCCCATCGTGCGTTCGTGTGAGGGCCTCGGCGAAGGCGAGGGCCATCCCGCCGCTACCGCTGATGAGCACGACATCGTCGCCCGCAATCGGCTCCGGGGAGTAGCGTTCCCGGGCGGACTGAGCACAGGGCACCATCGACGGCTCCAGGCGGTGGCCGGCGCGCAGCGCGCTGACTCGGCACCGGGAGTCTCCGCCAGCCGCGGCAAATATCTGCTCGCCGGTGGTGTGCTCGTCAGCGTCGAGGATCCGGATGTTGATGTTGGAGTACTCCTCCGCCAGCGAGAGTGCCATCGCGGTGGCGGCTCTCCCGTAGGCGTTGCCCGGCTCCCCCGGCTCAATCGCCTGCGATCTCCGGGTGACCACCAGGTAGTCGATCCGATGGTGGATGCCGGACTTCGCGAGAGTCTTCACGAGGCTGCCCAACGGGCGCAGAGCCCGCTCGGCCTCGTACTCCAGTTCGGCCGCCGGGAGGCCAAGACCCGGGGTGGCGGGTATGAGGTGGATGACCTGGACGATCTCCTCGAGTCCAACCTGGTAGACGAGACGCCGCATACTGGACTCACCAAACTCATCGGGGCTGCACAGCATCGCGAGGTGTCCCCGGGATGCAGAGACCACGGCCTCCGCGCGTTCACGGTCCGCAGGATGGCTCGCGACGACGAGGCTCTTGCCAGCTGGTGCGGGAGCACCCAGCAGCTCATCGACGCTGATCCACGCGATCTCATGGACACAGTCGTGTTCAACATCACGCAGGAACTCCTCTGGGGCGTTGACGCGAGAGATGGCGTATCGCTCGAAAGCCGCGACGACCTGGCCACTGGTGTCGGTGCACAGGACATCGAACTCCCGCACTTGTTCCCCCTCGGTGGCAGTGGGTCGGCACACCCAGTAGCCCTCGTCCGGCAGCGGCCGGAAGAATCGCGCCCGTTCGAACGCCAGGGGGAGGTAAAGGTTGTCATCCTCCCGCACCATGCCGATGTTGACACCAGAGTCGACGAGTGGCGGAAACAAGCTGTACTCGGCTTTTACCGCAGCCGTCTCGGCACTTACTCGGTAGTACATGAGGGTCTCGCCCTCGGGTCCGAAGTAGATGGCCCGGGGGGAACGCCAAAGCTCACTGCGGATGCTGACGAAGGACTCATAGGTGTCCTTGGCGGTGAGGTTCTGCATGACCGGCCACGAGGCCACGAGGTGACGGATGTCGACGGGCTCAGCGGGGTCGGCGTGGAGCAGAGCGGCGTCGACGCGGCAGTGTTCCGTCCAGCCCTCGCCGTCGAGCGGACGGCTGCGGAACTCACAGCTCACACCACTCGGAGTCCTCGTGGCCACGCACCGGACAAGACGGGCCTCGTCGCCCCGGGTGCTGAGCGGCTGTCGGTAGTGGAAGTTCGAGAATGTGACGCTACCGCCAAGGGAACGCTCGGTGACGAATCGAGCCATCTCGATAAAGGCCGTCCCCACCAGGACGTAGGTGTCGTTGATGATGTGATTGCCCAGTTCGAAGCAGCCCTCGGCCTCGAGCACGGACTCATAGATGTCGAAGTCCCGCTCATCAATCACGTGCCGATGAACCAGCGGGTGGAGACGCTCGGTCTGCGAAGCCAGGCCAGGCCGGCCAGCCTCCCGCCACACCCGTCGAGCCGTGTCATCCAAGGGAGGCAAGGGGATCCTGCGGCGGTCCTGACCTGGGTACAGGTGGGCCCAGGGCAAGTCCGCGCCGGCCAGGTAGAGGTCAGCCAAGCGTTCCAAGGTGGCACGCCGGTTGGCCCCGGATAGGTCGTGAGTGAGGTCTCTCGCCTGGCGTGTCAGGTCCTCCTTGTCCCGGATGGAAAGGTGACCGGAGCCGTCAGGATCATTGACAACGCGGTGCCATCGGGCATTGGCGAAGTCCTGGGGTGCCTCGACCATGGCGGACATCGCAGCGAGCAACTCGTCCCGGTCGCGGAAGCAGAACGCCACTCGGTGCTCGCCGTGACCACGTCCCACCGCACACGTGTAGGCAGCGTCGGCGAGGTTGACTCCGGTGTCCTCGACGAGCACGGCGCGCAGAGAGTCAACGGCGGCGATCAGCGAGTCGCGGCTCCAAGTTCCAAGGGCAAGCAGGTGAGCTTCGGCCGAGCTGTCGGTCGCCTTCACAGCAGGGGGTTCCTCGACGACCACATGGCAGTTGGTGCCACTGATCCCGAACGAGCTGACACCAGCCCGAAGGGGACTCGGACCTTCCCACGCGGTGAGGCGGTCATTGACATAGACGGGAGACTGACTGAAGTTGATCTCGGGGTTCGGCGAGGTGAAATGGATTGATGGCGGGATCTGCCTGTGTTTCATCATGAGCAGCACCTTGAGCAGCCCAACGATTCCGGCCGCCGCGTCGAGATGGCCGACGTTGCTCTTGACGGAGCCGATGCCGCAAGCCTGTGGCCGGGTCTCGTAGGCGGAGAATGCCTCCGTCAGGCCAGCGATTTCGGCAGGGTCACCCAGAGGGGTTGCAGTGCCGTGCGCTTCGACGTAGCTCACGCTCTCGGGGCTCACGCCAGCGTCGCGCCACGCCTCGCGGATGAGCGCGGCCTGGGAGCCGGCGTTGGGAGCCGTGAGACCGTTGGAGGCGCCGTCCTGGTTCATGGCAACCCCGCGGATGATGCCGTGGATGTGGTCACCGTCGTCAAGGGCCTGACGGGCGCGCTTCAGAACTAGGGCGACGACCCCCTCGCCACCACCGGTGCCATCCGCACGAGCGTCGAAACTGAAAGTGCGCCCTCCGGCAGCGGCGACACCCAGCGGATGGGGACCCGCCTCAGGAGGCACCAGGCCAAGCCTCAACCCGCCGACCACGGCGAGATCGACAGTCCGCGAGCGAAGCTCCCGGCAAGCCAGGATGGTGGCTGCGAGCGACGACGAGCACGCGGTGTCCACCATTACGGCGGGGCCGCGCAGGTTGAGCCAATAGCTCAGCCGTGAAGCGATGATGGAGTTGACCTTCCCTGCGAGGGCGACACCCGCACTAGCGGGTTTGAGCGTGTCGACATCGGGCAGGTAGCTGCCGTCGATGCCGTACGACCCGACGTAGACCCCCGCACGGGTGCCCGCGAGCGAGGTTCCGCCGTAGCCCGCATCCTCAAGTGCATTCATCGCAACGGTGAGGAAGAGGCGCTGGGCGGGGTCCATGAGCTCCGCCTCACGCGGGGCGATGCCGAAGCGCTCTGGATCGAACTGGTCAACCCTGTCGAGGTAGCCGAGTTCAAGGAGCGAGGTACTCAAGGGGAGTCTCCCAGCCTCCAGACGAAGCTGATTGGCGTCGTCACGACGTTCCTCGGGGAACTCTCGTACCATGTCGCGTCCGGCTCTGAGGGCCTGCCAGAAGGCCTCGGCGGACTCCGCCTCGCCGATGCGCGCCGACATCCCCACCACTGCGATGTCGGACTCGGTCGCACCGCGGTTCGTCGTCTCCGCTGGGGTCTGAGGAGCATCGTCGACGAGAAGCGCTTCGAGCGCCTTGACATTTAACATCCTGGCCCCTACCGCAGCGAGGCGTAGTCGAAGTCGGCGAACTCGCCCTGAGTGGCACTGTCATGGAAGAGCTGTCGAATGCGGTCCGCCTGCTCTTCGACGGGAACCTTCTTCGTCGTCAGGATTCCCGTGAGCAGTTTGAGGCCATGACGCATCTCGTCAGGAGTGGCGTCGCGTTCCTCCCGAAGGATGGTGGCGCTGAGCTTCCGCATCTCCTGATAGGGGCGGGCGACGCCACGGCCATAGGCTTCGTTGTCACTGTTGTTGTTGCGCGTCGCGGCGGCGACCCCGAGAGCGCGCGCGACAAAGGGGATCGTGGTGCGACGCACCATACGACGTAGCCCGGCGACCCCCTCAGGCCGGTCGTAGGGGAAGATCTTGACGATTCCGTAGGTGTGCCGCATGAGCTTGGTCAGGACCTCCCCGGGGCCCACCTCAACGCCGTAGACGGTGTTGTGCATCCGCAGCCAGGTCATGATGTCCACCCACCGGACCGGTTCGACCACTTGGCGGGGAAGCAGGTCGGTGATCTGCTCAAAGGATTTGTACGGCTCGGCGGTGACATTGGAGAGCACTGGAACCTGGAGGGGATGCAACGTGATGTCGTTGAGAGCCGCACGGAGCGGTTCGACGACCGGCTCCATGAGGGCGCAGTGGAAGGGCACCGAGACATTTAGGACGACCGCTCGCCAGTCGCGCTGGGTGGCTACCTCCTGGAGGCGCAACACGGACGCCTTCGCGCCGGCGATGACGACCTGGGTGTTGGAGTTGTAGTTCGAGATGGAGATGACCTCGCCTGTCTCCATGGCAATCTCCTCGCACATCTGCTTGACGGCGGGGTGGTCGCGCGTTTGCAAGGCCACCATGAGACCCTCACCCTGCGGAACTGCCTGCTGCATGAGGGTTCCCCGAAGCCGAGCGATGCGCACGGCGTCCGCGAAATCGATGGCGCCCGCCGCGCACAGCGCACTGATCTCGCCGAGCGAATGGCCAGCGAGAACGTCAGGCAGGATGACCTCGCGTTCCGCGATCGTCCGGAACTGGGCGATGCTGAGCGTCAGGATCGCCGGTTGAGTGTTGGCGGTCAGCGCCAACTCGGCGTTGCTGGAGTCGAAGCACAGGGCACGCATGTCGAGGCCGAGCGCATCGCTCGCCTCCTCGAAGGTGCGGGCCGCGACCTGGGAGTCGAGACACAGCTCTTTCCCCATCCCAGGGTATTGGGCTCCCTGCCCGGAGAAGAGATAAGTATTGTTTGCCATCGTCGTATCGCAGCCGTGGTCAGCTGCTCCTCCTTCGCCCTTCCAAACCAGTCACAGGCCGGTGTCACCGTGCTCTGTGTCCAGTGAAGGCGTTGACGGTACGTCAAGGTCAAACGTTTTCGTGGCAAACCTTCGACCGTTTCTGCCACACCGTGACCTCCTCGGCGACGGCTTCTATGACCCAGTCGGCGTTGCCCGTTGGGCACCAGCCGTGAGGTGAACCAGCCATCACGGTCCCTCAAACCTGTTTTTCATCACCGCCCACGAAAGCGTGCAGCACTCCAAGCCACCCCACCATGGTTTCGACACTACCCACTGACTGCCACTCGCAGGTCGGCTCAAACAATTTCACCGTCTCCAATCCCGTTCAGGGAATCCACAGGCATTTTCGGCGCGGAAAACCGTGTGGAGGGCGGTTCGGCTAGAGTGTCGGGCGTGACCGAAGACCCCGAGCACTCATCACGTCGCCTGAAGGTTGCGCAGTTCACCGACAACTACGGTCCCGGCAGCAACGGTCTGATGTTCGCGGTCCAACAGCTGGAGGGCAACCTGCTCGACGCCGGACACGAGGTCGTGGTCGTCGCGCCGAAGGCCAAGGGGCCGAATCCGCACCTGGGGCGGGAGGGCCGCGTCGAACTGCGACTGCCTTCGGTGCGGGTGCCGAACATGCCCACGCGGGTCGCCAACGGCAGGCATTTCGAACGAACCATCGAGCGGATCGGCCAACTCGATCCCGACGTGATCCACGTCCACGGGCTGGGAACCGTCGGGGTGCTCGGCACCTGGGCCGCGAAACGGTTGAACAAGCCGATGCTGATGACCTGGCACACCGACTTCGACGCCTACGCCGACCACTACGCCGCGGTCCTACCGCTGCTGCACGGGGTGGTGCGGGCATTCGCGAGGCTGACCCACGGGGAAATCCTCAACTCAGCCGACCTGCGCGACGCGGCGGTCCGGTTCGCCGACCGGGGCCGCTCCACGGCGACGCTGCTGGGGTTGTGCAAGAAGATGCTGGATTCGGCGGATCTGGTGACGTCGCCGTCGCCGAAGACCGCCGCCCGCTGCCTTTCCCTGGCGCCGGATGCGAACCTGATCGTGGTGCCGAACGGCGTCGACCCGCTGCCGTCGGGTCCCCCGCCGGTGCCGCGCGGCCCGGGTCCGCTGGTGATCTACGTGGGTCGCATCGCCCCGGAGAAGGGATTGCCGCTGCTGTGCGAGGCGTTTGAGCTGGTCGTGGCTCAGCGTCCGGATGCGCAGCTCATGGTGGTCGGCGACTGGCAGCGTTACCCGAAGATCGCGAAGGTCCTCGACGCGGGCAGGCGACGCGGCCACATCATCCTGCCGGGTGAGCAGAAACGCGAGTCGCTGGGGGCGTTCTACGAGATGGGGGACCTGTACGCCTTCCCCAGCCAGACCGACACCCAGGCCCTGGTCCTGCACGAGGCGGCACTGGCTGGCCTGCCGATCGTCTCGGTGGATCCGGAGCTGCAACTGGTGCTGGAACCGGGAGTGAACGCCGAACTCGCCAGCCCCACCCCCGCCTCCCTGGCGGCCGCCATCATGCGGATCATCGAGAAACTGCCCGATGCCCAGTGGCGGGCCCGCGCATCCGAGACCTCGCGTCGCCTGGCGGGCCAGTGGACGATTGAGTCACAGGCCCAGGAGATGCTTCGGATCTACCAGCAGGTCGCCCGGCGTCGCCCCCTCCCCCAGGCTGATTGAACCGGGACGCGAACCTCCCTACCCCAAAGCCGGTTGAACCGGGGCACGAACCTCCCTACCCCAAAGCTGGTTGAGCCGGGGCGCGACGAAGGAGCGACCCGTGTCGAAACCACCCCGCAGCCGGCGGCCAGACCCGACCACCATTCACCCGCCGCACGGTTTCGACACGACCCACTCGCTGATGCTCGTGAGGGTCGGCTCAACCAGTTTGGGGAACAGACCCCCAGGACCCACCGAACCCCTGCGCGGAGGTGGGCGCAGGGGTTCGGCGGGAATTGAGGAAGGGCTCGAAAGCCACGTTCTTATTTGTCAGAGGACCTCGTAGTTGACGGTGATCACCCCGGAGGAGGTGCCGCCGATGGTTTCCATGGCGGCCTTGGACAGGTCCAGGCAGCGTCCGGCGATGTAGGGGCCGCGGTCGTTGATGCGAACCACGACGGTCTTGCCGTTGCTCGGGTTGGTCACCTTGACCTTGCTGCCGAGGGGAAGGGTCTTGTGGGCGGCGGTGAGATCGCTGGGGTTGAACCGCTCCCCGGAGGCCGTCATCTGTCCCTGCCAGTAGTAGGAGGCCTTGCAGGAGCTGCCGTTGGCGGGGCTGAGGTCACCGTCGCCGCCACTACCCGAGCCGGAGCCGCCCTCGGACGACTTGCTGGCCTTCTTCTTGGTACCGACCTGGGTCACCTGGGTGACGGGTTCCTTGGTGACCTGCTCGTTCTGGAGTTCGGAGGAAACCAGCGTGCCATTGTGGTAGACCTCGACGAAGTTCTGGGTCTTGACGCCGTTGACACCCTCGGTGGTGACCTTGGTCTTGCCCTCCTCCAGCTCGTCGGACTTCTCCTCCTTCTTCTCGAAGGGGACCGCTTCCTCCTTGCTGGTGGTGCGCTGCTCGACGTTGGTGTAGCTGATGGCCAGGCCATCGGTGAGGGAGGTGTCCGCGGCGGGGGTGACGACATCGTCCTCGTCGGGGGTCACCTTGGCGGCGGTCAGGGCGTCGCCGACGGTCCCGGCGACCCGCAGTTCGACCGGGGTGCCCGCGGCGTCGATGGTCACGTTCTTGGGGGTGCTGATGTTGAAGGAGAGCCCTTCGCGGCCGATGGCGGCCGACCGGGAAGCGGACAGCTTGGAGTCGGGATCGTTGAGGTTGAGTTGCGTCAGCGCATCTTCGACGGTGCGGGCGGTGGTCCATGCGGTGCGTGCCTCGCCGTCGATGGTCAGCTGGAGCTGACGTCCGTAGAGGACGGTGATCTCCATGCCGTTGGTGATCTTGGTGTCCAGCGACGGGGCGACCACGTCGTGCTCGCCGACGGTGATCCCGTCCTTCTCGAGTACTTGCTGCACGGTGTCCTCGCGAACCGAGACGTTGTGGGTTTCCCCGTCCACGGAAAGGATCACATCGTTCTTGTGCAGTGCCATCGCGACGGCGACGCCACCGGCGATCGTCAGCGCCACCCCACCTGCCACTGCGGCAATAACCACGTGTTTCTTGGCCATAGATCTCTTCCTGGTCTGAGACTTCCCGGAACTTACCGGCTGGGTCAGCCTAGCCGAGCGCAGATTTAATTCCAAACGAAACCTGAGAATCTCTCAGGACCGCGCAGTTCGATTGCAACCCTCGGCCCTCCCAACTGGTAACAGTCCCGCGTCGGCACCCGCATCCCGGGGTGCGAATCCTCACGTGACCACGGGTTTCACAATGACCCCCGATATCCGGGAGGAATTGGTGGGGGCCGGGGAGCCGCGACGGATGGCCTCAGCGGAAGTTACGCAACCTGAGAGAGTTCAGCACCACGAACACGCTGGAGCAGGCCATGGCCGCCCCTGCGATCATCGGGGTCAGCAACCCGAGGGCCGCCACCGGGATGGCCGCGACGTTGTAGAAGAAGGCCCACAACAGGTTGCCACGGATGGTGCGTTCCGTGGCGCGGGAGAGCCGGATGGCGTCCACCACGCCCATCAGGTCGTCGCGCATCAGGGTGAGGTCGCTGGCGGCCATGGCCGCGTCGGTGCCCGCGCCCATCGCGATGCCGAGGTCGGAGGTGGCAAGCGCCGCGGCGTCGTTCACCCCGTCGCCGACCATCGCCACCCGCATCCCATCGGCCTGCAGCCCGGTGATCACCTCGGCCTTGCCCTGCGGCAGGACCTCGGCGTGCACGTCCTCGATGCCCACCTGCGAGGCCACCTCCCGGGCCACGGCCCACGAGTCACCGGTCAGCAGCACCGGTCGCAATCCCAGGTCCCTCAACCCGGCCACGGCCTGCTCGGCCCCGGGTTTGAGCTGGTCGCCGACCACGATCCGCCCCAGCAGCGCGCCGTCACGGACGACGAACACCTCGCTGCCGAGCCGACCGGCCTCGCCGGGGGGCTCGATGCCCTGCTCGGCCAGCAGACGCCGGGAACCCACCGCCACCGGAACCCCGTCGAGCAGGGCCCGCGCCCCGATACCGGGCAGGGCCTCGAACCGCTCCGCCGCGGGTACATCCTCGGCGCGCTCCACGACGGCGCGGGCGATGGGATGCTCGGAGCCGGCCTCCACGGCCGCGGCGACGGCCAGCAGCTCGGCCTCGTCCACGCCCTCGGCGGGCGCGACCTCCAGCACCGACATCCTCCCCGTGGTGAGGGTGCCGGTCTTGTCCAGCACCACCGCCTGCACGGAACGGGCCTTCTCCAGGGCCTGGGCGCCGCGGATGATCACGCCCAGCTCGGCGCCGCGACCGGTGCCCACCAGCAGCGCCGACGGGGTGGCGAGCCCGAGCGCGCACGGGCAGGCGATGATGAGCACCGCGATGCCCGCGGTGAGCGCAAAGGTGGACCCCGCACCTGCGAGCAGCTGCACCATGAAGGTGAGCATGGCCAGCGCCAGCACGGCGGGCACGAAGAACTCCGTGATCCGGTCCGCCAGGCGCTGGGCCCGGGCCTTGCCGGTCTGGGCTTCCTCGACGAGCCGCGCGATCTGCGCCACCTGTGTGGCCGACCCGACCGCCGTCGCCTTGACCACCAGGCGTCCCGTGGCGTTGACCGACCCGCCCACCACCGCCGAGCCCGGGCCGACCTCCACCGGCAGCGACTCGCCCGTGATGACGGCGGCGTCGACGGCGGAACTGCCCTCGACCACCACACCGTCGGCGGCCACCTTCTCTCCGGGACGCACCACGATGAGGTCGTTGAGCGACAGCTCACCCGCTGGAATCGCGACCTCCGCGCCGTCGCGCAGGATCGTCGCCTCCTTCGCGCCGACCTCCAGCAGCGCCCGCACCGCGGATCCGGCCTCCCGCTTGGAGCGGGCCTCGATCCAGCGGCCCAGCAGCAGGAAGGCGACCACGCCCGCGGCGGCCTCGAAGTAGACGCTGCCCATCGGGTCGGCGCGACCGAGGGTCAGCGTGAACTCGTGGGTCATGCCGATGGCGCCGGCATGCCCGAAGAACATGGCCACCACCGACCACAACCACGCCACCGAGGTGCCGAGACTGACCAGGGTGTCCATGGTGGTGGCGCCGTGCCGGATGTTGGTGAGCGCGGCCCTGTGGAAGCTGCGCCCGCACCAGAACACGACGATGGTGGTCAGCAGCAATGCCAGCCACTGCCAGCCGGGGAACTGCAGGGCGGGCACCATCGAGACCGCGATCACGGGGACCGCCAGCGTGAATGCCAGCTGCACCCGCGGCAGGAGCACGTCGGCGCGTTCCTCCCGGGGCTCGACGGTGGTCTCGCGGGCCCCGTAGCCTGCGGCCTCCACCACGGCGATCAGATCCTGGACGGTGGTGCCCTTCGGGGCCTGCACGCTGGCCTTCTCGGTGGCGTAGTTGACGGTGGCCTGCACCCCGTCGACCTTGTTGAGTTTCTTCTCTATGCGGTTGGCACAGGAGGCGCAGGTCATGCCCGTCAGGTCGAGGGAGATCGCCACCGAGTTCTTGGCGCCCCCGGTGGAACCCCGCTCCACCACACCGGTGTTGGTCATCTATTGCTCACCTCCTGCGTGTCCTGTGTGGTTCGTTGCCACGTCTCAGGCCTCTTTGACGGTGTAGTCGCCGGCCTCGGCGACGGCCTCGACGACCGCGTCGAAGGGGATCTTCTCGTCGGATTCGATGACCATCCGGCCCGATTCCCAGTCGACGCTGACGCTCTTGACGCCCTTGATGGTCTGGATCTCCTCGGTGACGTGGGAGGCGCAGTGTCCGCAGGTCATCCCTGCGACGGCGTAGTCGGTCTTCATGGTTGTTTCCTTTCCGACCCCCGGTGCGATCCGGGGGTCTGACGTTTTCTCCGGCCCTTGCCGGAGGGGTTTCCGCGTTCAGCGGGCCAACCGGGAGATGGCGGTCATGGCCTCGTCGAACTTCTCCTGGGCGGCGTCCCCGCCCTCACGCACGGCGGCCGCGACGCAGTGTTCGAGGTGGTCCTTCAACAGGGCCATGGACACCGCCTTGAGGGCGCTGGTGACGGCGGAGATCTGCGTCATGATGTCGATGCAGTACTCGTCCTGCTCCACCATGCGGGCGATCCCGCGCGCCTGGCCCTCGATCAGCCGGAGCCGCCGCAGGTAGGCCTGCTTGTCGGCGGTGTAACCGTGCTGTGCGTGGCAGCACTCGTGTTCGTTTTCCACTCCGCCAACCATACCCCCCAGGGGTAACCGCTTCAAGCGTTCCCCGTCTCCGGTCCGCTTGCCTTCCCGCCATTCGCCTGCCTTCCCGACGGGAACGCCAGCCTTATGGACAAACGCCAGCGCTACAGCGCAAGCACACGACGGCAAGGCAAGCGAACCAGGAGAAAGACACCACACCCACGGCACCAGCCCCGACTCGCCAGCCCACCCGCCAAACGCCAGCCTTCCCGTCGTCCGCTGGCCTTCCCGACGGGAACGCCAGCCTTGTGGGCAAACGCCAGCGCTACAGCGCAAGCACACGACGGCAGGGCAAGCGAAACGCGCGGAAGCCCACCCGGGGCACGACCCCACCATCAATAGTAACGGTTTCATAACGATTCTGAGCGGTTTTCCCCCGACCCCGGCCAGCGTTGCCGTCGCTTCCCCACCGGTCTTCCACAGCTGTCCACAGAGTTTTCCACAGCCCGGGCGGCGGTCGTCGCGGGGCGGGGTTACATTGATGAGTCCGACCGGGATGCGTCGGCGGGGGCCAGGAAGGGAAAGCATGTCGGAGGAATACGCCGAGGAGACGGTGGGGCGCACCCCCCCGCAGGATCTCCAGGCCGAGCAGAGCGTCCTCGGGGCCATGCTGATGAGCAAGGACGCCATCTCCGACGTGGTCGAGGTTCTGCGCGGCAGCGACTTCTACCAGCCGAAACACGAGACCATCTTCGAGTCGATCATCAGCCTCTACGGCCGCGGCGAGCCCGCCGACCCCATCACCGTCGCCGCCGAACTGGGCCGCACCGGCGACCTCCAGCGCGTCGGCGGGGCCGTCTACCTCCACGACCTCCTCGCCACCATCTCCATCGCCGCCAACGCCTCCTACTACGCGGAGATCGTGCGCGAGAAGGCCATCCTGCGACGCCTCGTCAACGCCTCGATCCGGATCGCGCAGCTCGGCTACCAGGGGCAGGGCGAGGTGGACAAGATAGTCGACGAGGCCCAGCAGACGCTGTTCGAGGTGACGGGCGCCAGGGCCAGCGAGGACTACCGGTCGCTCAACGACCTGATGGAACCGACCTTCGACGAGATGGAGGCCATCGCGAACTCCGGCGACGCCCTGTCCGGGGTGCCAACCGGTTTCAACGAGCTCGATTCCCTGACCAACGGCCTCCACCCCGGCCAGATGGTCATCGTCGCCGCCCGCCCCGGCGTGGGAAAGTCCACCTTCGCCCTCGACGTCTGCCGCGCCGCAGCCATCCACCACGACCTGGCCACGGTGTTCTTCTCCCTGGAGATGAGCCGCACCGAGATCGTGATGAAGATCCTGAGCGCGGAGGCCTCGGTGCCGCTGCAGAAGATCCGCGGCGGGCGCATGGACGAGAACGACTGGCAGCGCATCACCGACCGCTCCGTCACTCTCTCCGGGAAACCGCTGTTCATCGACGACTCCCCCAACCTGACGATGATGGAGATCCGCGCCAAGGCCCGTCGCCTCAAACAGCGCAACAACCTTCAGCTGATCTGCATCGATTACATCCAGCTGATGACCTCGGGCAAGAAGGTGGAGTCCCGGCAGCTGGAGGTCTCGGAGTTCTCGCGCCAGATCAAGCTTCTCGCCAAGGAGCTGGAGGTGCCGGTGATCGCGCTGTCGCAGCTCAGCCGCAACGCCGAGCAGCGCAAGGACGGGGTGCCGCAGCTCGCCGACCTGCGCGAATCCGGGTCCCTCGAACAGGACGCCGACATCGTGATCATGCTGCACCGCCCCGAGCTCTACACCCAGAACCCCACCGACGAGGAACGCGGCCAGGCAGCCTTCCACATCCTCAAGCACCGCAACGGCCAGCTCGACAAGATCGACGCCCTCTTCCAGGGTCACTACTCCCGATTCACGAACCAGCCGGTCGCCACCTTCAACCCGACCTGACCCTGAAGTGCTGCGCGTGGCGGAGCACTCCGGACAGCGTCGCGGGTCTCGGTGGATGTCAGGTCGATGACCGGGCGTGCGAAGGGGACATGAGATCCGCTTCTCGTCATCGCGCGGAGTGGGCCAACCAACGTCAGCACTACCCCGCGACGCCGACGGCCGCTGGGCTCACCTGTCAGTGCGCACGCGGCACACCCAGCGTGTCGGTTCCGAGGTACTGGACCAGCGCCTCGGGTACCCGGACGGTACCGTCCGCCTGGTAGCCATTCTCGAGAAGCGCAGCCCACACCCGCGGCGTCGCCAACGCGGACCCGTTGAGCGTGTGCACCGGCACCGTTTTCCTGGTCGCATCCCTCACCCGGATGTTGCTGCGCCGCGCCTGGAAATCGGAGAAATTGCCGACCGAGGAAGCCTCGAGCCACCGCCCGACCCCGGGGCTGTGAACCTCGAGGTCGTGGATGCGCGCCGAGGAGAAGGTCAGGTCGCCCGTGGCGAGGTCGACGACGCGATAGGGCAACCCGAGACCTCGAAGGCTCGTTTCTGCGTCGTGCAACAAGCCCGCGAACTCAGCCGCCACCTGATCGGCCCGGCAGTAGATCATGAATTCGACCTTGTGGAACTCGTGCAGCCGTTGCATCCCCCGGGTGTCCTTTCCGGCTGCACCGGCCTCCCTGCGGAAACAGACCGTGTAGGTCGTGTAGTGGAACGGCAAGGAGTCGGCGTCGAGGATCTCACCGCGGTGCATCGCCGTCAGCGGCACCTCGCCCGTGGGGATCAGCCAACGGTCATCTGTCGTGGCGTAGGCGTCGTCCGCGAACTTGGGAAGGTGTCCGGTGCCCACCATCGTGTCGCGAAGCATCATGTGCGGCACGACGAACTCGGTGTATTTGTCCCGATGGAGGTTGAGCGCGTACTGCGGAAGAGCCCGCAGCAGGCGCGCACCGTCACCGCGAAGAATGGCGAACCCGGACCCGCTCATCCGCGCGGCCCTCTCGGGCTCCCACCATCCCTGGGCCTCCGCGATCTCCCAGTGCGGCGGAACCTCATCCGCACGCGGGGTTCCCTCGTGCCGCAGGATGACGTTGTCGCTCTCATCGAGTCCCACCGGTGCTGCAGGATCAGGCAGGTTCGGCAGCACGAGCGCGAGCCGGGTGTAGGCGTCATCCGCGTCTCGTGCCCGCTGTTCGGCGTCGCGGATCGAGGATTTCAGTTCTGACAACTGTCCCCGAAGCGTCTCCGCCTGCGAATCGTGAGCTTTCATGGCTTCGCCCACCACTTTGCTGTGCCGATTCAATTCCGCACGCAATTCGTCGAGCTTCTGCCGTACCGATCGCCGTTCGAGGAGCGCATCACGGGCCGCGATCACGGACTCGCGCGCGGTGCCCTTCGTTTCGAGGGCGGACGCGACAGCGTCGGTGCGGTTGAGAAGGAGATCGGGGTCAATCATGCCCTTTATTTTTGCACGCGCTGGTTCGCGACGAGACTCACAGCTCGACAAGATCGATGCCCTCTTCCAGGGCCACTACTCCCGTTTCACGAACCAGCCGGTCGCCACCTTCAACCCGACCTGACCCACCAGCTGTTCACCAACCTCCACACGTTGGCGACCTTTTAAACTTGTTTCATGAGGCCACTCATCATCGACGATCCCCGCGTGCGGGCCATGGTCGACCATCTCGCGAAACAACGCGGCGTCACGGCCACGGAGGTGGTCCGGGACGCGGTCGAGCAGCAGCTCACCAAGGATGAACAACGACGACTCGACCGGCTGGCCGCCATCGAGAAACTCCAGGCCGAAGCCGCACCGTACCGGCATCTTTTCCTGACAGACGACGACATCTACGACGAGAACGGACTACCGAAGTGATAGTCGACACATCTGTAGGTGTCGCAATCCTCAAAGAGGAGCCCGAGCGGAGACCTTCAAGAGAATTCTCGCCACAACGGACAACATCAGGATGTCGGCTGCTTCTGTGTTGGAACTCGCGATCGTGCTCAGAGAACGCCCGGGGCTTGCTGAGAAGTTCATCACCAGAACTGGCATCGAGGTGCTCGACATCAATGCCGAGCACTTGTACGAGGCCATCCGCGCCCACAAGCGATTCGGCCGCGGATCGGGTTCGCCGGCGAAACTCAACTTCGGCGACTGCTTCAGCTACGCAGCTGCAAAGGTGACGGGCGAGCCGCTGCTCTTCAAGGGCAACGACTTCACCCACACCGACATCCCGGGTGGCGTTTCCTGAGCGACCGGGGGTTCAGCTCGCTTTTTCGCGCAGTTCCGCGATGACGGGGAACACCTTGCGCAGCGCCGGGTACAGGGCCGCGTGGGCCTTCGCGGCCTTCTTGTAGAGCTTCTTCAGGTGGGGTTGCGGGGCGACGGTGTGCGATACCCGGCTCATCCTCGCCGCCGTTTCCTTCACGTCCGTGACCCCGCCCGCCCCGACGGCGGCCGCCCCCAGGATCGCGGCCCCGAGGCAGGTGGTCTCCGTCTCGGCGCACACGTCGATGGGGCGTTGCAGCGCGTCGGCGAGGATCTGGTTGAACAGCGGCGATTTCGTCCCGCCGCCCATCACCACGAGACGCTCCACCGGCGTTCCCGTCGCCTTCTCCACCCGTTTCAGCGACACCCGTTCCTCCAGGGCCAGGCCCTCCAGCAGCGCCCGGTACAGCTCCGGGACGCCGTGGGTGTCGGAGAAACCGACGAAGGATCCGCGCGCGTTAGCGTCCCAGTAGGGGGTTTCCGCGCTGGTCAGGTAGGGCAGGAACTGCACCCCGCGCGCACCGGCGGGAACCCCGGCGGCGAGTTCCTCCAGGCGCGGCTCGATCGGCCCGTCGGCGGGATCCATCCCCGAGAGCCGGTCCCGGAACCACGCGATGCACAGCCCGCCGGAACTGAGCAGCGCCTCCAGAGTGTAGCTGCCCGCGATGGGACTCGACAGGGTGCGGAAGGCCCGCGAGTACAGGTACTGCTCCGAGTGGATTCCCATGGTCATGGAGGTGCCGAGGCTGAGATAGGCCCGCGACGCCGTGGTGACGTTGGCGCCCAGCCCGGCGGACTGGCCGTCCCCCGCTCCAGCGACGACGGGCAGGTCGCGCGGCAGGCCCAGCGAGTCGGCCACGTCGTCGGTGACGGTGGCCATGACGCTGCCGGGCGGCCGCAGCTCGGCCATCTGGTCGAGGCCGAGACCGGCCAGGGCCAGCAGCTCCTCGGAGTACTCGAAGGAGCTCATGTCCAGCACCGCCATCGGGTCGGCGGTGGCCCAGCTGGTCACCCACTTCCCGGTCAGTTCGTGGGTGAGGTAGGCGTGCACCTCCACCACCCGCCGGGCCGCGCGCATCGCCTGTGGTTCGTGTTCGGCCAGCCAGATCAGCTTGTAGAGACTGGGGGTCGTGGACGGGGGTTTCCCGGACAGCGCATGAACCTGGTCGTTGCCGAACCGCGCGATCTGGTCGGCGGCGCGAGTGTCCAGCCACAGCACGGCGGGCCGGATCGGGGCGTCGTGCTCGTCGAGCAGCACGAAGGACTCCCGCTGGTGGGTCATGCACAGCGACAGGATCTCCCGCCCGCTGCCCTCCAGTTTCCCGGTGACCTCCCGGATGGCCTCGGCCGCGGCCCGCCACCAGTCGGTGGCGTCCTGTTCCTGCCAGCCGGGCCTGGGGGTGTTGCGGAGGTAGTCGCGGCGGGCCTCGGCGACGGCGTGCCCGTCCAGGTCGAAGGCGATGGCCTTGGTCGCGGTGGTGGAGGAGTCGAGGGCGAGTATGACGGGGGAATCGGACATGTGGCACCTGCCTGGGTCGGGGGGTCTCGAAGGGAGGTCGAGGTCTCAGAGGGAAAGTGCGGCTTCCTTGATTTCGTCGGCGGTCCGCCCCTGGTGCACGACGGCGTGGACGGCAACCAGCAGCGGAAGGTCGTCGACCAGCCGCGGGTGACGCTGCTGGACGAATCGCAGGGCGAACTCGACGGCGGGCACGCCCTCCACGGTCTGCTCGGCGGCGGTCATCTCGGCGAGGGCCTCGTCGGCACGCTCGCCGCCACCGATCCGCATCCCGTACACCTTGTTGCGCCCGGACAGGCCGGTGACCTCCAGGTCGCCCGCGCCCGCCAGCCCGAGGGCGGTCCACGGGTCGGCCCCCTCGGCGTCGAGGAGCAGCCGCAGCTCCGCCAGGGCCCGCGCGAAGGCGGCGGCCTTGAGGTCATGGAAGGGCTGATCGCCCAGCTCGCTCATCCCGTCCGCGATTCCGAGGGCGATGGCGTAGACGTTCTTGAGGGCCGCGCACAGTTCGACGCCGTCGCGGTCGGTGGTGTGGGCGACCCGGTACTGGCGGGTGGTGGCCATCCGGGCCCAGCGCTCGGGGGCCTCGGCGGCGAAGATCGGGGCGGTGGGGTGGCGGGAGGCCACCTCGTTGGCCTTGCAGGGGCCGCCTATCGCGACGATCGGCGGGACGCGGGTCTTCTCCTGCGCGAGCACCTCCTCCATCACCTGCGGCAGCAGCTGGACGTGTCCCGACCCGTCGGGGGCGAATCCCTTGGACGTGAGCCAGACGGCACGCACGTCCGTGAGGAAGGGCGCTGCCAGGCGGGTGATGTCCACCACGCCGGGCGAGGAGACGGCAAGCACGACGACGTCGGCGCCGGCCATGGCGACGTCGATGTCGGAGGAGAAGTAGGAGGTGACCTCGGGCGGCACCACCACCCCGGTGCGGGGGTGCGGATCCCCGACCCGGACGGCGGCGACGAGGTGGTCGTCCAGGTGGGTGCCCCACAGCCTGACCCGGTGTCCGGCATCGATCAGTGGAGTGGCGATGGCCGATCCCATGGCCCCTGCGCCGAGAATCGTGATGGTGCTCATCAGAACCCCTTTGTGTGATTCACAACCATATATGTGTGGATGCTATCACGAATTATGTGACCCGGACCATGGTTTCCGCGACTCCTGCGGTACCGTGAGGCGAGGGAGGAAGCCATGGCAACCACGCGCCGAGGACGCGGCAGCGCCGCCGGCCAGCGGCAGCGGCAGCGCGCCATCCAGGAGTTCGTAAGCGCGGCCGGGAGCCGCACCGTCGAGGAGATCGCCCGCTTCGCGTCGGTGTCCACCATGACCGTCTACCGCGACCTCGGGGAGCTGGAGCGCCTGGGGTTGCTGCGACGGGTCAAGGGGGTGGTCACGGCCGCCGCCTCGAACCTGCAGGAGGCCTCGTCACGCCACCGGGTGGGCCAGGACATCGACGTCAAGCAGCGGCTCGGCGAGGCGGCCCTGGAATTCGTCGAGACGGGGTCGGCGATCATGCTCGACGACTCGTCGACGGGCCTGCCCCTGGCCCGGCTGCTGTCGCGCCGCACCCCGCTGACGGTGATCACCAACTACCAGCCCGTCGCCCGCGAACTGGAGGACAACCCCGGCATCCGGCTGTTGATGACCGGCGGCGAGTACCTGGCCTGGGCGGATGCCCTGTTCGGCCCCATGACCGTGCGCGCCATCCAGCAGATGCGGGCCGATGCGGTGTTCATGTCGGCCTCGGCCATCACCGACGGCGCCGCTTACCACCCCACGGAGGAGGCCGCCGAGGTGAAACGCGCCATGTTGGCCTCGTCGTCGCTGCGGGTGCTCTACGTCGACCACAGCAAGTTCGATCGCCGGGCCCTCCACCGGGTGGCCCCGCTGACCGACTACGACGTGCTCATCCTGGACCGGGGCACCCCGGAGGACCGTCTGGCTTCCCTTCCCGACGGGGTCAGGGTGGTCCGGGTCTGATTCGCTCCAAACCCGGCGACCGGGGACCGGGTCATCCCCTGAAACACCCGGTTTTGCAGCACTCAACTCCCCAAATCACACCTGGAGCGGTCCTAACCGGCTTGAGTGCTGCAAAACCGGGTTCAGCCGCCACCCTTCACCGCACGAAGGTGTCTAGGCTGGCCCGGTGATCGAGTTGACGGCACTGACCTGGGGGGTGTTGATCACCGGGGCGTTGCTCGTCGGGGTCGCGAAGACCGCACTCCCCGGGCTCGCGACCTTCGTGGCCGCGATGTTCGCCGCCGTGCTGCCCGCCCGCGAGTCGACGGCGGTGCTGCTGGTGCTGTTGATGACCGGCGACCTCGTCGCGATCTGGGTCTACCGCAGGGACGCCGATTTCAGGACCCTGCTGCGCCTGGCGCCCCCGGTGATCGTCGGCCTGGTAGTGGGGGCTACGTTCCTGGCCTGGGCCGACAACACCACCATGCGACGAACCATCGGCGTCATCCTGCTGGCGTTGACGGCCCTGACCCTGTGGAGCATGCGGCGCGGCCTCGACGACGCCGCGCAGGGTTTGCCGGCGCGGATCGGCTACGGCACCCTCGGGGGTTTCACGACGATGGCCGCGAACGCCGGCGGCCCCGTCATGACGCTGTACTTCCTGGCGGCCCGTTTCGACATGATCCGTTTCCTCGGCACCCAGGCGTGGTTCTTCTTCCTCATCAACGTGGCGAAGTTGCCGTTCTCGCTCGGTCTCGGGCTGCTGGGCGGCGAGATGCTGGTGCCGCTGCTGGTCCTGGCGCCCGTCGTGCTGCTGGGCACCTGGCTGGGTCGCGTGGTGATCCGCCGCATCGACGAGACGTGGTTCACTCGCGTCATCATCGCGCTGACCATCGTCTCGTCGCTGTACCTGCTGCACTGAGTGCACCGAGCCGCGGATCACCCGTAACCCGCGCGACCACTCGTCACAGCGACATGTCGACCACCGCCCTGCCGGTGATCTGG
Organism: uncultured Propionibacteriaceae bacterium; assembly: GCA_937965785.1. Lineage (GTDB taxonomy): Bacteria > Actinomycetota > Actinomycetes > Propionibacteriales > Propionibacteriaceae > Arachnia. The sequence continues at coordinate 26,760 of CALCKT010000069.1, read as the reverse complement.
CCGTCGTGGAGCTGCTGGTAGCCGGCGGCGACCTCATCGAGCCCGTAGCGACGGCTCACGATGTGCCGGTAGTCGATGACGCCGGAGGCGGCCATCCGCACCACCTCCGGCAGGTCGCGGCGGGTCCTGGCCCCGTAGGAACCGATGATCGACTGCGACCTGCGCACCGTGCGGTTGATCTCCACCTCCGCCTTCTGCACCCCGGCCCCCAGCCCGATCGGCACCATCCGGCCGCCGTCGCGCAGCACGTCGAGGGCGGTGAGCCACGTCTGCGGCCGCCCCAGCACCTCGAAGGCGACGTCGACGCCCCGGCCGCCCGTCAGCTCCATCACGGCCTCGCGGGCGTTCACCTTCGCCGAGTTCACCGTGTCGGTGGCGCCCAGTTCGACCGCGGCCGCCAGTTTGTCGTCGGCGACGTCGATCGCGACGATCCGGCGGGCCCCGAACGCCTTGGCGATCTGGATCACGTTCGACCCGACACCGCCGGTGGCGACCACGGCGACGGTCTCGCCGTAGCGCAGGTCGGCGCCGCGCCGCACCGCGCCGTAGGCGGTCATGGCCGCGCAACCCAGGATCGCCCCCGCGACGGGTTCGACGCCGTTGGGCAGCTTCGCGACGGAGGTCGAGGGGATGACGCAGTACTCGGCCAGCCCTCCCATCGAGTACATCCAGATGGGGTTGCCGTCGAGGTCGAACAGGCGGGTGGTGTCGTCGTAGAGGCGACCCTTGAGCCGGTTGAGGGAGAAGAACGGTTCGCACAGGTCGTCGCGACCGGCGGCGCAGGGTTCGCACTGTCCGCAGGGCATCAGGAAGCCCCCGGCCACCCGGTCGCCGACGGTCAGCCCGGAGTGTTCGTTGTGGGGCCCGATCTCCACCACCTCACCCGCCACCTCGTGGCCCAGGACGCAGGGGGTGGGGAAGGCGATTGCCCCGCTGATGACGTGCAGGTCGGAGTGACACATTCCGCAGGCGGAGACCCTGACCAGCACCTCGCCGGTCCTGGGTCGCGGGGTGCGGATGGTTTCCACCTTCATGCCGTCGGCGACGTCTCGCAGGACGGCAGCTCTCATCGTCTCGGGGATGGTTGGGGTCATTGGGATCACAGCTCCTTCGCTACTTCCCGACTGGGGTTCGAAAGATGCTACGCCCGCCAACAAGAAACGTCTAGACAAATCAGGGTTTTGTTCGCTCTGAACGCATGAGATGCACCCCTGCCCAACCAAACCGCACCAAGAGCCCCATCCCACCCAGATCTCGCCCAATCACCCCACCCAAATCTCGCCCACTCGCGCCTCCCACTCCGCCCAAACCGAAACGCCAGTCTTGTGGACGAACGCCTGCGCTGTAGCGCTGGCGGACGACGACAAGACTGGCGTTTCCGGCGGGAAGGCTGGCGGACGACGACAGGACCAGCGACTCGCGGGGCGAGTGGTCGTCACACGACGAGCCGGCCGTCATGACCCCCAGGTGGTGCGGCCCGTCACCTCCGGGACGTCGTGCCAGCGGCCGTCGGCGGCCGATGCGACGGCGGCCTCGTCGATCTCGGCGGCCGCCCAGCCGTCGGCCACGGATGGGGCGAGCTGCTTGCCGGTCAGCACCGACTCGATGAACTGCGCCGCCTCGACGGTTTTCATGTCGTCGAAGCCCATGGAGGTGCCCGCCCCGGGCTGGAAGATGCTGAACGCCGGGAAGTCGGGGCCGGCCATCACGCGCGTGTAGCCCTGGAACTCCTGGTCGCGGCCCGCGCAGACGAGCAGGTCGTTGAGGTGCTCGAAGTTCCACCGAAGCGACCCATTGGTCCCGTAGACCTCGACGACGTACTCGGCTCGCGGCCCCACCGCCACCCGGCTGGCCTCCATGGTCGCGACGGCCCCGCCCTCGAGGCGTGCAAGCACCGCGACCCAGTCCTCGTTCTCGACGGGGCCGAGCTCGTCGGAGACCTCCCAGCCGGAGTGTCCGATACCGGCCTTGGTGGGGATGGGGCGTTCGGGGATGAACTGCGCCGACGTCGCGGTCACGGACTCGATGCGCCCGGCGAGGTACTGCACCAGGTCGGCGCCGTGGCTGAGGAGGTCGCCGATGACCCCGGAGCCGCCCTTGTCGCGGCTGTGACGCCAGGTCAGCGGCCCCTCGGGCGAGCTGCCGTAGTCGGCGATCAGCCAGCAGCGCACGTTGGTGACGCGCCCGATCCGGCCGTCGCGGATGAGCTGCCGGGCGCGTTCGATGGCGGGCGTGTGGCGGTAGTTGAAACCGACGGCGGTGATCAGCCCGGCCGCCTCGGCCGCCTCGGCGATCTGGCGCGACTGCGCCGCCGAGACCCCCATGGGTTTCTCGATCCAGAACGGTTTCCCGGCGGCGACGGCGGCCAGGGCGATCTCGTGGTGGAGGAAGTTCGGGGAGCAGATGCTCACCACGTCGACCTCGGGATCGGCCAGCAACTCGTGGTAGTCGGCGTAGGCCCGCTCGAACCCGAGGGCCGCGACGGCCTCGTCGCGGGCCGCCGCCACGGGGTCGCAGGCGGCGACGAGACGCACCTCGGCCCCCAGCCCCTGATAGCGCTCCGCCAGGGCGCGGTAGCTGCGCGCGTGCAGCCTGCCCATCCACCCGAGGCTGATGACCCCCACACCGATCCGCTTGCTCATGTTGTTCTCCCGACATCCGGGGGCCGGCCCCTACGGCGACCCACATGTCCGAACATATCAAGGGTCTCCTGTTGCGGATCCCTTGCCAAATCCAAACCCTGGCCACAGCAGGAAGCCACCCGCCCCCGTTCGTTCCCGTGCCGACCGGGCGAGGACGAACGACCACCACGTGGATGTATGCGTACGCCGACATCGCCGGTAGGATGGATGGCGTGACCTCCACGATCGACGACGCCGACGCCCTGGCCCGCATCGTGCGTGCCACCCGCACGCGGCGCCGGCTCACCCAGGCCCAGCTCGCCGAGGCGGCCGGGGTGAGCAGGTTGTTCGTCATCGAGATCGAAAAGGGTCACCCCAGGGCGGAGATCGGCAAGGTGCTCACCCTGCTGGGCGCGCTGGGGCTGAGTACCCAAGTCATCACACCGCGAACCCGGTCCCTGGACGAGGCCGAGGTCGACGCGCTGCTCACCAGCCTGCTCGACCACGGATTGGAGCAGGTGGCGGCCGAACACCGGCCGGCCGTGACCGCGGCGCTGCGTCGGATGCTGAACAGCGACCAGCCGGGCGTGGTGGCCCAGCACCTCATCCGCGGCAGCCGTCCCGAACGATTCGGACAGCACTGGGACCACAAGCCGACCCTGCTGCGTGCCTTCGCCCGCGGGGGCCGGGTGGCCGACGAACACGCCCGCGACCGCCTGCGCCATCTGGGATCCGCCACCAGCCTGACCCGCCCTCAGGTCGCCCGCCGGCTTCGCGACATGATGGAGATCCTCGACCTGGATGCGGCGGCCCTGGCCGAGGAGGCAGAGCGACTGCGCGTGGCGGATCATGATGACCTGTTCGACCAACCAGATACACGCAACCGGATCACACCCGCCAGTGTGAACCGGGTACTGGAGGGCGCGGCGCCCCTGCGGCCGGGACAGCTGGCCTTCATCCTCAGAGCCGCACACATGGACGTGGGCCGGGTGCAAGGAGGTGGGGATGCCTGAGGTCCTGGAGTGTTGGCTGCACGGCGATCACGTCGGACGCTTCGAAAGGCAGACCGGTCGCGCTGCCCGGTTGGTCTACGACGCCGACGCCACCCGGGTCGTCTCGCTGTCATTGCCGATCAACGCTCCGGCCCCGGACGGCGCGGCCGAACACTACCTGCGTGGCCTGCTGCCCGAGGATCCGGTGGCGCTGCGCGACATGATGAGGGCCTCGGGCGCCACCAGCACCGACACCTTCGAGTTGTTGCGCCAGGTCGGCGGTGACGTCGCCGGGGCCGTGCAGCTCACCGCACCAAGCAGCGAGCCCAGAAGCGATCCGGACCACGAACCGTTGATCGCCTCCCCGACCGATATCGGAGCACGGATCGCCGGAATCAAGGCCAGGCCCACGGCCTCGGCCTTCGCCGGCGACTGGCCCCTGCGGTTCTCGCTGGCCGGCGTCCAGGCCAAGTTCGCCCTGGCCCGCATCGGCGGCAGCTGGTACCGGCCCGACGCGCAAACCCCGTCCACCCACATCGTCAAACCCGGTGCCGCCCGGAACAAACACATCGAGGCACTCGAGGCCCGGGCAATGGACCTGGTCCGACGGGCCGGGTTCGCAGTCCCGCGAGCCCGCGTTGCGCACTTCGAAGACCAGAGCGCCTATGTGGTCGAGCGTTTCGACCGCGAGCTCATGCCCTCAGGGTTCAGCCGCCGCCTCCACATCGAGGACCTGCAACAGGCCCTGGGCCGTGCCCCCGAGGGTAAGTACCTCACGAGCCCCGCCGACGCCATCGCCCTGCTGCGCCGCCACGACTCGGAACTGGCCTACTGTTTCGTCGAGCAACTGGCCATCAACACCGCCATCGGAAACGCTGATGCCCACGCCAAGAACTACAGCATCATGCTTGAAAACGAACCCCGCTTGTCGCCTTTGTACGACCTGGTTCCGCTGGGGGCCTACCCTCAGTACAGCCAACTGCTGACCATGCCGATCGGGTCGCGGCGACACACCGGCAACATCACCTTGAAGGACTGGAACGCTCTGGCCGTCGACTGCGACCTGGAGCCGGACCACGTGGTGAGCATCGTCAGCGATGTAAACCAGCGACTGTCCTCCCAGCTCGAACCGGCCTTCGGAGAGTTTGCCGCCCAGTACTCAAACCTGGGCAAGGCCGTGAGGCAGATGCAGCGCTACATGGCGAGGAACATCTGAGCCGCACCAACCCGGCGGACGGGGTGCCGTCATCGAGATCGTCGACCGGCCCCTCCTGCCGGGCGGCACTCAACCGCTCGGCGGTGCAGGAGGGGCAGGCCATGACGTCACCTCATCGCCTCATCGCCTCAGGGCAGTCGAACAGGTCCACGCGCGCCGGGGCCGTCACCCGCAGGATGCGCGCCGGCAGGCCGTGCCAGTTCGCGTTGCCGTCGTCGCTGCGGAAGAACCGCTTGTCGCGGTGCAGCGACGGCAGGGTTCCCTCCCCGGGCGAGCCGAGCACATCGACGGTGGCCGGCTTCCAGTCGTCGCCGGGCGTGACCTCGGCGCGGCGCAGCCACAGGCCGGCGCACCGGTCGGTCTCCTCCCGCCACGCCGCCCAGTCGTTCCCGCCCCAGGCCCAGACGTGGCCGGTCGGGATGACGTGTTCGGGCGGTTCGGGCGCGAAATGCCAGCCGGTGTGATCGGCCCAGGCGTAGGCGGTGAACTCCCCTTCCGGGCGTGCCGTGAGGGGGCGCGCAAACCAGTCAGCCATTGTCGGTGTCCTTCCGCTTGAGGGAGCCGAAACCGCGGGTCGTGCCGCCGCCGATTCCGATGATCTGCTCGTCGAGGTCACGGGCGACGGCCTCGAGGAGGTCGCGTTCCTCGTCGGTGAGCGGCTGCAGCTCGTGGATGCGCAGGCTCAGGGTGGAGCCGGGCGGCAGGTACTGCACCGAGTACAGCGACCCGTGCGATGCCTCCGCCGTCATCTGCGAGTTCATCAGGCTGCCACCGGAGATGCGGTCGATCGCGACCTGCGTCAGGCACGGCAGCCCCTTCGGTTCGGGGGTGGTGCCGTCGGGCAGCTGCACCGGCGACGACTCGAACCGCAGGATCCCGCGCGTCCCGCCGTCGAGGGATTCCCCCTCCGTCCGCGCCGACCCGAACAGCCGCTCGTCGATCCCCTTCACCTCCCGGCCGGTGACCTTCAGGATGTGTGCGATGCGGTGCCGGAAAATGCCGCGCCACGAGTCGGCGGGCATCTCGGTCCTGGTGCGCAGCACGTTGTTCTTGTCCGGAACCGCGTTCTCCAGAGGTTGACCGTCGCCGATGTGCAGCGGATCGACCGCCTCGAAGCGGTACTCGATCGAGGGCTTCGGCGACGGGGATTCGCCCTGCCGCGTCTCCCAGCCGGTCAGTTCGGCATCGGGTGCGAGGCAGGCGCGTCGCTCCTGGAGCCACCAGGTCAGGCCGGCGGGATCGCGGCGGTCGATGGTGCGGTGATGGATGGCGTGGAGGGTGCCCCAGCCCTGGTTCGATGTCCGTCGCCGACCGACGACCGGCCGCCACGTGGCCGCCAGGTCCAGGAAGACGCCCAGCGTGGCGGTCTCGGCGTCGTCGCGGTCCCACAGCAGCCACCACTGCACCCGCGTGCCGCCGGGAATCACCTCGCGGGTGAACAGGTGGCCCCCTTTGGCGGCGCGCCGGTGGCCGTCGATGGCGACTCCCGTGACCTCTTCGGGCGCCTTCGCCTCGACGACGTTCGCGCCCAGGACCCGAAGCTGCGACGGCGACGTCTCCCCGCTCTTCTCGGCCCCCAGATAGCGGGAGGCCGCCTCGCCGAGGTGGTCGCGCAGCCCGCCGACGAGGGAGGTCGCCGGCAGGTACACCGACCCGTCGGGTCGGCGTTGGATGGGCGCCTGGACCGCGTCTTCGCCTGTGCTCCCGGAGCGCGTGAACGCGCCGATCGCCCAGGGGGTGTCGATGGTGAGGTCGAACCGCATCAAGGTCGCGTAGCGGGGCATCACTTCCTCCTCCCTTTCTTGTTCCTGCTCTTCTTTTTGCTGCCCGACCGCAACAACTCGGCCAGTTGCCCCAGCTGCCGCGGCTCCAGGGCCAGGAGCTCCCGGAGCTTGTCGTGGAACTGGGGCGGGGCTTTGGCGAGCACCAGGTCGAGGTTACGCTGGGTCTTTTCCTCAGACACCTCGCTGGTGTCCGAGAGGTTGATGCAGGCCACGCACAGCGCCCCCTTGACGTCGCTCCATCGTTTGTGTTTCCGCAGCTCGGCGCTCTCCTGGTCCCACCACTCGGCCGTGACTTCAAAGGGGGGCCGGTTGGTCGGCTCCCAGCCGGTGAGCGCAAGCTGGCCGTAGCCGTCGATGCGGCGCCAGCCGATGCCGCGCCGCAGCCGCAGCCAGCCGTCGGCGGTCAGGCCGTCGACGACGAAACTGGTTCCTGGCGCGAATGCCCAGCCCGGCACCTTCGGCAGGTTGCTGCGCCCGTGCCAGCCGGTCACCAGTTCGCTGCGCACCCACTCGGGGCGACGGTTGAGAGTCAGGTTCTCGTCGCCGCTGACCCGCTGCAGCTCACGCTCGACGTCTTCGAGGTCCAGGCTCGGCGCACCCCACTCGTCGGTGATGATCGCGGGGCTGGTCAGGTGGATGGCGACGGGGCGGTCGTGCCACGTCAACGGTTTCTCCTCCAGCGGCGCGACGGTGGCGAGGGCGCGGCCCCGGTCCTGGGACCGGCCCTGACCGATCCGGACGGTGGCGTCGTGGAGCCAGGAGAGGTCGGCACTGGTCTCGATCTCGGCGATGTAGCACGTGCCCTTTCCGATGTAGTCGCGGGAGTAGAGCCGCCCGTCCTCGGCGGTTTCTTCGGCGCAGAGCTGCACGCGGCCGCGCCGCACCGGATCGGGCAGGTCCGCCCAGCCGGGCTTGGCTGTCAGCGGGCCCTCGCAGCGCGGGCACACCCCGGCGTCCGGGGTCTCACCCGAGGCGACGAACAGCGCACGGTCGTAGACGACCTCCCCGCATTCGGTCGTGGCGCGGTACTTGCAGGTGACCTCGGAGGTGGTCCGCAGTCCCGCTCCTTCGGGGACGGCCTGGGTGACAAGGAGATCGTCGTCGAACAGAGCAGCGAAGTCGGCGGCGGAATCGAACCTGCGCCACCACAGCGCAGCCAAGGCACCCCGCAGCGTGGCTCCGGGAATCACCCGCTGGGTGGTGGTGTGGAACAACGCCTCATTGCCGATCCCGACGCTGAACGGCGTCTCGAAGCGCAGTGTCAGCTGGTATCTCACGACTCCTCCTTCATGGCCAGCAGAGTGCGACTGTCGTCGTCGGTCCAGGGCTCGGCGTCGAAGATCGTGACCCAGCCGAAACCGCGACGCCGGTTCAGCCCGATGCTCACGACATCGCGGGCCGCGGCCCGCAGCACCAGGACGTGCCGCCTCAGGGGCTCGCCCCGGCCGTCCCAGGCGATGGTGAACTCGCCCCTGGCGGCCCAGCACTGTTGGCCCGAAACGAGGGCGCGTTCCTCGGAGCGGCCGTTCTCGTCAACGCGCACCCGGTTCCACAGCGACGGCTCGACGCCGTGCTTCAGCACCCCGGTTCCGACGCGCTCCACGGCGACGTCGGAGAAGATCCAGTCGCTGCCCTTTTGGGCCGTCCCGAAGACCTCGCCCACGAGGAGGTTCGGTAGGCCGAGCCAGTGCAGCGCATGGGCGCGCAGCAGCCCCTTGACCGCGGAGCTGGGGAACGGGGTTTCCTCGTCGATCGTGTGGTCCAGGCCGTCGAGGGCCTTGCCGGAGCTGATCACGAACGGGGTTAGGAACTCCACTTCGAATTTCAGGCTCATTTCTGGCCCTCCTTGGTTTCCTCGACCACCGGCCACCAGCGGGCGCGGTCCAGGTCGGCGTGGATCTTGTTCTTGTCTCCGCAGCGGGCCTCCAGGTATTCGACGATGTCCCGCTTGGTGCGCCTGGCCCAGGCGACGGCGTCCCGCCCCGCATCGAGTTCCTGCTTCAGGGCACTGCGGGCGCTGGGGCCGAGGCCTCGCAGGACGTGGCCCTCGCGCAGTTCTCGGGAGGCCCGCTCGGTGTCGATGACGTTGCGTTCCAGCGCCTTGTGGTCGGCGGTGGTGTCGGCCCAGGCGATGTACGATTTCTCGCCCTTGCCCGTCTTCTTGGCGATCTTCTCCATCTCCTCGGCCAACTCCCGGGCCCCCGCGAACGGCGCCTTGACGTGGGTGAAGACGATGCCCACGCCGAGGCTGGCCCGCTTCGCAGCCTCCTTGACTTCCTTGAACTTCTGGTTGGTGCCACACACCTCGTCGACGCGGCTTTGGAACTCGGTTTCGAAGGCCTCGGCCAGAGTTACCGCCCACAGCCAGGCGAACCGGCCGGCGACGCTGGCCATGACGTCGTCGCCTCCGATGTAGTGCAGGACATCGGGACAGAATTTGGGGTTCACCATCTTGGCGATGACGGCCTCGCGGGCCCGCTCGGCGGCCTTCCGGGTGGCGTCGTCGAGGGCTTTTGACAAGGCCTTGTGTGCCTGCGGATCCTTCAGCTGGGCGACCTTCTTGAAGAAGTCGCCCATGCGGTTGCCGTCGGCGAGGATCAGCGCAAGGTGGTTGTCGGCGTCGCGGCGACCCATCGCGCGGACGGGGTGGTCGTTTTCTCCCGGCTCTTCGATCTTCGTTAGGTGTTCGAACATCTCCGGCTCCGCAACGCCATCCTCGCGAGGTTTCAGCGTGTCCTTCCACTGCTTGAAGGCCTCCCGCCGCACGACGCAGTCGGAGCCGTAGCTGTCCCTGTCTTCGGGAACGGCCACCAAGACCTCGGCGGATTCCTCGTGGCAGCCGTCGCATTCGGCGAGCATCGGCAGCCGGCGCGCCGACGGCACCCGGTGCCGCACCCGCGTACAGCGCTGCCCACCACCCGTGGCCTGGTAGGCCTCGACGTAACTGTCGGCCTCGTGCACCCAGGCGTTCCACTCCAGCCCGGGAAGGCCCTCGGCGACCACCATCAGGGCCGCGTCGACGACGTCATCGGCTACCGGTTCGTCGGATTCCAGGACGACGACACCGGCGATGTCGGGCACCTCGTCACTCAGGCGAAGTTCCTCGGGGAGTCTGCCGCTGAGATGGTCGCGGGAGGTGCGGGTGGTGAGGGCGTGGGAGGCGCCCTTGGTCAGGGCCAGGCGCGGGGTACGGGCGATCCATTGCTGGATTCGTTTCGCCCCGATCACGACGTAGGTTGTCACTTCGCGCTCCAATCGCTCTGGTCGTCGTCGGTGATCTCCGGCATCGGCCTCCAGGCTCCGGGCTTCCAGCTCACCTTCCGTTTCTCGGATTGAGCAGGGCCGCCGAAGTCCTTGAAGAACTTGAAGGACTCGTCGAACTCCTTGGAGCCGAACTGCTGCCACGCCTCGCAGGTCGGGTAGGTGACCTTCCACCAGTTCTCACCCAGCCCGTCGAGACGGAGCACCTTCCGGGCGCCCTCGTGTACGGCGTCGAGGTCGCCGCAGCGGGCCTTCACCTCCTCGGGATCGATGGCGAACTTCTCCAGCGGGGTCTCCGCTTTGTCGCCGTAACGGGCTGCCACCGTAGTGATCCTCGCGGCGGTGATCTCGGCGGTCACCGACCCCAGGCCGAGCGGTTTGCCGCGCCCGAGGTGCAGGGCGAACTCGCCTTCGCCGAGGAGGCGTCCGGGCTGGAGCGCCGCGAGCAGCGATGCGACGCCGAACCTGTCCAGACCGTCGAACGTGATGCGCTGCCGGAACGTGCCGCCCATGACCAGCTGGGCCTTGGTGCACATGTCGGCGCCGTGATGGCCCCGTTTGAGGTGCCGGCCGGGGACCTCCCCGACGCCCTTATCTCGGCGCAGGTGCTCCAGCTGGCGTTCCGGGTTGGAGTGCCAGTAGAACTTGCGACCCCGCAGCTGACGCTTCTGCGTGCCGTCGCTGTCCCAGCGGCTCCAGCGCTCATCGCGCGAGGCCGGGGCGGCCGCCGGCGACTTGGGTTCGAGGTAGGTCAGGCCGGCACCCAGGTGCGGCTGCCCGAGCGGGGCCAAGGTCACCTCGTCGCCCTGCAGGTCGACGCCGACCGCCGCCCCGAAACGGACGTGCGCGGCGTAGGAGCGCTGGTCGCCCTCGCGGCGACGCTCATCGGTGATGGCCTTGTCGTTGAGGGTGTCGGCCGACCCGAACACCGAACACGACGGGCACAGCAGAAGATTCTCACCGGAACACGGATGGGTCTCCTTCGAGATGCGGCCTCCCAAGCACTCCTCGGACCGCTCGCGCCAGAACTGACTCAGCTTGATGGCGGTGACCTTGCCGTTAAGCACCTTCACCCAGATGACGCTGCCGGGCTCGAGCGCATGCTTGTTGCCGCGCGCCTGCCCAAGCTTCGTCTTCCCGCGGAACACGTCGATCCACCGCTCACCGTCGGGGCGGGCCTCCATCATCGCCCAGCTGAAGTCGTGTTTGGCCTGCGACGAGATGGTCGCGCGCTCCCGGGTCAGCTTTCCCAACGACCAGTACCACTTGGTGCGCACCTTCTTTCCCTTGACCGTGGCCGTCTCGTGACGCGCACCTTCCTTGGTGATCAGCACGACATAGCAGCCGGCCAGGTTCTCGTACCTGCTCGCGTCGGCGGGACGGTCACGGACCTGGAACCGCTCCGCCACCCGCCGCTCCGGCTTCTCCCTCCAATCGTTCTTGGAGTTGACGGCGATGACGTCACCGGTTCGAGCTTTTCCTCCAAGACGTTGGCGCAGCATCTCCGAGTCGACCGACGACCGCTTCTTCTCCTTCTCGCACAGCAGGACCTCGTCGTCATCGAGGACGACGGCCATCCGCCAGTCTTTGAGCGCGTCCATGTTGGGCAGCTGCCGGTAGGTGGGTCGGTAACCCAGGTCGACCTGACGCAGACAGCCGCCGAACAACATCTCGTGGGTGCTGCGGACCGCACCCTTGATGGAGCTGCCGGGGATGCGGACATCGCCACCGATGCCACCCCACTCCTCCGTCGGGATGGCGATCGGCGATTGGATGTGCCACGTAACCTCCAGCGCGCCGACGTAGCGTTCCCGCGCCTCGTCGGGGCCGGGGTCGTGCCCGGGTGGCTGTCCGCGTACCACCTTCCGGGGTAACGACACGAACGTGTAGGGGTTGACGAAATCAGTCACGCGTTTCTCCTTCCACAGATGTTGCTCTGCCGGGGCGGTCATTGGGTCGGTGTGGCGTCGTCGAAGACCTCGATGATGGGGCCGTGCGGCATGCCCGCAGCCACACGCAGCACCTTCTGGTAGCGCTGCCTGGGCACGAGCGGATTCTGGGTCAACTCGTAGAGCACGCAGTTGAGGGTGTTGGTGCGACGCGCGACCAGGGGCGCGAGTGAAGTCGCAGTCGACCATGCGATGTGCAATTCCCTGCCAGCGCCGCGTTCGCGCAACTTGTCCGCGATCTCCTTGGCCAGGCGGGCGCCCTCATTGGACGGGTAGAAGTGGCCACCCTGACTCTGCTTGTCCTTACTCTGAATGACAATCTCGAAGCTTTCGTCGCAAGAGTCCTTGAGTTCGTCGAAGGGCGCCTGATTCTGCTCGTTGCTGTTGCGGATCAGGACGGCGACGCGGTGCAAGCGGTCAGCTTCCTGGAGTGAGGGGTCCTGGGGTGTGTGCTCGGCGGACGGCCCCGCGACCGCGTGGAACGTCTTCTGGTCGTCGCTGCGGCTGGCGTCGGTCCACTCGTTGCCCTGCAGGTCGATGACGCGCAGGCCGCCCTGCCGGGTGATCGGCAGGGCGGTGCCGAGCGCCCAGCCGAGGCTGAAGTGACCACCACCGGTCAGCATCACACCACTCACGCCGTGCGCGTAGAGGGCATCGACCATGATCGGCAGTGTCTCCTTCAGGTGCCGGTAGTCCTCAACGGCGGGGATGCCGGTGTCCGGGTCCTGGCGCAGCCGGATGGCGAGGTCGTGCTCGCGACCGAGACGGGTGGTTCCGGAACGACGCGTGTGGGCATCAGGGATCGGGCGGGTCTGTGTCTGGATGGTGACCTCGCCGTCGCCGATCCCCCGGTCACCGAACAACCACCCGAGGGCGCTGGAGATCGCCGCGACGACACCCGTGGGCAGGCCGATCGGCAAGTACCGCTCCGCCGGTCTCATGAGATGCCCGAGCCTGCGGTGGAGGAGGTCCCGGTACAGCTGACGGCACTCGCCGAGACCGTACTGCTTCAGATTCTTCAGCGGCTCACCTGTGGTTTTCAGCAGCCGGTCGGGAGCCGACAAGTCGATGGGCTTCTTCGATCGCCCGCACCCGCCGAGCGGGTGATCGGCAGGAGCATCGTCGGGTGAGGGTTGCCCGGCATCCACGTCGTCTCCTTGCGACCGGCCGTCGTTGGAAGCCGTCTCGTCCTGTTTGGGGATGGTGTTGAGGACGAGAAGACTGAAGTCGTGGGGTTCCTGTTCGAGTTTGAGCAGTTCCGGGAGCTCCTCAGCAGGGACGAACTGGCTGTCCCGGATCTCGGGCGTGACGATGAGAACGGCGGCCGCGATACCTTCTTCGAAGGCCTCGTGGACGCGGCGGGCGGTCTCGCCAGGAGGCAGATCAACGAGGTCACGCCAGGGCACGAGACCGCCGGCACGCAGGAAACGGTCCAAAAACTTGGCGTGCTCGGTACCGTCGCTTTGTCGATACGAGATGAAAACCGGCCCGGTCGGGTCGTAGCGATTCCCGTGGGCGGTGCCGCATCTGTCTCCCATGATTCCTCCAAACCCAGCCCAGGATTCCGAAAGGCCGTCGTGAAGTACTGACGGACAGCCGACGACTTCCTCAACCCTCCTCCCTCCGTCGCCCTTTCCAATGCACAGCTCGTCGAGCACTCCAAGAGACTGTGATTCACAGAGTGTGGGCCGAGCCGACCCGTTGTCCTGGTGGTTTGCTGGCCTTACCGATGTTTTGCTGGGCTTGTTCACGTTTGCTGGCTTCACAGCGCAGGCAAACGTGAACAAGCCCAGCAAAACAGGATTAGAGCCAGCAAAACTGTGTTGAGAATCACTTTCATCACAAAAATTAGTACCCCCGGGCAATTGACAGGACATATGGCCGAACCTAGGCTGGATCGTGCCCAACGATGCGCCAGAAAGGACCTCCATGGCCGACAAGTCCCGCAACCCCGAACCTCGATACAACAAGCTGACCATCGGTGTCTGTCCCGACCAGTGGGGCGTCTGGTTCCCCGAGGATCCGGCGCAGATCCCGTGGGAGAAAGCCCTCGACGAGATGGCCGAGGCCGGTTTCTCCGTGATGGAGACCGGTCCCTTCGGTTACTTCCCCACCGACCCCAAGCGCCTGGCCGAGGAAATGGGCAAGCGAGGTTTCCGCGTCGTCGCCGGCACCGGCTGGGGCATCCTCCACAAGGCCGAGGCCTGGGCCGACACGGAGCGCACCTTCCGCGCCATCGGTGAGACCCACGCCGCCGTCGGCGCCGAGTACGTGGTGCACCTGCCACCGATGTTCCGCGACGAGCACACCGGCGAGTTCACCGACGTGCGTCACCTCGACGGCGAGGCCTGGGATCTGTACATCAACAACGCCAACCGGCTCGGCCGCATGATGAAGGAGGACTACGGCCTCAAGATGGTCCTTCACCCGCACGGCGACTCCCACATCGAGACCCGCGAGGACATCGACCGCATCTTCCAGGCCACCGACCCCGAGTACGTCGGTTTCTGCCTGGACACCGGCCACATCGTCTACGGCATGGCCGACAACACCGCCCTGATCCGCGACTACCCGGAACGCATCTCCTACGTCCACATCAAGGCCATGGACCCGAAGCTCGTCAAACAGGCCCACGACGAGGACTGGCCTTTCGTGAAGGCCGTCAAGGCGGGCTGCTCCGTGCCGCCACCGGAGGGCGAACCCGACATGCCGAGCCTCGTCGAGGCCCTCGCCGACCTCGACAAGGAGCTCTACGTCATCTGCGAGCAGGACATGTACGGCTGTGACCCGTCCTACCCGCTGCCCAACGCCATCAAGGTCCGCGAATACCTGGCCTCCATCGGCCTCGGAGTGAAGTGAGCGACACCATGACCCTGCGAATCGGAATGATCGGCCCCGGCGGCATGGGGCAGGCGCACATCGAACGCATCCACAGCGTCATCGCGGGCGGCCGGGTGGTGGCCGTCACCGACCTCAACGCCGAGAACGCCCGGAAGGTCGCCGACCGGATCGGCGCAACGACCTTCCCGAGCGCCGCGGAGCTCATCGCCTCGAACGATGTCGACGCCGTCATGATCTGCAGCTTCGGGCCCGCCCACGAACCCGACGTGATCGCGGCCATCGAGGCCGGCAAGTACGTCTTCTGCGAGAAACCCCTCGCCCCCACCGCCGATGCCTGTGCGCGCATCATGGAGGCCGAGCAGAAGGCGGGCAAGAAGCTCGTCACCGTCGGTTTCATGCGTCGCTTCGATGCCTCCTACCGGGAGATGAAGGCCATCCTCGATGCCGGCGAGATCGGCGAGGCCCTCATGGTCCACAACGCGCACCGCAACCCGACGGTGCCGGAGAGCTACACCTGGGACATGGCGATCAACGACACCGCCATCCATGAGATCGACACCATGCGCTGGCTGCTCGGCGAGGAGTTCGTCTCGGCCCGCGTCGACAAGCCGAAGAAGACCAGGAACCGTTTCCCGCACCTGCAGGACCCGCTGGTGCTGATCCTCACCACCACCTCCGGGGTGCGCGTCGACGACGAGATCTTCGTCAACTGCCAGTACGGCTACGACATCCAGTGTGAGCTGGTCGGCGAGAACGGGGCGGTGCGGCTCAGCGACCAGGAACTGGTGCAGCGAGCCGACCTGCAGGGTCGCCGCAACCGGCTGACCATGGACCACAACCAGCGCTTCGGCCAGGCCTTCGTGCGTGAGGTGCAGGAGTGGATCACCGCCGTCGCCGAGGACCGTCACACCGGCTCCACCGCGTGGGACGGCTACGCGGCCGCCTGTGTCTGCGACGCCGGCGTCAAGGCCCTGGAGGCCGACGGCGAGGTGGCGGTTGAGATGATGCCCAAGCCCGCGTTCTACGCCTGAGGAGGAACCCCCATGGTGAAAATCCTGCTGGACCCGTCGATGTACCACCCCCACCTCAGCGTCGCCGAGGAATGCTTCAAGGCCGCCGATCTCGGCTACGAGTACATCGAGCTGTCGCCGCGTGCCGACTTCCACGAGTGGCACCACTACCCCAAGGTCGACGACGCGGAGGTCGCGAAGGTCAAGAAGGCCATGTCCGCCTCCGGTGTGAAGATCTGGACCTTCAACCCGGTGTTCAACTGGTCCTCGCCCGACGAACAGGAACGCCAGGCGCAGGTGCGCAACTTCCGTCGTCTCCTGGAGATCGCGGAGGAGTTGGAGGTGCCGCTGATCGCCACCGAGTTCTCGGGCGACCCGAACGAGCCCCTGAAGTCGGAACACCAGTTCTACAAGTCCATCGAGGAGTTGATCCCGGACTTCGAGAAACGCGGCATCGAGTGCACCATCGAGGCCCATCCCTACGACTTCGTCGAGACCAACGAGCGTGCCGTGCAGATCGTGCGCGGGGTGAACAAGCCGTGGCTGAACTACGAGTTCTGTCTGCCGCACATGTTCCACCTGTCCGGGGGCCGGGGGGATCCTCGGGCGATGATGGAATACGCCGGCCCGAGGCTGCGGCACGTGCACGTCGCGGATGTGTGGAACCATCTCGCCAACGTCGGGAACCGCTACATCATCAACCCGCCCGGGGTGGATGCCCGCATCCACCAGCACAACGAGATCGGCAACGGCGAGGTGCCGTGGGACGAGGTCTTCGGGTATCTCCGGGAGGTCGACTACGACGGCCCGCTGTCGGTGTGCGTCTTCGGTTGGGAGGAGGACGCCGACGCCATCCACGTGCGGATGCGTGAACGCCTGGAGAAGGAGTTCACGAAGTAGTCGCCCGATTCTCCCCCAAGCCGGTTGAGCCGGGGCGCGAGGAACGAGCGACCCGTGTCGAAACCACCCCGACCACACTCACCTCGGTTTCGGCACGATCAGCCCCGGGGGGAAGAAAACCGGTTTGGGGGCATGGGGGATAATTCAACCGGTCCGGCTCCAAGTCGGGGATTCGTCGCGGGAAATCAGGGAAGGGTGGCGCATGGAGGGTCTCATCATCGCGGTCGGAGTCGGGATTGCGGTGGTGGCGGGCAACGCCTTGGCCCCCAAGTTGCGTCTCCCGGTGCCATTGACGCAGGTCCTCCTCGGGTTCGCGCTGGCCTTCGTGCCCGGCTTGGAGAACCTCCACATGCCCCCCGAGGTGGTGCTGCTGCTGTTCCTCCCGGGCCTGTTGTTCTGGGAAAGCCTCACCACCTCCAGGAACGCCATCCGACGCGACCTGCGCGGCATCCTGATCACCTCGACGGTGTTCGTGGTGGCCACCGCCTTCGCGGTGGCGTGGATCACGTCGTCGCTGGGAATCCCGTGGGAGGCGGCCCTGATCCTGGGTGCCGCCGTCGCCCCGCCCGACGCCACCGCCGCGGCCGCCCTGGCCAAGGGCCTGCCCCGCCGCCAGTTCATGCTGCTGAAGGCGGAGAGCCTCACCAACGACGGCACCGCTCTGGTGGTTTACAGCATCGCCGTCGGCCTGGCTCTCGGCGGGCAGTACACCCCCTGGGACATCACGCGAATGGCCGTGATCTCGTTCTTCGGCGGGATCCTCATCGGGATCACCGTCGCTGCCGTCGCCTACCCGGCTTTTCGTCGCCTCCACGAGCCCATCACCATCAACATGGCGCTCCTGGTCACCCCGTACGCCGCCTACCTGGCCGCAGAGCTGGTGCACGCCTCCGGTGTGCTGGCGGCGGTGGTGGCGGGCCTGATCATCTCGACGCTGTCGAACCGGCTCAGCACCCCCGAGTCGCGGACCCAGGCGGAACACTTCTGGCCGCTGGCCACCAGCCTGCTCAATGGCGCCCTGTTCCTGCTGATCGGCATCGAGACACGCCTGCTGATCGTCAACTTCCGTTTCTCCGAGCTCCTGGCGCTGGCGGGCATCGCGGTCGGCGTGGCCGTGACCCTGGTGGTCTCCCGTTTCGCGTTCCTGCAGGTCACGGTCATGATCATCCGGGCCCTCGACCGCCGACCCGAGCAGCGGCAGCGTCGCCTGAGCTACCGGGCCCGGGTAGTCAGCGCGGTATCGGCCTTCCGTGGCGGGGTTTCCTTGGCGATCGCGCTGTCGATTCCCCTCACCTTGAAGGATGGTTCGCCGTTCCCCTACCGCGACGAGGTGCTCCTCATCGCGGCCCTGGCGATCGTGATCGGGATGGCGGTGCAGGGTCCGCTGCTGCCGAAGGTGATCGCGTGGGCCGCGAAGGGCGGTCACACCGACGACGACGAGGAGGTCGAGCTGACCGAGGAGCAGCTGGTCACCGAAGGGCGACTGGCGATCCTGGGGGCCGTCCGCCCCGAACTTCCCTTCCTCGCCGAGCAGTCGGGGGTCTCCCCGCGGATCGCCGAGGCCATGGAGGAGCGTCTCGACGACATCGCCGCCCACATCGGGGCCGATGACGAGGAGGAGGACGTGGCGGAGATCGTCGCCCTCGAACGCCTCCACGGGGCGGTGCTCGCCCGGAAACGGGAGCTGCTGACCCAGTTCGTCCGGGAACACAGGATCAGCGACGAGACCGCCCGGATCCTGCGGGCCCGCATGGACCTGGAGGAGATCCACCGCAACGGCTACCTCCCCTACGAGTGACCCCCGGAACCGGCTGAACCAGCTAACACTCCGCCGCTCAGCCATTTGTATTGACATTCCACGTGTCTTTGCGACAGGATCAGTTCGTCGCAGGGAGGCGACTTCCAGGTCCTGTTCGGGACACCGACACGAGGAAGTGAGAAGTGATGAAGCGAGTACCGAAATTCGCCGTGCTCATGCTCAGCGCGATGCTTGCGCTGAGCGGGTGCGGCATGACCAGCGACCCGTTGCCGGGCACCACCGGTGAGGACGGCCAGCCGGCGGCCGTCACCACGCAGGACTACGCCCCCGCCGAGGTCATCAAACCGAAAGACGGCAAGAAGGTGAAGATCGGCGCTTCCTTCCCGCTGCTGGACCAGTTCCTCCAGAACGTGGCCAACTCCATCAAGGCGCGGGCCGAGGCCGCCGGCGCCGAGGTGAGCGTCACCTCCGCCGAGGAGAAGATCGAGGTCCAGCTCAACCAGATCGAGAACTTCATCGCCTCCGGTGTCGACGCTCTCATCGTCCTGCCCCAGGACACCGCCACCACCGCCCAGATCACCCAGAAGGCCAAGGCGGCGAACATCCCGCTGGTCTACGTGAACCGCCGCCCCGCCGACCTACCCAAGGGTGTGCCCTACGTTGGTTCCGATTCCCTGGTGGCGGGTCAGCTTGAGATGGAGCAGCTGGCGAAGCTGGCGAACTACCAGGGCAACGTCGCCATCCTGCAGGGCGACCCCACCCAGGAGGCCGCCCAGCAGCGCACCAAGGGCTGCGAGGAGATCGCCGCGAAGTACAACATGAAGGTCGTGTTCAACCAGACCGGTCTCTGGGCGCGCGACAAGGGACTCGCGCTGGCAGAGAACCTGATCCAGTCGGGGCAGCAGGTTGACGTCATCTGCTCCAACAACGACGAGATGGCCCTCGGCGCCATCAACGCCTTCGAGAACGCCGGCATGCTCGACAAGGTGGTCGTGGGTGGCGTGGATGCCACCGGTGACGCGTTGGCGGCCATGACCGCGGGCAAGCTGGAGGTCACCGTCTTCCAGGACGCCAAGGGCCAGGGACAGGCAGGTGTCGACACCGCGATCAAGATGGTCAACGGCGAAGAGGTACCGGACATCATCAACGTCCCCTACCAGCTGGTCACGCCCGAGAACATGAGCCAGTTCAAGCAGTGACGACGCGGGGGCCGGGAACCGCGTTCCCGCCCCCCAAACCAGGGAGAACCAATGCAAGAGGTAATTCTGCGGATGCAGAACATCCGCAAGACCTTCCCGGGCGTCGTGGCGTTGGACAACGTCAATCTCGACGTCCGAAGCGGCACCGTGCACTCACTGATGGGCGAGAACGGGGCCGGCAAATCCACTCTCATGAAGTGCCTGATCGGCATGTACACCCCCGATGAGGGAACCGTCGAGCTGGCGGGCGACATCGTGAGGTTCAAGGACACCAAGGACGGCCTGGAGCACGGCATCTCGATGATCCACCAGGAACTGTCCCCCGTCCCCGAGATGATGGTGGCGGAGAACATCTGGCTGGGTCGCGAGCCGCGCGGCCGACTGGGGCTGCTCAGCCCCGCCGCCATGCTCCGCAAGACCCGCGAGCTCTTCGACGAGTGGAAGATCGACATCGACCCGAGGGCCCGGATGAAGGACCTGACGGTGTCCAAGCAGCAGATGGTGGAGATCGCCAAGGCCATCAGCTACGACGCGAAGATCATCATCATGGACGAGCCCACCTCGGCCATTCCGGAACGCGAGGTGGCGCACCTGCACGGGATGATCAAACGCCTGACCGACTTCGGCGTCGCCATCATCTACATCACCCACAAGATGGACGAGGTCTTCAGGATCTCCGACGACATCACCGTCTTCCGCGACGGCAAGCACGTCGGCTCCTACCCTGCGAAGGAACTCGACCGCGACAAGCTCATCAAACTGATGGTGGGCCGCGAACTGACGGACCTGTTCCCGAAGGAGGAGGCCGAGATCGGCGAGGTGGTGCTCTCGGTGAAGGGCCTCAACCGGGGCGCCGTGGTCAAGGACGTCAGTTTCGACCTGCGCCGGGGCGAGATCCTCGGGCTCGCGGGGCTGATGGGCGCGGGCCGCACCGAGGTGCTGGAGACCATTTTCGGCATCGAGAAGGCCGACTCCGGGGAGGTCGTCCTCAACGGCAAAACGCTGCGGATCAAACAACCCTCGGACGCCATCCGGGCGGGCATGGCGCTGCTGACAGAGGACCGCAAGCTGAACGGCATCATGGGGGTGCTGTCGGTGCGCGACAACATCACGGCCGCTGCCCTCCCCCGTTACAGCCCCCACGGGGTCCTCCACATCGGCGAGATGCGGAAGGACTCCGAGGACCAGCGCGAGAAGCTGCGCATCAAGACCCCGTCGTTGAACCAGCTGATCAAGAACCTCTCGGGCGGCAACCAGCAGAAGGCATTGATCTCCCGTTGGCTGTTGACCGTCCCGGACGTGTTGATGATCGACGAACCCACCCGCGGCATCGACGTGGGTGCGAAGTCCGAGATTCACCGTCTCATGTCCATGCTGGCCCAGCAGGGCAAGGCAATCATCATGGTCTCCTCCGAGCTGCCAGAGGTGCTCGGCATGAGTGACCGCATCCTCGTGATGCACGAGGGACGCATCTCCGGCGAGCTATCCCGCGAGGAGGCCAACCAGGAGTCCGTCATGCACCTGGCAACCGGCGGCGACGAGGTCGCCGCGAGCGAAGGAAACCCCAATGTCTGAAACCGCAACCACCACTCGTTCGAGCTTCAATTTCGGGGAGTTCCTGAAGAAATACTCGATCGTCTTCATCCTGCTCGGCTTCGTGATCCTGCTCGGCATCATCACGGAGGGCCGGTTCCTGCAGCTGCAGAACCTCCTCAACGTCATCGTGCAGGTGGCTCCGATCGGCATCATCGGCCTCGGCATGATGGCGGCGATCATCACCAAGGGCATCGACCTGTCGGTCGGCGCCACGGCCGCCCTCGCGGCCGTCGTCGCCGCCTCCCTGGCCCAGCCCCCGGGTCCCGGCACCTTCATCCCGGGGCTGCCCGCCCTGCCGGTCTTCGTGTCCGTGCTGGCGGCGCTGGCGGTCGGCACGCTGGTCGGCAGCATCGTCGGCAGCCTGGTGGCGGTTTTCCGGATTCCGCCGTTCGTCGCCACCCTCGGCATGATGACCGCTGCCCGTGGCGCCGCGAACCTGTACACCGACGGGCGCCCGATCTCCGGGACCGCGTGGAACTTCAACCTCATCGGGCAGGGGGCCACGCCCATCATCATCCTGGTTCTCGCCGCTGTCGTGATGTGGTTCGTGCTGAACCGGACCCGTTTCGGACGCCACGTCTACGCCATCGGCGGCAACGAGATGGCCGCGAAGGTTTCCGGGATCTCGGTGCCGAAGACGCACCTCAAGATCTACGCCCTGATCGGTCTGCTGGCCGGTCTGGCGGGCGTGATCCTGACCGCCCGCACCGGTTCGGGCGCCCCGGCCTACGGCAACATGATGGAGCTCGACGTCATCACCGCCACCGTCATCGGCGGCACCTCCTTCAACGGCGGTATCGGCACCGTCTGGGGTGTCATGGTCGGTACCCTCATCATCGGCGTCATCAACAACGGCCTCAGCCTGCTGAACGTCTCCCCGTACTGGCAGATGGTGGTCAAGGGCGGAATCATCGTCATCGCCATCATCATCGACGAGCGCAAGAACAGGTAGCGCACGGAAAACATATGAGGGCTCCCCGGTTCGGGGAGCCCTCTTCCATTTCACGGCCTCACTCCCCTTCGAGTCGCTTTTCCACCTCATTTCTGACCTCCGTGATCACGAACACCTGCGCATTGTTGTAAACCTGCTTGTTGAACTCGTTGACCAGGTTTTCCGTTGTCCTCCGCCTCGCACACGCGACAATTCCCAGAGGTCCGCCGCGACAAGGTCAGGGACTTGCTCCCCGGCGAGTCGCCCGCCGTTTTCCACGCACTCCCCCGAGGCGACGCCCACTTCCGGGTCGGGCGGGAACACCACCCGTCCAGCGCCCGTCGGACCGTTCCGAAGCCCACGCAACGAACTTTCCGGATCCCCTCCACAGCGGACCACACCGGCCCCTATCATGTTTTCCACACCTCCCCGGTAGGAGCAGCTGATGAATGATTTCACGTACGACAGCGCCCAGACAAAGGCGTCGAAGGACCTGGTGAGCCAGTGGGCCGCCCCCGAGGCCACCAGAGCGGCGAGACGGACCAGCATGATGGCCTCATCCCAGAACGAGCGCAGATGGGGCGTGGAGGCGGGTGCGCTGGCGTACAAGGCCCAGTACGAGAAGAACCTCACCGCCCTGCATGACGACTTCCACTCCCTGGCGGAGCGGCTCAGGGTTTTCGTGGAGGCCCTCGAACACACCGCCACGTCCCTGGAATCCCGCGAAGACGACGTCGTGGCAGCTCAGCGGGCTTTGATGAAGAGACTGGAAAGCCCAGAACCGTCCGCCCCCATACCCGACACCTTGACGGAGTACTACAAGGGTCCGGGACTTTCCGACGGCGATCCCACGAAACCTTACGCACCGGGCCTCGGGCGCGCCAAGGAGGTTTGAGCAATGCCTGACAGCCCTTTGTACGAGAGACTGGCTGCGGTGGCGAAACTGAACACCGCGGATCAGGGAACCTCCGACATCGACGAGATCCGTTCGCACATAGAGGTGGCCAAGGGAGTCGTGGCCCGGGTCAGGGAGAACCCCGGAATCACCGGCATGATAAAGACCGCGATCGAGAAGAAACTGGATTCCTACATAGCACTCTTCGAGATGCACGAGAAAAACCTCACCACGCTGCGCAGCAATCACGAGGCAGCCTGCAACGCCATGACGGAGGCAGTGGCAAGTTTCGAGACCATGTCCAAAAACTTGATATCGCATCACGAGATAGAAGAATGGCACAGCGGGAAAGACGTCAACGTGGCCGGAGAGGCAATGCCCTGCGACACGTACTACGCCAATCTCATGGAGGAACGGAACCGCCAGCGGGAGGAAGCCGCCGGCGCGATCCTGGACAAGATGAACAACGCCCTGAACGAAGCGGCCGAACTGACGGTGGACTCCGGGAACCAGGGTGACGGCGGGGGATCCGGAAACGCAGGGAGCGGCGGGATTGGCGGGGGTTCCCGTTCCTCCGCGTCCTCTGCCCGCTCCATGGGTGTGGGCGGCTCCTCCGGAGGCGCTGCCGGTTCAGCCCTGCCGTTCGGGAGGTTCCATCCCGGGGACGATGGCACGCTGCTGCGCACGGCCTTCGATCCCAGGGGTGGCACAGGAAATCTTCAGTGGCCCCGGGACATACTCAAGTACCCCATCAATGCCCGCATGACCCCGGACGGCCCCGTGGGCGGGTATGTCCCCGCCGACGTGTTGAACGCAGACGATCCCCGCTGGCGCCCCGACTACTCTCCGCCGGGGCTCGCCTCGGGGAGCGGGGTGAAGGCCACCGGCATAGCAGGCGGGGTTCTGGGTGCTGGCGCCCTGGCCGCCAGGGGAGCCGGGAACCTCAATGCCGCGCTGCCCCTGGGGGCGGCCCGCGCCGGTGCCCCTGGTTCCACCCTCCGTCCCGGAACGATGCCTTACGGCTACGGAGGGGCCGGAGGCTTGGGCAGCTCCAAGGAGAAGGAGAACTCCCGCGACACGAAGGGGTACAAAGTGGTCCGGGTCGACGACGACGCCAGCAGGTCCGTCGAGTCCTCGTCATTCGGGGCGGGCGACGCCGCTTCTCTTCGTCCCTTGGACACGGACGACGGGGACGCCTGGTGATTCGGGATTAGCCGGCGTGCAGTGATTTTCACGGAGCGGTGTTGACCGCGCTGCGAGCGGGGCTCATGACGATTGGGTCATGAGCCCCGCTTCATGGATTCACCCAACGGCCCCACCCAAACGGCGTCTCCGGAGGTTTTCCTTCGCGGCGTCCGGATTCTCAGTGGTGTTGCCCGGAGTGTCTGGCATTGACGGAGGCCGCCGCCGCGTTGTCGGCGCGATTCACGGACGGATCCTCACCCGCCGTTATCTGGGCGGCATCCTCCATGAATTCGGGATTGTTCCAGTAGTCGGAATGCCCACCCTCGGGGGTTGAGGCGATTTTCCCCACTCCGGGAACCTGTCGGGGGTCCGGTCCGAAATCATTCCCGAATGCGTTGTCGGGCCCTATGCCCGCGACAAAATCAAGTCCGTTGGCAGATGCATACATGTGACCGTAGGGAACGTTCCATTGGTGCGCGTCGGTGGCGCGCGCCCCGGGGGATCCATGAAACTGGGCGGCGTCGACGACACCCGTTTTCGTGTCCATCAGGGCGGTGCCGGCGGTGAGGGATCCGTAGGAATGGGCGTGAACGGTCAGGTTGGGGTCCACACCCTGCCTCTGGTGCCACGTGTGGAGGCCCTCTTCGAAACCGTTGAGGGCCGGAGCCCCCTCGTCGGCTCTCTCGGGTGTCATGTAATCCGTCTGGCTCCCGTTGGAGTCGAACTCCAGGAACCCCTGCGGGGTGTCGTAGCCGATCCATGCGACGACGGCCGTCTCGTCGGCGCCAGCGGCGGTACGCAGCGCTTCGGCGTTGTTCACCATCCCACCCATGCCGTTCCTGACCGTGTTTCCGATCCCGGGAACCATGGTGGCGATGTTGCTGGCCCTGTCCACGTCGCCAACGGCAACGGCGGCCTTCACGTCCTTGTCGTATTCCTCGGGTACCTCCAGGGTGAGCAGCTGGTAGTGGTGCCTGGGTTTCCCGTCGGCACCCGTCACGTACCCGCCGGAACCGTCCTCCTCCATCACACCGGCGAGTTCGTTCAGTTTGGCCAGATCGGAAACCCGCCAATTGGCCTGTGCCAGTTCGTCCTCGAAGGGGTTTGGCGGCTTGATCGGAGCACCCGCAGTGTTTCCAAAGTTCATCAGTACCGCCCACTTGTGGGCTTCGTCGATTTTTCTCTGCTCGGCATCGTATTTTTCCTGAACACTTCTCTGGTGATTCTCAGCAGCTGTGGTTTCTCTCCTCAGGATGATTCGGTTCGCCTCGTCCCGGGCGCTTCCGGGAAGACCGTCGAGGTTCCCGATGGCGTCCGGGTGCTTCTCGATCAGTTTTCTGCGCTCCGCCTCGGTCAAGGCATTCCACCAGACCGACACCTCGGTTGCGGACCAGCCGGCCTGTGGGAGATCCGGCAGGCCCTGGGAGTCGCTGGCTGCCGTCTCCGCGCACACATACGTGCCGTTGGCCAAGGCGTTCAGTCTCTTGACGTAGTCGTTGTCAACCTCGACGGCGCGGTCAATGGCGGCCTTGACCAAATCCCTCAGTTCTTGGGCATGCTTTTGTCGGTCGGCATTTCTGGTCGCCGTCTGGCCGGGTCCATTCGGGGCCGCCTGCTCCATGGTGGTCGCCTGCTCCTCCTCGCAGTTCACCGTCCCGTCCTCCCCTATGCTGAGGTAGTGGTACTGCTCCATGAAGGAGGTGCATTCGGCCACTTTGGTCTGGACATCCCACACCCCGTCGGAGGCATCGGCTGTTGCCATCATGAGCTCGGAGACGTCATTCACGACGCGGTCAAGGCTCCCGTTGAGCGAGCCCAACGAAGCGAGCATGGCGGTCACCGCTGCCCCCGATGACTGCACCCTCCCTTTCGCGGAAACCGCGTCATCGGCCTCGGTCATCAAGGTTTGGCGGGAACTGGTCAGATTCTGGACGGCAGTGTTCAGGTTCGCCGGATTCCATTGTTGGACATCACTCCATGAAATAGCCATGATTCACCACCTTTCCGCTCAACTGGCTGCGTCTGCGTCGACATGCCCTGCGGAACGCATGGCCGTCTCGACGTTCGCCTCGGACACTCCGTAGTTGTTCGCCGCGGTCGTCACATCGGCCCCGAAGTCCTCGTAGCAAGTCTGGGCGGAGCTGCGCCGCTCCTCGATGGCGCTGGCCGCTGACGTGATCGAACCGGCGGATGAGGATCCGGGCATCGCCGAGGGGGCGTCGGCCATGTCGGTCGTCACGTTCACCCCGCTGATCTCCGATGCCACGTTGCTCACATCCGTTGACAGGGCCTCCAAGTCACCTGTCACGATGTTCAGGTCGCTCACCTTTGACCTCCCACTCCTGATACGTCGTTGTTGGCTGGCCCAACCAAAGCTAGCTCGTAGGGAGGTCAGCCCAACCCGCTGCACGTGTCGCCGTAAACCACGGTAAACCGACCCTGACAAACCGGGATCCCGGGCACGGAGCATCAACTACTTCCCAGGAACGCGTCCGCCCCAGGTCGCGCAGACGCGTCGGGAGAGCACAACATGGAGCTCCGGCAGACCGCGATGATCCGCCTTCATGATTCACTCGCACCAGGAGACGGAGACGGCGACGGGGCGCTCACCGTATACGGCG
>CALCKT010000068.1 GCA_937965785.1 uncultured Propionibacteriaceae bacterium | reverse complement strand
GTGCGCACCCCAACCCACGCAACCCCCCACAATCCCAACAACAACCAGCCCCCAGCAACCCAACCACCCCACAATGAGCCAAGTCAGGAGGGCCGAGCGTGCTGGAGGCGACCCTGCGCCGTTACCGGTGCACCGGCTGCGAGCACGTATGGCGTCAGGACGCCAGCCGTGCGGCCGAGCCGCGGGCCAAGCCGTCGCGACGTGGGCTGCGGTGGGCACTGGAAGGCATCGTGCACCAGCACCCGACCGTGGCCCGTGCCGCCGAGGGCCTCGGAGTCGCGTGGCATACGGCCAATGACGCGGTCCCGGCCAAGGGGAAACGGGTGCTGATCGATCACCCCGACCGGCTCGACGGCGTCACCGCGATCGGCGTGGACCAGCACGTGCGGAGACGCACCGGGCGCGGTGACAAGCACGTCACGGTGATCATCGACCTCACCGCGATCCACGATGGCACCGGCCCAGCACGACTGTCGGACATGGTCGAGGGGCGTTCCGAGCAGGCGTTCACGACCCGGCCGGCCGAACGATCCCGGGCGTGGCGCGACCACCGGGTGGAGGTGATCGCGATGGATGGGTTCACCGGCTTCACGACCGCTACCACCGAAGGACCCCTGACGCGGTCGCGGCGATGGCCCCCCTTCCACGTCGTTGGCCTTGGAGGCGATGGTCTGGATCAGCGCCGGCGCCGTATCCAGCGGACGATCACGGGGCGCCGGGGCCGCGAAGACGATCCTCTCCACCACGCGCGGCCGGCCCTGCGCACCGGCGCAGATCTCCTCACCGACAACCAGCAGGACCGGCTCGAGGCACTGTTCGCCGTCGATGCCCACGCCAAGGTCGAGATGACATCGTCGATCCACCAGCGGACGATTGCGGCCTACCAGCACGCCGATCGCCGCCAGGGACGCGCATCGATGATCAAGCCGATCAACCCGATCAGCAGCAAAGCACCCACGCCGCCGACCGAGATCCCCACCCCGGGCAGGACACTTAAGAATCGTGCCATCGACGCACCAGCCCACCTCGACCGGCCCGGCACACCCAACAAACCGACCGAGACGATCAACGACCGCCTCGAGCACCCACGCGACTCAGCACTCGGATTCCGAAACCTCACCAACTACATCGCCAGATCACTGCTCGAAACCGACGGATTCAAACCCCGACCACACCCTCAACTGCGAAAAGCCAATCAAGGCTCCGAAGAGGCTTAGAATCTGACGGTAACGACGAGAGGGGACGACGTTGATCGAGGTTTCCGCCGAACAGGTGCTCGCATGGCGGCTGCACAGGCAGTACCTGGAACCGTTGACGGACGCAGGTCCTGTTGAGATCGTCGGACGGCTCTGCGGTACGCAGGCGCAGGTGGCTTCCGCTGCTGAGACCGCTATCGCCTTACGGCAACGCAACCCGCGACCTGAAGGGGTCAAACGTGCGTACTCCGACCGCTCGCTTGTCAAGACTTGGGCGATGCGTGGAACGCTGCACGCGATGCGGTCTGCGGACGTAGCGGAGTACCTATCGTTGCTAGCTAGCGCTCGTACGTGGACCAAGCCCGCCTGGTCACGGCACTTCGGCGCTACGCCAGAGGAGGTCGAGCAACTGACGGAGTCTGTCGCTGACCTCCTCGACGGTCAAGTGCTGTCTCGCGATGAACTGGTGAGCGAACTGGTTCAGGACAAACGGTTCAAGGGGATGGAAGAACAACTGCGCTCCGGGTGGGGTGCTCTGCTCAAGCCTCTCGCATGGCAGGGTGCCTTGTGCTATGGCCCGAGCCGTTCTTCGAAGGTGACATTTACTAACCCTGCCAGTTTTCTGAAGAACTGGAATGGGCTACCTGATCCTGCGGAGGCAGCACCAGCGGTCATTAAGCGATACCTTTCCGTCTATGGCCCAGCGACCCCTGAAACCTTTGACGCGTGGCTTTCGCGCAACAGCAACAAGAAGTCAACGCTCAAGGGCTGGTTCGCTAGTCTTGGCGAGCAAATCGTCGAGGTGCGGGTGAAGGATGAGACACGATATCTGCTCGCCGAGCATGAGGACGAGCTCGCGGCCACCCAGCCCAGCCGCGCTACTCACCTCCTAGGAGCGTTCGACCAGTTCGTCCTTGGTCCTGGGACTAAGGACACTCACATGCTGGCGAACAAGCATCGCTCGCGGGTGAGCAAGGCTGCGGGTTGGATCGCTCCCGTCCTGACCCAGGGTGGGCGGATCACCGGCGTCTGGGAAATGGATGACGGGAATCTTGTCGTCACCCCGTTTCCAGGTGAGCAGGCGCCGCCGTCCAAGGTGCTGGAGGATGCAGCTGCGCGGCTTGCAGCAGTGCGTGGTTTGGTGAAGGCGGCACCGCGGGTGGGATGACCCCCGCAGTGTCACCGCACCATTCCGTCTCCGGATCGCACTGTCACGCTCCACGCCCTCACGGCCGCACCGGCGACGCCGCCGGCCGACCCTGCACCCACATGCCGACCCGGTCGGGATTCTGGACCG
>CALCKT010000067.1 GCA_937965785.1 uncultured Propionibacteriaceae bacterium | reverse complement strand
AGTCCCGGCCCGCCGAGCGAGATGGTTCGGTTTCCCGCCGCAGCGGGAATCAGACGAGGGCCTCGGCCACGTGCTGGGCCAGTTTGGGAACCGGCACGTAGCGCGTGAGCTGGGTGATGTGGCGGGGTTCGAGTTCGGCGATGCTGGAGACGCCCAGCAGTTTCATGGTGCGGACCAGTTCCTCCTGCAGGATCGCGATGGCGCGGTCGACTCCCGCGCGTCCGCCGGCCATGAGACCGTACAGGTAGGCGCGACCGATGAGGGTGAAGTCAGCACCCAGCGCCATGCAGGCCGCGATGTCGGCACCGTTCATGATGCCGGTGTCCACCATCACGGCGGCGTCCCTGCCGATTTCCCGGACCACGTGCGGCAGCAGATGGAAGGGCACCGGGGCGCGGTCGAGCTGGCGGCCACCGTGGTTGGACAACAGGATGCCGTCGACGCCAGCGTCGACGAGTTTCTTGGCGTCGGTGACGGTCTGTACACCCTTGATGATGATCTTCCCGTCCCACATACCACGGATGACGTCGAGATCCTGGTGGCTGATGGTGGGATCCATGGCGGAGTCGAGCAGCTCCCCCACCGTGCCGCCAGTGGAACTCAAGGACGCGAACTCCAGCTTCGGGGTGGTCAGGAAGTCGAACCACCACCAGGGGCGCGGCAGGGCGTCGAGCACGGTTCCCAGGGAGATCTGCGGCGGGATCGAGAAACCGTTGCGCTTGTCGCGCAGACGAGCGCCCGCGACGGGGGTGTCGACGGTGAACATCAAGGTGTCGAATCCCGCCTGCTTGGCCCGTTCCACCAGGCCGTAAGAAATCTCCCGCTTGCGCATCACGTAGAGCTGGAACCAGTTCCGGCCCAGCGGATTGGTGGCCTTGACCTCCTCGATGGAGGTCGTGCCGAGGGTGGAAAGCGTGAACGGGATGCCCGCGGCCCCGGCGGCCCCCGCCCCCGCGATCTCGCCCTCGGTCTGCATCAGGCGGGTGAATCCGGTGGGAGCGATTCCGAACGGCATGGACGATGGTCCGCCGAGGATTTCGCAGGAGGTGTCGACGTCCTCCGCGGGGTGGAGGATGTCTGGATGCAGTTCGATGTCCTCGAAGGCGTGACGAGCCCGGCGGAGGGAGAGTTCCCCCTCCGCTGCGCCGTCGGTGTAGTCGAAGGCAGCTTTCGGGGTGCGGCGTTTGGCTATCTTCCTCAGGTCCCAGATCGTCAGGGAGTCCTGAAGACGCCGCTTCTTGGCGTTCAGGGTTGGCATCTTGAAGTGCAGCAGGTCGAATATCTCACTGGGCTTCGGGAACTGGCGCTTGACCATGAAGACCTCTTCCTCGGGGCTGGTTGCTCTATCGCTTGCGGCAACGCCCTCTCGACATCACCGCCGGAATTTATGGTAATCAAATATAGCGTAATTCACTGAGGGTGGCCTCCCTGGCCCGACGCCCTGCCCCTCCGCAACAGTGTCGTGACCTTCCGCGGGAACCGCCGCACGGCATGATGGCATCGGAGAGGAGACCACCAATGACCGGACAAGAACCGACGATCGCCATCACGGGGGTCACGGGGAAGCTCGGCGGTGCCGTGGCGAGCGGACTGCAGGACCTGGCTCCGCGGCTGAGGCTGCTGGTGCGCGACGCCGGCAGGGCGCCCCGGCTCGAAGGGGATGTGGCCGTGATGGAAT
Organism: uncultured Propionibacteriaceae bacterium; assembly: GCA_937965785.1. Lineage (GTDB taxonomy): Bacteria > Actinomycetota > Actinomycetes > Propionibacteriales > Propionibacteriaceae > Arachnia. The sequence goes on along the minus strand of CALCKT010000067.1, from coordinate 84,994 downwards.
ACGGCGACGCGGAGGCTTCCCGTAAAGCATTGACCGGGGTTGACGTGCTCTTCATGGTTTCCGCCGGTGAGAACCCGGACCGGGTGCGGCAGCATCAGGTCTTCGTGGAGGCCGCAGCCACCGCGGGGGTCGGGCACATCATCTACACGTCCTTCCTGGCGGCCGCCCCGGATGCCATCTTCACCTTGGCCCGTGACCACTGGTACACCGAGCAGCACATTCGCGAATCGGGAATGGCGTGGACCTTCCTGCGTGACTCGTTCTACCTGGATTTCTTCCCCGAGATGGTGGACGAGCAGGGGGTGATGCGCGGCCCGGCCGGTGATGGCCGCGTCGGCGCGGTCGCGAGGCAGGACGTGGCACGATCGGCCGTGGCGGTCCTGCGCGACCCGTCATCCCACGCGGAGCGCACCTACGACATGACGGGCCCAGAGACGCTCTCGCTCAAGGACATGGCCCGGATCATCGGTCAGGCCCGGGGACGGGAGGTCACCTATCGGGAGGAAACCGTGGAGGAGGCCTACGCCTCACGCGCCCACTACGGTGCCCCGGCCTGGCAGGTCGACGCCTGGGTGTCCACCTACACCGCGATCGCATCCGGGGAGCTGGACGTGGTCTCCGACAGCGTCCGGGCCCTGACCGGGCGGTCTCCTCTGAGCATGGTGGAACTTCTCGGGCAGGGCCGACCCGGTTGGGCCCGGCTCCCGTGAAGCTGGGCTGGGGCTGTGAAACAGTGGGGCCATGCAGAACCCACTGATCACTGTTTCCCGGCTGGCGACCCTGCTCGATCAACGAGACGTCACCCTCCTAGACGTCCGGTTCGCGGGGCCGGGAAGTTCGGGCGGCCGGGAACAATACCTCGCGGGACACATCCCCGGGGCGGTTCTGGTGGACATGGACACGGCGCTGGCCTCCCCCGAGGCCGACACGGGCGGGCGGCATCCGCTCCCCAGCCCCGCGGCCTTCGAGGCCGCGATGCGGGCCGCGGGGGTCAGCAACGACCGGCCCGTCGTGGTCTACGACAACTGGAGGTCCATGGCCGCTGCCCGGGCGTGGTGGCTTCTGCAGCACCACGGGCACCGTGACACATTCGTCCTCGACGGCGGTCTCGGGGCCTGGCTGTCCGCCGGTCTTCCGGTGGAGCAGGGGCACATTTCTCCGGCGCCGGGGGATTTCCGGCTGGGGAACAACCCTTCCTTCGCGGTGCTGGATGCCGATGGGGCGGCTGGGCTCGTCTCGGCCGGGGTGCTCCTGGACGCCCGCCCCGGGGACCGTTTCCGGGGTGTTGGTGAAACCGTTGACCCCGTGGCGGGGCACATACCCGGGGCCCGTTCGCTGCCCGCGCTCGAACTCGCCGACGAGCACGGATTCCTGCTGCCGGCCGGCGAGCTGCGGGAGAGATTCGAGGCCCTCGGCGCCGGTGAGGGCAGGGTCGGGGTCTACTGCGGCTCCGGTATCCAGGCGGCACACGTCGCCCTGGCGGCGATGGTCGCGGGGCTGCCGCTCCCGGCCCTCTACCCGGGGTCGTGGAGCGACTGGATCACCGATCCGACACGCCCCATCGCCACCGGGCAGTGAACCCCGCAACGCTTCCCGCGGCATTTGGCCGGCAGAATCGCAGCCCGCGACGACAGCGCACGGCGCCGGCGCGACCCGGGTTCTGTCCGGTCCGAGGGTCTCAGCGCGACCTCGGAGTTCCGCTCCAGTGGTTCACTACCGATTCCTGTGTTTTTCCCTGGCCCGGATCTCCATGTGGATGGGTGAACCGACGAACCCGAATTCCTCGCGGAGACGGCGTTCGATGAAACGCACATAGGTGGCGTCGAACTGGCCGCTGGTGAACAACGCGAAGGTGGGTGGGCAGTTGTGCGCCTGCGTGCCGAAAAGGACGCGTGGCTGTTTGCCGCCGCGCACCGGGTGCGGGTGGGAGGCGGTCAGGCGTCCCAGGAAGGAGTTCAACCTGCCGGTGGAAATACGCGTTTCCCAGCCCTTTGCCGCAGCCTCGATGGCCCTGCTCAGCTTGTCGACGTTGCGTCCGGTCAGCGCCGAGATGTTGACCGTTGGCGCCCACCGGAAGGCCACCAGATCGCGTTCCATCTCCCGCTCCAGGTAGCGGCGGCGTTCCTCGTCGGTGAGATCCCACTTGTTGAAGGCGATCACCAGGGCCCGGCCCGTTTCCTCGACATTGGTGAGGATCCTCAGGTCCTGGTCGGTGACCGGGGTCGAGGCGTCGATGACCACCACGCAGACCTCCGCGCGTTCGATTGCGGTCTGGGTGCGCAGGCTGGCGTAGAACTCGTGCCCCGAGGCCTCCCTGACACGTTTGCGGATACCCGCGGTGTCAATGAGCCGGTACGTCGTCCCGCCGACATCCACGATCTCGTCGACGGGATCGACGGTGGTTCCGGAGACATCGGAGACCACCGCCCGCTGCTGCTGGGCCAGCTTGTTCAGCAGCGAGGACTTGCCCACGTTCGGTTTCCCGACGATCGCGACCCGGCGCGGCCCGCCGATCTCTTCAAAACTTTCCCGGGGAGCTTCCGGCAGGACCGCGAGCACCGCGTCCAGGAGATCACCGGAGCCCCGGCCGTGCATGGCGGAGACGGGGTACGGCTCCCCCAGCCCCAGGTTCCACATGGTGGCGGCCATGGCCTCGTGGCGCTGGTCGTCCACCTTGTTCGCGGCCAGCACCACGGGTTTCCTGGAACGTCTGAGCACCTTGACCACGGCCTCGTCCTCGTCGAGGGTGCCCACGGTGGCGTCGACGACGAACAGCACCGCATCAGCCATCGAGATCGCGAGCTCCGCCTGCTCCGCGATCTGCTGCGCCATGCCCTTGGCGTCCGAGACCCAGCCGCCGGTGTCGACCAGCACGAACTCGCGACCATTCCAGTTCGCGTCGTACGAGACACGGTCACGGGTGACGCCCGGAACATCCTGCACCACGGCCTCCCTGCGGCCCAGGATGCGGTTGACCAGCGTGGATTTGCCGACGTTCGGACGCCCCACCACCGCCACCACGGGCTTGATCGTGGATTCCTCGCTCATGCTTCGCCTCCTATCGCGGACCAACGCATCATCGTAGCTGCCCACCCCCAAATTCCGGTGTTCCGCTACACTGGTGGCGCCCTGTTCCCGACGAAAGGCCCGGAAATGACAGGCTCGCTGCACCGCTGACCCCGCGCTGCACCGTAGAGCCAGTTCCGCGCTCCGGTTCGGCGCATCCAGCCGTTCCCAGGAGCCCCCATGCCTTCGTCCATCGTTTTCTCCGGCGTCTCCTACGCCTTCAACCACTCCCCCGCGCCCCTGCTGCACGACCTCGACCTGACCATTCCGGCGGCCCGGGTCGGTGTCGTCGGACGCAACGGTTCCGGCAAATCCACCCTGCTGCGGTTGATCTCAGGGGATCTGCAACCGACCGCGGGCACCATCACGGTTCCCGGCAGGACCGCCCGGCTGCCGCAGAACCTCCTGCAATGCGGCGAACACACCGTCGCCCAGCTCCTCGGGGTCGATGCCCGGCTCCGTGCCCTGCGCGCCATCGAGGCCGGAAGCATCGCAGAATCCGACTTCGAGCTCGTGGGGAACGACTGGGACGTCGAGGCCCGCTCGCTGGCCCTGCTGGCGGCCCGTGTTCCCGGCCTGTGTGGTGAAGATCTGCTCTCCCGCAGGGCCGAGACCCTCTCGGGAGGGGAACTCGTATTGGTCGCCCTGGCCGGACTGGAACTGGACGGGGCACATGTCCTGCTCCTCGATGAGCCGACGAACAATTTGGACGCCACCGCCCGGACAAAGCTGTACGACTGGATCCGGGGATGGCGCGGCGGGCTGGTGGTGGTCAGCCACGACGTCTCCCTGCTCCGCCTGATGGAGATGATCGTGGAGATCCACGACAGCACCGCTACCGTTCACGGCGGCAACTTCGATGCCTACCGGGATCAGCTGCGAACCCAGCAGGAGGCCGCCGAGCGGGCCGTCAGAACCGCCGAGCAGAAGCTGCGGGCCGAGCAGCGGGAACGGATGCGGGTGCAGGTGGCGACCTCCCGCCAGGACCGCAAGGACCGGCAACGGTTCACCACCATCCGGCAGGGTCCGCGGCTGTCCGATCCCGAGTCCAAGTCGAGTGCCGAGGGGCGCCGGAGCCGGGCGAACAAGCTGGCGGCCCGGAAGGTCGACGAGGCCCGGGACGCGCTTCGAACCGTGGAGAAATCCGTTCGCCGCGAGCAACGGATCAACATCGATCTCCCGGAGCTGAGATCGACACGGAGCAGGAGACTCGCGGAACTCGTCGGCTCCAACCAGAACATCCACGTCACCGGTGGGATGCGGCTGGGGCTGGTCGGTGACAACGGCGTGGGAAAGTCAACCCTGCTCGGCCGGATGGTGCGGGAAGCGGTCTCCGGCCGGATCGGTTTCCTGGACCAACGCCTCGAGCTGGACGATGAGCTCCCGGTGATCGAATGCGTCAAACGGGGCTGCCCATCGGCCCCACCCCACGAGATCCACGCCCGGCTGGCCCGGTTCCTGCTGCGCGGAGACGTGACGGAACGTCTCGTCGGCGCCCTGTCCGGGGGTGAACGATTCCGGGTGGCGCTGGCCCGGGTGTTGCTCGCCGATCCCCCGGTGGAGTTGCTGGCGCTGGACGAACCCACCAACAACCTGGACCTCGAGAGCATCGATGCTCTGGTGGATGGCCTCACCACCTATGCGGGAGCTCTGGTGGTCGTGAGTCACGACACCGATCTGCTGGGGCGCCTCCGTCTGGACCGGGTGGTGGAGTTGTCGCGGGACGGTGAACTGCACGACCGGGATGGTGTGGTGTCATGACCGCGACCGCACCCGGGCTCCAGCCCTGGTGGGCCAGTGCGCGATCGATCCGCGATGACGTCGCCGAATGTCTGATCGTGGCGACACCGGCACGGCCCTGCGATTGCTCATCGACGGCGTCAACCGCAGCCCGGAAAAAACCGACGACGTCCGCTCACCAGAATCCCCGCAGCGGGCCGCCGCGATTCACGACCGGCTGTTCGGCGGGAGCGCCATCGGATACCTGCCCGAGAACGAGGTGCGGTACGCGGCGGAGCTGGTGCCGGCCCGGATTCAACAGTCCTGGGCCGCGTTCTCCACGACGTGAAAAGCCGGTTCCTCGTAGGGGTGTGCCCGCCGCAGGGCGGCTACGACGGTGGCTCGCAGGCTTCTCGGGAAGGTGACCTCCACTCGGTTCTCCGCCACCATTTCCAGGTCACCGACCTTGCCGATGGTGGGATCGGCCCCCTCCAGGGGCCGGAACCGGCCCGTCCCTGAGGCCACGAAGGCACAGGAGTCGTAGTTTCCGATGTGTCCGGCCCCGACCGTGAAGAGGGCCTCCAGCACCTGGTCGGTGTCCGGGATGGGCACGTAGAACACGAGAACGTCGAGGGGCTCACGCATCGGCACCAGTTTCAGGATCTCCGCCACGACCTCGTCGAGTCCCAGGTGCGTGGAGTCGATGACGCTCACCCCGTCGGCCGCTTCGGTGAAATTGGAGACCGTGGAGTCGTCGCGGTCCCGTCTGAGGATCGAATCCGTCACCGTGACCTGATCGACCCGTTCCCCCAGCTCCGCGGCCCGCCTCCCGACGCGCGCCTCCGCGTCGGCGGTCAGCAGCACCCGCACCTCGGCGTCGGGGGCCACCACCGTGGTGATGTCGCGTCCCTCCACGACCATGCGGCGGTCGTGTTCCGCGATGATCCGGCGCATGCGCTCGATCAGCACCCGGCGCACCTCCGGGACGACGGCCACCGCCGAGACGATCGCGGAGATCTCCGGTTTCCTGATTTCCTCGGTGACGTCGCGACCGTTGATGTACACGCGGGGCGCATCCGGGTTCGTGATCATCCGCAGGTCTGCTGTTCTTGCCAGCTCCCCGATCCCGGTTTCATCGTTGCGATCCAGACCCTGCCGGGCGAACTCGCAGGCCACGGCCCGGTACATGGCTCCCGTGTCGAGGTAGGCGAGCCGGAGCTTTTGCGCCACCAGTTTCGCGGTCGAGGATTTCCCGACCCCGCTCGGCCCGTCCAATGCGATCACCAGTTCATCCATCAGATTCCCTCCCGGTCCAACCAGGCCCGCCAGCCGCGCGATTCCAGGTCCTCCCGGAACCGTTCCGCCTGGGGGCGTTCCACGGAGATGGACAGGTAGCCCACCTCTCGGACAGCGTCATGGGTCAGTTCGAAATCCTCCACGTTGAACCCGAAGTCACCGACATCGCCGAACAACCGGGTCAGCGCGCGCGGCTCGTCGGGGATCTCGACGGTGACCACCGCGAGTTCCTTCGGCGCCTGCCCGTGCTTGCCACGTAACGCCATGGCGCCGTGCTGTCCGAGGGCCAGGAAGGCCTCAAGGGGTTCGGCCTGGTCGAGCACCCCGATCAGGTACTCGAGGTCCGTGGCCACCTCCTTCAGTTCCCTCCGGATGGCCGCGGAGTTGGTTGTGATGATCTGCTGCCACAGTCCCGGATCGGAACCGGCGATGCGCGTCACGTCCCGGATGCCCTGCCCCGCCAGGATCAGGTTCTCCCCCGGCACCCCGCGCAGGTGCGAGGCGGTGAGGATGCTCATCAGATGCGGCACGTGACTGACTTGGGCGACGGCCTCGTCGTGGAGATCCGCGTCGAGCTCCACCACCCGCGCCTCACAGAGACGGGCCAGCCGGTGGACCAGGGCAATGTCCTCGGGGCTGTTGCCGGCCTGCGGGGTGATCACCCAGGTGCGATCCGTGAACAGTTCGGCGGAGGCGGTCAGGGGTCCGGTGAACTGGGAACCGGCCATCGGGTGGCTGGGCACGTACCTTTCGGGATTCTCGCTGGCGGCCGTCACCGCCCGGATGATGGAGGATTTCACCGATCCGACATCGGTGATCACTGCCTCCGGGTGACGCTCCAGCATCCGCGTCACGACCTCTGCGATCGTCGCCGGGGGCGAGGCCACCACAACGACGTCGACCGGTTCGTCATCCGTGGCCACCCGTCCCGCCCCCAGCCCGGCGGCGACCCTGGCGTGTGAGGAGTTCAGGTCCTCCAGCAGGACATCGGCCCCGGCCCTCGTCAGGGCCATTCCGAGCGAGGAACCGATCAGGCCGGTCCCGACGATCCTCACCCTCATCGGTCGGACTCCGGCATGTTCAAAGGCCGCGGCCCCTGGTAGTCGGGTCCGTAGGCCCCCGGTGCGGGGCGTCGTTTGCGGATCGGTGCGCTGACCCCGGGGGCGAGGCGGCGGGAGAGCACCAGGAAACCGGTGTGGGCGGAGGTGCCGTGGCCGGGGCGGATCGCCAGGCCCTCGGCGTGCCAGTCGCGCACCGTCGTCTCGGTCGCGGTCGGTTCGGTGAAACCACCGTGGGCACGGAAGGTGTCCATCACCCGGCCGAGTTGCGTGGTCGTCGCGACGTAGCAGCAGATCACCCCGCCCGGGATGAGCCGCTCCCCCACCGCGTCCACGCACTCCCAAGGAGCCAGCATGTCCAGGATGGCGCGGTCGATGGGTTCGTCCGCTATCACATCCACCAGGTCACCCACGGTCAGTTCCCACGCGGGATGTTCCCCGTCGATGAAGTTCCGGACGTTCCTGCGAGCGACGTCGGCGAACTGCTGCCTGCGTTCGTAGGAGTGCAGTTTCCCGCCGGGACCGATGGCCCGAAGCAACGCCAACGACAGGGCTCCCGAACCGACCCCCGCCTCCAGGACCCTGGCCCCGGGAAAGATGTCCGTCCACATCACGATCTGGGCGGCGTCCTTCGGGTAGACCACCGCCGCTTCCCGGGGCATCGCCACCATGTATTCGTTCAGCAGGGGCCGCAGCACCAGGTATTCGGTGCCGCCCACGGAGCGCACCGTCACCCCCTCGGGACCGCCGATCAGGTCGTCGTGCCTGACCGCCCCCTTGGTGGTGTGCCAGACAGCGCCCTCCTTCAGAACCACTGATTTCCTTCGCCCCTTGGGGTCGGTCAGCGTCACCCGCTCCCCCACCACGAGCGGTCCGGTCCGGACCCCCGACAGATTCACCACTGGCTCCTCCAGATCTTCTCCAGGCCCGCGAAATCCAGGCCCCTCAGTCCGCCCTCGCGCAACACCCTTCGCGGCGCCGCCCCGGGACGCCCCAGCAACGGCACGGCCAGGACCACCGCCCCTGTGGCGGATGCCGCGTCGGTTCCCGGCACCGAATCCTCGATGATGACAACCTCCTTGGGTCCCACCCCCAGACGCCGCATGGCCTGGAGGTATCCCTCCGGATCCGGTTTGGGATTCTTCACGTCATCCCCGTCGACGATGAACTCGAACTCGGGCACCACCCTCGCGATCACAGACATGATCCGTTTGTTGCTGGAGGTGCACATGGCGCACGGCACCCCGTGGGCGCGGATGTCGGTCAGCAGCTCGCGGGCGCCGGGCAGGAACGGGATCTCACCCGCCTCGAAGCGGGCGCAGATCCGCGCGTGCAGTTCCTCATAGGCCTGGGCGACGGTGATTGCACCCGCGCAGGACTCAGAGATCCGCTGCGCCGTGACGGCCGCGGGCTCCCCGATCTGGGCCCTGAACTGCTCCTCGGGCCACGCTGCGCCGTGCCGGGCGAGCATGTCCTTCTCGTGTTCGATCCACATCGGTTCCGAATCGACCAGGGTGCCGTCGAAATCCCACAGCACCGCACGCAGTCGTCGCTGTTCCATGATCCCTCAGTTGGCGTTGAAGTACTTGGCCTGCGGATGGTGCACCACCATCGCATCGGTGGACTGCTCGGGATGCAGCTGCAGCTCCTCGGAGAGCTCCACCCCGATGCGTTCGGGTCTCAGCAGGGCCACGAGCTTCCTCCGGTCCTCCATGTTCGGGCACGCCGGATAGCCGAACGAGTACCGCGACCCGCGGTAGGACTGGTCCCGGATGGCTGCGTCCACCGTGGATTCCTCGGCGGCGAAACCCAGCTCCGTGCGCACCCGGTGGTGCCAGAACTCGGCGAGGGCCTCGGTCAGCTGCACGGAGAGGCCGTGCAGTTCCAGGTATTCGCGGTAACGGTTGGACTCGAACAGCCGCTGGGTGCCCCTGGCGACCTCGGCGCCCATGGTCACGAGCTGCATCTCCAGCACGTCGGGACCGAGTTCCCGGGTCTCGTCCGCGTCGCGGAAGAAATCGGCCAGGCAGAGCCGGGAATCGCGGCGCTGCCGGGGGAAGTCGAAACGCGTCAACTCCCGGGACGGATCGTCCGGGTCCCCGACGATGAGGGTGTTTGCCTCGCTGTGGACGGGGAAATAGCCGTAAACCACGGAGAAATTCGCCAGTTGTTCGGTGGTGATCCGGTCCAGCCACATCCGCAGGCGCGGCATGCCCTCCGTCGCGACGAGCTCCTCGTAGCCCGGGCCGTCCTTGACGGGTTTGAGTCCCCACCTACCCAGGAAGGTGGCGCGGTGATCGAGCCACTGGGCCACATCCGCGACGGGCAGCCCCTTGACCACCCGGGTTCCCCAGAACGGTGGGGTTGGCACTTCGATGCGGCGTTCCACGTCGTCGGAGCGGCGGGTGTCGACCTCCTGCTGCTCCACCACCTCGACCTTCTTGTAGCGGCGTTTCTTGGGTTCCGGGAGTTTCGCGCCCGGCACTCCCTGTTTCACCGCCATCACGGCGTCCATCAGGGCGAGCCCCTCGAAGGCGTCCTTCGCGTAGCGCACCTCCCCGTCGAACATGTCGTTGAGGTCGTGTTCCACGAAGGCTCGGGTCAGCGCCGCCCCGCCCAGCAGCACCGGGTACTTCTCCGCCAGGCCGAGGCGGTTCAGTTCGGCGAGGTTGTCCTTCATGACGAGCGTGGACTTCACCAGCAGACCCGACATGCCGATGGCATCCGCCCCGCTGGCCTCGGCGGCGTCGATGATGGCCTGGATCGGTTGTTTGATGCCGATGTTGATGACGGTGTAGCCGTTGTTGCTGACGATGATGTCGACGAGATTCTTGCCGATGTCGTGAACGTCACCCCGCACCGTGGCGAGCACCAGGGTGCCCTTCCCGCTGCTGCCCTCGACCTTGTCGATGTGCGGTTCGAGGTGGGAGACAGCGGTTTTCATGACCTCTGCGGACTGGAGCACGAAGGGAAGCTGCATCTGCCCGGAGCCGAAGAGCTCACCGACCACCTTCATGCCGGCGAGCAGGTCCTCGTTGATGATGTCGAGGGCCGCCTTCCCGGTCAGGGCCTCGTCCAGGTCGGCCTCGAGCCCCTTGGCCTCCCCGTCGATGATGCGGCGCTGCAGCCGCTCCGCCAGGGGCAGGGCGGCCAGTTCGGCGGCCCGGGATGCCCGCACGGAGGCGGCGGTGACCCCTTCGAACAGTTCCAGGAAGCGGGTCAGCGGGTCGTAGCCTTCGCGGCGGCGGTCCCAGACCAGGTCGAGGGCCACCTCCCGCTGCTCCTCGGGGATGCGGTCCATCGGGATGATCTTCGCCGAGTGCACGATGGCCGAGTCCAGTCCGGCGGCGACGCATTCGTGCAGGAACACCGAGTTCAGCACCATCCGGGCCGCGGGGTTGAGGCCGAAGGACACGTTCGAGACCCCGAGCGTGGTTCGCACCCCCGGGTAGCGGCGTTTCAGTTCGCGGATGGCCTCGATGGTCTCGATGCCGTCGCGGCGGGTTTCCTCCTGCCCGGTGGCGATCGGGAAGGTCAGGCAGTCGACGAGAATGTCGCCGATGTCCATGCCCCAGGTCCCGGTCAGCTCGTCGATCAGGCGCGAGGCGACCCGCAGCTTCCACTCGGCGGTGCGGGCCTGCCCCTCCTCGTCGATGGTCAGGGCGACCACGGCGGCGCCGTGTTCCGCCACCAGCGGCATGACGCGGGCGAAACGGGAGGTGGGGCCGTCGCCGTCCTCGTAGTTGACGGAGTTGATCACGCAGCGCCCGGCGAGTTTCTCCAGGCCCGCCTGGAGGACCTGCGGTTCGGTGGAATCCAGCACGATCGGCAGCGTCACGGCCGTGGACAACCTCCCGGCCAGCTCATCCATGTCGCTGATGCCGTCGCGGCCGACGTAGTCGACGCACAGGTCCAGCACGTGTGCCCCGTCGCGCGCCTGCCCCTTGGCGATCTCCACGCAGTCGTCGGTGTTCCCGGCCAGCATCGCCTCCCGGAAAGCCTTGGAACCGTTCGCGTTGGTGCGTTCCCCGATGTTGAGGTAGCTGAGGTCCTGGTGGAACGGCACCTCCACGTACAGCGACGAGCAGGTTCGCTCCGCCGTGACCTCGCGGGGACGCACCTCGCGGCCCCCGAACCGTTCCGCGAGCAACCGGATGTGGTCCGGGGTGGTTCCGCAGCACCCGCCGATCACACACAACCCGTAATCGTCCAGGAAGGTAGCCAGGGCATCCGCCAGCGCCCCGGGGCCGAGCGGGTAGACCGCACCCTCCGGGGTCAGTTCGGGCAGGCCCGCGTTGGGCATGGTGCCGATGCCGCAGGACGCGTTGCGCGACAGGTACCTGAGGTGTTCGCTCATCTCGGCCGGCCCGGTGGCGCAGTTCAATCCGATCACGTCGACGCCGAGAGCCTCCAGGGTGGAGCGGGCCGCCCCGATCTCGGAGCCGAGCAGCATGGTGCCGGTGGTCTCGACGGTGACGTTGACCAGGATCGGCAGATCCACCCCGAGCCTGGCCCGGGCGCGTTTCGTGGCGATCACCGCTGCCTTGGCCTGCAGGAGGTCCTGGCAGGTCTCGATCTGCACGGCATCGATGCCACCCGCGATCATGGCCTCCACCTGGGCCTGGTAGGCGTCGCGGATGTCGGCGAAGGTGATGTGCCCCAGGCTGGGGAGTTTCGTCCCGGGACCGACCGAGCCGAGTACGAAACGCGGTTTGTCGGTGAATCCGTCGGCGGTTTCCCTGGCGATGCGGGCCCCGGCCCCGGCCAGTTCCGCCAGGCGATCCACGATGCCGTACTCGGCGAGCGCGGCCAGGTTGGTGCCGAAGGTGTTGGTCTCCACGCAGTCGGAACCCGCCTCCAGGTAGGCGCGGTGAACCGCCGAGACCACATCGGGCCGGGTGATGTTCAGGACCTCGTTGCAGCCCTCGAGGCCCTGGAAGTCGCGTTCGAGGTCGAGATCGCCCTGGGCCTGCAGCATGGTGCCCATGGCCCCGTCGGCCACCAGGACACGGGAGTTCAGCAGGTCACGAAGTTTGGTCACGGCGGGTCATCCTACCCGCCGCGCGCCAGCCAGGCCTCGATCAACTGGCGCGCCAATGAGACAGACCCGGGAAGAGCGAGTTCTCCCCCCGCCACGGCCCGCCGCAGTTCCTCTCTCGTGTGGAAGGCACCCCAGGAGAGCTCCTCGCCGTCGAGGTTCGGTTCCGTGCCGTCGGTTCTCGCCTCGAAACCCAGCATCAGGGAACGCGGGAACGGCCAGGGCTGGGTTCCGAAGAACCCGAGATCCCGGATCATCAGACCGGTTTCCTCACGTATCTCCCTGTGACAGGCCTGTTCCGCCGATTCCCCCGCTTCGATGAAACCGGCCTGCACGGAGACGCGATTCTCCGGCCAGCCCCGGGCATGCGTGAGCAGCAGGCGGTCGGAGGGATCGGTCACGGCGAGTATCACCGCGGGATCGGTGCGCGGAAAAAGTTCCCTGCCACATTCCGGGCAGCGGCGTGCGGTTCCCGCGCGGTCGTGGACGGTGGCCGCCCCGCACCGGGGACAGCCGGGGTTGCTGCGGTGCCACTCGTAGAGGGCAGTCGCCATCATGGCGAGCTGGGTCTGGCCCGGGGGAAGGTCGAGGGCACGCAGATCCGTCCCTCCCTCACCGTCGTTGCGCGCCCACCAGATGTGGCCGTCCAGCCGGCCCAGCAGCAGGTCGTCCGGTCTCCGTTCGCCGTCGAAGGTCTCGGAGACCAGTTCGCCATCCGCCACGGGGATCTCCAGCCCGGGGCCGAGCCTGAGGCACCGGGACAGCGGGTCGCGGGCCAGTTCCGTGAGTGCCTGCTCGTGGCCGCGTGAGTCCGCGAGCCGGTCCAGGGCCGCCCGGGTGTTCCAGTGGTTCACCCCTCGAGATTATCCGCTTCCCCGGCCGGCTCCCCGTCATCCCGGCCGCCCGTGGATTCCACCTCCGGTGTGGGGTTTTCCCGATTGTCGGTGATCGTTTCCTCGTGCTCCACGGCAGGGCACTCGTCCCCGGGCGTGTCGGTGACCTCCGAACCGGCGGTTTCCTCCGTCTTTTCCGTCCCCGCCGCGACCGCGGCCTGGTGGAGCCGGGCATCGCGGCGTCCGGCCAGCCAGAGATAACCGATCACGGTGACGACACCGCCACCGGACAGGAACAGCCACCACGGGAAACGCGGCAGGTCGGAATCCCGCAGCGCCCTGTCCACCTCGTCCTGGGGAGGTGGGATCACCCGTTCCCCGGTGACGAGGATCCGGTGGGTGTTGACCCCGAGCGGGGTGCAGGTGACCAGTGTCAACAGGTCGCGGCCCTCCTGCGGGTACAGGGCCTCCTGTTCCTCGGGCGCCACCACCTGCGTCTGGCGCACCTCGTAGACCAGCACCTCACCCATCACCTCGATGGTGAAGGTGTCGCCGGCGCGCATCCTGTCCAGGTTGGTGAACATGGTGGCCTCGGCGAGGCCGCGGTGGGCGGTGAGGACGGAATGGGTGGACTCACCGCCCACCGGGAGGGATGTGCCCTGCAGGTGCCCGGCGCCGCGGAGCAGCGTCAGGTCGGAGGTGCCGTGGTAGACGGGAAGGTCGACGTCGATGCCCGGGATCCGGATCCGGGCCATGAGCTCCGCCGGGCCCTTGAGCAGTTCGTGGTATTCGTTGTCGGCGGTCTCCCCGGCGCTCCGGGGAATGTTGGTGTTCGGGGCGAGGATCGCTCCGGATCTGAGTTTTTCGTTGTAGGCCTGGGCATCCGCCAGGGCCTCCCCGGCCGCCGTCTGTCCGGTTTCGTTCCCGGTCGCCTGTCCCTCCCGGCGCAGCGAGTCGTTGTAGGTGTCGATCAGCTGCGACTGCTGGTACTGGGAGAGCCACGAGGCGGCCGGGGTGTAGCTGAGCAGCACGATCCCCGTCAGCGCGCACAACGCGGCCAGCCACGTTGCAAGGCCCGGCCTCCAGCGTCGTGGACGCCGACGGGGATGTGATGTCACGGTTTACCGGTGTCCTTTCAGGCCTGCCTGCGACGGGTGGCCGCGCGGCCGATGATCATCACCGCGCCACCGATCACCAGCAGCCCGATGCCACCGGCGGCCAGGGCGACCTGACCGATGCCACCGGTCAGGGGCAGCTGGGGAACGGCCTGTTTGGTGTTGGCGACCGGTTTGTAGTTCTTGCCGGCGGAGGTGGGCTGTGCCGGGGTCTCGGTCACACCGGCCTCGACGGTGACCTGCTGGGTTTCGGCTTTGACGTAGCCCGCGGGGGCCTCCGTCTCGACCAGGTAGTAGGTGCCCGGCCGCACCACGGGGAAGAGGAGCTTGCCGTCGGGCCCGGTGGTCAGTTCCGCGAGGGCGATGTCCTGGTCCGGGCAGGCCTCGCTGGTGCAGAGCTTGAACTTGGCCCCGCTCAGGAAACCCTCGTTGCTTCCGTCGTACTTGTAGACGGTGAGCTGACCCCAGGTGGTGGTGGCGCTTTTCTCGGCCGAGTCGGTCCCGTTGATGGTCACCTTGGCCTTGTTGGTGAAAACCCCGTTGGTGGCCTGCGACACGTCGGTGACGTCGGTGATCAGGGTCAGGACCACCTTCTGTCCTCCGTTGGCCTTCAGTTTCGTGATGCCGTCCGGGGTGAAGGTGCAGGTCAGGTTGCCCGTGCACGAGTAGTCGTTGCCGTTCACGAATTGGGGGCCGTCCTTGAGACCGAGCGTGACCTGGCTGTTGTCGAGGGTGAGACCCGCCGGCAGGGTGTCGGTGATGACGTAGCTTGTGATCTCGGTGCCCTGACCGCTGCGCGGGATGTCGGCGGTGATGGTCCATTTCACGTTGTCGCCGTTGTACTTCGCCTGAGGGATCGAGTCGTCAACGGTTTTCTCGATGCCCGCCACCGAGTTCTTCGGGTACACGTGGACGTCGTAGTTCCACTGGTTGTCGTCGGTGTAGTAGGGCAGGGTGACCAGGAACGGTTTGCTGCCGAGCACGACCTTGGTGTCGGGGGAACCGGTGTTGGTCTCGATCACCAGGTAGAGCCCGAGATCAAGGCCCTGCCAGTTCGCGATGCCCCCGCCGGTCGTGGTGATGGCCGAGATCTCGGTGGAGGTGTGACCGCCGACGACGGTTCCCGTTTCCGGGGCCGTCAGGCCCTTGGCCGCTTCCCAGCCGCCCGGGGTGGCCAGGTCGATGTCGTTCACCTTGTAGAGCGTGAACGTGACCCCGTCGATCGGGGTGCATCCGATTCCTGCTTGTTCCTTGCCGTTCGCCGGCGTCCCCGGGGTGTCGGGTTGGACGCACTTGTGCAGCGTCAGGTTCGCCTTCTGGTTCGGATTGATGTTGGCCGAGTCGGCGTGCGCCGGGGTCGTGAGCCCCAGCAGGCCGACGGCCAGCGCCGCGGCCAGCGACAACAGCCGCCTGCCGGGCTTGTTCCGAGTGGTCATCTGATTCCCTCCATCTGTTTTGTCGAGTTCCTCGACGGTTTCGCGTGTGGCCCCGTTCGGGTCACGGGATCACTAGTGCTTGTTCCTCCGGCGGCGTTTGAGGAGGACCAGCGCGGCTGCGACGATCAACAGGCCACCCCCCAGGTAGTGGTAGATCTCGCTCGGTGTGCCCCCGGTCAGCGGCAGCACCGGGACCGGAGAACGGGTGTTCTCGAACGGGTCCTCCACCGTCTGGTGCAAGGCCTGCGAACCGATCTGGAGGGTTTCCTCCCGTGTGGTCAACAGGTAGCCCAGCGGCGCGCCGGTCTCCATGAGTGTCCAGGTGCCCCACGACAACCTCTCGACCCGGAACGAACCGGGTTCGGGATCCCGGTCGGGTCCCGCGCAGCTGCCCGGAGCGACGCAGTCCGTGATGTCGGTGATGGTCGCCCCCGAGGCATTCGTCAATTTCCAGACGGAACCGGCCAGCGGGATCGTCGTTCCCGATTCCGTCTTCCGCCAGGAGATGGATCCCGGCAGGCGATCGTTGGGGATCGCGCCGATCTCGAGAGGCTCGGATCCGGTGTCGGTGCTGCTGAGCCGGATGATCTGCTCGGAGAGGTTCGACAGCGTGTACCCGGGTGGTGGCGTGACCTCGGTCAGTGTGTGCTCCCCCCATTTCAGTTCCTCCAGCAGGAAGGAACCCGCCCCGGGATCCTTGTCCGGTCCCGTGCACAGGCTGCGATCGGCGGCGACGCAGTCGGTGATCACCAGTCCGCCGGGGGCGGTGGGACCTTTCAGTGTCCACTCGGATTCCCCGATCAGTTCGCCGGTTTCGCTGTCGGTCTTGGTCCATTTGGCGGAGGCGGGTTTGTCCTTGTTGACGAGTTCCACCTGGCTCCCACCCACGGCGGTCAATCCGGGGTTCAGGAACTCGTATCCCTTCATGACCTCCGGAGCCGCCTTTTCCTTGAACTGGAAGGATTCCCCTACTGGCACCACGAAGGTGTTCGCGTCGGTGACGGCGGTGTTCCCCGGGACGACGCGTTCGGTGTCGCCGGTTTCGCCACCGAAGTTTCCGGTGGCGGTCAGCGTCCAGTCCGCGGCGTTCGGGGCCGGGTCGTAGTTGTTCTGGAAGGTTTTGAGCAGCGACATCAACTGGTACTGCTCGGCGGCGCAGGGGTGCTTCGTCACTCCGTCACGTCCCTCGGCGGTGCGGTTCTCGCAGGTCACGTTCGTCGCCGGGGTGGCAACACCCGCCTGTCCCCAGGCGACGTTGCGCAGGTCACGGTCTCCCCCGACCTTGAGGCGCACCCGATAGGTCAGGGTGAGTGTCTCGTTGGGGGCCAGCGTGCCCCGCCAGGAGATCCTGCTCTTGTCCGGGTCGAAGATCACGTCACCGCGTCTGCTGTTCCCGACGGTTGCCTGCAGGGAGTTCGTGATCACGGTGGCGTCGTCGACCACCCCGCTCAGGTCGTCGAAGACGTAGGCCGGGCTGGTGTTGGTGAAGGGGGTTCTGCTCGGGTTCTTCGCGGTGACGGTGTAGGTCACCTCATCGCCCGCGAATTTTTTCCCGGCCAGGGCGTCGGAGGCCTTGGAGATCTCGAGTTCGTAGGTGCTGATCTGCACCTTGTGGTCCTCTACCTCCCCGGTGACGGTCAATCCCGTGGGGCTCGTCAGGGAATCCGCCGTGGCGGCGGCACGCAACCGCAGGTAGCTGTTCCCGGTGGCCGCATCTCGCGGAATGGTCCAGGTCAGGGTGGCGCTGCCCCCGGCGCACTGCACCGTGTCGGATGCCTCCTCCCGGTCGAAGACCCCGTTGCGGTTCCAGTCCACCCAGCCACGGTTGTGGCCGCGGCCCGTGCAGACGATCTCCTGGGTGGCGGTTCCCCCGCCCTGCATCACGTGGTAGAGCGGTGTTTCCGATATGGCGTCCTCGTCGTTCGGGCTGGTGGGGTTCTTGTCGTCCTGGGTGCCGTCACCGTTCACGGGGTTGACCGGTTCGGGGTCTATGCGTCTGCCCAGCATCACTTCGGGGTTCCTGGGTGGCCATGCCAGTCTGGTGCTGAAGGCATCGGTGGTGCCGTCGGGAAGTGATGAAGCGTTCCAGCCCGTCAGGTACTGCGCGGCCGCGGCTCCGTAGCTGATGGGGGCATCGCCGTAGTCCAGGTTGATGATGGCGCCCACGGCTACTGCCGCTTGTCCCTGACCGAACATTGTGATGGTTGCCTCGGAGACGTTGCTGGCGGCCATGGCGACGGTGGGGCCGGTGTTGGGACAGGTCACGCCACCCGGGAGAAGCGTCAGGGTTCGTGATCCTCCCGATGTGCTCTGCTGGGCCAGCGTCGTCGATGTGCAACCGGTGTCGCGGATCCGATCCAGGACCCGCCACTGGGCATTGCTGCTGGTTTCCACCTTGATGTATTCGTCGGGATTCGGATCGCTGGACTCGGCATCGGCCACGACCATTCCGTCCACCGGGACACGCTGCCCTCCCGCGGGGAAACCCGGACCGGAAACGATGGCCGAACAGGAAACCTTGAAACTGACCGTGGTCTTGCTGTATTTGGTGTGAATGGCGCTGGTCATCTGGTTGTTGGTGCCCGTGCCACCACGGTTGTACAGGTCGTCCAAACCGTCCTTCCGCCAGCTTCCCGCGGTCCAGACATCCAGTGTGGTGTTTTTATTGTATCCGTACCCATTGCCGGAATCCGGTTGTGACAGGGTGCATTCGAGGGCGATCGTCGTGCTGCCGACCTTCGTGTACTGGGTTTTCGTGAGTCCCGAAGCAGGGATGATGTCGCCCTTTTTCCCCCACTCGGCCCAGACCACGGAGTTGACGAAATAACCCCGGCCGCCGGTGGCGTAGTCGGCCTGCGCCGGCCGCGGGATGAGAACAATGCCGCCCACGGCCGCGACAAGGGCGGCGAGCATGCCGAACACGATGCGCTTCAGCAAATTCATGGGCGCCTTTCCGGCTCGGCATCGAACATTGTTCGGAAAATGACGGAATACCCCATGTGACAGAGTTGATCCCCCCAAACTCCTCGGTGAGCATAAATCCCGATCAACACCTCTGTCAATCGTTGCCGACCCGCCCGGTTTGAGGTCACCGGCAGGGCCAATAGACTGGAGGGATGCAGCACCCCCGGCCCGAGGACCTCAAAAACCCGGCCGTCGTGATCGCCTTCAGCGGCTGGAACGACGCGGCCAACGCGGCCAGCGACGCGTTGCTACACCTGATGGAGCACTACCCCTCGTCCGAGCTCGAGACCATCGACGACGAACACTACTTCGACTTCCAGGTGACCCGTCCGATCCTGCGTCGTTCCCCCGACGGACCCTGGATCCAATGGCCCCACATCACCCTCCAGCGGGTGCGCCTCCCGGAACGGGACCTGATCATCGTGGTCGGTCCCGAACCCAACCAGTTGTGGCGCAGCTTCTCCCGTGAGCTGGTTCAGCGGTTGAAAAGCTACGACCCGTCGATGGTGTTGCTGCTGGGAGCCATGCTCAGCGACACCCCGCACTCGCGTCCCCTTCCCGTCGCCATGTACACCTACGACTCGCAGCTGAGGGGCAGCCTCGCCATCGAGGAACTCACCTACGAGGGGCCGACCGGCATCACGGGCGTGGTCAACCAGATGCTGATCGCCGAGGGATTCCCCAGCGCATCCATGTGGGTCTCCATTCCCCACTACGTAGCCACTCCCCCGAACCCGAAAGGCCAGCACGCCCTGCTCAGCCGCATGGAGCAGGTCCTGGGTGCCAGCCTCGGGGCCGGTGACCTGCTCGGTGAGGCCGGCAAGTGGGTGCAGGCCGTGGATGAGCTGAGCGCGGAGGATCCCGACGTGGCCGAGTACATCGAACAACTGGAGGAGGCCCGCGACGCCTCCGATGTGGAGGGAGCCACCGGCGACTCCATCGCCGCGGAGTTCGAACGCTACCTCCGCGACCGGGGCAACGAACCGGGCTGATTCAGCAGTGCCGCGCGGAGTCGGCCAGCTCGCGCAGCTCCCGCACCATGGCGTCCGGATCAGGGGCGTTGTAGACCGCGGAGCCGGCCACGAAGGTGTCGGCACCCGCCTCGGCGCAGCGCCCGATCGTTTCCACCGAGACCCCGCCATCGACCTGCAACCAGATCGGGCGATCCCCGATCAGTTCCCGGGTCCGGCGGATCTTCGGCAGCACGAGGTCAAGGAATTTCTGCCCGCCGAAACCGGGTTCGACGGTCATGAGCAGCACCATGTCCAGTTCGTCGAGCATCTCGGCGTAGGGCTCGATCGGGGTGGCGGGTTTGAGGGCCATCGACGCCCTCGCCCCACGGGCCCGCAGCTCCCGGGCCAACCGGATCGGGGCGTGGGCCGCCTCGACGTGGAAGGTCACCGACTCCGCCCCCGCCTCGGCGTAGGCCGGGGCCCAGCGGTCCGGGTCTTCGATCATCAGGTGAATGTCCAGGAGTTGATCGGTCACCTTGCGCAGGCATTCGACCACGGGAAGCCCGACCGTCAGGTTCGGCACGAAATGGTTGTCCATGACATCCACGTGCACCCCGTCCGCCCCCGGTATCCGTCCGATCTCGTGGGAGAGGTTTGCGAAGTCGGCGTTCAGGATGCTCGGGGTGATGCGCATGCCCGAAGCCTAGCGATGTTCAGGATGTGCCACGAAGCAGCGCCAGGAACATGGCGTCGGTTCCGTGGCGGTGGGGCCACAGCTGCACGTACCCGCCCCGGGCGGCGCCGGGCACCTCGGGAAGCAGGGCTGCTGCATCCAGCAGTTCCAGCTGCGGGTTGCTGTTCAGGACCGCCTCGACGATCGCGGCGGTCTCATCCGCGTGGGGTGAGCAGGTCACGTAGGCGATCACTCCCCCGGGAACCAGCAGCCCGGTGGCGGTTTCCAGCAGGGCGCGTTGCAACGAGACGAGTTCCGCCAGGTCGGCCGGTGTGCGGCGCCACCGGGCCTCGGGGCGGCGACGCAGCGCCCCCAGGCCGCTGCAGGGGGCGTCCACCATGATCCTGGCGAAGGGACCGTGCTGCCTGACCGGTTCCGGGTCACGCCCGTCGGAGCAGATGACGCTCGCCGTTCCAGGTGGGTAGACCGCCAGGGCCTGTTCAACGAGTTCCGCACGATGCGCGGCCACCTCGTTGGCGACGAGGTGCTCCCCCCGCTGCCCGGCCAGCCCCGCCAGGAGAGCGGACTTCCCACCGGGACCGGCGCACAGATCCAGCCACGGCCCGCTCGGCGCCTCCACCCGGGTCAGGGCCAGGCACACCAGTTGCGAACCCTCGTCCTGCACTCCGGCCCGGCCTTCCCTGACCGCCGCCAGGTCGCCCGGAGCCCCGTCGAGAACCGCCCCGAACGGCGAGTACACGGTGGGGACGGCGGGAGCGAGTTCCCCGACCTGAGCGAGTCCGGGACGCACCACGAGGGTTGGTCTCGGCGCCAGGTTGTTGGCCTCCAGGGCCTGGGCGAGTTCGTTTTCCGGGAGCACTTTCTCGTAGGCCGCCACGATCCAGCGGGGATGATGGGTCATCACCGCCAGCCTGCCGGTCTCGTCGAGACCCGCGCTCAGCAGCTCCACCCATTCCTGGAGGTCGTGCGCGGCGATCCGGCGCCCGACGGCGTTGACCAGGCCGGTGACCCGCTGCCCGACGGTTTCGCGGGCCAGTCCCACGGTGGTGGCGACGGCCGCCCGCGCGGGCACGGCCATGCTCAGTGCCTGATGAGAGAGCAACCGCAGCAGGTCCACCACCGCGGGTTGCATGGTTTTCAGGCCTCGTCCCGAAGCGGACTCGATGATCGCGTCATAGGTGCCCCGCATGCGGCAGGTGCCGGCCACGAGTTCCGTGACGAAGGCCGCGTCCCTGGTTTCCAGGCCCGCCCGGGTAAGCCTTTTGGCGAGCGCCAGATTCGCGTAGGCGCCCTCGCCGCTCACCTGCCTCAGCACGTCGAACGCGACCCTCCGGGGAGACACACCCCCGCTCACACGAGCCTCCCCGAGGCGGCACCGGAACGGGCCCAGTCGATGGCCGCCATTCGCCGTTTGCCCGGGGCCTGGACCTCCAGCAGCTCGAGAACACCGTCACCCGCTCCGACGAAGACCTGGCGTTTGGTCACGTGCAGTTCCCCGGGCGCCGGGATGAACTGGACATCGGCGAGCCGCGCCCGGTACAGCTTGAGTCGTTTTCCGTTCAGCTCGCACCAGGCCCCCGGGTCCGGGGAGCAACCGAGGATGTGGTTGCGGACCTCGGCCGCCGGCCGGGTGAAATCCACCCGCGCCTCCTCCACCGTGATCTTCGCGGCCCGGGTCACCCCGACGGTTTCCTGGGGCACGGGGATCTCACCCGCCTCGACGGCGTCGATGGTCTCGACGAGCTGGGCGGCCCCCGAGACCGCGAGCAGTTCGAGCAGCTCCCCCGCTGTGGCCTCCGGCATGGGGCGGGCGGCGATCCGGTAGACGTCCCCCGCGTCGAGTTCCCGGACGATGCGGAAACAGGAAGTTCCGATCTCGGTATCGCCGGCCATCACGGCCCGCTGCACCGGGGCCGCTCCCCGCCACCTGGGCAGCAGGGAGAAATGCAGGTTGATCCAGCCCTGGGCCGGGATCTCGAGGACCGAGGTGGGCAGCAGGGCACCGTATGCGACCACCGCACACACATCCGGGTTCAACTCCCTCAACCGGGACCGGAACTCCGGGTCCCGGGGATGGCCGGGTTTGAGGACCTCGAGCCCGAGTTCCGCCGCCCGGATCGCCACCGGCGAGGGAGTGAGCCGGCGTCCCCGGCCCGCCGTGGCGTCCGGCCGGGTGACCACCGCCACCACCTCGTGTCTCGAACCCACCAGGGCCTCGAGGCTCGGCACGGCAATCCCGGGGGTGCCCGCGAACACCAGTTTCATGGTTTCCTCCTCACGTGAGGGTCATCGGGTCGACCTGCAGGAACAACCGGCCACCCTCCTTGCGGGCCGACCGGATGGCGGCCGCGTGTTTTACCGCCCTCACCAGTTCGCGACCCTTCTCCAAGGGGCAGCGCAGCAAGGACATGGCCTCCGGATCGGGATCCTCCCGCACCAGGGTGGGCCCCAGCACCTCGGCTCCGGTGAACGGGTCGTTGTCCAGGAAGGCCGCCACCGCATCCGGGTCGCCACCCACCTGAACCGCCTTGACGGCAGGGGGCAGGCCGGCCGCGGCGCGATCGGCCAGTTCCCGGGCGGCGAATCCCCCGGGGTCGGCCCGGAGCAGCGCCTGAACCACGGGGTCCTCCGAGGGACCGACGATCAGGATCCCGCCCCCGTCGAACGCGGGTCGCACCAGACAGGCCACTTGGCACCAGCGGCGCAGGGTTTCCTCACCAACCCGCAGATCCGCGCGGGACAGGGCCAGTTCCGCGTCGAGGATCAGGGCTCCCGCGTATCCGCCCGGGACCGCGGGCTCCCCCCCGGGGGTGGCGACGACAATCGCCGGTTCCCCCGATACCCCGGAACGGATCCGTTCCGCCGAGGAGTTCATCACCCGTACCCCGGGAAAAGCCTTCCCCAGTTCCTCCGCGGTGCGTTCCGAACCCGCGATCGGGGCCCGCAACCCGGTGGCATGACAGCGGGTGCACTCGAACCTGACCGGGGTGTGTCCGCACAGGCGGCAGAGCAGCCGGTCCCGCGACGGCCGGATCAACGGACCACCGCACCTGGGGCAGGTCGCCCTCCCCCGGCAACGCTGGCAGCGAAGACCCGAGGAATGCCCGGCCCGGGCCACTGAGACCAGCACCGGCCCGGAGGCCAGCCGGATCCGCAGGTGTTCGAAGGCCTGGCGGGGAAGCCGCATCCGGGTCCCACCGGGATTGCTCGCCTGGGTTCCGGGCACCGACCGGAGCGCCGGGCCGATGCGGCGCATCTCCCGCGGCGGCAGGGCCAGTTCCCGGAGCCATTGACGCTCGATCAGCCCCTGCGCCTCGCAGGAGCGGGCATGTGAGGCCAGAAGCAGCGCGCAGCCTTCCTGAACGGCCCGGATCATCGCCACCGAACGCACATGCGGGCGGGGGAACCGTTCGAAGCAGTGCCCCTCGTTGCCGTCGTCAACCACCACTATCAGGCCAGGGTCGGACAGGGGGGCGAAAACCGCCGACTGGGTTCCCACCACGACCCTGGCCCGGCCGCGCGAACACGCCAGGTAGTTCTCGTAACGCAGCCCCCTGCTGAGTTCCCAGCTGAGCCGCGCCACACAACCCTGCCCCAGAAGCCGCTCCAGCCGGGCGGCGCCGGCCTCCATGCCCCGGATCGTCGGGAACAGGACCAGCGCCCCGCGTCCCGAGGCCAGGGTTGCCGAAACGGCCTCCAGCACCCCTCCGGTGAGATCCCCCGGCGGGCCGGCGACGCACGGAACCTGCCAGAAGGCACGCGGAGCGCCACCTTCCGCCAGTGCTGTGAGCAGTTCGGAACCTCCCGGGAAACCCGGCAGGATCTCCGCCGTTCCCCCGGGCCCGGGAACCGGCCAGGCACGTTGTTCCTGCTTCTCGATTTTCGAGTGGCGGGGCGGGATCGCCAGGCGCGCCACATCCCACCAGGTGCCCGCATAGTGGTCGGCGACCGCCCGGATCAGCTCAAAGAGCCCCGGGGTCAGGATCCGTTCCGGGGAGATCACCGAACGCAGATCGGCCAGTTTCCCGTCGGTCTCCGGGTCACCGACGGAAACCAGCCAGCCATCCACCACCTGCCCGGCGAAGGGCACGGTGACCCGAACCCCCGGGCGGGCTTCCTCGAGGAGTTTCCCGGGGATGCGGTAGTCGAAGAGACGATCCAGATGCGCGAGCGGGACATCGACCGCCACCTTGGCGACCTGTTCGGCGGCCGGAACCTCGAACAGCGTGGCCGACACGCTCAGCCCTTAACCGCCCTCGCCAGCGCCTCCGCGCGGTCGGTGCGCTCCCACGTGGCGTCCGCCTCGGTGCGTCCGAAATGCCCGAGGGTGGAGAACTGCCGGTAGATGGGGCGCAGCAGGTCGAGGTCGGCGATGATGCTGGCGGGCCGCAGGTCGAAGGTGGTGTTCACCGCTTCCACGATCTGCTCGTTGGGTACTTTCCCGGTTCCGAAGGTGTTCAGGTGGAAACCGACCGGGTGGGCCCGGCCGATGGCGTAGGCGACCTGGACCTCGCAGCGCTCGGCCAGCCCGGAGGCCACCACGTTCTTGGCCACCCATCGGGTGGCGTAGGCGGCGGAGCGGTCCACCTTGGAGGGGTCCTTGCCGGAGAACGCGCCTCCGCCGTGCCGGGCCATGCCCCCGTAGGTGTCGACGATGATCTTGCGTCCCGTGACTCCCGCGTCACCCATCGGGCCGCCGATGACGAACTTCCCCGAGGGGTTCACGAAGATCCGGGGCGTGGCCCCGTCGTATCCGTGCTCCCCCAGCACGGGAAGGATGACCTCGCGGGTGATCTCCGGGGTCATCACATCCGTCAGGGAGACCCCCTCTTCGTGTTGCGTGGAAACCACGACGGTGTCGATTCCGACGGGTTTGCCGCCCTCGTAGCGGACCGTGACCTGGGTTTTCCCGTCGGGACGCAGATAGTCGAGCACCCCCTGCTTGCGGACATCGGTCAGGCGGGCCGCGAGCCTGTGGGCCAGGTGGATGGGCAGGGGCATCAGCTGCTCGGTCTCGTCGCAGGCGTAGCCGAACATCAGCCCCTGGTCACCGGCCCCCTGACGGCTGGCAGCGTCCCCGTCCTCGTGGTTGCGGACCTCCAGGGAATCGTTCACACCACCGGCGATGTCGGGTGACTGGGAGCCGATGGCCACCGTAACCCCGCACGACGCCCCGTCGAAACCGACCCGGGAACTGTTGTAGCCGATCTCCAGGATGCGTTGCCGAACCATGGTGGCCACATCCGCCCACGCGGTGGTGGAAACCTCACCGGCGACCACCACCAGGCCGGTCGTGATCAGGGTTTCGACCGCCACCCGGGCAGCCGAGTCCTCCGCGAGGAGAGCGTCCAGGACGGCATCGGAAATGGAATCGGCGATCTTGTCGGGATGCCCTTCGGTTACCGACTCGGACGTGAACAGGCGGCTCAATGCTGAGCTCCTTCCCGGGGTGTGTTGTGAGGATCAGGAGGGGGAATTGGCTTCGAGCTCTGCGAACGGGTCCACGAAGGTGAAGGCCGGGTCGGCCTCGGCGGCGGCGCGTTCGGCGGCCTCGGCCTCCGGGTCGATCTGGGTGTACTGGAGCAGGTCGTCCTGCAGTTCGCGCAGGGCGACGGAGAGCGGTTTCTCCTGGGGCGCGACGCTGACCAGAGGACCGACGTTCTCCAGAAGTCCCTCACCGAGCTGGGAGTAGTAGGCGTTGATCTGCCTTGCCCGTTTGGCTGCAAAGATCACCAGCCGGTACTTTGAATCCACCTTCTCCAGCAGATCGTCGATCGGGGGGTTGGTGATGCCTTCAGGATTGGTGCTCAAGATCTACCTCTGCAGAGTCGAGTGATGGCTTGCGGTCACAAGCCCATCAAGACTATCAAAGCCTGGGCGGTGTTCTCGATCCGATCATTCACGACCACGAAATCCGCTTCCTCCCGGGCCTCCAGTTCCACCCGGGCCGTCGTGAGCCTGCGTTCCACCTGGGAGGCGTCCTCGGTGCCCCGGCCCTCGAGACGCCTGACGAGTTCCTCCCACGAGGGTGGCGCGATGAACACGAGCTTCGCTTCCGGGAGGTTCTGCTTCACCTGCCGCGCACCCTGGATGTCGATCTCCAGGAGCACGTCCCTGCCCGAGGCGATCGCATCGCAGACGTCTCTGCGGGGTGTGCCGTAGCTGTGTCTGCCGTGAACCACCGCGTGTTCCAGCAGCTCACCGGAAGCCGCCATCTCCCGGAATCTGTTCTCGGACACGAAGTGGTAACTGATTCCGTCGATCTCCCCCGGCCGTGGCTGCCGGGTGGTGAGGGAAACGGGAATGTGGATGCCGGGGCGTAGTTCGCGCAGCTTCGCACACACGGTGCCCTTGCCGACGCCACTGGGACCGGAGATGATCCAAACCGAGGGTTGTCTGGGTGAACGCACCCGACGATCCTAGAGGCTACGCAAAAGGAAGATGGCGCAGCGAGGACCGTCATGTCGGTACCTCACCACGCCACCCCCTCCTGACGTGAACTCCACAGAGCCCCTGGGGCCGGCTAGGAGAAGAGCTCCTTCAACCGGTCGATCTGATGTCGCCCCAGACCGCGGATACGACGGTTCGGGGCGATGTCGAGGCTTTCCATGATCTCCTGGGACCGCGTCATCCCGACGCGGGGTAGGGCGCGCAGCAGATCCACCACTTTCACACGGGAAAGGACCTCGTCCCCCGTCGCCCGGTCAAGAGCCTGGGGAAACGTGAGGGCACCAGACTTGACCTGATCCTTGAGCTGCGCCCGGGCGCGCCTCGCCTCCGTCGCTGCGGCACGTGCTGATTCGAGCTGTTCAGTGCTCAGTTGCGGAATGGCCATCGGTCCTCCTTCGTGGATAAGTGACCGGCCTAGCGGGGGCTCATGCCCCTGCTTGACAAATCTACCCTTCTTGTGTTCCCGATACTTGAAGAACTGAAAAATCGATGGCCCGGAGAAGGTCACGGTTTCATCAACGACACCTTCTCCAGCAGCCTCGTGGCCCGGGTGTGGAGTTCGTCACGGCCACCGCCGATCACCTCACGGCTGGCGGTCGGCAGCACGTGTTCCAGAGCCGGTCCGAAAGTTGCCGCCAAACCCTCGACGGTGCCGCCCTGGGCGCCGATGCCGGGCGCCAGGATCGAGGCGTTGAAACCGGAGAGGTCGCAGCCCAGGTCACTGTGGGTGGCGCCCACCACCAGCCCGATCGCGTGGTCCCGGCCCGGGTTGAGTTCGGTGATCTCGTCGATCACCACCTGGGCCGCGTGATGCTGGATCCTCGTTCCCTCCGGATTGGAGGTGCGCGCCAGCACGTAAACCCCCCTGCCCTGCGCGACGGCCAGGTCGATTGCCGGAAGCAACGCCCCCACCCCGAGGTAGGGGCTGAGTGTGACGGCGTCCGCCGCCAGTGGTGAGCCTTCCCCCAGGTAGGCGGTCGCGTAACCGGTCATGGAGGAGCCGATGTCGCCCCGTTTGATGTCCAGCAGGCTGATGGCACCGGTCTCGCGGATGTCCGCCAGCACCCGTTCCAGCACCGCGACCCCTCGGGAGCCGAAGGCCTCGAAGAAGGCCGACTGCGGTTTGAACACCGCGATCCGCTCCCCCAGTTCCTCCACGATTCCCCGGGCGCAGGCCTCGAGCCCTTTCACATCCGTCGGCAATCCCCAGGCGGCCAGCACCGATGGCATCGGGTCGATGCCGACGCAGAGGTTCCCGCGTCGCCTGACTGTCTCTGAGAGTCTTCTCGTGTAGCTCATGCGCACCTCAGGAGGTCGTTGAGACCCCGCACCAGGGCGGGGCCGGCATAGATGAATCCCGTGTAGATCTGGAGCAGTACGGCCCCGGCCTCGAACATCCGCATCCCGTCGCGCGGCGACATGATGCCCCCGACCCCGATCACGGGAAGGTCGGTGGCGGAAACCACCCGTTCGACGAACGCCAGGGCCTTGCTGGTCAAGGGGGCTCCGCTGAGTCCCCCCTCCTCGCCGGCGAGGTGTCTGTCCTCCGCGGCCAGGCCATCCCTGCTCAGGGTGGTGTTGGTGGCTATGATTCCCGCCGCGCCGCAGTCGTTGATCACGGCGAGGGTCTCGGTCAACCGGCCGGGTTCCAGGTCGGGGGCGAGTTTCACGAAAACCGGAACGGGATCCGTTCCCTGTGACGCCGATTCGACGATGCAGCCGAGTAGCTGTTCCAGTTCCTTCGCGGCCTGGAGGGAACGCAACCCGGGGGTGTTCGGGCTGGAGACGTTCACGGCGAAGTAGTCGGCGTGGTCCCGCAGCGCATCCAGGGAGGCCAGATAGTCCGAGGCGGCGTCCACCAGCGCGATGGCCTTGGTCTTGCCGATCGAGACGCCGAGTGGGATGCCGAGTCTGCGGTTGCCGCGCTGCACCCCGAGCTTCAGGAGCCGGTCCGCCAGGGCATCGGCACCGCGATTGTTGAACCCCATCCGGTTGATGACGCCCTGCGAGGCCCTGGCCCTGAACATCCGAGGCCTGGGGTTGCCGGGCTGTGCCTGTCCCGTGACGGTTCCCAGTTCCGCGTGACCGAAACCGAATCGCGCCCAGGCCGCGGCGGCCACCCCGTCCTTGTCCAGTCCCGCGGCCACCCCGACCCGGTTCGGGAACTCGATTCCAGCGACGGTCACGGGGTTGGCCACCTGGGCGGAGCGGGTGGCGGGCACGTGGCCGAGCCAGGAGATCATGGCCTCGTGGATCGCCTCCGGATCGCCCCCGGCCCAGCGGAACAGGATCGGTCGCAGCAGCTTCTGGTAGGCGGCCAGCTCGGCACGGGTGAACAGGCTCGTCACGACCGGGCCGCCCAGTCCTGGAGGGAACGGACCTCGAGATGTCCGGCCCGTTTCGATTCGATGCTCTGCACGATCGCCGCCATCGTCGGGACCGTGGTGATGCAGGGGACGTCGGCCAGGATCGAGGCCGCACGAATCAGGTAGCCGTCCTTCCGCGGGTTCGTGTCGGCGCTGGCGCCCTGCGGGGTGTTGAAGATCAGGTCGATCCCGCCGTCCTTGATCAGGTCGACGATGGAGGGGGTGGCGTCCCCCTCCACGCGCTGGCTGAGTTTCATCACCTCCTGCACGGCGACGCCGTTGCGGCGCAGCACCGAGGCGGTCCCGGAGGTCGCGAGGATCCGGAACCCCAGGTCCGCCAGGCGTTTGATCGGCCAGATGGCGTGGCGTTTGTCCCGGTTCGCGATGGAGACGAACACGGTTCCCTCGCTGGGAACCGGGAACCCGCCAGCGCTCTGGGTTTTCGCGTAGGCGGTGCCGAAACTGAGGTCGAGGCCCATCACCTCACCCGTGGAACGCATCTCGGGGCCGAGGAGGGTGTCCACGAACGCCCCCGAGGCGGTGCGGAACCGGTTGAACGGCATCACGGCCTCCTTGACGGCCACGGGAGAACCAGGACGCATGTCGGTGCCGTCCCCGGTGGGCCTCAGCATGCCCTCGCCGCGAAGATCCCGGATCGAGGCCCCCAGCATGATCCGTGCCGCGGCCTTCGCCAGCGGGGTGCTGGTGGCCTTGGAGACGAAGGGAACCGTCCGGGAGGCCCGCGGGTTCGCTTCCAGCACGTAGAGAATGTCCGATTGGAGGGCGTACTGGATGTTCAGCAGGCCTCGCACCCCCACTCCCTCGGCGATCAGGCGTGTGGAGTTCCGGATGCGTTCGATCATCTCGTCGCCCAGCGTGATCGGCGGCAGCGAACAGGCGGAATCCCCGGAGTGGATCCCGGCCTCCTCGATGTGTTCCATCACCCCGCCCAGGTACAGTTCCTCACCGTCGTACAGGGCATCCACGTCGATTTCGACGGCGTCGTCGAGGAACCGGTCCACCAGCACGGGGGCACCGTCGCTGACCTCCGTCGCCCCGGCGATGTAGCGGTCCAGGGCGGCGTCGTCGTAGACGATCTCCATTCCGCGCCCGCCCAGCACAAAACTGGGCCGCACCAGCACCGGATACCCGATCTCCGAGGCGACCTGTTTGGCCTGCGCCGCCGATGCGGCCATTCCGTGTTTCGGGGCGGGCAACCCGGCGTTCGCCAGCACGCTCCCGAAGGCGCCCCGGTCCTCGGCGAGGTTGATGGCCTCCGGTGAGGTGCCGACGATCGGCACCCCGGCGTTCTTCAGGGTCTGTGCGAGTTTCAAAGGGGTCTGGCCGCCGAGCTGACAGATGACACCCGCCACGGGACCGGCCAGGGTTTCGGCGTGGTAAACCTCCAGGACATCCTCGGCGGTGAGCGGTTCGAAGTAGAGCCGGTCCGAGGTGTCGTAGTCGGTGGAGACGGTCTCCGGGTTGCAGTTGACCATGATCGCCTCGTACCCGGCGTCGCGCAGCGCCATGGTCGCGTGCACGCAGGAATAGTCGAATTCGATTCCCTGGCCGATCCGATTGGGCCCGGAACCCAGGATCAGGACGGCCTGTTTGGTGCGGGTCGGCACCTCCGACTCCTCCTCGTAGGTGGAGTACAGATACGGGGTGAGGGCCTCGAACTCGGCGGCGCAGGTGTCGACGGCCTTGTAGACCGGACGGATGTCCAGGGCCCACCTGAGCTGCCGGATGACGCTCTCGTCGAGTCCCCTGAGCCGTCCGATCTGGACATCAGACAGGCCGTGGCGTTTCGCGTGGCGCAGCAGCTCCGGGGACAGGTGGTCGGCTTCCCGCACCTCGACGCCGACCTGCTGGATCAGGGCGATCTGGTCGAGGAACCAGGGATCGATCCGGGTGGCCTCGTGGAGCTGCTCCACCGTTGCACCAGCGTCGAGGGCATTCATCAGTTTCAACACCCGCCCGTCGTGCGGGCGTTTCAGCTCGGTCAGCAGGGTTTCCAGGTCCCGGTCATCCTGCCCGAGCCAGAACCCGGTACCGGTCTCGGTGGAACGCATGGCCTTGCCCAGGGCCTCGGTGAAGTTGCGGCCGATGGACATCACCTCCCCGACCGATTTCATGTGGGTGGTGAGGGTGGAGTCCGCCACCGGGAACTTCTCGAAGGCGAACCGGGGAACCTTGACCACCACGTAGTCGAGCGCGGGTTCGAAGGACGCGGGGGTGACCCGGGTGATGTCGTTGGGGATCTCGTCGAGGGTGTATCCGACCGCGACCTTGGCGGCGATCTTCGCGATCGGGAAACCGGTGGCCTTGGATGCGAGCGCGGAACTCCGCGAGACGCGGGGATTCATCTCGATCACGATCATGCGGCCGTTGCTCGGGTTGATGGCGAACTGGATGTTGCAGCCACCCGTGTCCACCCCGACCGCGCGGATGATCGCGATCCCGACGTCACGCATCCGCTGGTACTCGCGATCCGTCAGGGTCATGGCCGGGGCCACCGTCACGGAGTCACCGGTGTGGACACCCATCGGGTCGAAGTTCTCGATGGAGCAGATGATCACGACGTTGTCGGCCTTGTCCCGCATGACCTCCAGCTCGTACTCCTTCCAACCGAGGATCGATTCCTCGATCAGCACCTCGGTGACGGGGCTGGCGGCCAGGCCGGTTCCTGCGATCTGCCGCAGCTCCTCCGGGTCGTGGGCGAACCCGGAACCGACTCCTCCCATGGTGAAGGAGGGACGCACCACCACCGGATAGCCGAGCTCGTCGGCCGCGGCCATCACCTCTTCCAGGCTGTGGCAGATCCGGGAACGGGCCACCTCGGGGGCGCCCCCGGGAATGTCGGTCAGGGATTCGACGATGGCCTTGAACTGTTCCCTGTCCTCGCCACGCTGAATCGCCTCGAAGGAGGCGCCGATCAGTTCGCAGCCGTACTTCTCAAGAACACCGTTCTCGTGCAGTGCGACGGCGGTGTTGAGCGCGGTCTGGCCGCCCAGGGTCGCCAGGAGGGCGTCGGGGCGTTCCTGGGCGATGACGCGTTCCACGAACTCCGGGGTGATCGGTTCTATGTAGGTGGCGTCCGCGAAGTCGGGATCGGTCATGATCGTGGCCGGGTTCGAGTTGACCAGAACCACCCGGAATCCCTCGGCCTTCAACACCCGGCAGGCCTGGGTGCCGGAATAGTCGAACTCGCAGGCCTGGCCGATGATGATGGGGCCGGAGCCGATGACGAGAATCGAAGAGATGTCAGTTCGACGGGGCATGGCTCTCCTGAGGTGACTCGGTGGGGGTGAGGATCCGGTTCTCGTGCCGCTCAGCGCGCATCCCTGCTCCTCATGAGGTCGGCGAAGCGGTCGAAGAGGTGGTTGGCGTCGTGCGGCCCTGCCGCGGCCTCCGGGTGGTACTGGACGGAGAATGCAACCAGTTTCCCGTCCCGGTGCAGTTCGAGACCCTCGACGACGTCGTCGTTGAGGCCCGTGTGGGAGACACTGGCCTGCCCGAACTCGGTGTCCACCACCCGGTCCAGGGGGGCATCGACGGCGAACCCGTGGTTCTGCGAGGTGATCTCGACCTTCCCGGTGGTGCGGTCCAACACCGGCTGGTTGATGCCCCGGTGACCGAACTTCAGCTTGTAGGTGCCGAACCCGAGGGCGCGCCCGAACAGCTGGTTGCCGAAGCAGATCCCGAAGTACGGGATGCCCGCGGCGAGCACCTGCCTCAGCACGGCCACCGGGCCGTCGGCCGTGGCCGGGTCGCCGGGACCGTTGGAGAAGAAAACCCCGTCGGGTTCCAGAGCGGAGATCTCCTCGAAGCTCGTCAACGCGGGCAGGATGTGCACCTCCATGCCGCGGGCCGCCATCTGCGCAGGTGTCATGCTCTTGATACCGAGGTCCACGGCCGCCACGGTGAAACGCCGCTCCCCCACCGCGGGAACGATCCTGGCCTCGGGTGTGGAAACCTCACCGCACAGGTCGGCGCCCGCCATCACGGGCTGCTCCAGTACCTTGGCGCGCAGCCTGTCCGGGTTCAGTTCGCGGGTCGAGATCCCGACCCGCATCGCCCCCAGAGAGCGGATGTGCCGGGTCAGGGCCCGGGTGTCGATGTCACGGATCCCGACGATTCCCTGGTTCGCGAGCTCCGCGTCGAGGCTTCTGCGGCTGCGCCAGTTCGACGGCCGGGGTGCCGGGTCGCGCACCACGTAACCCGCAACCTGGATCCGGGCCGATTCGTCGTCCTCGTCGTTCCAGCCCGTGTTCCCGATGTGCGGGGCGGTGGCCAGCACCACCTGGCCCCGGTAGGAGGGATCGGTCAGGGTTTCCTGGTAGCCGGACATCCCGGTGGAGAAGACCAACTCCCCGAAGGTCTCCCCCTCCGCGCCGAAGGATCTTCCAAGGAATGAACGCCCATCCTCTAGAACCAGCAGCGCGGGAAGGGAATTCATGATCGCTCCAAATCAGGGGTCAGGAGTTTGTTTCTTTGATTGACAGGGCCTTGCTGAGCAGGCCGTTGAGGAAGCCGGGTGAACCGTCGGTGGACAGTTCCTGCGCCAGCCGCACCGCCTCGGCGATGATGACGGGCCCGGGGGTGTCGGTGTGATCCATCTCGAAGACCGCGATCCTCGCCAGGTTGCGGTCGACGGCGGGCATGCGTTCCAGGGTCCAGGATTTGTCGAGAGCGGCCGAGATGCGCGCATCGATCTCATCCTGGTGTTCGGCCACGCCGTGAACGATCCTCGTGGTCAGTTCACGCACGGTGATCGCGGTCAGGTCCCTGGCCTCGATGAACGTCTCGACGATGCCCCGGCCTCGCAGCTCGGCGGCGTAAAGGATGTCGAGAGCGACTCGCCGAGCCTTCGTCTGGGTGCCGTAGCGGACTGTCTCAGCCATTCACCCGGGAGATGTAGGACCCGTCGCGGGTGTCGACCTTGATCTTCTCGCCCGTGGTGATGAACAGGGGAACCTGGATCTCCTTGCCGGTTTCCAGGGTGGCGGGTTTGGTGCCTCCGGTGGACCGATCCCCCTGCAGGCCGGGTTCGGTGTAGGTGATCTCGAGTTCCACGCTGGCGGGCAGTTCGATGAAAAGGGGAATACCCTCGTGCATGGCCACGGTAGCGGACTGGTTGTCGAGCAGGTAGAAGCGGGCCTCACCCACCACATCGGCGGAGATGTGGACCTGGTCGTAGGTGGTGTTGTCCATGAACACGTAGTCCTCACCGTCGAGATAGAGGTACTGCATGTCCCGGCGGTCGATGGTTGCGGTGTCCACCTTCGTGTCGGAGTTGAAGGTCTTGTCGATGATCTTGCCCGAGAGCACGTGCTTCAGTTTCGATCGCACGACGGTGTTGCCCTTGCCCGGCTTGTGGTGCTGGAACCACTGCACCTGCCACAGCTCACCGTTCAGGTCGAGCACCATTCCGTTCTTGAGATCATTGGTGGATACCACGCCTGTCGCCTTTCCGACTCTGTTTGCACGGGCCGTCGCGGAATCTTACCCGAGCCCTACCCCCGCCCGGAAACCACGGCATAGGACTCGGCGAGTTCGCTCTCATCCGGGTTTTCCAGGATCACCGGCCGCCCCTGGGCGGCGAGTCCCACCAGGCGCAGGTCGTCGCCGCGGGACTTCTTGTCCAGGCTCATGAGACGACGAAGCCCGGGCCAGGCTTCCGGGTCGTGGGTGACGGGCAGGCCGAGCGCGCCGAGCAGCCGGGAATGATCAGCGGCCAGGGCGGCATCCAGCCCCAGCAACCGCCGGCTGACCTCCGCGATCCAGACCATGCCGATGGAAATGGCCTGGCCGTGGCGCAACCGGAACCTCTCTTGCGCCTCGATGGCATGCCCCATCGTGTGCCCGTAGTTCAGGGCCTCCCTGCCGACGATCCCCCCGCGGGAGGTGCGTTCGGTCAGGTCCGTGGCCACCACCCCGGCCTTCACCGCGACGGCACGGCCCACGAGTTCCGCGAAGGTCTCCGTGGTGACGTCCAGGGCGCCACGAAGATCGGAATCCACCAGCCGCAGGATCTCGGCATCCGAGATGAAACCGCACTTGACCACCTCCGCCAGCCCGGATGCCACCTCCGCGCCGGGTAGTTCCCGCAGCAGGTCGAGGTCGCAGATCACGGTCCGTGGCTCGTGGAAGGCGCCGACCAGGTTCTTTCCCGCCGCCAGGTTGATGCCGGTCTTCCCCCCGACGGCCGCATCGACCATGCCGAGCACGGTGGTCGGGACGCTGATGAAACCAACCCCACGAAGCCAGCTGGCGGCAACGAAACCCGCGAGGTCGGTGGCGGTGCCACCACCCAACCCGACCACCAGGTCACTGCGCGTGAACCCGGCCGCGGCCAGCTCGTCCCAGCACCTCGCCAGCACCGCGGGGGTTTTGGCGGCCTCGGCGTCGGGAACGGTGATCGTGGTCACCCGTCGGTCCGGGCAGCGTCTCCGGACCCGTTCAGCGAGGACCTTCAGGGGCTCGGGAACGATCACCGCCACCCGAGCGGCATCGCCGAGCGATTCACCGAGTCGTTCCAGCGCGCCGGGGGCGATGTGCACCTGGTAGGGGGCGACGCGGCTGTTCACCGGCACGATCACGGCTGTCTCCTGGTCTCGGCGAGTTCCGCGGCGATCTCCTCGGGGTCACGCCGGTCGGTGTTGACGCGGGTGGTTGAAACCGCCTCGTAGACGGGGGTGCGTTCCCGGAGCAGCTCTATCAGCCTTCCCCGGATGTTGCCGAGCGACAGCGGCCGCGCGGTGTTGAGCCCGATGCGGCGGGCGGCCTGCTGGATGGAAACCTCCAGCCAGATGACGTCGTGCCCCGCCAGGGCATCGCGGATCCGGGGGTTCATGACCGCTCCCCCACCCAGGCTCACGACCTCCCCGGTCTCCAGCAGCTCGAGGGTGGCCGATTCCTCCAGGGCACGGAAACGGGCCTCACCGTCATCCGCGAAGATCTCGGCGACGGGTTTGCCCACCACCTCCTCGATCCGGGCATCCACGTCGACGAAGGACTTCCCGAGCAGGCCTGCGAGTTCCGCCCCGACCGTGCTCTTTCCCGCTCCGGGGGCGCCGACGAGCACGATGCTCACCGCCGCACCCCCAGGCCGCGGGCAGCGACATCGGCGAGGTAGGCATCCCGGTTGCGGCGGGTCTCCGCGACGGAGTCGCCGCCGAACTTCTCGAGGGCCAGTTCCGCCAGCACCAGTGCGGTGACGGCCTCGGCCACCACCCCGGCCGCCGGTACCGCACACACGTCGGAGCGCTGGTGATGGGCCACCGCGGGTTGCCCCGTCGAGACGTCCACGGTGCGCAGCGCCCGGGGGACGGTGGCTATCGGTTTCATCGCGGCACGCACCCGGAGCACCTCGCCGGTGGACATGCCGCCCTCCACACCTCCTGCGTTGTGGGTGGCTCGTGCGATTCCTTCGCCGGTGGGGAGGATCTCGTCGTGTGCTGCCGAGCCGCGGCGCCTGGCCAGCTCGAAACCGTCACCGAACTCCACCCCCTTGATGGCCTGGATGCCCATCAGGGCCCCGGCGAGCCGGGAATCGAGGCGGCGATCCCCCTGGATGTGGGAACCGAGACCGGGGGGCAGACCCCACACGACCACCTCGACCACCCCGCCGAGGGTGTCTCCCGCCTTGCGGCACTCCTCCACCTCCGCAGCCATGGCCACCGCCGCATCCGTGTCGAAGCAGCGGGTGGGGTCGGCGTCGATGGCCGCGAGGTCCGCGGCCCCGGGCAGATCGGTGCGTCTCGCGCGAACCCCGCCGAGTTCGACGACATGGCTGACGATGCTGACCTCCAGCGCCTGGTCGAGGAAGGCCGCGGCCACCGCGCCAAGCGCCACCCGCGCCGCGGTTTCACGGGCCGAGGCGCGTTCCAGGATGGGCCGTGCCTCGGGGAAGACGTATTTCTGCATCCCGGCCAGGTCGGCGTGGCCGGGTCTGGGTCGGGTGAGAGGGGTGTTTCGGGCCTGGATGGCGAGCCGTTCGGCATCCACCTCACCGGGCGCCATGACGGTCTCCCACTTGGGCCATTCCGTGTTCCCGATCATGACGGCGACCGGTGAGCCGAGGGTTTCACCGTGCCGGAATCCGCCCAGCAGGGTCACCGCGTCCGCCTCGAATTTCATGCGTGCCCCGCGCCCGGCCCCGAGCCGCCTCCTGGCCAGGGCGGCTGAGATCTCGGGTTCTCCCACGCGAACATGGGCCGGGATGCCCTCCATCGTCGCTATCAGGGCCTGGCCGTGTGATTCCCCGGCCGTGAGGTAACGCAGCATGGGGGCAATTGTGTCAGCTGCGCCGACGGGCTTCGAGTTCGGCCGTGGCGGCGGACAGAGCTTCCTGGAAGCCCAGCTCGCATCCCGTCAGGAGCCGGAACTGGTCCACGGCCTGCCCGGCAAGCAGCTCCAGCCCCGTGATCACCGGCTGATCGGGGTCGGCAGCACTGGCCAGGGGTGTGGGCCAGGGATCGTAGACGGCGTCGAACAGCACCTCGGCCCGTTCGGCCCAGACACCGGCCCACTTCTTTGTCGCGGAGGTCGGAACGGTGCTGGCCAGCAGATCGACGTCGCGGAACGAGGCGTCCATCGGCTGCGCGGTGATGTCGATCCCGAGGGCGATTCCCAGCTCACACAGCGCCGCGGCCCGGGATGGCACACGGGCCAGCACCGTGACTTCCCGAACCGACAGACCCGACAACGCGACCAGCAGGGAACGCGCGGTGGCGCCGTTGCCGACGATGACCGCCGTGGAAATGCCCTCCAGACCACGATTCCGCCAAGCCTTGATGAACCCCGGCACGTCGGTGTTGTACACACGGGGTTCGTCGCCCAGGAGAATCGTGTTGCCCCCTTGGACCATGAGGGAGATCGAGTCCGGTTCGCCCAGCCCGAGCAGGTCCTTCTTGTGGGGTGCCGTGACGCTCAGCCCGACCCATCCGGGATCCGTCAGGGAT
This sequence comes from uncultured Propionibacteriaceae bacterium, assembly GCA_937965785.1. Classification (GTDB taxonomy): domain Bacteria; phylum Actinomycetota; class Actinomycetes; order Propionibacteriales; family Propionibacteriaceae; genus Arachnia. Next base: position 47,040 of record CALCKT010000067.1, on the reverse strand, counting down.
GCGACGAACTCCGGCAGCGTTCCGGGAGCGACCCGAATCGCCTCATAGCTCCAGTCGAGGCCATTGGTCCGGTAGCCCGCGCGATGGATCGCCGGGGACAACGAATGCTCAACCGGATCCCCGATGACGGCACAGCGCATCAGACGCAACGCCCCTGATGTGACTGGCACCACTGCTGGAACAGTTTCACGTTCTCCGCGTGACCTGCCTCGTCATTCGAGTACCTGGTCTCGCCGGTGTCCAGGTCGACGGTGGTGAAGAACAGGGATTCCTCGCCGCTCGGCGCCAGGGCGGACTCGATGGCGGCCTGTCCCGGGTTCGATATCGGTGTTGGGGGCAGGCCCTTGACCTTGTAGGTGTTGTAGGGCGAATCCGTGGCCCGGTTCTCCGGGGTCGTCGTGACGCGGTTGAACTCCCCGATCGCGTAGTGCACCGTGGAGTCGAACTGCAGGGGCATGTTCTTCGCCAACCGGTTGTAGGCCACCTGCGCAATCCTGGGTCTGTCCTCCGCGCGTGCCGCCTCCTTCTCCACGATGGATGCGACGATCAGGACCTCGTACGGGCTTCTGCCGATGTCCTTGGCGCGGGCCTCCAGACTGATGGCGCCCGTCACCTTGCTGAACTGCTCCACCTGCTGTTTCAGGACTCCGAGCGCGGTCACCGGCTCGGCCACCTCGTAGGTTTCCGGGAAGAGGAATCCCTCCAGTTTTCCGTCACCACCTGCCCAGTCGGGCAGCTTCAGTTCGCTGGACTTCGACGCCTCGGTCAGCTGCTCCTCGGTGAGCCCCAGTTCCTTGGCCAGGATCTCCCACTGCTGCGCCTGGACCCGTCCCTCGGGGAGAGTCACCTTCAGGGCCACCCTGTTGGCCGGGTCAAGCAGCATCTTCAGAGCGGTTTCGGCCGGAATCTCGCTGCGCAGCCGGAAACGCCCCGCCTGGAGCTTGGAGTCCGATCCCGTCTGGCGCCCGACCACCGAGCGGAAGGTGCGGGTGGATTTGATGACGCCGCTTTCCACGAGCACGTCGCCGATCTGCGTGACGGTGGCGTCCTTCGGGATCACCACGACCACCTCGTCCTTGCCATCACCGATGTAGTCGCTCTCGGTCCGCCAGGAGACCCAGGCCTCGTGGGCCTTGTGGACGACGAACCAGCCGCCTCCGAACAACACCACGGCCGACAGCAGAACCGCGAACGCGCTGCGGGCGTGATACCCGATTTTGCGCCAGTCCGGTTGACCGTCGTTGTCGACGAAAGTGGGACTCACAGATCCTCCTGTTCCAGTGGTTCCCCGGCCAGCCGACCGGAGGCCGTTTCCAGGTCCAGTGCGCGCTGCAGGATCTCCACGGCAGCGGCCTGATCTATGATCCGCCGTTGCTGCCGGGAGTTGCGGCCCGCTCCCCCAAGATTACGTGACGCCCCTGCCGTGCTCATCCGCTCGTCGACCAGCCTGATCGGAACTCCCGGTACCGCCGCTGCGAGCAGGGAAGCCCTCTCGACCACGAACAATGCCGCGAAGGAACGCTCCCCCGACAAGGTCAGGGGCAACCCGACGTAGACCACCTCGGGTTCGTACTCCTCGATCAGTTCCCTGAGCCGTTTCATTTCCGAACCGTTCGCGCGAACCGTTTCGACGGGGTAGGCGAACGAGGTGCGCGGATTGCTGGCCGCGACGCCTATCCTCGCCTTGCCCCAGTCGATCCCGAGGCGTCCCAGCTCAGCCACGATCAGTCAACATCGCCTCGACTGCGGAGATCGCCTGCGGGGCCGCCGCCGGATCGGAACCACCGCCCTGGGCGAGATCGTCCTTGCCGCCCCCCTTGCCGCCCATGGCGCGGCAGGCCGCGGAGATCAGCTGGCCGGCACGGATGCCCAGTTCGCGGGCCGCCGCGTTGGTGGCCACCACACCGGCCGCCTTCCCGTCCCCGCCGCCGAACAGCGCCACGACCGCGGGTTCCGTTCCCAGCCGTTCCCGGATGTCGAGGGCGAGGGTACGCAGGTCGCCGCCGGCGATGCCGGGCAGGGACTCGGCCACCAGCCTGACGTTGCCGACCGGGCGCGCCGCTGCGGCGAGTTCGCCGGAGCGGGCCAGCAGCTTCTCCGCCTGGAGCGCGGCGATCTGTTTCTCCGCCGACTTCAACTGGCCGAGCAGTTTCTCCACCCGTTCCGCGAGCTGCTCCGGCTGCACTCGGAGGCTGTCGGTGAGGGTGGCGACGAGGGCCCGTTCGGCGGCGAAACGTTCGAACGCGTCCTGAGCGACGAGGGCCTCCACGCGGCGCACCCCGGATCCGATGGAGGATTCGCTGAGCAGGTTCAGCACCCCGATCTGGGCGGTGTTGGCGACGTGGGTGCCGCCGCACAGTTCCCTGGACCAAGGGCCCGCGAGCTCCACCACGCGCACGATCGACGGGTATTTCTCGCCGAACATGGCCACTGCCCCCATGGCCCTGGCGTCCTCCAGTTTCATCTGGCTGGCGGTCACGTCGAAGGAATCCCGGATCGCCTGGTTGGCGCGTTGCTCGACCTCCAGTCTCAGGGCCTCGCTCATGCCGTGGGTCGCCGAGTAGTCGAAACGCAGGTAGCCCGGTTTGTTGTAGGAACCGGCCTGGGTGGCGGTCTGGCCCACCAGCTCCCGCAGCGCGGCGTGAACGATGTGGGTGGCGGTGTGGGCCTGCGATGCGGCGTGCCTGGCCGCAGGGTCCACGGCGGCGTGCGCCACCGCCCCCTCGCCGAGCTCGCCTAGCAGCTGCACCCGGTGCACGACCAGGCCCGGAACCGGACGCTGGACGTCGAGCACCTCGGCGGACCAGCCGTCGCCGGTGATCCGTCCCGCATCGGAGTCCTGACCACCGGATTCGGCGTAGAAGGGGGTTTCGGCCAGCACCAGTTCGACGACCTGCCCGTCGCCGGCGGAGGTGACCACCCGGCCGTCGGAGACGATGCCGATCACCTTCGTCTCGTGTTCGAGTTCCCGGTATCCGACGAAGGGGGTTTCGTGGCCCTCTCGAATCTCCTTGTAGGCCTCGAGGCTGGTGGCCCCGCCCTTCTTGGCCTTCGCGTCGGCGCGGGCCCGTTCCTTCTGCTGGCGCATCAGTTCGGTGAACCGGGCACGATCCACCCCGAGCCCCGCCTCGGCGGCCATCTCGAGGGTCAGGTCGATCGGGAAACCGTAGGTGTCGTGCAGCTGGAACGCCTCGTCGCCGGGCAGTTCCTTCGCCCCGGTCTGCCTGGCGCGTCCCACCGCGAGATCGAAGATCTGCGTTCCGGCGGACAGCGTGCGCCGGAACGAGGTCTCCTCGTGTTCGCTGATCTCGGCGATCCTCGCCCAGGAGTCGTTGATCTCCGGGTAGGAGACGCTCATCACGTCCCGGCTGACGGGCAGCAGCTCACCGAGAACCGGGGCGTCAACTCCCAGCAGCCGCATGGCTCGGATGGAGCGGCGGAGCAGGCGCCGCAGGACATAGCCGCGGGCCTCGTTGCCGGGGGTGACGCCATCGGTCATCAGCATCAGCGAGGAACGTATGTGGTCGGCCACCACCCGGAACCGCACGTCGTCATCCGGGTCGGCCCCGTATCTGCGTCCCGAGAGTTCCGCCACCTTCGCGATGACCGGGTAGACCTCGTCCGTCTCGTACATGTTCGCCACGCCCTGGAGCAGGTAGGCGATGCGTTCCAGGCCGCTGCCGGTGTCAATGTTCTGCGTGGCCAGGGGTTTGACCACGTCGAATTTGTCCTTGGCGGTGACGTTGGTGATCTCCTCCTGCTGGAAGACCAGGTTCCAGATCTCCAGGAAACGGTCCTCGTCGGCCTCCGGCCCGCCGTCGGGACCGAACTCGGGTCCGCGGTCTATGTAGATCTCGGAGCAGGGACCACCCGGGCCGGGCACCCCCATGTGCCAGTAGTTGTCCTTGCAACCACGCTCCTGGATGCGGTCGCGCGGGATCCCGGCCTTCTGCCACAGGGCTATGGTCTCCTCGTCGCCGTGCAGTGCGGTCACCCACACCTGGTCGGGCCGAAAACCGAGACCACCGTTGTGGATCTCGGTGGTGATCAGTTCCCAGGCGTAGTTGATGGCGCCTTCCTTGAAGTAGTCGCCGAATGCGAAGTTCCCCATCATCTGGAAGAACGTGCCGTGCCGGGTGGTCCTGCCCACATCGTCTATGTCCAGGGTGCGCACACACTTCTGAACCGAGACCGCGCGGCGGTAAGGGGTGGGTTCCTCCCCCATGAAATAGGGTTTGAAGGGCACCATCCCGGCGTTGACGAACAACAGGGTGGGGTCGTTGTAGAGAAGCGATGCGCTCGGCACGATGGTGTGGTCGTGGCGCGCGAAGAAGTCGATGAACCGGCTCCGGATCTCGGAGGTTTTCATTGGTGGGTTTTCCTTGGAGTTGATGGTTTTCAGGCCTTCCGGGGCATGTCGAGTTCCTCGCGGAGCTCGGCTTCCTTCTCCCGCATCGCGGTGGTGAAGGTGGCGCGGAACTCGCTGAATTTGTTCACGGCCTGCTGCCCGGAGGCCTCCACGCGTTCGGCCACCCCCTTCGGGGTGAACTGGTGCAGCCATTTGCGGCCGCGGAGCACCAGCACCACGGCCACGGCGGCGCCGACCAGGACCCAGAACAGGCGCCTCACTTCTTGCGTCCCTTCAAAGCGGTCCGCAGACCGTGGACGATCGCCGCGCCGCGAACCAGAGGGCCGCCCAGGGTGGCCGCGAACAACTGCGACAGGTTGGCGGCGTGTTCGCTGACCACGGTGGCGTGTCCGGAGACGCGGGCCACGTCGTCGGTGACCAGGGAAAGTTTCTCCAGTTCGGCATTGGTGCTCTCGACGGTGCTCTTCAGCTCCATCAGGACGGGAACTGAATTGTGTCCGAGGTCACGCACCGCGATGCGGACCTCGTCGAGAGCTCGGCCGGCCTTGATCAGAGGGACGGCCGCCAGGGCCACGAGGACGCAGAGAGCAATGGCTGCGAGCAAACCTGCCAGCTCACCGACGGACATTTGAGGTCGCCTCCTTGAATCGAAGTATCGCCGTAACTCTAGCCGACCCGTGTCCTCAACGGCCCAGCAACTTTCGAACCGCCGCCATGCGCTCGGAGATGGCCGCCTCCGCCCCGTGGCCGGTCGGCTGGTAGTAGCTGGCCCCCGCGAGGTCGTCGGGAAGGTACTGCTGGGCCGCCACCCCGGAGGGCAGGTCGTGGGGATAGACGTACCCCTCACCGTGCCCGAGGGCCTTGGCCCCGGCGTAGTGGGCATCCCTGAGGTGAGCCGGAACCGCCCCTCCCCTGCCCGCGCGCACATCGGCGACGGCTTTCTCCAGAGCCATGTAGGCGGCGTTGGACTTCGGGGCGGTGGCTGCGGCCACGGTGGCGTGGGCGAGGGTGATGCGGGCCTCCGGCATCCCCAGCAGCTGCACCGCCTGGGCCGCCGCGACGCAGGTGCCCAGCACCCCGGAGGCGGCCATGCCGATGTCCTCGCTGGCCGAGATCATCAGACGGCGCGCGATGAATCGCGGGTCCTCCCCCGCCTCCAGCATCCGCGCCAGGTAGTGCAGGGCCGCATCCACGTCGGAGCCGCGCACGGATTTGATGAAGGCGGAGATCACGTCGTAGTGCTGGTCGCCGTCCCGGTCGTAGCGCACGGCGGCCCGGTCCACGGCGTGGGCGAGCACCTCGGGGGTGATCTCCCCCAGCCCGAGCGCCTCAGCGGAGGCCGCCGCCTCCTCCAGGTAGGTCAACGCGCGGCGGGCGTCCCCGCCTGCCAGGCGCACCAGGTCGTCCCGGGCCGCATCGGCCAGGGAGATGGCGCCCGCCAGGCCCCGTTCGTCGACCAGCGCGCGGGAGACCAGGGCCGCGATGTCGGTGTCGGTCAGGGGTTTGAGTCGCAGCAGCAGCGAACGCGACAGCAGAGGGGAGATCACGGAAAAGCTGGGGTTCTCCGTGGTCGCCGCGATCAGGGTGACGATCCGGTTCTCCACCGCGGGCAGCAGCGCGTCCTGCTGGGTCTTGGAGAAGCGGTGCACCTCGTCGATGAACAGTACGGTCGAGATACCCCGTTCCAGCTCCCGCCTGGCCGCATCGAGTTCGGCGCGCAGTTCCCTGACCCCCGCGGTCACCGCCGAGAGTTCGACGAACCGGGCCCCGGATGCCCTGGAGACGATGGATGCCAAGGTGGTCTTGCCGACTCCCGGTGGCCCCCACAGGAAGACACTCATCGGCTGTCCCGCGACCAACCGGCGAAGTGGCGCACCCGGGCCGAGCAGGTGCTGCTGCCCGACGAGTTCATCCAGGTTCGCGGGACGCATCCTGACGGCCAACGGCGCCCCCTCGCCGCGGGCGTTCCCCAAGGAACCGCCCGCCCCGGTGGGCACGGGGTCGGGGTTGCCGAACAGGTCAGGACTCACACGAATTACAGTAGCGGGAGATTCCGGGCTCCTGCCGTATCATTTGTTTGCTCTTGACGTCCCTGCATCCGCGGAGTTCGAATGCCACAACCACTCGGGGACCGGTTCAGTGTGCGCCGGAGGGTGGCGACCATCGTCACCCTCGGCCTGTTGACCGGGCTCGGCCCGTTCACCATAGACCTGTACCTGCCCACCTTTCCAACCCTCAAGGCCGACCTGGCGATCACCGATTCCCAGGTTCAGGTGACCCTCTCGGCCACCACCCTGGGGTTCGCTCTCGGGCAGTTCGTGGTCGGGCCCCTGAGCGACCGGCTGGGACGCCGGCTCCCGTTGATCGTGGCGGCCAGCCTGCACGTGACCTCGTCGGTGCTCGTGGCGGTGGCACCCAACGTCGTTTTCCTGACCACCATGCGGGTTCTCCAGGGGATCGGGGCGGCGGGCGGGGCCGTGGTGTCGATGGCAATGACCCGGGACCTGTTCGCGGGGAGGCGGCTGGTTGTGATGCTCTCCCGGCTGGCGCTCATCAACGGACTGGCCCCCATCATTGCTCCTCTGGTGGGTTCTTGGATGGTCACGGTCATGAACTGGCGCGGGGTTTTCTGGGCGCTGGCCAGCTACGGTGCCGTTCTGCTGGTGCTGATCCTGTTCCTGATCGTGGAGACCCGCCCGCCCGGTGAACGCACCGCGGGTGGTCTCGCACCGCTCCGGGCCGCCTACCGGCGGGTGCTGGGCGACAGGGTGTTCGTCGGCATCTGGCTGACCGCCTCCTGCTGCTTCGCCGGTTTGTTCTCCTACATCTCCACCTCGTCCCTGCTGCTGCAGGAAACCTTCGGGCTGCGCGAGACCGAGTTCGGTGTCGTGTTCGCCATCTGCTCCGTGGGGGTCTTCATCGGGGTGCAGCTGGGAAGCCGCCTGGCTGCACGTTTCGGCCCGCAGAAGGTGCTGGTTGTCGGTACCGCGGGAATGGTCGTCGCCGCCTCGGCGTTGCTGGGGCTCGACGCGATGCGCGGCGGCCACATCCCCTTGATACCGGCGATGTTTGCCTACACCCTGACCTTCGGGGCGTGCAATCCCGCGGCCCAGGTGCTGGCGCTGCAGAATCATCGCGCGGACTCGGGGGTGGCCGCTTCCTTGATGGGGGCCCTGAACATGACCCTCGCCGCCGTGGTGGGGCCCGTCATCGGTCAGTTCGAACTGACCTCGGCTGCGCCGATGGCGATCGCGATGCTCTGCTGCGCCACCGCCGCTGCGCTGTGCCTGTGGCTGATCGCCCGGCCGAGACAAATCGAGTTCGCGCTGTGAGGCGAGGATTCCCCCCGGTCCTGCTGGTGTTGATGGCAACCACCTCGGTGCAGATCGGTTCCTCCCTGGCCAAGGGACTGTTCGCCGTGACCCCACCGCAGGTGGCGGCCTGGTTGCGCATCCTGTTCGCCGCCGTGATCCTGGGCATCGTGTTCCGCCCCACCCTGCGCGGCCGCAGCCGGGAGCAGTGGCTCTCGGCCGCGGGATACGGGGTTGCGCTCACGGGCATGAGTACGATCTTCTACCTGTCGATCCAGCGCATTCCCGTCGGAATGGCGGTGACCTTCGAGTTCCTGGGTCCGTTGACCGTCGCCGCGTTCGGTTCCAAACGCAGACGTGACCTGATCTGGGTGGCTCTCGCCGCCCTGGGGGTGGTTCTCCTCGGGATCAGCCCGGCCCCGCTGGAACCCGTGGGCGTGGCTCTGGCTCTGCTGGCAGGGGCCTGCTGGGGCGCCTACATCCTGCTCACCCCCACCCTGGGTGCCCGTTGGGAGGGTTTCTCCGGGTTGACCGTGGGATTCTGGATCGGGGCCATCCTGCTGCTTCCCGTGACCCTGGCCACGGCCGCCTCGGGCGAGTACTCCTGGGCTCTGGACCCGGGTGTCTGGGGCATGGGCGTGGTCCTTGGTCTGCTCAGTTCCGCCGTCCCGTTCCCCTTGGAGATGCGGGCCCTGCAACGCATGTCCCGGGCCACCTTCGGAGTCCTGACGAGCCTTGAACCGGCGGCCGCCGCGCTCGTCGCCTTCCTGCTGCTGGGCGAACAGCTCGGAGCCTTGGAACTGGCCGCCATGGCGCTGGTGATCCTCGCGAGTGTCGGATCCATCCGGAGCTCCGCGGAGGGCAAAAGCCCCGATAGCAGCTGAATGAGCCTGGGGAATCTCCCTGAAGAACGGTGCCGGGCCCGCCCGGGTTGCTGTTCTCGGAATTTCTGTGAAGAACCTGCTCCTCCCGGATGAGGACGGCAGTTCCTCGGCGAGTTCCGGCACCGAGTCAACAAAACCCGGCAGGCCGATACGGGTGACCTTCGGGAAGTGATGCAGCAGCGACGTGGAAGGCCGGGGTCTCAAGAACTCGACCCGGTGGGCGAGGCGAATCCACCCGGCCCACCGGAACCATCATCAGCCGACACACCCGATTCGTCAGCGGCCGTACCTCACGATTCCGCTTTTTCCTTCCGCGGTTTGGCATCGACCCCGGCCTCCCTGCGCTGCTGGGCGGTGATCGGGGCCGGCGCAGCGGTCAGCGGATCATAACCGCCACCCGACTTCGGGAAGGCGATGACCTCGCGGATCGACTCCGCGCCGCTGAGCAGGGCGACGATCCGGTCCCACCCGAAGGCGATACCGCCGTGCGGCGGAGCGCCGAAGGCGAACGCGTCCAACAGGAAACCGAACTTCTCCTGGGCCTGTTCCTGCGTGATGCCCATCACCTTGAACACCCGCTCCTGCACGTCGCGGCGGTGGATACGGATGGAACCACCGCCGATCTCGTTGCCGTTGCAGACCAGGTCGTAGGCGTAGGCGGTGGCCTCACCCGGATGTTCGTCGAAGCTGTCGAGCCATTCGGGTCTGGGAGAGGTGAAGGCGTGGTGCACGGCGGTCCAGGCCCCCTCGCCGACGGCGACATCACCCTCCGCCTTGGCCTCGGAAGCGGGTTTGAACAGGGGCGCGTCAACCACCCACAGGAAACTCCAGGAGCCCTCCTCGATCAACCCGCAGCGACGGGCGATCTCGTCGCGGGCCGCACCCAGGAGGTTCTGGGAGGCGGTGCGTTCCCCGGCCGCGAAGAAGATGCAGTCACCGGGTTTCGCCCCGGTGCGTTCCGGCAGCGCGGCCAGTTCCGCATCGGAGAGGTTCTTGGCCACCGGCCCGCCCAGTTCCCCCGACTCGGAGACGGTGACATAGGCCAGGCCCTTCGCGCCGCGCTGCTTCGCCCATTCCTGCCAGGCATCGAACTGGCGTCGCGGTTGCGAAGCGCCGCCGGGCATGACCACCGCGCCCACGTACGGAGCCTGGAACACGCGGAACCGGGTCTCGGAGAAGACATCGGTCAGTTCCGTCAGCTCCAGGTCGAAACGCAGATCCGGTTTGTCCGAGCCGTAACGGTTCATGGCGTCGGCGAAACTCAGGCGCGGGAAGGGGGTTTGCAGTTCGATCCCCTTGATGGCCCAGATCTCCTTGACAATGGCCTCCCCCAGTTCGATCACATCCTCCTGGTCGACGAAACTCATCTCGATGTCGAGCTGGGTGAACTCCGGTTGCCGGTCGGCGCGGAAGTCCTCGTCGCGGTAGCAGCGGGCGATCTGGTAGTAGCGTTCCATCCCCGCCACCATCAGGAGCTGCTTGAACAGCTGCGGGCTCTGCGGCAGCGCGTACCAGGAGCCGGGATTGAGCCGGGCCGGCACCAGGAAGTCACGGGCCCCCTCCGGGGTGGAACGGGTCAGGGTGGGGGTCTCGATCTCGACGAAGTCGCGTTCCCCCAGCACCTTCCGGGCAGCCTGGTTCACCTTGGAACGCAGCCGGAGCGCGGCGGCCGGTGCTGGCCGCCTCAGGTCCAGGTAGCGGTGTTTCAGACGTGCTTCCTCACCGACGGTGACGCGTTCGTCAATCTGGAAGGGCAGCGGCGCCGAAGGGTTGAGCACCTCCAGCTCGGAGATCGCGACCTCGATCTCCCCCGTCGGCAGGTCCGGGTTGGCGTTGCCCTCGGGGCGGATCTCGACCACGCCGGTGACCTTGATGCAGAACTCGTTGCGCAGGTCGTGTGCGCCGGAGGAGTCCAGCACCTCGTCCCTGACCACCACCTGGGCGATGCCGGAGGTGTCCCTCAGGTCGATGAACGCGACACCGCCGTGATCACGCCGCTTCGCCACCCAGCCGGCGAGCACCACCTCTTGACCCACGTTCGCGGCCCTCAGCTCACCCGCGTGGTGTGTGCGCAACATGCAGTTTCCTCTCTAGTTCCGGCTGCATGGACGGTGCAGCCCGCCAGCGACGAATCCTACCCGGGAAGGTTCGCCACGTCGTGTTCCCTTCCCGGGTCCTCCGGTCCCGTTTCCGGGTGATCAGCCCCGGATCACCCGCGGAGCGGCGTCCTCGACCGGTGGCAGCCAGGCATCCGGGTCGGCGGGCAGCTGCTCCCCCGACCGGATGTCCTTGACCGAGTCGTCGAGATCCGCGCCGAACCAGACGAACGGGATTCCCCTGCGTTCGGCGAACCGGATCTGGCGCCCGAACTTGTCCGCCTTCGGGGCCACCTCGCAGGCGATGCCGCGTTTCCTCAGCCTGCGCGCCACGGCTATCGCCCGGTCCCGGGTCTCCTCCGAGTCGACGGCCACCAGGACCACCGAGGGGACGCTGCGGGTCACGGTCAACACTCCCCTGCCGATGAGCGGGGCGAGTATCCGGGTGATGCCGAAGGAGTATCCAACCCCGGGGAAGGTCGTTTTCCCGTCGCTGGCCAAGGAGTCGTAGCGGCCACCCGAGGCCACGGAACCGAGCTTCTCCGAACCCAGCAGCAGGGTTTCGTAGACGGTACCCGTGTAGTAGTCGAGTCCCCGCGCGATCCTGAGGTCCGCCACCACCCGGCCCGGTTCGGTTCCGCGCGCGATCCGGATGAGCGATGCGAGATCCGCCAGGCCCTCGTCCAGCAACTCGTGGGTGACACCCAGGGAGCGCACCTGATCGACGAAGGACTCGTCGTCGGCGCTGATCCCCGCCAGGGCGACACAGGCGCGGGCCTGGGATTCGCTCAGCCCCACCTGCTCGGTCAGCAACTCGACGACCACATCCGGCCCCACCTTGTCGTACTTGTCGACGCGCTGGAGCACGGCTGCGGTGTCCTCGATCCCGAGGCCCCGGTAGAACCCCTCCGAGAGTTTCCGGTTGTTGACCCGGATGCTCACCGGAGGCAGGCCCAGGTCGCGGTGCAACCTCCCGAAGACGTCCAGGGCAACCAGGGGGATCTCGGCATCGTGGTGGTCCGCGAGCCGGTCCCGACCGACGATGTCGATATCGGCCTGGGTGAACTCCCGGTAGCGCCCCTCCTGCGGGCGTTCACCACGCCAGACCTTCTGCACCTGGTAGCGGCGGAAGGGAAAGTTCAGGTGCCCGGAGTTCTCCAGCACGTAGCGGGCGAAGGGCACCGTCAGGTCGAAGTGGAGGCCGAGTTCGTCCGTCTCCTCGGCCTGGGCGTGCAAGCGCCTGACGACGTAGATCTCCTTGTCGATCTCCCCTTTGCGGGACAGCTGGTCGAGGGGCTCGACGGCCCGGGTCTCGATGGGAGCGAAGCCGTGGAGTTCGAAGGTGGAGGTGATGGCGGCGAGCACCTGATTCTCCACCAGACGCCCGGCGGGAAGGAATTCGGGGAAACCAGAGATCGGTTTGGGGCGTGCCATGACTCAGTCCTTCAGGAAATCGGCTTGCAGGTAGGGGTTGTGGAGTTTCTCGGCCCCGACGGTGGTGGGTTCCCCATGACCCGGCAGCAGCACGGTCTCGTCGGGAAAGGCCTCGATGATTCCCCGCAGGGTGGCGCGCATCTGCTCCAGGTTCCCTCCGGGCAGGTCGGTGCGCCCGATGGTGCCCCGGAAGATCACGTCCCCGGTCAGCAGCACCTTCCCGGTCGCATCACCGACCTCCAGGAGCGTGGATCCGGGGGTGTGCCCGGGGGCGGCGTGGGGTCTGACCTCGAGTCCGCAGGAGGTCCGGAAGGTCTCGTGGTCCCGGAGATCCTCCGGAAGAGCCAGCTCGTCCTCGCCGATCAGCTGCCGGATCAGCGGCACCAGCCCGGGTCCCAGCCCCGCGGAGGGCCGGGAGAGCATCCCCTGGTCGGCCTTCGCGCACCGGACGGGAACATTCCACACGGCCGCCAGGGTGGCGGCGTCGCCGACGTGGTCGAGGTGTCCGTGCGTGCACAAGATGGTCTCCGGGGACCAGCCGAGCCGGTCCAGGGCCGCGGAGACCGGTTCGGATCCCGTCACACCCGGATCGACGACGAGGCACCCGCTGCTGGCCGGGTCGGCCGCGATTAGATAACAGTTGGCGGTCCATGGGGAAACTGGGATGGTCTCGATACGCACCCGCCCACTGTATGGCAGCGATCCCGGGCTCGCACGGGGAGGCGCCACGGAACCTCACACCCAATCTGTCCCCTGACGGGTTTGCCCGCTAGATTGTGTGCATGAGCCAACAGCAAGCGCCCTCGGACTTCGGTCGCGTCGATCCCGACGGCACCGTCTACGTCCGTGTCGGTGACACAGAAAGAAGTGTCGGGCAGATCCCCGACTCCACCCCCGAGGAAGCCCTGGCGTTCTACACGCGGCGCTACGAGAACCTGGCCGCAGAGGTGACGTTGCTCGTTTCCCGCGTGGAAACCCAGACCATGTCCCCCGAGGAGGCGCGCAAGGCCATCGCCACCGCCCGCACAAACGTCACGGAGGCCAACGCCGTCGGTGATCTCGCGGCCCTCACGGCCCGGCTGGATACTCTTGAGGAGTTGCTCCCGGCGCAGATCGAGGCACGCAAGGCGGCTCGTGCGGAACAGAACGCGAACACCATAGCCGCCAAGCAGGCGATGGTGGACGAGGCCGAGTCCCTGGCGAGCGGCAACGACTGGCGCCACGGTGTCGACCGGTTCCGGGAACTCCTGGAGGAGTGGAAGGCCCTTCCCCGCGTCGACCGCACCACCGACAACGAACTCTGGCACCGCTTCAGTTCGGCCCGCACCCAGTACACGCGCCGCCGCAAGGCCCATTTCTCCGAACTGAACGCCCGGCGCGACGAGGCGAAACGCCTGAAGGAGCAGATCATCGAAGAGGCCACCCCGCTGGCCGAATCCACCGACTGGGGCCCCACTGCGGGTGCTTTCCGTGACCTGATGGCCCGTTGGAGGGCCGCCGGATCCGCGCGGAGGGCCGATGACGAGTCGCTGTGGGCCAGGTTCCACGCCCTGCAGGACCAGTTCTTCAACGCCCGTTCCGCTGCCCAGCACGCCGTGGACGGTGAGCAGGCCGAGAACCTCGCGGCGAAGACCGCGCTCCTCGAGCAGGCGGAACGAGACCTCGCCGGCGTGACGGATGTCAACAACGCCAAGAACACGCTTCGCGAGTTCCTCTCCAAGTTCTCCGAGATCGGGCACGTGCCCCGGGCGGCCATGCGGGACCTCGATTCGCGGGTCAGGAAACTCTCCGACCAGGTCGGCGAGTTGGAGGCCGAGCGTTGGCGCCGCACCGACCCGGAGGCCCGCAAACGCGCCGAGGACACCGTCGCCTTGTTCCAGTCGCAGGTGGACAAACTCACCGGGGACCTTGCAGCGGCGGAGGAGGCGGGTGATTCCCGCAAGGCCAAGGACGTGCGCAAATCACTGGAGACCTACGCCTCCTGGCTGGACCAGGCCAAGCAAACCCTCCAGGACTTCCAGGACGCGTGAGCGGATGCCGGTTCTGGTGTCTCCCCGGGCACGGGGAAGCACCGGAACCGGTGTTCCGGGTCAGGAATTCGTGCGGAAGGCGTCGTAGACCCCGGGAACCCGGCGCACCTGCTTCAGGACGTGGTTCAGGTGCCTGGGGTCCGGGGACTCGAAGGTGAGCCGCCCGGAGAACTTCTTGTTGCGACCCGAGGTCAGCGTGGCCTCGAGAATGTCGACGTGCAGGTCCGAGATCACCCTGCTGACGTCAGCGAGCAGCCCCGCCCGGTCGATGCCCTCGACCTGGATCGTGACTGGGAACTGCCCGCCCTCCGCTTTGTCCCAGGCGACCTTCACCAGGCGCTCAGGGGTTTCCTGCAGCGCGGGAACGTTCGTGCAGTCGCCGCGGTGCACCGAGACCCCGTCGGTCCGGGTGACGAAACCCGTGATCTCATCCCCCGGGATGGGATGGCAGCAGCGCGCCAGTTTCACGGCCATGGTCGAGTCGCCGTCCACCAGCACGCGGGGTTCCGTGGTCGCCCGGGGACGCCTCCGGGAGTTGCGCACCCCCTCGTCCTCCGTGATGGTGTCGACGGCCTCGTCCTCACCCCCGACGAGTTCTATCAGATGGGTGACCACGGACCGGGCACCGACCTGCCCCTCCCCTATCGCCTTGTAGAGGCTGGAGACATCCGCGTGGCGCAGCTCGTTGGCGACGGCGGTGAGGTTCTCCAACGTGAGGAGACGCTGCATCGGCAACCCGGTGCGCCGAAGCTGCCTGGCCAGCATCTCCTTGCCGTCCTCGATCGCCTCGTCGCGCCGCTCCCGGGAGAAGTACTGCTTGATCTTCTGGCGGGCCCTGCTGGTGGCGACGAACCCGAGCCAGTCGCGGCTCGGACCGGCGTTCGGGGATTTCGAGGTGAGAATCTCCACCTTGTCGCCCTGGACGAGTTTTGTCGACAACGCCACCAGACGGCCGTTCACCCGGGCACCGATGCAGTGGTACCCGACCTCCGTGTGCACCGAGAAGGCGAAGTCGACCGGGGTCGCCCCGACCGGGAGGGCGTTCACCTCACCCTTGGGGGTGAAAACGTAGATCTCGTCGGAGTTGATCTCGAACAGCACCGAGTCGAGGAACTCCGTGGGGTCCTCGGTTTCCTTGCTCATCACACCGAGCTGGTGCATGGCACGCAACCCGGCTTCCTCGGGGGTGACCCCGTCGCGCAGGTTCTCCTTGTACTTCCAGTGCGCTGCGACGCCGTACTCGGCCCGGCGGTGCATCTCGTGGGTGCGGATCTGCAGCTCGACGGGTTCTCCCCGGTCCCCGAGCACGGTGGTGTGCAGGGACTGGTACATGTTGAACTTGGGGTTCGCGATGTAGTCCTTGAACCGGCCCGGGATCGGCTTCCACTTGGAGTGCGCAACCCCGAGCACGCCGTAGCAGTCCCGCACGTTGTCGACCAGCACCCGCAACCCGATGAGGTCGTAGATGTCGGCGAAGTCACGGCCCCGGACCATCATCTTCTGGTAGATCGAGTAGAAGTGTTTGGGGCGGCCGTAGATGGTCGCCTTGATCTTGTTGTCCGCCATCAGCTGCTTGAACTGCGCGATCAGGTCCCGCAGGTAGCGTTCCCGTCCCGGCGCCTGCTGCGCCACCAGATCCGCGATCTCCGAGTAGACCTTGGGTTCGATGGCCTGGAAGGACAGATCCTCCAGTTCCCACTTCACGGTGTTCATGCCCAGCCGATGGGCCAGCGGAGCGAAGATGTTGAGGGTCTCCGTGGCGATCCTGACCTGTTTGTCGGGGCGGAGGAAACCGATGGTCCGCATGTTGTGGAGACGGTCCGCGAGTTTGATCACCAGGACCCGCACCTCCTCGGAGGTGGCCATGATCATCTTCCGGATGGTCTCCGCCTTGGCGGTTTCCCCGTAGGTCACCTTGTCCAGTTTCGTGACCCCATCGACCATCCGGGCCACTTCGTCGGTGAACTCCTCACGCAGCTGATCGAGGGTGTAGTCGGTGTCCTCGACGGTGTCGTGCAGCAGAGCGGCGACCAGTACGGGTTCGGTCATGCCCAGCTCTGCGAGGATGGTGGCCACCGCCAGCGGGTGGGTGATGTAGGGATCCCCGGATTTGCGTTTCTGCCCCCGGTGCAGCTGTTCCGCAGTGCGGTAGGCGCGTTCGATCAGTGACAGATCGGCTTTCGGGTGGCTGGCCTTGATGATCTTGAACAAGGGATCGAGCACGGCGGAACGGGGCCTGACCGCCCCGAGCCGGGCCAAGCGATGCCGCATTCGCAGTCGCGGTTGCTCCGGTCCGCTGGTCAGGCGTTGCAATGCTCCTTGTTGCGTCACCTGCTCAGCCATGGTGAAAGTTTAGTGCTATTGGAGCAGATACCTGAGTCAGTCATCGGTGTCTCGCAGCTCGGGTCGTTCCGCGCGACGCACGACGATCAGTTGATCACCGGTTTGGATCCTGGAGGCCGTGGAATCGTAGAAACGCCGCAGCGTGCCGTTGCGGATGATTCCGATCACCTGCTCCCCCTTGACATCGTTCGGGGACTGCCCCACCTCGCTGGGTCTTGCCTGCCTCTGTTGGACCTCGAGGCCCGTCCCGGCGGTCAGCAGGTCCTGGATGATGGCGCCGAGTTCCGGACCGACCGCCGACAGGCCCAGCAGGCGCCCCACCGTGTCCGACGAGGTCACCACGGATGTGGCCCCGGACTGGCGGACCAGGGCGACGTTGTCCTTCTCGCGGACGCTGACGATGATGCTGGCCCCGGGGTTGAGCTGCCTGGCGGTGAGTGTGGTGAGGATGGCGGCGTCGTCGCGGGACAGGCAGATGATGATCTTCCGGGCCTTGGACACCTCGGCCCGCCGCAGCAGATCGCGGCGTGTCGCATCCCCCAGGAAGGCGGCCAGCCCGTCGAGGTTGGCCTCGTTCACCGCGACGTCATTGCTGTCGATGACGACGATCCGGTCGTCCGGTTCCCCGTGGCGACGAAGGGTGTTGATTGCGCTGCGGCCCTTCGTGCCGTAGCCGATCACGACGACGTGGTTGCGCATTTTCTGCCTCCACTGCAGGTCACGGATGGCGCGGCTGCCCTCGTCAGCCAGCACGGCGATGGTGGTGCCGACCAACAGCACCAGGAAGCCGACGCGCATCGGGGTGATGAGGATCGCGTTCAGGAGCCGGGCGTGTGGGGCGAGGGGGGTGATGTCGCCGTAGCCCGTGGTGGTCATGGTGACCGTCGAGTAGTACAGGGCGTCGATGAAACTGACCCCGTCATCGCGGATGTTGTCGACGTAGGAGTCGCGGTCCAACCAGACGACGAGGGTGCTGATCATCAACAGCACGAGCGCCAACAACCCGCGTTTCCCGAGTTCGCGCAGCGGCCGCACCTGTGGACGGGGCATGCTCACCATCGAGGTGGCATACCCCTTGGGGACCCGCTTCCTCAGCCTACCCACGGCCCTAGCTCGTCAGAACCGCCGAACAACTGCTGATGCCCTGACCGGCGAGCCGTTGCCTGCCCCCGAGGGCGGTGAGCTCGAGGAGCACGCTCACGTGCACGAGTTCAGCGCCGAGCCGTTTCAACAAAGCTGCCGTGGCCGCGACGGTGCCGCCGGTGGCGAGCACGTCGTCCACCACGAGCACGCGCGCCCCCGTGACGAGGGCGTCCGCGTGCATGGTCAGGGTCGCGGTGCCGTATTCGAGGTCGAAGGACTCGCTCAACACGGGACGCGGTAGCTTCCCGGGTTTGCGGACCGGCACGAAACCGGCCCCGAGGGCCAGGGCGACGGGGGCGGCGAAGATGAATCCCCTGGCCTCCATTCCGACCACCACGTCAATTGCCTCGGGGGCCGACGCCACGATGGCGTCAACCGCCTGCCGGAAACCCTCGGGGGAGGCCAGCAGCGGGGTGATGTCCTTGAAGACCACCCCGGGTTTGGGCCAGTCCGGGACGTCCGCGATCAGGGAGGAAATCAGGTTCATCGCCTCTGACGCTTCCTCTGCTCGCGCGACAGGTTGCTGCGCTGTTGCCTGCGCGTTCCCGAGGAGACGACGGTCTCGGTCTCCGATGCTTCCTCCTCGTCGCCGGCTGTCTTCCCGGAAGGTCTGCGTTCGGCCTTGGCGGCCGCACGTTCGGCCTTGCGGGCCAGCGATGCGCGGTGGGCGATCTGGTCGGGTTCCCGTTCCTTCATCTGCACCAGCAGCGGGGTGGCGATGAAGATGGAGGAGTAGGCGCCGGCGATCATGCCGATGAACAGCGCCAGGCCGAGATCGGCGAGGGGGCCGCTGTGGAGCATGGCGCCGCCGATCAGCAGAGCCGTGACCGGCAGGATCCCGATCAGGGTCGTGTTCAGGGACCGGATCAGCACCTGGTTGATGGCCAGGTTGGCGGCCTCCCCGTAGGTCTTCCTGCTCTCCTTCAGGTTCTTGGTGTTCTCCGAGACCCGGTCGAAAACCACCACTGTGTCGTAGAGCGAGTAGCCGAGGATGGTCAAAACACCGATGACGGTCGCCGGCGTGACCGTGAAACTGCTCAGGGCATAGATTCCGACGGTCACCACCAGGTCGTGTGCCAGGGCTATGACGGCCGCCAAGGACATCTTCCAGTTGCGGAACCAGAAACCGATCAGCACCATGACGAGCGCGATGAACACCCCCAGGGCTATCAGGGCCTGGCGGGAGATCTGCTCACCCCACGAGGCACCGATCGCGGTGTAGGTGACGTCCTCGGGTTTCGCGTCTGCCAGTTCGGCGATGGCGGCGCGAACCGAGACGGTCTCCTCGGGGTCGAGGGAGCGCGTCTGGATCCGCACGGCGCTCTCCCCGAGGGAGAAGACCTGGGCCTCCAGGTTCTTGACCTCGAAACCGGCCACCTTGGTGCGTACGTCGTCCACGGTGGTCTCGGTGACGGGAAGCGCGACCTGGAAGTCGGTTCCACCCCGGAAGTCGATGCCGAGCGCCAAACCCTTGAAACCCACCGCCAGGAAACAGATGGCGAGCACCACGGCCGAGAACGTGTACCAGAACTTCTTGTGGCCGACGAAGTCGTAGGAGATCTGACCCGTGTAGAAACGGTGGGCGAGCCCGTGTTTGGTGGACATCAGGCCTCCTTGGCGCGGTGGGTGCGGCGGCTGCGACGGCCCAGCAGGGATTCCCGGCTGACGCCCATGTGGCTGGCGTCGAGCCCGGAGAGCCGGTGCCCCTCACCGAAGAACTTCGTGCGGCCCAGCAGCTGCACGAGGGGTTTGGTGAAGAAGAAACAGACCGCCAGGTCGAGCAGGGTGGTCAGGCCGAGGGCGAAGGCGAAACCTTTCACGCCGCCGACCGCGAGGATGAACAGGACGATTGCGGAAAGGATCGAGACCATGTCCGCAACCAGGATCGTCGGTCTGGCCTTGACCCAGCCCGTCGTCAGGGCGGATCTGAGACTTCGCCCGTCGCGTATCTCGTCACGGATGCGCTCGAAGTAGATCACGAAGGAGTCAGCCGTAACGCCGATCGCCACGATCGCACCGGCGATGGCCGGGAGGTTCAGGGTGAATCCCATGGCCTCGCCGAGCACCACCATGGATGCGTAGGTCGCGAGCGCGGCCACACCGAGGGAGCCGATCACCACGAGCCCCAGCCCACGGTAGTAGGCGAGGCAGTACAGGATCACGAGTGCGAGACCGATGCCGCCTGCGAGCAGCCCGATGCGGAGCTGTTCACCGCCGAGCGTGGGAGACACCGTCTCCACCTGGGAGGGTTCGAAGTTGAGGGGCAGCGCACCGAATTTCAGGATGTTCGCCAGTTCGGCCGCGGACTCCGCGGTGAAGTTGCCGGTGATCTGGGCCTGGCCGTTGGTGATTGCGGTCTGGACCCGCGGCGCGGACTGAACCACGCCGTCGAGCACCACCGCGAACTGGTTGGCGGGTGCCTGTTTGGAGACCATGGCCGTGGTCATCTGGCTGAACGTGCTGGTACCCGCCTCGTCGAACTCGAGGGTGACCACGTGGGAAACCTGCCCCTGCGGAATCCCGGAACTGGCCCTGACGACGCGCTCACCGATGATGGCCGCGGGTCCGAGGAGGTACTTCATCTGGCCCGTCGGGTCGCAACCCACCGTGGTCCTGTCCAGTCGGGCCTCGATCTTGTCGTTGCACTTGAACTCGTTGAACGCGTTGGTGTCCTGCTCCGTGGCTTCGTAGCCCAGGACCTCTTCGACGCTCAGGATGTTCCCGACCTCGCCCGGTTCCGGGGTGGGGGTGGGCAGGCCCGGCAGGTTGGGATCGGTGTTCTGCTGTCCAACATGACCGGTGCGGAGCACGGGACGGAAGGTCAGCTGGGCGGTGCTGCCGATCAGCTTCACCATGTCGTCGCGCTGGACGTTGGGAGCGGAGACGACGATGTGCCTGTCACCCGAGGTGGTCACCGAGGCCTCGCCGATTCCCAGCCCGTCGACACGCTTCTGGATGATGTTCTTGGCCAGCTCAAGCGAGTCCTTTTCGACCGTCGAGTTCGTCGCGGTCAGGGTGATGGTCATGCCACCTTGCAGGTCGAGACCGAGTTTCGGGGACCAGGTGCCTGCGGATGCCATGATCCCGAACATCGCGCCGATGGCGAGCAGGAAGATGAACAGCCTCAAACCGGGCCGGGGTTTACGGGATACCGTTGCCATACGGGCTCGATTCAGTGTTTCTCGGAAACGGGCTCTTCGGTCGCGGCGGTGTCCTCCGGCTCGGAGGGATCAGCACCGTCCACGCTCTCCTCGTTCTCCTCACCCTTGGTGGTCTCCTCCACCTCATCGGTGAATTCGAACTCTTCCTCATCGTCCTTCGCGACGCGTGCAATGGCCTGCTTGAGGATGGTCACCTCGACACCGGGAGCCAACTCCACGATCGCCTGCGTGTCGGCGACGTGGGAAAGGGTGGCGAAAACACCGGAGCTGAGAATGACGCGGGCTCCGGGCTGCAGCGCGTCGATCTGGGACTGATGCTCGCGCATGCGCTTCTGCTGGGGCCGGATCATCAAGAAATATGCAGCGCCCACGAAAACGACGAGCATAAGGAGCATTTCCATCTGTTCATTCCTTAACGAGGCGGTTGGCGGGTTTGCCGTGGGTCAGGATAGCTCACTCGAACAACGAAGGCTCACCGGCCGGAGGACGCAGACCGAGATGCCGCCAACCCGCGGCGGTGGCGATCCGGCCACGCGGGGTGCGCATCATCAGGCCCTCACGGATCAGGAAGGGCTCGGCCACCTCGGAGACGGTCTCGGTTTCCTCCCCCACGCTGAGCGCCAGGGTGGACAGGCCGACGGGACCTCCGTTGAACAGGGTGCACAGGTTGCGCAGCACTCCCCTGTCGAGCCGGTCCAGGCCACGTTCGTCGACCTCGTAGAGTTCCAGGGCGGCCCGGGCGTGTTCGAGTTCCACCTCCCGGTGTCCCCCCACCTGGGCGTAGTCCCGGACCCGGCGCAGCAGCCGGTTCGCGATCCGGGGGGTGCCGCGGGACCGGTCCGCGATCTCCTTGGCGGCCACCTCCTTCAACCGGATCCCCAGTTTCGTGGCCGAAGCCGCGACGATGCCGGCCAGATCGGCGGCCTCGTAGAACTCCAGCTGCGCGGTGAAACCGAACCGGTCCCGCAACGGCCCCGGCAGCAGACCCGCCCGGGTGGTGGCCCCGACCAGGGTGAAGGCGGGCAGGTCTATCGGAATGGCAGTCGCACCCGGTCCCTTGCCGACCACCACATCGACCCTGAAGTCCTCCATGGCGAGGTAGAGCATCTCCTCGGCGGGGCGGGCGAGCCGGTGGATCTCGTCGAAGAACAGCACATCCCCCTCGTCGAGGCCCGAGAGTATCGCCGCCAGGTCACCCGCGTGCTGGATCGCGGGGCCGGACGAGATGCGCAGGTTCACTCCGAGCTCCGCGGCGATGATCATCGCCAAGGTGGTCTTCCCCAGTCCCGGAGGGCCGGACAGCAGCACGTGGTCCGGGCTGCTGCCCCGGTGCCTGGCCGCGGCCAGGACCAGACCGAGCTGGTCGCGGACCCGGGGCTGCCCCTCGAACTCGCTCAGGCGCTTGGGCCGCAGGGCAGCCTCGAAGTCCTTCTCCTCGGCGCGGCCGACGGGATCCACCTCAGAGAAATCCACGGTCTCCTCCTCAGCGTCTCGCCAGCGATCCGAGGGCCGCCCTCATCAGTTGGGCGACACCGGCGCCCTCCTCAGCCAACTCCGCGACGGCATCGCACGCGGTCCCGGCCTCCTTGGCGGACCAGCCGAGCCCTTGGAGACCCTCCACGACCTGGTCACGCCACGATTCGTTCGCCACCCCGGGGCTCGTGGTCTCCGGTTCCGCATCCCCCAGGGCGAGCAGACCGGCCTTGTCCTTGAGCTCCAGCACCAGTTTCTGGGCGCTCTTGTTACCGATCCCGGGCACCCGGCACAAGGCACGCAGGTCACCTGCGAGGATTGCCCGTTTCAGGTCTCCCGGTGACAGCACGGAGCAGATGGCCAGGGCGAGCCTGGGCCCGACCCCCGATGCGCTCTGCACCAGTTCGAAGGCCTCCCGCTCGGCATCGCTGCCGAAACCGAACAGCGTCAGCGAATCCTCTCGCACGACCAGGGAGGTGTGGATGGTTCTCGTCTCCCCCGGGCGCAGCGCGGCGGCCGTGGCCGGTGTGCAGTGCCCGCGGAAACCCACCCCCGAGACATCGATCACGAACCAGGCGGCCCCCGCGGCCGTCACGGTACCCGTCAGCTGGGAAATCATCGTTTTCCTCTCGCGGCCGCGACCAGCGCCGCATATCGATTGGTGTGGCCGCCCCGCCAGGCATGACAGACGGCCAGGGCCAGGGCATCGGCCGCGTCCGCCGGCCTGGGAGGCGCGTCGAGCCTCAGGATCGTGGTGACCATGGCGGTCACCTGGGACTTGTCGGCCCGTCCCGAGCCGGTGACGGCGGCCTTGACCTCGCTCGGGGTGTGGAACGTGACGGGAAGCCCGCGCCGGGCCGCGACCAGGGCGGCGACCCCCGCGGCCTGCGCCGTGTCGATCACGGATGTCGTGTTGTGCTGGGCGAACACGCGTTCGATGGCCACCACGTCGGGGGTGTGTTCGGTGAACCACCGTTCGAGTCCGGCCTCCACCTGGAGCAGCCGGTGGGCCACGTCCAGGTCCGGGCTGGTGCGCACGACCCCGACCGCGATGAAGACGGGGGGACGCCCCACGGCGCCTTCCACCACGCCGATACCGCAGCGGGTGAGGCCGGGATCAATCCCCAGAATGCGCTTTTTCTCGAACATCAGTTCGGATTATAGACGATCAATCCTCGGATTCGAGGGCCGCCGCCACCTCCGGGGTGAGGTCCAGGTTGGTGAAGACGTTCTGCACGTCGTCGGAGTCCTCGAGGGCGTCGATGATGCGGAAGATCTTCTGGGCGAGCTCCACGGTGTCGACCTCCTGGTCGAAGGATGCGACGAACTGCACCTCCGAGGAGTCGTAGTCGAACCCCGCCGCCTCAATGGCCTTGCGGACCTCCACGATGTCGCCGGGATCGCAGACCACCTCCCAGGCCTCGTCCTCGTCATTGACCTCTTCGAGACCCACCTCCAGGGCGGCCTCGAGCAGGTCGTCCTCCGTGACCTCCCTGTCCTCCTGCTGTTTGGGAACCACGACGACCCCCTTGCGGGCGAACAGGCGCTGCACCGACCCGACATCGGCCATGGTGCCGCCATTGCGGGTGACCGCGACACGCACGTCCGAGGCGGAGCGGTTCCGGTTGTCGGTCAGGCATTCGATCAGGATCGCGATCCCGGAGGGCCCGTAGGCCTCGTACATGATCGTCTCGTAGTCGGCGCCACCGGATATGGCACCGGAGCCGCGTTTCACCGCACGGTCGATGTTGTCGTTGGGGACGCTGGACTTCTTGGCCTTCTGAATGGCGTCGTAGAGCGTCGGGTTGCCGCTCGGATCCCCGCCGCCCAACCGGGCCGCCACCTCCACGTTCTTGATCAGCTTGGCGAACAACTTGCCGCGTTTGGCGTCAATGACCGCCTTCTTGTGCTTGGTCGTCGCCCATTTGGAGTGTCCGCTCATGCATCCCGCCCTTCGGGTAGAGGTCAATTTTGCTTGAGCGAGCTTATCTCAAGCAGCCGGAATGCTCTTTCCCAACAGGGTCACGCTGTCGCGTTCCTCGTATCCCAGCACCCGGTGCAGCCAGTCCGCGACGGCACGGTTTCGGGTGTCCACCCCGATCCCCGCGGCGGGACAACCCGAGTCGGCCATCGAACGCAAAGACCGCGCCAGCAGGGCCTCGGCAACCCCCTGGTGCCGGTGCGCCCTGGCCACGCCCAGCCGGTCGCACCACCCCTCCATCACGCCGTCCAGTCCCGCCGCGTCGTCGGTTCCCGACAGGCAGTACCCGACCACCTCATCGCCCTTGACCGCGACCCATGACCAGTCGGCGCGGAAGGTTCCCTTCGCCAGCGATTCCGCCCATGCGTCTTCGTCGATCCGGGCGCTGAAGCACGAGTTGTGCAGCTGCAGCACCTGGTGGCTGCGTTCCGGGGTGAAGTTCTCGAAGACCAGTCCGGGAATGTCGTGCGGCCTGGGCAGGTCGAACAGTTCCCTGTGCATGTCGAAGAAGTAGCGTTCCGCCAGGAAACCCCGTTGCAAGAGCAGGTGGCGCAGGCAGGTCTGGTCCGCCTCCACGTAGGAACCGAGCCAGATCGGTTCCCCGGGGTGATGTTCGTCACGCCAGGCGAGCGCCCGTTCCTCCTGCCAGGCCAGCAGCGCCCGCCCGATTCCCTGGTACCTGTGGGTCGGATGAACCCCGCCGAGCAGGAAAACCTTCGCGGGATGGCTTCCCGGTTCCGGGATGTTCCATCCGAAGGCCGACAGGTTCCCGTAGGAGTCCCAGCCGCCGATGGCATCCCCGACCGTTATGGTCTGCGCGGCTCCCTCGATCACCCGATCGGTGGCGGGCAGCACGAGATCGTCCAAGGCCTCCAGCTGGGCCCTCAGGGAGAGCAACTCATCCCAGTCGTCGGGAGTTAGGAGACGCCAGGTTAGATGGTTCTCGATGTAGAGTTCCACTGCTCCTCCCTCACCCGTTGTTCTTCCAGATGCGGCGGCCCCGGTCGGGACGCGGCGCCGTCTGCTGCCAGAGCCTGCGCCAGCGGGGCATGGGCTCGCCACTTGCCATGGGGGCGTGGCTCTGAACCGCCCACCAGGAGAGCTCCCCACTGTGGAAAAGCGCCCCGACCGCGCCCTGCACCACCTCGGTGGCCTCCTTGATCGACTGGCCGCGAACATACACGGGCGAGCCGAAACGCACGGAGACCCGGGGTCTGCGTTGCAGGGCGAGCCTGAGCACCTCGTTCAGTTTGAAGGTCCCGACGATCGCCACGGGAATGATCGGCACTTTGTGTTCGGTCGCCAGTTCCGCGGGCAGCGTGGTGAACTCCCCCACCCCGCCGTCGACGAGCGAGGGCTCCGAGAAGACCACGATGCTGCGTCCCTTCGCCAGCGCGCGACCGACACCCCGGTTGGTCGTGCGCAGCCTCGCGGGGAGCACGGCCCTCAGAACCTGCCAGTCGAGGACCCCCTGCTCGTTGACGGCGAAGATGACCGGTCCCTCCAGTCCCTGCAGCGAATCGAGCCCCGCCACCTGGTATTCCAGGCGCCAGGTCAGGGGGTTGAACAGGTCCGGGGTCTCGCTCAGGTCCGAGCGCGCCAGGCGGTCACGCCGCCGCCCCGCCGGTTCCGGGGCGCCGGCCGGGCGGCGCCGAACCAGCCCGAACCCCGTCCGGGCGAACCCCAACATGTCCGAGAACCAGGTGATCACCGCGGCTCCCCGAAGATCCGTCCGGGCCCGTGCAGGTAGGTGGCGTCCTCCCGGTCCCCGGTGATCTGCCGGGCCAGTTCGAGCGCGTCGTCCAGGGTGGTTGCGGCCCGCTGCCCGAGGACGCCGGTGGTTTCCCGGTCGGCCCCCACCCAGATGACGTCGGCCAGCCGCTCGGTGGCGCGGCGGATCCCGTACCAGGTGTGGAAGACGGCCAGCGGATGCCAGGCGTTGTGGTCGCGGTAGAGCTTCAGGTACCAGTCGTCCGCCAAGGCCTGGCGTTCGAATCGTTCGTGGATCTCGGCCGGTTCCCTCGTTGCGGGCAACACCTTGGTGAAGAAATCGGCGGCCGGGGCGAGGGTCCGGTTCGGGAAGACCCGGCTGAGCGGGTGGAAGGCGATCAGTATCCCGCCGTCGCGCAGGAGGGAATGCTCCGCGTCGGCTCCCGCGTTGCGCAGCGCCTGGTGGGTTGCGTTGACGGGCGAGCCCACGGGGTCCCCCGGGTCGAAGCCGCCTCCCCACACCGAGGTCATCAGGATCCCGGTGCGTGGCGCAGCAACGGCATTGGCCGCCCGCCACACCTCGGCGGCGCGGCTCGCCACCTGCTCCGGATCGCCGCCGACCACGTCGCAGAGCTCGTAGTCCGCGCGCGGTGCCGCGTAGAGTTTCTGGGTTCCCTGCCGGGGCAGGAGCGCGGCGAACTGGCGTGCAGTGGCGTAGGCGACCTGTTCCGGAAGCCGCCATTCCCACTCGCAGTGGTTCAGGAAGCTCAGGTGGCGCCCAAGGTAGGGCTGCCCGAGCACCGCGGTGACGGAGAAGACGGGAATGGCCCTGTGAATGGCCGCGGCGACCTCCCGGCACGCAGATTCGCCGCCACCGAACCCGCCGATCCGGTTGATGGTGGCGAGGTCCGTCGTCCCGGTCGCGAGCAGCCTTCGCTCCCCGGGGCCGTGGCAGACATCCACCGAGACCACCAGGTCCGACTCCGCGATCCGCGCGTTCATCTTTACCGGTTCCCCGGACAGGGTGGCCACCGTGACCAGGTCCTCCGAGGTCACGTCGTGGCTGGTGATCCTGCCCTCGGGCAGGAAGGAAGTGGCCACCCGGTCGCCGAGGGCCTCGACGATTTCCTGACCACCCCACCGGGGTCCAAGACCACCGGCCACCACGATGGCGACGTCATCCACCCGCGCCCTGGCGGCGTGTTCGAGGACACGTTCGACGATGCTGCGTCTGATGTCGAACCGCATGCAGGGTTGCACCGGGTCGACGTTTCCCACCACGACGGTCAGCTTCATCCCTGGGCGCAGCAGCCCAGCCAGGGGGGCGCTGTCGACGGGGTTGGCGAACGCCCCCTCCACCAGCGCGACGGGGTCGGAGGAGGGCACGGGCTGCGGCGGGTAGATCACGCCGGTCCCGGTGGGGAAACGCCGCAGGCTGATGTTGCCGCCTGCGAGGGTCAGCAGCGGCGGGGTGCGTTCGTCGACCTTCAGGACGAAACCGGGACGGGTCACGACGGCAGCTTCCATCTGGGCTGCAGCGCGTGGGAGGGCCAGTCGATGATCGACCAACCGGATTCCTTGGCGGCACGCATCAGGCCGATGTCCGGGCTGACCGCGACGGGATTGCCGACGGTGCGCAGCATCGGTAGGTCGACGTGGCTGTCGGCGTAGGCGAAGGAGGCCGGCAGGTCGATGCCGTGGAGGCCCGCGTAATGGGTGAGCCACGCGGCGCGGGAGTCCCCCACCATGGGGGGACCGGTCAGGAAACCGGTGCACACCCCGTCCGCGTCCGTGGCCAGGTCGGCGGCGACGATGTGGTCGAAGAGCCCCTCGAAGGGCCTGGTCAGGGGGCGGATGACGCCGGTGAGCAGGATCGTGGTGTGCCCGGCCTCCCGGTGTTCGCGAATGCGCCGGACCGCTTCGGGGGAGGTCCGGTCCAACACGAACGGGGTCAACCGCTCGTCGACGAAACGTTCCAGCTCGTCCAGTCTGGCTCCTTCGTAGCGGCGGTACACCTGCCGCAGGAAAACCCCGCGGTCCTTGCGTTCGGCCCCCAGGTAATTGGGCAGCTGGGCGGCGACCTTCATCAGCTCCCCCGCGCGCTGCGTCAGGGACAGCTCGGGGAGCCGCAGCCACAGGTAGGTTTCGATGACGTTGGTGGTCATCACCGTGCCGTCCAGGTCGAAGGCGGCCAGCACCGTCCCGGGCTCGGTGGGTTTGAGGCTCCGGTAGGTGGCGGAATGGGCCTTGCGGCGGCGCCGGGCGGCCTCGAGGCGGCGCACGGGGTCCGTGATCGCCGGGGCGTGCACGTTCTCCACGTAGTGGGTCCAGTCGAGGTTGCCCGAGTCGAACCCGAAGGTTTCGCGGTCATCCTCGTGGAGGCTGTTGTGCAGCGCCAGGGTGCAGTCGTCGACGAAGTGCAGTTCGGATTGGAGGTATTCGCCGTAGAGACCCAGGTACCTGTTGAGGAAGTCCAGCTGTTTGGCCGTCTTGTCGAGGGCCCGGGCGGCGGCACGGGTCTTCTTGCCGCGCGGGGCGAAACTCAGCAGGCGATTGCCGATCGCGACCCCCTTCTCCGCGAACCAGAGTTTGCGTTCCACCGGTTCCGGTCCGGGGAAGTTCCACGTGGCCAGCTGGTGGGATCCCTGCCCGTCCCGGTACGGGTGACGGGAGAAGTAGGAGCGGATGTGTTCGTAGATGCCGCGGAAGGTCAGGGGGTTCCTTGCCCCCGACGAGCAGTGGTAGAACTCCGGTTCCCCCACCTTCGGCTGGGTGGCGCACACCGCGACGATGGTGTTGACCACGTAGTCGCAGGGGATGATGTCGATCACTGCGTCCGGGGAGGCCGGGAACTCGGGCAGTTGCCCCCGCCCGTAGGCCAGGATGATCGGGTCGGCCATCTTGAAACCCTCGATCCATCCCGGATACGGGTATCGCAACGACGACTCCACG
This sequence comes from uncultured Propionibacteriaceae bacterium, assembly GCA_937965785.1. Lineage (GTDB taxonomy): Bacteria > Actinomycetota > Actinomycetes > Propionibacteriales > Propionibacteriaceae > Arachnia. Next base: position 18,153 of record CALCKT010000067.1, on the reverse strand, counting down.
ATCGCCGGGCGGACGATGGAGACCTGCATGTCGCGGCACAGGTCCGCGACGACCGCTTCACCCATTGCCTTGGCGAAGGTGTAGACGTCGGTCCAGCCCAGCGAACGGGCCCGTTCCGTTCCCGCGGCCACCAGTTCCTTCTTCACCCAGGCGAGCCGCCGCCGTTCGGTGTCCTCGCTGGTGGTGAGGTACCCGGCGCGGCGGTGCAGTTTCTCTGCTTCCTTGCGCAGCGCCGTCAGCTGCTCGGATGTGCGGGACCGGGCCTCGACGATGTCGGCCATCGCCAGCGCCGCCCGGGTCTCGGCCTCGTAGTCCACATCGTGGGGATGGGCGGCCTCCGGGATCGGTCCCCTGCGGCGCCCCGCCGTGTAGGCCGTCGAGATGTGGACGTAGTGCGGGACGCGCACCAGGTTGCCGTTCTCGTCGGAACAGGAATCGCGGAATCGTTTCAGCAGCGCCTTGACGCCGAGCACGTTGGTCTTGAACGCCGCATCGATGGGCGGGTCGAAGGAGACGTCCCCTGCGCAGTGCACCAGCACGTCGATGTCGCGCGGCAGTTCCGGGGCGTCCGGGAGGTCACCCTCGATCACATCGACGCGCGCGGCCATCAGTTCCTCGACGGAACCGGCCTCGGCGACGACATCCTTGAAGATTTTCTTCTTCAGCAGCGAGGCGACCCGTTGGGTGGCGGACAGGGAACCCTTGCGGCGCACCAGCACTGCGGTGGTCGTGTCCGGGCACTCGGTGAGGAATTTCCAGAGCATCTGTTCGCCGATGAAACCGGTGACACCGGTCATGGCGATCTTCTTGCCCGCGAGCAGTTCGGCGATCCGTCCGGTCAGCAGCGGCGGGGTGTGGAGACGGGTCGACTCCGAGGCTCCGAAACTGGTGCGTGGCGCGGGGCTCATGCCACCTCTCCGATCTGCTGCGGGCCGGCGACCTCGATGGCCTCGGCCAGGGTGAATCTGCCGAGGTAGAGGGCGGTGCCGACGATGGCCCCCTCCACGCCGTCACGGGTGAGCTCCCGCAGGGCACGCAGATCGTCCAGGGTGGAGATGCCACCGGATGCGATCACGGCGGCGTCGGTGCGGGCACAGACATCGCCCAGCAGGTCGAGGTTCGGTCCGGTGAGCATGCCATCGGAGTTGACGTCGGTGACTACGAAACGCCGGCACCCGGCCGCCGCCAGCCGGTCGAGGGTCTCGACCCACGGCCCCCCCTGCGTGGTCCAGCCCCGGGCGGCGAGCCGCTCCCCACGCACGTCCAGGCCGATGGCTACGCGGTCGCCGTGGGTTTCGATGATCCGTTCGCACCACTGGGGCCGTTCCAGCGCGGCGGTGCCGATGTTGACCCTGCGGCACCCGGTGCCGAGGGCCCGCTCCAGGGACACGTCGTCCCGGATCCCCCCGGAGAGTTCGACATCCACGTCCAGCCTGCCGATGATCCCGGCGAGCAGGTCGGCGTTGGAGCCGCGCCCGAAGGCGGCGTCGAGATCGACCAGATGGATCCAGGACGCCCCCTCCTCCTGCCATCTGAGGGCCGCGGACAGCGGATCCCCGAACTCCTTCTGGGTGCCCGCCACGCCTTGGACGAGTTGGACGGCCTGGCCGTCCTGGACGTCCACGGCGGGCAACAACTGCAATGCTTCCACGACGCGAACCCTACCGTGAAGCCGGCCTGTGGGACAGAGAACCATCAGCAGGGGTTAAAAGCCCAGGAGGTCCTAGTCGAGTTCCCCGTCAGCGAAGTGGATCTCGGGAACGTCAAGGCGTCCCAGGGCCGCTCTGAGGCCCCGTTCCTGGGAGTCGAGGTCGAGGACATCCTCCGGGGGGACGTGGATGAAACCGCATCGCGGCCCGGGTTCCCGGGGCAGGGTGGCGGCCTCGTGCAGCATCAGGTAGAACAGCGCGTTGCAGGCGTAGCTGCCGGCGCTGAGGGACAGCTCCCCGGGTACCCCGGTCTCCTGCACGGCACGCAACATGGCCTTCACGGGCAGGGTGACGAACCGGGCGGCGGGGCCGTCGGGAACCACGGGCAGATCCACGGGACGCTCCCCGGCGTTGTCCGGGATGCGGGCGTCGATCAGGTTGACGGCCACCCGTTCCAGGGTCAGTCCCGTTGCGCGGCCCGACAGTCCCAGGCACACCACATGGGTGGGTTGATGCTCCGCCAACAGCTCCGGAACCAGTTTCCGCAGCGCCTCGAACTCCACCGGCAGCACCGCGGTCACCGCATCGGCCCCGAGCCTGGCGGTCAGCTCCGCGGAGGGATTGCGGTCGGAGCCGCCGAAGGGTTCGAATCCGGTCACCAGGGTTTTCACCGGGTCAGGATATTCCCACCCCACGATAGGGGTGGTTCACCGGGTGCCGACCATATGCCGGTCCTGCACCCCGCTCCCATCGGCAGTCCCCATTGCCGCCCACCGGGTCCACGCGCCGTGGGTCCTGTGCAAGAGTGGGAACATGAACCACCAGAAACTGGAACCGCTTCCCCCAGAGTTGCTGGAACGGGCACGCTCCGCCCGCAGGGTCCTGGTGTTGACCGGTGCGGGCATGTCGGCGGAGTCGGGGGTTCCCACCTTCCGTGACGAGTCGGCCGGGCTGTGGGCCCGCTACTCCCCCGAGGCGATGGCCACCGAGGAGGGCTGGCGCGCCGATCCCGAACTGGTGTGGGCCTGGTACCTGTGGCGCATCGGGATCGTGAATTCCACCTCCCCGAACGCGGGGCACGAGGCGCTGGCCCGCTGGGCGGGTCTGATCGGCGAAGGGCTTCCGCTGCAGCGCGTGGACATCGTCACCCAGAACATCGACGACCTCCACGAGCGGGCTGGCTCAGCGGTGCTCGCCCACCTGCACGGCAGGCTCGACCGTTTCCACTGCATTGATTGCGGTCTTCCCGGCCAGCCTGACCTGTCGATGGCCTCCAGGGAACCGGTCCTGCACGTCCCACCCTCCCCGTGTGAATCCTGCGGGGGTGACCTCAGGCCTAGCATCGTGTTCTTCGGCGAACCCTTGGACGCGACCGACATCGACGCGTCCGTGGAGGCCGCCCAGCGGGCCGACCTGACCCTGGTGGTGGGGACCTCGTCGATCGTCTACCCGGCAGCCGCCCTGCCGGGGCTGGCGGCACGCGCTGGGTCGTTCGTGGTGGAGGTCAACCCGAATCCCACCAGCCTGGACTGCGACCTGCACTGGTGCACCACCGCGGCCATCGGATTGCCTCAGCTGGTGGATCAGCTGGCGGCCTGAGGGTTTCGCGGATCCAGCCAGTTGCGCAGCAACCGGGCGCCGGCCCTCCCGGATTTCTCGGGATGGAACTGGGTGGAGCAGACGTTCCCGCGTTCCACGGCGGCAACGAAGGGAACCTCGTGGGTGGCGGTGGTCACCAGGGTGCCGTCGGTTCCCGACATCCGGGTCGCTGCGTAGCTGTGAACGAAGTAGAACCGCTCGTCCTCGATGCCGGCGAACAGGCGGCTGCCCGGGGGAACCTCGACGCGGTTCCAGCCCATGTGTGGGAGCCTGCGGGCCGCCAGGGGCTGCACTGTTCCCGGCCAGAGACCGAAACCGGGGGTGCGGATGCCGTGTTCGGTGCCCTCCTCGAAGAGGATCTGGTGCCCCACACAGATACCCAGCAGTGGTTTCCCGGTGGGCAGCCAGTCCGCCAGGAGTTCCACTCCCCCGGCCGCCCGCAGCCCCGCCATACAGGCGGCGTAGGCCCCGACACCGGGAACCACCAGCGCATCGCATCCCGCCAGTTCCCGGATGTCCCCGGTCAGCACGACCCTGCCCCCGGCCGCCGCCAACGCCCGTGCCGCGGAGTGCAGGTTGCCCGAGCCGTAGTCGAACAACCCCACCCGGCGGTTCAGAGCGCCCCCTTCGTGGAGGGCACATCCACGACGCGCGGATCGAGGGCGACGGCGTCGCGCAACGCACGGGCCAGGGCCTTGTACTCGGCCTCGACGATGTGGTGCGGATCGCGGCCCGCGAGAAGCCGAAGGTGAATGCACAGGCCTGCATTCAAACCAAGGGACTCGAAAACGTGGTAGGTCATGGAACCCGCGTAGGCGACACCCGAGCCGCCGATGCGGGCGTAGGCCTGTCCCTCGGGCTCGCCCGAGCACACCACGTAGGGGCGTCCCGCCACGTCGACCACGCAGTGCGCCAGGGCCTCGTCGAGGGGCACGGTGGCGTCCGCGTAACGCCGGATGCCGCGTTTGTCCCCGAGGGCCTCGCCCAGCGCCTGGCCGAGCACGATCGCGGTGTCCTCGACGACGTGGTGCCCATCGATGTGCACATCCCCGCTGGCCTGGATGTCGAGGTCGATCAGGGAGTGCCTGGACAGCGCGGTGAGCATGTGGTCGTAGAAACCGACCCCGGTAGAGATCCGGCTCAGGCCGGTTCCGTCCAGGTTTAGGGTGACGGTGATCTCGGATTCGCTGGTGATCCGGGACCTGGTTGCGGTGCGGCTCATGAATGACGTCCTTCCGGATTGATCTCGGCGAGTGCCCGTTTCAGGGCCGCCATTTCCCGGGGGGTGCCCGCGGAGGCCCGCAGGAACCCCTCGGGTCCGGTCTCGCGGATCAACACCCCGCGATCCAGCAGCCCCTGCCACACGGCGTGGCGGTTCTCGAAGCGCCCGAACAGCACGAAGTTCGCCTCCGAGGGCACCACCTCGTAGCCGTGGCCCCGCAGCCAGTCCTGGAAGGCCCGGCATTCCTCGGCCAGCTCCTCCACCCGGGCCAGCAGTTCGTCCCGGTGCGCGAGGGCCACCCGGGCCAGGACCTGGGTCTGGAGGCTCAGATGGTAGGGCAGCCGCACGATCCGGCAGGCGTCCACGACCTCCGGAGCGGCCGCCAGGTATCCGACGCGCCCACCGGCCATGGCGAAGGCCTTCGACATGGTGCGGGTGATCACGAGTCCGGGATGCCGCGCCAGCAGCGGCAACGCCCCGGGGGTGCGGGAGAACTCCTGGTAGGCCTCGTCGACCACGACGATCGCATCCGTGGCGGAACAGATCTCATCGATCACCTCCGCTCCGGTGCAGGTGCCGGTCGGATTGTTCGGGGTGGTGATGACCACCACGGTCGGGGCGTGGCGTTCCACGGCGGAGAGCACCAGGTCGGCGTCCACGGTGAAGTCAGGGTTGCGGGGCTCGGTCACGTAGCCGGTGCAGGTGTTGCGCGCGTACTCGGGATACATCGAATAGGTGGGGGTGAAGGTCAGCATCCTGCGGCCCGGCCCTCCGAAAGCGGTCAGCAGCTGCCCCATGATCTCGTTGGACCCGTTCCCCACCCAGACGTTGCGGGCGGTCAGGCCGTTGCCGAGGTAGGAGGCCAGGTCCTCGCGGAGCGCCACCGCCTCCCGGTCCGGGTAGCGGTTCATCGTCGCGGCGGCCTCCTGGATGGCCTCCCCCATGGCCCGGCTCAATTCACCGGAGGGCGGATAGGGGTTCTCGTTGACGTTGAGGACCACGGGCACCTCGATCTGCGGTGCTCCGTAGGGTTCCTCCCCCACCAGGTCATCCCGGAGCGGCAGGCCTGCGAACCTGCTCATCGTCTCGTCCTGACCGTGATCGCCGCGGCATGCCCGGGCAGGTCCTCGGCCAACGCGAACCGTTCGATCCCGTCGGCGATTTCGGCCAGGGCCTGCGCCGAGTAGTCGATGACGTGCACGGTGCGCATGAAGGAACGCACGCTGAGACCCGATCCGTGGCACGCGCAGCCCGCGGTCGGCAGGACGTGGGTGGAGCCGGCGGAGTAGTCACCGAGGCTGACGGGCGAGTGGTCGCCGACGAAAATGGCGCCGGCGTTGCGGATCCGGGCGGCAACTTCTCCGGCGTCGCGGGTCTGGATCTCCAGGTGCTCGGCGGCGTAGGCGTCGGCCACCTCCACCGCCTGGTCGAGGTCGCGCACCAGCAGCACCGCCGATTGCTGACCCGTCAGCGCGGTGCGGATCCGTTCCCGGTGTTTCGTGACCGCCACCCGGGGTTCCAGCTCGGCCGCCACCCGGTCGGCGAGTTCCGGGGAGTCCGTGATCAGGACGGATGCGGCCATCGGGTCGTGCTCGGCCTGGGAGATCAGGTCGGCGGCCACGTAGGCGGGGTTCGCGGAGGAATCGGCGATGATGGCTATCTCGGTGGGTCCGGCCTCGGAGTCGATGCCGACGATTCCCCGCAGCAGTCGTTTCGCAGCCACCACGTAAATGTTCCCGGGGCCGGTGACCATGGCGACGGGTGTGCAGAGGCCGGTCACTCCGTGGGCGAACATCGCGATTGCCTGGGCCCCGCCGACTGCGTAGACCTCCTCGACGCCGAGCAGGTGGCACAACGCGAGGATGTTCGGGTGCGGCCAGCCACCGAAACCGGCCTGCGGCGGGGATGCGACGGCGATCTCCCGGACGCTGGCCACCTGGGCGGGAATGACGTTCATGATCACGCTGGAGGCCAGGGGGGCGAGTCCACCCGGAACGTAGAGACCGACCCGTTCGACGGGGATGTTGCGCAACCCTACCCGGGCGCCCTCGGCCAGCACCGCGGGGGCGGGGTCGGAATCGCGTTCCAGGGTTTCGGCGACCGCGCGGCGACGCCGGATGGATTCCTCGAAGGCCTCCCGAAGCTCAGGGGCGAGCTGCTCGGCGGCCTCGGCCAGCACCCGTTCCGGCACTCGGAAGGATTCGGGAACCACGCCGTCGAAACGTTGCGAGCACTCGGTGAGCGCCTCGATTCCCCGGTCACGAACCGCGTCGCACACCCCCCGCACCGCGTCCATGGCCCCTGCGACGTCCAGCGCCGCCCTGGGAACGTGGACGCGGTAGTCGCCATCGACGCTTGTCAGGTCAACCGTTCTAAGCACGGTCGGTCAGTCTACCGCCGCGATTCTCCGGGGTTCCGGCGGTGGTACCGGAACGGAGGACGGTGGTTCGGGCCAGAATGCGGCGAGCAGCATGACGGGGGTGATTGCGCAGAAGGGCCCCACCAGCAGGGCGGACATCGAGCGCAGGGTGAGATCGATGGGCACGATCTCCCCGGCGGACGCGGCGGCGAGACGGGAATCGAAGCTCGGGGGCAGGATCCACATTCCGCCCAACCAGGTGAGCAGGCAGACCACCAGCGCACCGCCGACGGCAGCCACGCAGACCCACCACCCGCGGTCCTTGAACCACCACCAGGAGATCAATCCGATCGCGAGCCCGCTCACGGCGGCGAGCAGGACGAACAGCGCGTCCGTGGAGAACACGTCCGCGAGGCCTCGTTCCGACAGGCTCGCCCCGAGTTCCTGGGACACCAGGTAGCCGGGCCGGTGGGCGAGACCCGCCCAGGCGAAGGCGCACAGCGTGGCCAGGCCCAGCAGCACACCGAGGAATTGGAGCACCCGCCACAGCAGGCGGGGCAGGGCGCGGGAGGGATGGGCTTCAGCCATTCGCCGCTCCCCTGCCGAAGGACACCGCGCTCGGTCCCAGGAGCGCTTTCAGGTCCGCGAACAGCGGCGAGCTCGGGGTGACGTGGAAGCCGTTGCCGAGCCGGAAGGTGGTGAGCCGGTCGCCGTTGCGGAGCTGCAGGTGCACCTCCGCCGATCCGGGATGCTCCGACAACACCTGTTTGAGGTTACCCACCACCCTCGGGGTGCAGCGCACCGTCGGCAGGGTCAGCACCACCGGTCCCAGGCCGCCGTCCGCGCTCACCTGCGGGGCGTTCACGTCCTGGGCCCGCATCCGCGCCCGGTCCTCCGAGTCCTCGACCACACCCTTGACCGAGACTATGGTGTCCGGGGCCAGGTACTGGGCCACCACGTCGTAGACCTTCGGGAAGACCGTGACCTCAATGCTGGCCTCCAGGTCCTCCAGCATGAGGACCGCGTAGAAGGCACCCTTCTTGTTGACCCGCCTCGTCACCGAGGTGATGAGCCCGCACACGGTGGTCTCGCCCCGGAATCCGCCCTCCGCGGCGAGGCTCGAGACGGAGTGTTTGCCGTGCTGGAGCAGCACGTGTTCCAGGCCGTTGAGCGGGTGATCGGAGACGTACAGTCCCAGCATCTCCCGTTCGAAGGCGAGCTTCGTGCGCTTGTCCCATTCGTCCAGGTCGGGGATGGGCTGCTTGTCGAGACCTCCCTCGTCGCCGCCATCACCGAAGTCCCCGAAAAGGTCGAACTGGCCGTGTTCCTCGTTCTTCTTGAGTTCGATGACCGAGTCGACGGCATCCTCGTGGACGGTCATCAGCGACCTCCGGGTGTGGCCCAGTTCGTCGAACCCGCCGGCCTTGATCAGCGACTCGATCACCCGCTTGTTGCACATCAGCAGGGGCGCCTTGTCGAGGAAGTCCTGGAAGTCCTTGGCCTTGCCCACCCGGGCCCGTTCCGCGGTCCACGCGGAGACCACCTTGTCGCCGACGTTGCGGACGGCACCCAGCCCGAAACGGATGTCCTTGCCGACCGGGGTGAAGGCGATCTCGGAGGAGTTGACATCGGGCGGCAGGACGTGGATCCCCATGCGCCGGCACTCCGCCAGGTAACCGGCGGACTTGTCCTTGTCGTCGCGGACCGACTGCAGCAGCGCCGCCATGTACTCGGTCGGATAGTTCGCCTTCAGGTAGGCGGTCCAGTAGGAAACCACCCCGTAGGCGGCCGAGTGGGCCTTGTTGAAGGCGTAGTCCGAGAACGGCAGCAGAATGTTCCAGAGCACGTCGATGGGTTCCTGGTTGAACCCCCGCTCCTGCATGCCCTTGCTGAAACGCTCGTAGTGGGCATCCAGCTCCGCCTTCTTCTTCTTGCCCATGGCGCGGCGGAGCATGTCGGCGGCACCCAGCGTGTACCCGGCGAGCTGCTGGGCGATCGCCATCACCTGCTCCTGGTAGACGATCAGACCGTAGGTCTCCCCCAGGATCGGTTCGAGGGCTTCGGCGAGCTCCGGGTGGATCGGTTCCACCTTCTCGCGCCCGGTCTTGCGGCGCGCGTACTTGTTGTGCGAGTCGGCCCCCATGGGGCCGGGACGGTAGAGCGCACCGACGGCGGAGATGTCCTCGAAGCAGTCGGGCTGCATGGAACGCAGGAGCTGCCGCATCGGGCCACCGTCGAGCTGGAAGACCCCCAGGGTGTCGCCGCGCTGCAGCAGGTCGTAGGTGGCGGGATCGGTCAGCGGAAGATCCTCCAGCACGATGTCGATGCCGCAGTTGATCTTGATGTTGTTCACCGCGTCGGCGATCACCGTGAGGTTCCGCAACCCCAGGAAGTCCATCTTGATCAACCCGAGGGATTCGCATCCCGGGTAGTCGAACTGGGTGATGATGGCGCCGTCGGATTCCCGTTTCATCACCGGGATGACGTCCTGCAGGGGGGCGTTCGACATGATCACCCCGGCGGCGTGCACGCCCCACTGGCGTTTCAGGCCCTCGATTCCCTTGGCCGCCTCGACCACGGTTTTGACGTCCGGGTCCGAGTTGTAGAGGTCACGGAACTCCTGGCCCTCGGCGTAGCGTTTGTGTTCCGGGTTGAACAGCTCCGGCAGCGGAACTCCCTTGCCCATGACATCGGCGGGCATGGCCTTGGTGATCCGCTCCCCGACGGCGAAAGGCATGTCCAGCACCCGGGATGCGTCCTTGACGGCGGCCTTCGCCTTGATGGAGCCGTAGGTGACGATCTGGGCCACCTTGTCGGAGCCGTACTTGTGGGTGACGTACTGGATCACCTCGCCGCGACGGCGATCATCGAAGTCGATGTCGAAGTCCGGCATGGAGACGCGTTCGGGGTTGAGGAACCTCTCGAACAGCAGGCCGTGTTCGAGGGGGTCGAGGTCGGTGATGCGCATGGCGTAGGCGCACATGGATCCGGCGCCCGATCCGCGTCCGGGACCCACGCGGATGCCGTTGTTCTTGGCCCAGTTGATGAAGTCCGCGACCACCAGGAAGTAGCCGGTGAATCCCATCTTGGAGATGATTTCGGATTCGAACCTGGCGCGTTCGATGACCTCGTCGGGAATGCCGTCGGGGTAGCGCTGGTGGAGTCCCTTCTCCACCTCCTTGTGGAACCAGGAGTCCTCGGTTTCGCCGGCGGGACAGTCGAAGCGGGGCATGTAGGTGCCGATGCCCTCGTCGAAGACGGTTTCGATGCGTTCCGCGATGGCGAGGGTGTTGTCGCAGGCCTCGGGGATGTCCTTGAACAGGGCCCGCATCTCCTCGGGGCTCTTGAGGTAGTAGCCGGAACCGTCGAACCTGAACCGGTCGGTCTGGGCCTTGCGGGAACCCGCCGAGACGCACAGCAGGGTGTCGTGGGCGTCGGCGTCCTCGGCGTGCACGTAGTGGAGGTCGTTGGTGGCCACCAGGGGCAGGTTCAGGTCCTTGGCGATGCGAAGCAGGTCGTTTCGCACCTTTCTTTCGATCGACAGGCCGTGATCCATCAACTCGACGTAGAAATTGCCCTCCCCGAAGATGTCGCGGAACTCCGCCGCCGCGGCCCGGGCGTTTTCGTACTGGCCGAGCCGGAGGAAGGTCTGGACCTCACCCGAGGGGCAGCCCGTGGTGGCGATCAGTCCCTTGCCGTATTCGTTCAGGAGCTCCCGGTCGGCGCGGGGCTTGTAGAAGAACCCCTCCAGGGAGCTCCGGGAGCTGAGCTTGAACAGGTTGTGCATGGCCTCCTTGTCGGAGGCCCACATCGTCATGTGGGTGTAGGCGCCCTTCGAAGCGACGTCGTCGCCGGTGCCGTCACCGAACTGCACGCGCTTGCGTTCGGTGCGGTGGGTGCGGGGGGTGAGGTAGGCCTCCAGGCCGATGATGGGTTTGACGTCATAGTTCTTGGAGGCCTTGTAGAACTCGTAGGCTCCGTAGAGGTTCCCGTGATCCGTGATCGCCAGCGCCGGCATGCCCATTCGTTCCGCGCCCTTGAACAGGTCATGGACGCGCGCGGCGCCGTCGAGCATCGAGAACTCCGTATGGCAGTGCAGGTGCACGAACGTATCCCCCACTGCTGCTCCTTCCATCCGACCCGAACGGGCACCAACCCTACCCCCGGATGCGGATCGGGACCGCAAAGGTGGGTGGGAAGCGCGTAAGCTGATTCCCATGCCCCAACCGGACCACCTGCGCTGCTCGGACGCGGATCGCACTGCCATTGAACAGTTGCTGACCGATGCCTACTCCGACGGCCGTCTGACCCGTGAGGAACACGACGAGCGCCTCAACAGGACCTGGGAGGCGAAAACCTTCGGGGATCTGCGGGAGATCACCACCGACCTGGTGCCCACCGATCCCCAACCCGCTTCTTACCTGGTGGAGAGAACCCGGGACGACCGGTCGCGTGCGCTGGTCGATCCTGCGGGGGCGGGACCGGGAAGCGAGAACATCGTCGCGATCTTCGGGGACGCGAAACGGGGCGAGGGCTGGCGGGTGCGCGCCAACACCCACGTGAACACGGTCTTCGGTGATGTGAAACTGGACCTGACCAAGGCCGTGTTCGATTCCTTGTCCTCCCAGTTGAACGTCATGGTGGCCATGGGCGACGTGGTCCTGCGGGTGCCCGCCGGGGTCAGGGTCCGCAACGAGACCGCCTGCATCTTCGGTGACGTGAAGGTGGCTGGTCTGGAGCCTGACGGAAACGGCCCGGAGCTGGTGCTGACCGGTTTCTGCATCTTCGGGGACGTCAAGGTGTACGGCCCGAATCACAAATCTTTCTTCAAGAAGTTCAAGGAGTTGCTCTGAAACTGTCGGGCCAGCCCCACCCCGGGTCTCGGGCCAGCGGGATGGGAACACGGCCCGCCGGGGTGAAGAGTGAAACCATGAACACGACATCCACCTTCCGTCCCCCGCTCGCGGGTACCATCGCCTACCTCCTGCTCGGCTGGCCCATCATGTTGTTCGCCTTCGTGATGGTCGTGACCTTCACTGCACTCGGGATCGGTACGGCCGTCATCTGGGTTGGCCTTCCCATCCTGGCTTTCGCCCTACTGATGGCCCGCGGCTTCGCCACCATGGAACGACATGTCCAGGCGGGACTCTTCGGACGCGAACCGGCAGCACTGCACTACCGACAGCGCCGGGAGGGGGATTCCTGGTTCAAGGCGATGCTCAACGTCATCGCCGACCCCCAATCATGGCTCGATGTCCTGTGGGTGTTCGTGGGATTCATCACCTCGACGATCACGTGGTCGCTGGCCTTGGTTTGGGCGGCTCTGTGCACGGGGCCGGTGACAGGCCCCATTCTCGCCCTGCTGGCCGAGATCTTCCACACGAATGGCGGCGGTCTCGCCTATCTCTACTGGGAGATCTCGGGTTTCACTCCCATGTTGAACACGACCCTCGTGAGAATCCTCGATGGGGCCATCCCCATAGTGGTCGGGTTGCTCGCCATCAAGCTGGCGCCACCGGTGTTCCGCGGACTGGCGTGGTTGCACGGCTCGGTGGGCGATGCCCTGCTGAACCTGAGGGCCCGCAACAATGCCCGGATCACTCAGCTCCGCGACTCCCGGGCCGCGGTGCAACGCGCCGAGACCGGGGCCCTGCGGAAACTGGAACGCGACATCCACGACGGCCCGCAGCAGCGACTCGTGCGACTCAACATGGATCTGGCCCGCACCCGCAGGCAGCTGGACCAGGACCCGGAACGGGCCCGCGAGCTGCTGGGGGAGGCCATGGCCCAGACCCAGGAAACCCTCGCCGAGCTGAGGCAGCTGTCCCGCGGCATCGCACCGCCGGTGCTGGTCGACCGTGGGCTCGAGGCCGCCATTGACGAAACCGCTGCCCGTTCCGCCATCCCGGTGACCGTCTATTCCAGCATCCCCGGGAAACTACCCGATCACGTCGAGCAGGCGGCCTACTTCGTGATCTCCGAGTCCTTGGTCAACGCCAACAAACACTCCGGGGCCACCGCTGTTGATCTGATCACCGCGGTCCAGGACGGTTGGCTGTACATCACCATCACCGACGACGGCATGGGCGGCGCCTCGACGGCCAAGGGCCACGGCCTGGCCGGTCTGGAGGAACGTCTCCGGGGAGTCGACGGAAGGTTGTCCATCACCTCCCCCACCGGGGGGCCGACCAAGATTGAGGCGGTGATCCCTTGCGGGTCCTGATAGCCGACGACTCGGTCCTGCTGCGAGAGGGCCTGGCGTTGATCCTGGGCGACGGCGGTCACGAGGTGATCGCCGCCGTCGGGAGCGGAACCGAACTGGTGCCCCGCGCGCTGGAGTTGCGTCCCGAGTTGATCATCACCGACATCCGCATGCCCCCGTCGAACACCGACGAGGGCCTGCGGGCCGCCGTCGAGATCCGCAGCCACTGGGGTGAGGCCCCGATCCTGTTGCTGAGCCAGTACGTCGTGGCCGCCTATGTGCAGGAGCTGCTCGCCGACGGCGGCACCCACCTCGGCTATCTCCTCAAGGACAGGGTCGCCGACATCGACACCTTCCTGGAGGCTGTGGATCGTGTTGCGGAGGGCGGTCTGGTTCTCGACCCCGAAGTGGTGGCGCAGGTTCTGGGGCGTGGCCGCAAGGCCGACCCCGTCGCCCAGCTGAGCTCCAGGGAAAGAGAAGTCCTGGGACTGATGGCCGAAGGTCACACCAACGCCGGCATAGCGAAACGCCTGGTGGTGACGGAAGGGGCGATCGAGAAACACACCCAACGCATCTTCTCCAAGCTCGGGCTCCACCCCGACCCGGGTGTTCACCGCCGGGTGAAGGCCGTCCTGACCCTGCTCTCCAGTTGATCCCCCGCCCCGCGGAGGCTCGAGAATTCAAGAAACTCGAAGTTCACTCACAGCTATCCCCGGGTTCACCCCGACCGAGAATCCCGCCGCTGTTTCGCCGGCCCTGGTCACATTCGTCCGTGCTGGGGAGCCAGCAAACTTCAGCAAGGTCGGCAAACAAGCGGTAGGTCAGCATGAATCACCTCTGTACCTGCCCCTGGACTCGTCTCAGGAGGAGAAGAAGGTCTTCAGGCTGGTCTCGGGGGCATCCTGCAGGTCGGAGGGAATGCTGAGGGTGACCTCTTGGGTCTCATCGGAGGTCATGTCCACCTTCAAGTCCATTTTCGCCTTCTTGCCCTGAACGGTCACATCGGCGTTCAGTTCCATGGTGAAGTTCTTCATCCGGTGGGTGTTCTTGTCGACGGTCAGGGTGAGCAGGCAGTAGCTGTTCGACAACTCATCGATCCGGCCGCCGGATCCGCTCCGGTTCAGGATCTTCATCAGCGATTCGTGTGATGGAACCAGTTCCACGACATAGGTTCCGTTGTCCTCCTTGGCACCTATTTTCTCCGGGTTCTCCGCATACATCTCCACCGACGCCATCGAGGATTCCTGCACCTGCCCCAGGAGATCCTGTATCCCCTCCTCGGAGAGCACCTCCTGGCCCCGTTTGCTGCCGGAAACCCCGTTCTCCAGCCGAGCGTAGGCGTGGTATTCCTTTTCCTCCTGCTGGAAGAGCACATAGAATTTGGCGGCGTTGCTCTTCCCGGCGCCGGCCGAAACCTTGATTTCGGCCGCGACCTCACTCATTCGCTGTTCGCCGGATTGTTTGGAGTCCAGGCTCATGTTCAACGTCACGGTTGTGCCGTCCATCGACGTGTCGAGCACGGTGTTCATCTTCACGGTTTGATCGTGATCGGGGATGAGCTGCTCCGATTCCCCCTGGTTCAGCGCCCTGCTCAGGATGTCCTGGGCGTCGAGAGCGGGATCGGATTCGATCTTTGGCGCCGCCCGCCCGCAGCCAGCGGTGACGAGCGCCGCACAGATCAGGACTGCCAGAAAACAACGCCGCACCATGGGTGAACTCCTTCGTTCCGTCGGCCGCTGGTCAGCCTACAACACGGAGAGCTCACCGAAGGCCTGCAGCGGCCCGCCCGGGAACCGCCGGCCTTCATTCGTCCTGCCCGGGTGAGGCGCTGACGGGTCAGCTCCCAACCGCGGAACCCGGCGGCGCGGATTCCCCGGCCCGAGCCCGAGACCGGTTTCGATGACGAACCACCCCGAACGGGATCCGGCGCCGCGGATCGTCCTCAGCACCGACCCCGACCGTTTCGTGAGCCGGGGCTGCGGGGTCCCGGTCATCACGCACGTGTTCCCATCGCCCCCCGCAAGGGTGGCCGTCCGGTCAACGGCCCTTCCTGACACCTTCCAGGAGTTCCGCCGCCAGGGCGCCCAACCTTTCCAGGTCTCCCGGCATGTCCGCCCCGTCACTCGCCAGGCAACGCACCAGGGCGGAGCCGACGATGACCGCGTCCGCGTAGGCACCGACCTCCGCGGCCTGGTCACCGTTGCCGACCCCCATGCCGACACCGACCGGCAGCCCCGGGTCGATCTCCCGGGCTCGGGCGGCGATCACCGGGGCGGCCAGCGAGGTGTTTTGGCGCACACCGGTCACCCCCATGACGCTGGTGGCGTACACCCAGCCCCGGCAGGCCGCCATGGTCATGGCGATGCGCTCCGGGGTGCTGGAGGGGGCGATCAGGAAGATCCTGTCGAGGCCGTGGGCATCGGTGGCGGCGATCCATTCGTCGGCCTCGTCCGGGGTGAGGTCGGGGGTGATGACGCCCGCTCCCCCGGCGGCGGCCAGGTCACGGGCGAACGCATCGGGTCCGTACTGTTCGATCAGGTTCCAGTAGGTCATCACCACCGGGATCTTGCCGCACGAGGCGACGGTCTCGGCGGCGGTGAAGGCGTCACGGGTGCGCACCCCCCGGGCGAGGGCCCTGGTGGTGGCGTGCTGTATGACAGGGCCGTCGAGGAAGGGATCGGAGTAGGGCATCCCGATCTCCACCATGTCGGCCCCTTCGCACAGGACGCGGTAGGCCTCGCAGCTCTTCGCGACATCCGGGTAGCCGACCGGCAGGTAGCCGACGAAGGCGGCCCTCCCCTGGGCACGGCAGGCGGCCAGGGTCTTGCCGGAGATCCCCAGACGGGTGGGATCCGTGAAGTTGCTCATTCCATCTCTCCCACGACTCGATCGGGTTCACCGGACATTCCGAACCACTTGAAGGCAGTGGAAACGTCCTTGTCACCCCGCCCGGACAGGCACACAAGGATGCGGGGGCGTGTTCCGGGTTGCTCCCCGGTCAGTTTCAGGGCCAGTCGCCTGGCACCCGCGACGGCGTGCGCGGACTCGATCGCGGGAATGATTCCCTCGGTCCGGGTCAGCAGCTGGAAGGCGTCCATCGCCTCGACATCGGTGACGGGTTCGTAGCTGGCCCTGCCGGTCTCGGCCAGCCAGGCGTGTTCGGGGCCGACCCCCGGGTAGTCGAGTCCGGCGGAGATCGAGTGCGATTCCATGGTCTGCCCGTCCTCGGTCTGGAGCACGAAGGTGCGGGCGCCGTGCAGCACCCCGGGGCGGCCTGCACCGATCTTCGCCGCGTGACGCCCGGTCTCGATGCCCTCACCCGCGGCCTCGATGCCGAGCAGGTGCACGGATTCGTCGGGGATGAAGTCGGCGAACGCGCCGATGGCGTTGGAGCCACCGCCGACGGCCGCCACCACCCAGTCGGGGAGGCCGCCGTGTTCCTCGAGCATCTGGGCGCGGGCCTCGGTGGAGATCACCCGCTGGAGCTCCCGGACCAGGTAGGGGAAGGGGTGCGGCCCGCCGACCGTCCCGAGCAGGTAGTGGGTGTTCTCGACGCTCGACACCCAGTCCCGCATCGCCTCGTTCATCGCGTCCTTCAGGGTGCGGGAACCGGATGCGACGGCGTGGACCTCAGCTCCCAGCAGTTGCATCCGGGCCACGTTGAGGGCCTGGCGTTCGGTGTCCAGCTGCCCCATGTAGATGCGGCACTCCAGTCCGAGCAGGGCGGCCGCCGTGGCGGTGGCGACGCCGTGCTGCCCGGCCCCGGTCTCCGCGATCACGCGGGTTTTCCCCATCCGTTTGGTGAGCAGCGCCTGGCCGAGCACGTTGTTGATCTTGTGCGCGCCGGTGTGGTTCAGGTCCTCGCGTTTGAGGAGGATCGTGGCGTTCCCGCAGTGCTTGGAGAAGTTCTCGGCCACCGTCACAGGGGTCGGTCGGCCCGCATAGTTGCGTTGCAGGCCGGCGAGTTCGGCCCGGAAGACCGGATCGGCCCGGGCGGCCTGGAACTCGGTGTCCAGCTCCGCCAGGGCTGCGTGCAGCGCCTCCGGCACGAACGTTCCGCCGAAGCGGCCGAAATGGCCTCGGGCATCGGGAAGTGCGGTCATGCGCAGCAGCCTACTGGTTCCCGCAGGCGTGGAGATCGCCTTTCCAAATCGCCGAGATTCATCGATGCCGCCCCGGTTCCTGTTCTCCTGCGACGGATCACTCGGTCCGGGCCGTCCCCCCGGTCCGCCGGAGAACCAGAACCCACCGGTCGGCACGGTCAGTCGATCGAGGCGAACTCCTCCACGGCGGCGCGGGGATCACCGTGAAGAACCAGTGCCTCCCCGACGAGGATGGCGTCGGCTCCCTCCTGACGTACCCTGCGGGCGTCGTCGAGGCTGAGGATCCCGGATTCGGCAACCTTGACCCGGTCGTCGGGGATGAGGGATGCGAGTTTCCCGAACTGGTTGAGATCCACCCCGAGGGTCTTCAGGTCCCGGTTGTTGATCCCGATCACCTCGACCCCTGCGTTCACGGCCCGTTCCACCTCCTCCTCGGTGTGGGTCTCCACCAGCGCGGTCATGCCCAGCGCGTCGGTCAGGTCCAGGAAGGCCCGCAGCTCCACGTCGCTGAGGGCGGCGGCTATGAGAAGCACCAGGTCGGCGCCGTGAACCCGTGCCTCGTAGAACTGGTAGGGATGCACCATGAAGTCCTTGCGGAGCAGCGGGGTCTCCACGGCCTCGCGGACCGCCTCGAGATCCGTCAGCGAGCCGTTGAAGCGCCGTTTCTCGGTCAGCACTGAGATCGCGGCTGCTCCCCCTGCGGCGTAGTCGGTGGCGAGTGCCGCGGGATCCGTGATCTCGGCCAGGTCCCCCTTGGAGGGCGAGCGGCGTTTCACCTCGGCCATCACGGCCAGCCCGGGGGCCCGCAGGGCGGGGACCACGGGGCGCGCCGGTGGCACCTGCCGCGCCAGCTCGAGCAGTTTCTCGAAGGGCTGATCGGCTTGGCGAACGGCCAGATCCTCTCTGACCCCGGTGATGATCTCGTCGAGCACGGTCATGCGGTTTCTCCCAACTTTGCAGCGCGGCGGAGCGCGGTGATGACGGCGGCCGCCTTGTGTGAACACTCGGCGTCCTCTCTC
>CALCKT010000066.1 GCA_937965785.1 uncultured Propionibacteriaceae bacterium | reverse complement strand
CTCCGGGAACTGGCCGACCTGCTGATAGGTCCCAGGCGTGACGCCCAGGTGGACGTCGAGAGAGGGAAGTGACGATGAACGGAGATGTCGGTGCGGTGCTGTCCGCCATGGGTGGGCGATTCGCGTGGCGCTACTGGTGGCCCGTGATTCCGTGGCTGGCCGACATCGCAATGGTTGCCACCTTCCGGCGGGACAACGTCCAGGAGCCGGCCGGTGTGCTTTTCCTGGTCTGCCTGGCCTCGGTGCCGCTGCTTTGGTTGTGGGGGGCGCGGTTCGCCGTCGCCCTGGGACACGCCAGGCGGCGGGTGTTTCCCATGCTCGTCGCGTTGAGTATCGGGCTGCCGATGCTCTGGCAGGTCGTCGGCAGCATTTCCCGGCTGGTCGTTGGGCTGGGGGACGGAGGCCACTCCGAGGGACTGTTCCTGTTCTACGGGCTGCCGATCGTGGCACTGCTGATGCTGGGGTGTGCGCTCTGGCTGGGCTACGGCTGGCGTGGGGTGGGGATCGCCGTCCTGGGCTGGGGCGCTGCGGTGGCGCTGTTCTACCTGGTGCTGTGGCCCCTGTTCGTCGGGCTCGAGCTGGTCTCGTTCATCGTCGGGACCTGCTGGGTGATCCTGATGCTGGTCGGATCCGCCTGGGGAGGCTGGGGAGGTTTCCGGATCGCGCGGGCCTGAGCGGACGGACGGGGCTGAGTGGACGGACGGGCCCGAGCCACACCAGATAGGATGCGGGCCATGTGTTCTGACGTTCTAGCGGCGGTTGCCTGGCCCTATGCGAACGGCCCCCGCCACATCGGTCATGTGTCCGGTTTCGGCGTCCCCTCGGACGTGTTCGCGCGCTACATGCGCATGGCGGGACACAACGTGCTGATGGTTTCCGGATCGGACGAGCACGGCACCGCCATCCAGGTGAAGGCGGATTCCGAGGGGTTGACGGCCCGCGAATGCGCCGACAAGTACCACCGGGTGATCGCCTCCGATCTGCAGGGGCTGGGGTTGTCCTACGACCTGTACACCCGCACCACCACCGCAAACCACTACCGGGTGGTGCAGGAGGTGTTCAAGGCACTGTACGACAACGGTTATGTCATCGCCCAGACCCAGATGGGAGCCATTTCCCCGTCCACGGGACGCACCCTGCCCGATCGTTTCATCGAGGGCACCTGCCCCATCTGCGACTACGCCGGTGCCCGCGGCGACCAGTGCGACAACTGCGGGAACCAGCTCGACCCGGCGGACCTGATCAACCCGGTTTCCCGCATCAACGGTGAAACCCCGCGGTTCGTGGAGACCGAACACTTCTTCCTCGACCTGCCGAAGGTCGCGGAGCAGCTGACGACCTGGCTCGACTCCCGCGAGGACTGGCGGCCCAATGTCTTGAAATTCAGCCACAACCTGCTGGAGAAGATCCGCCCCAGGGCCATCACCCGCGACCTCGACTGGGGGGTTCCCGTTCCCCTCGACGGCTGGATCGACGCCCCCATGAAACGCATCTACGTTTGGTTCGACGCGGTCATCGGCTACCTGTCGGCCTCGATCGAATGGGCCAGGCGCAGCGGCGACCCGGATGCCTGGCGGAGGTTCTGGAACGAGGAAACCGCCCAGAGTTTCTACTTCATGGGCAAGGACAACATCGTCTTCCACTCCGTCATCTGGCCGGGCATCCTGCTGGGGGCCAACGGGCAGGGAGCCGTCGGCGGCGAGATCAAACCCGCCCTGGGGGAGCTGCAACTCCCCACGGAGGTGGTTTCGTCGGAGTTCATGACCATGCGCGGCTCGAAGGTATCGAGTTCGCGGGGCGCCTCCATCTTCGTCGGCGACTTCCTGAAAGAGTTCGGACCCGATGCGCTCAGGTACTTCATCGCGGTGGCCGGTCCCGAGAACCAGGACACCGATTTCACCTGGGAGGAGTTCGTGCGCCGGGTGAACTTCGAACTGGCCAACGAATGGGGCAACCTCGTCAACCGCTCCATCTCCATGGCCCACAAGAACAACGGTGCGATCCCTCAGGCCGGGGAACTCACCGAGGCCGACCGTGAACTGCTTGACGCCTCCGCCGCGGCCTTCGTGACGGTGGGGGAGCACATCGCGGCCCGCCGTTTCAAGGCCGGCATCACCGAGGCGATGCGGATCGTTTCCCTGGCGAACAAGTACCTGTCCGATCAGGAACCCTGGAAACTGAAGGACAACCCTGCCCGCCGCGACACCGTGCTGCACGTTGCACTGCAGGTGGTATCCGACTGCAACACCCTGCTGACCCCGTACCTGCCGCACTCCGCCCAGGCCGTCTTCGAGGCCCTCGGTAACGAAGGGGTGTGGGCGGCCCAGCCGGAACTCAGGGAGGTCACCGACGGTGAGATCACCTACCCGATCCTGACCGGCGACTACGCGGCCCAGCAGGCGGTGTGGGAACGCCGCCCCGTCGTCGCCGGCACCCCACTGGCAAAACCCAGCCCGTTGTTCCGCAAACTCGACGAGAAACTGGCGACGGAGGGGCCGAGCTGGGCACCGATCAAGCCGTAGTTTTTAACAGTACCAGCCATCGACCCTCTTCGTGGGTTCGCTGTCGTGGTTTGTACGGGCTTCATCTCACACAATTTCAACGCGTCGCAGAGATACCAGCCAGTCAACCCTACTAGCTCGTTCAGGATCCGCGTTTTCTTCTTGCGATCATCCCCTCGGTGAGCAGGGCCTTCTGCGTCACAGCCTTGTGCCTGCTCATCGTCAACTCCATACCCCATCGTGACCGCGACCTCGTTGTCGGGGAAAATGTGTGAGGCGCAGGCCCTAGTCACACGGGACGACGAGGCTAATTCACAGCCATCCTCGAGTGCGCTCTGACTAGGGCTTTGCTGTTCGACATGCCTGTGAATGAGGTCTACACATGAGTCTCGCCGAAGAGTTGACAGCCGGCTATCGGACCTGTATCGTTCCCACATGGAAAAGTGCGGCGAAAAGCTGTGATATCGTGCGCAGGTTTGATACTCTCTCTCACTGCTCCCTTGGCGTAGCGCGAATACCAACGGCTGGGTGTATGTATCAGAAGGTAGTTGGTACACGTCTTGGATTAGATGCACATCGCGTGCTCTCTCCGATAGAAACGAGACAATATAAGGGTCCGTCCAAGTGTCGGCGCAATGAACATGGGCGCTCCACTTTGTGGATCTGGAAGTGGGCAGGCCACAGCGGGGGAGGCGTCGGCGTGGGGGTCGTGGTAAAAGAGTGCCCCATCCAACTGGGTGTTGAGTTTGTACAGTGCTGAACGCAATTCCGCGAGTGGGCTTTCAAGTTTACGGACGTGCTTGGTTGAAGACGATCGGGGAGTCTTCAGTCGCGATCTATAGTGAGGCCGAGTGTGATGGAATTTCTATAATTGCAGAAATTTCTCCAATGTCTTCAAGCTTTCAGTCTGGGCTACGATACGATTTTGCGGGTATTTATCGCCGCAGCGGGGTGTACATTAATGATTTGATTCCATCCGCGGCTCAGGGGTACTCTATTCCAAGATTATTTGATGTTTCGAGAAAGATGTCGAAAAGGCGGCTGCTTGAGTATGTCCAAGAAATGGAGTCCCAGCCTTGGTTCTCGGAACTGTTTTTGAGTTCGTGGATCGATTATGACCCTGATTCGCGTATGGGTTTCTTGGGGATCATCGTGGTTAAGTACTTCACATCAGAGTTCTTGGAGTGGTGGCGTAATCATCCAGCTGATCGGTGTCAGTTGTATCCATTGATTAGCTCAGATCCGAAGTTTCTCGCGCCCTGAATGTTCGCTACGACAACCCGCTAGAACCGTACTCCGAGAACCACAGCGAAGGTGGAATCAAGATTCGTCCCTGCTGGATGTGGGGCTGATTGGACTCTCATCCACGGGCGGCGCATTGGCAGGGGAAACCACCCCTAGTCATGATGCGCTTAAAAAAAGCTGTGAATGAGCCTCATAGCCACTCCAAGCGATCAACCCGGTCACGGGGTAGCTGATCCGGTAGGCGTGTTTCTCATGGAGATATCGGGACGCGTAGCCGAGCCGGATCTGGATGTTGTCTTCCTTGTCCGTGGTGGTCCGGGGCCGCGGGGAGCTGACGTTGATGCCGGAGATCTCGTAGCGGTAGAACTGGCCGTCCTGCCCGCCCGGCTGCCGGGTGGGCAGGACGAAAACCGGGCCGCGTCCGACGGTCTTGGAGAAGTCCATCTCAAGTTCGGCGTTCACGTGCCTCACCCCGTCCGGCGACAGGTTGACGTCCACGTTCCAGTGGGTGATCGGGGCCGATTCGTCGGCCCACGCCTGAGGTGTGGCCAGGAAGGCCGTGAGTAGGACGATGGCCAGCGCCGGCAATCCTTGCAATCCATGTCGTTTTTTCAAGCCCAACCGACCCCGTCCGGTCACCAGGAACCCCCGCTGAAACCGCCCCCGGAGAACCCGCCGCCCCCGGAGAAGCCCGAGTCCCCGGAGGAACCGCTTGAGGACGACTGCGCTGCTTGAGCCCTCTGGGCTGCCTTCTCGGCGAAGGTGGCGTACGACAGGGAACGTGAGAAGTCGTGGGAGAAACTGTTCAGGCTCGCGTAGAACATGCCCGTCGAGTGATACAGATCCATTCCTTGATACCAGGACGTATCGACCTGATAGCTGCCTTCGGTCCCGAGTTTGGCGAACAGTTTCGTCCAGCGGTCGACGATACCGAAGATCATGGCATAGGGAAGGTAACGGCTGAAGATGTCGACGCCCTCCTCGAATCGCAGCTGCCCCTTCTCCGCGGTGCGCAGGTACAGCTCGAAACCTCGCGCCTGGGCCAGCACCGCGGAACCCTGGGCTGTGCGGGTCCCGAACCGGGGAGCCAAGAAGATCAGCCCGATGCCGAGCAGTGCGACCGGTAGGAGAATTAGACCCCAACCGGTTGCCAACCCCACGAACAGGCTGCCCACCAGCCCCGCGACGGTGAGGGAAATACCCATCCTGAACGCGGATTTGCGTGCCTTTTGCGGGTCGTCGTGGAACCATTTGCGTGAGATCACCCGCTTGTAGAGGTTGTTTCGCGCCCTGTTCTGCGTCCCGGCGTAGCGTTTGTTCCGAAGCTGATCCAGGGTGACCGTCTCGCCGGCCTTGAAGATGTCGACCATGAGCTGTTTCTCGTAGTCCGTCAGGTCATCGAGTTTCCGCTTGCTGCGGGTCAGTTGGTGATTCCTGCCCGGGAGAGCGGTCATCACGAGATAGCCGCGGACGGCCAGATCGACAATGGTTGCGGAGATGTCCACGGAATCCGCGGTGGCGTCGGTGAGGGTGCCGATCTCTCCCGGAAGGGCTCCCCCGGGCGGCTGGAAGGCGACGGCGACGTTTGCCCTGCTGCGGCGTTTGCCCACCTCGGCGGCGGTTCCGGCGGCCGGGGTCAGCCCCGGGGTGAGACCGAGAAACACCTCGTCGCGGGCTTTCCGGTTTCTCATTGACAACAACCCCGCCACGGCCCCCGCCCCGAGCAGCGTGGTGGTTATCCCCGTGGCCGGGGTGAGCGAGTACGTCTCGGAGAGGAGCTCCGAGAGGGTGGGATCCTTCGTCACTTTCTGGGTGACCCCGGGAAAGGTGCCTGCCGGGAATCCCGCGACCACTTGGACCGGATCGCCGGCCGGAATCCTGTCCACCGTGTATGATGCGCCGGCGCCGCTGGAATTGGATTCGCAGGGTGTGTGCAGTTCCTTGGCCTGCCAGCAGGCGACTTTTGAAATTGTCGCTGGGCCGGTTACGGTGACCTGGAAATTCCTGATCTCCGACTCCCAGCCGTTCATGACGTTCCAGTTGAATTCGTCCAGACCGCTCACCGCATGGTTGGTGGCGATCAAACCGGTGACCTCGTAGCTGATCCGGTAGGTCTGTGGGGTGGAATACACGGTGTTCTTCTCACCCACCCGGACGCCCAACGTTCCATTCCCGCGGGTGATTTTCGTTTCGGAGTTGGCGCCGGTGGGGGAACTCACCTGAATGTTGGAGATTCCGAAATTCAACCATTCACCCTCGTTGCCGGTCCGCTGTTTCTCGGTGAAGGAGAAAACGGGTCCCCGCCCATTGACCTTGGAGAAATCCATTTCCAGTTCGGCCTCGACGTGGGCCACCCCGTCGCTGGTGAGGTTGACGCTCACTTTCCACCAGTTGACCGGAGCCGACTCCTTGGCCCATGCCTGTGGGCTGTTCGCCAGTCCCACTAGAACCACCGTGATGACGAGGAACAACCCTCTGAACAACCTACGCATGATTCCCAGAGTAGAGGTCTCCGGGTGCAGACGGACCGTGCCTCGGGGTTGGTGGAGTCCCTCAGCCCAGGCCGAGAACGGACTGCATCTGCCCGCGTAGGGTCGTCATCCGGATCTCGGCGGCCGATCTGGCCTCCGCGCCGACCCGGGATCTCTCGGGGGTCAGCCTCACCTCCAGGTAGCACTTCAGTTTCGGTTCGGTCCCGGACGGGCGCACCACCACG
>CALCKT010000065.1 GCA_937965785.1 uncultured Propionibacteriaceae bacterium | reverse complement strand
ACGCGAAACAACACGAGCGGGAGGCCGCCGTGGTCGCGCAGGCGGGCCGCAAGGGGGCTGTGACCGTGTCCACCAACATGGCGGGACGCGGCACCGACATCATGCTCGGGGGCAACCCCGAGTTCCTGGCCGACCTGCAGCTGCGCAAGCAGGGACTCGATCCCGTGGAAACCCCCGAGGAGTACGAGGCCCAGTGGCCCGACACCTTGAAGGCCCTCGAGGAGCAGGTGGAGGCCGAACACGACGAGGTGGTGGAGGCCGGCGGAC
The DNA here is from genome assembly GCA_937965785.1 of uncultured Propionibacteriaceae bacterium. Taxonomy (GTDB): domain Bacteria; phylum Actinomycetota; class Actinomycetes; order Propionibacteriales; family Propionibacteriaceae; genus Arachnia. Next base: position 32,343 of record CALCKT010000065.1, on the reverse strand, counting down.
TGTACGTGATCGGTTCCGAACGCCACGAATCCCGCCGCATCGACAACCAGCTGCGCGGCCGTTCCGGACGTCAGGGGGACCCGGGCGAATCCCGTTTCTACCTCTCCCTCTCCGATGACCTGATGCGCCTGTTCCGTCCCGAGGTGCTGGAGCGCGCCCTGATCATGCTCAAGGTGCCGGACGACGTGCCGATCGACTCCAAGTCGGTCAGCAACGCCATCGAGTCGGCGCAGAAGCAGGTCGAGAGCCAGAACTTCGAGATGCGCAAGAACGTTCTGAAGTACGACGACGTGATGAACCGTCAGCGGCACGTCATCTACCGCGACCGGCGTCGCGTTCTCGACGGGGCCGATCTGTCCGAGCAGCTGCGCGACCGGGCGGCCGAGGTGGTTGCAGCGGTCGTCAGGCAGCACACCGTCGGCATCCCGGAGGACTGGGACCTCGAGATGCTCTTCAACGAACTGAAAACGCTTTATCCCGTCGGTCTCGACCTGGAGGAGATCGAAGAGGAGATCCCCACGCAGGAAAAGCTCGTCGAGATGTTCAGCGACGACGTGTCCAGGGCCTACGACGACCGGGAGGAGGCCCTCGGTTCCGAGACCATGCGGGAACTGGAACGCCAGGTGCTGCTCTCCGTGGTGGACCGCAACTGGCGGGAACATCTCTACGAGATGGACTACCTGCGGGAGGGCATCGGGCTTCGCGCAATGGCGCAGCGCGACCCGTTGGTCGAGTACCAGCGGGAGGGCGGTGACATGTTCATCGCGATGCGTGAGGCCTCATTCGAGCAGATCATCGGGATGCTGTTCAACCTGCAGGTCAGCCAGCCGGAACCGGTGAGCGTCGGTGTCGTCACCGATGCCGATGGGAACCCGGAGGACGTGCTGGCCAAGGTCGCATCGGTCTCGGACGGTGAGGCGAAACCCAGGCGCGCGGAACCCTTGGCCAAGGGTCTGGGTGGAAAACGCGAGGAGAACCTCACCTACTCCGCCCCCGACGAGTCCGGGGAGGCCACCACGAGCCGCGAGGGCACCAAGAAACCCGTGAAGAAGACAACGACGAGCAGTGGTGGCGGGAACCGCGCCGCACGGCGCAAGAAGGCCAAGCGCAAGCGCTGAACCCTGGGGAACTGTTGCGGATGTGGCGCGCCGGATCGGGTGATCCGGCGTCCCGTCGTCGTCACCGGTAAGAACACGACGGTTGGTCACCGGCTCATCCGCCCGGCGTCTCCTCGCTCGGACAGCACTTTTCGCAACAGGCCCTAGGCGGGGAATCCCACCACCCGCAGGTCGGAGCACAACCAGTCGTCCCGACGGTCCAGACGGATGACGCAGGCCAGCCACCTGTCCCGGATCCGGACGGTGCCGGAGGCCTCCAGGCTGTCCGGATCGGGATGTTGCACGCGAAGCGGCCCCACCCGGCCGATGCGGAAACCCACGGCATCGGAGTAGGACACGAGCTGCTGGAAGGCGCGGGAGGACAGGTGGGGGCGGATCTGGTGCAGGGCCCGCATCCCCTGGAGGGCGTCCAGCACCGCTTGGGCCAAGGCGGGAGCAGGTACTTTGTTCACGCCGACAAGCTACGCATCCGCTTCTCAGCCGGGTAAGGGCCTGGCGGGGGATTCACAACACCACCGGGAACATTGACAACACACCCGGGGATTCCGGCAACACCTTCCGGGGCATTGACAACACCCCGGGCGTGGCCGGGCCGTGAACCCCCGGGCGGCCTCTAGGGTTGTCATGTGACCAAGCAACTGGTGTTCATACCCATCGCCCGTGACGAACTGGCGGCGATCGACGGCTCCGTTCAGCTGACCGGCCGGGCGGCGCACCGCGTGACACCGGAGCTTCTGGCCGCCCTGGGCTACACGGCCGGGCAGGAGGAGGACGCCGAATACGCCGCCCTGGTGCTGGCCTCCGTGGCCGCCCTGACGAGGTTCGGGGAGAGACTGGTGCTGGTGGCCGAGGTCGATGATTCGCTGCTCGCCGGTGGCGAGGATCCCGAGAACGGCGCCTGCGTCCTCACCCGGGTCTCCCCGGAGGCCATGACCTGCTGGTTCAGCGAAGCCCCCGGCGTGGACCCCTCCGCCGCCGCAGTTGCCGTGCGCGGCCTGGACATCGACACCGCCTGGGGTTTCGACGAGGTCCAGGATCTGTTGCGCGAATCCGACCTGCTGTGGAATGACGTGGAGGAGTACCGCCGGGGGCTTCGCTGCTGACCGTTCGTCAGACGCGGCTCAGCCAGTCCTGGGCGCGGCGCTCGATGCCCGCGAAGGCGCGGGCGATCATGGGCTCGATCTGGGTTTCGACCTTCTTGCCGACCAAGGGGATCTTCACGCTCAGCTCACCCACGTAGACCGCCTCCGAGGAGCTGGGACCGGTGGGGGAGAGGGTGGCATCGGCCTCGACGCTGACGGGAGCGCCCGCGATGTCGACCGTGAAGATTCCTTTCCGCACACCCGCGTCGTCGGGCTCCCCCCAGGCGAACGACTGCTTGATGCGAATGCCCTTGCCGAAGAACTTAGAGATCGACTCGGGAGCGGGAAGGGTCAGGTCCAGGTGGGTGACGTCATCCGCGATGTTGACCGTGTGCTCGATCGCGTTGGCGTGCTTGGCGACATCATCGATGAACGCCTCGTTGCGGAACAGCGCCGCCACCTGGTCCGGGCTGCCGTTGAATTCATGCTTGTAATTGAGCTGCATGGGGACCAATGTAGCGGTGGTTTCAGGCCCATAACCAAGGGGTTCTATGGATGAGCCGATAGCATGAGGGCCATGAGGATCGACCTGCACACCCACTCGCGAGTCAGTGATGGCACGGACACCCCCACGATGCTCGTGATGAAGGCTTTCCAGGCCGGCCTGGACGTGATCGCGCTGACCGACCACGACACCTTCGACGGGGTTGCCGAAGCGGCGGAGGCCGGGAAACGGATCGGGGTCAAGGTGCTGCCCGGCATCGAGATCTCCTGCCAGCACGAAGGCCGTGCGGTCCATCTGCTCGGTTACGGCTGTGACGTGTGGAACCGCCTGCTCAACGAGGAGCTCGCCCGGGTCAGGGTCGGTAGGACCCAGCGGCTTCCCGAGATGTGCAGGCGGTTGACGGAGCTCGGTTACCCCGTGACCATCGAGGAGGTGATGGCCACGGCAAAGGGGGCGCCCTCGGTGGGACGTCCCCACGTCGCCGACACCCTGGTTGCCAAGGGCATGGTGGCCAACCGGCAGGCGGCCTTCGACTCGTTCCTGGCACCCGGCCAGCCGGCATACGTTCCCAGGTACTCCATCGAGGTGGGTCGCGCCATCGACCTGGTGCACCTGGCCAGGGGAGTGGCCGTGCTGGCCCACCCTTGGGCCCCCATGACCCGTGACGCCCTCAGCGCGCCGTTCATCGAGCAGCTCGTCAGGGAACACGAACTCGACGGGATCGAGACCGATCACAAGGACCACGACCGGGAGACCCGGCTGCTGCTGTTCGAGATGGGGGCGCGTCTGGGCCTGCTCCGCACCGGCTCCAGCGATTATCACGGAACCGCGCGGCCCGAGCGGCAACTGGGGTGTTACACCACCCGCAAGTCGGCCTACCTCGAGATACTCTCCCGGATCCGGGCGCGGGGTGGTTCCGCGTGACCGTCCCGGTGCCCGGGCGATAAGGTTGCCCGCATGGAATCCGAGGCCACACCAGAAGCAGAGAAATCCCTACAGCGTTCGGAGGAACGCAGCCGCGAGATCGAGTTGGAGATCGCCTCGGATCCGGCAGGGTTCAGGCTGCTGACGGGGGACCGCCCCACCGGTCGGCTGCACATCGGCCACTACTTCGGCTCGCTCCAGAACCGGGTGCGGCTGCAGAACGCCGGGATCGAGACCTTCCTGATCGTGGCCGACTACCAGGTGATCTACGACCGCGACGGCGTCGGTGAGTTGAAGGACAACGTCTACAACATGGTGGCCGACTACCTGGCCGCCGGGATCGATCCCGAACGGACGGTCATCTTCACCCACTCGTCGGTGACCGCCCTGAACCAGCTGCTGCTGCCCTTCCTCGCGCTGGTCACCGACGCGGAGCTGCGCCGCAACCCGACCGTCAAGGACGAACTGGCCGCATCCAACCGCCCCATGTCCGGGCTGATGCTGACCTTCCCGGTGCACCAGGCCGCCGACATCCTGTTCTGCAAGGCCAATCTGGTTCCCGTCGGCAAGGACCAGCTGCCGCACATCGAACAGAGCCGGGTGATCGCCAGGCGTTTCGACGAGCGCTACGGGCGCGTCGATCCCGCCCATCCCGTCTTCCCGGAACCCGAGTCACTGCTCAGCCGCAGCGGCACCATCCTCGGCCTGGACGGAAACAAGATGAGCAAGTCACGCGGCAACACCATCGAGCTGGGCATGACCGCCGATGAAACCGCGAAACTGCTCAAACGTGCCGTCACCGACTCGGACCGTCACATCACCTACGATCCCGTGAACCGGCCCGAGGTGTCGAACCTGGTCAACATCGCCGCGATGTGCCTGGACCGCACCCCCGAGGACGTGGCCGAGGAGATCGGAGACGGCGGCGGCGGCGGGTTGAAGAAACTCGCCACGGCGGCCGTGAACGACCACTTCGCCGCCCACCGGGCGCGCCGGGCCGAGCTCATGGCCGATCCCGGGGCGTTGCGCGAAGTGCTCAGGGCGGGCAATGAGCGGGCAAACGCCGTCGCCGAGGCCACCTTGGCGGAGGTTCGACAGGCCATGAGCATGGATTACTGAGCGACGAGAATCCCCGGTCAGCCGCGTTCGTTCGGGCTGGCCGGGGCAGGGACGCGAAACGCGGGTCCGGTTCGTTTCGGCCCCGTGGCCCCGGGCTGAGATGCCGGGATGACAGGACCTGTCCGGTCTGTGGGGTCCCTTCCCGGGGAAGCCACCCGTTGACGGGGCCGGCGAGCAGCCATCCCCGGAGAAGGAGCTGGAAACGCCCGGGTAATTACTCGGTGTTCTTGCGGGACTCGGTCACGTCCACCCCGGCGCGGCGGCGACGCCGCCTGCGGCGGGGAGCGGTGCTCTCCTCCGCGCCGCCGGTCGAGGTCGATGGCGGGCGATCCCCCTGCGACTCGGTGGAGGAGCGTCGCCGCCTGCGACGCCGTGTGCCACCCTCGGATGTGGTTTCCCTGCGGGAACGGGCCTCGCGCGGCGGACGCGCGGAGCGGGGGAGACGACCCTTGGTGCCCTCGGGGATGTCCAGATCCGTGTACAGGTGCGGGGACGAGGAGTAGGTCTCCACAGGGGTTTCACAATCCAGGCCGAGGGTCTTGCTGATGACCTTCCAGCGGGTCACGTCCGGCCAGTCGACCAGGGTGACGGCGACGCCGGTGTGTCCCGCACGGCCGGTCCGGCCGATGCGGTGCACGTAGGTGGCGTCGGTGTCGGGGCATTCGTAGTTGATCACGTGACTGACACCGGTGATGTCGATTCCCCGGGCGGCGACATCGGTCGCCACCAGGATGGTCACGGTCCCGGCCCGGAACTTCTTCAAGGAGCGTTCCCGGGCGATCTGGTTCAGGTCGCCGTGGATGGCCGTGGCCGGGAAACCGCGCTCCTGCAGCTCATCCGCCAGGCGCTGCGCCGCCCGTTTCGTGCGGCAGAAAACCATCACCTTGCCGACGTCGCGGGCCTGCGCGATACGGGCTACCACCTCGGGTTTGTCCAGGTCGTGGGCCTGGTACACGAACTGGGTGATGTCGGGCACCGTCGCCTGGGCATCCGCGCCCTCGGCGCGAATGTTCACGGGCCGGTTCAGGGTGGCCCGGGCGAGGGCGAGGATGGGGGCCGGCATCGTCGCCGAGAACAGGAGGCTCTGGCGCGACGGCGGCGTTTTCGCCAGCAGTTTCTCGATGTCGGGCAGGAAACCGAGATCCAGCATCTCGTCGGCCTCGTCCAGCACCAGCACCTCGATGTGGCTCAGGTCCAGCGCCCCGCGGTTGGCGAGGTCGAGAAGCCGCCCGGGAGTCCCGACCGCCACGTCGATGCCCTTCTCGAGGGCGGCAAGCTGCTCGTCGTATCCGGTGCCGCCGTAGATGGTCAACACCCGGGTGTGAAGCCGGGAACCGGCCAGTTCGAGATCCCGCGCCACCTGGAGGGCGAGCTCCCGGGTGGGAGTGATGACCAGGGCCCGGGGACGGCCGTGGGTGATGGGCTCCTCCGATTCATCGGCACCGGTGTGGAGCCTATGCAGCAGGGAGCTCCCGAATGCCAGCGTTTTCCCGGTGCCGGTACGCGCCTGGCCGATCAGGTCGGTGCCGCTGAGGGCCAGGGGAATGGCGAGCGCCTGGATCGGGAACGGATTGACTATCCCCGCGTCGGCGAGCGAGGCGGTGATCTCTTCGCGGATACCGAGATCTGAGAACGTCTCGGAGGTGGTTGTTTCGTTCAGGGTGAAACCTAACTGTCGGGCGGCTCCTGTACGGATCAGGGCCGGAGGGGTCAGAGGGCGCCGAAACCAACGGGACGTCCCTCGGCGGGCCCCAGGTCGAGGTAGGCGAGCTTCGCAACGGGAACGATGACCCGGCGACCCTTGTCGTCTGCCAGTTCGAAGGTCGAATCGTTGGTGAGCGCCTCATCCAGGGCCGCGGCAACCTCGTCGGCGCTGCTCGTGGTGCGCACCTGGAGCTCGCGGGAGATGTCGCTGATTCCAATCCTGACGTCCATGGTGCCTACCATAGCCGCGTTCAACCCCCGCAGTACGCCAACGCGACCGTTATGTTGTCCCGGCCACCGCAGGAATTTGCCCACGCCACCAGCGATTCCGCCAGTTCCACCGGGTTTCCGCTGACCTTCTTCGCCCCCTCGAACACCACCGCCAGGTCCTCCGGGGAACTGGCGTAGTTCCACAGGCCGTCGCTGCAAACCACCAGCCATCCGGGGCAGCCGGGACGCAACTCAACCAGGGCGGGATTGACATCCGTCGCGTTTCGGCCCAACCAGCGTGTTATGGAGTGCGCCTGGAGGGAACGTTCGGCCTCCTCGCGGGGCACGCCCAGCATCATGCGTGCCTGGGCCATGGAGTCGTCCTTGGTCAGCTGCCAGCTAACCCCGTCGTCACCGAACCAGTAGGCCCGGGAATCCCCGATGCTGCCCACCCGGATCAGGCCGTCGGCGACGGTGGCGGCCACCAGGGTGCAGGCCGCCGGTTCATCGTCGGCACCCGCGGCCAGGACCGCTTCATGGGCCCGGGCGAAGGCGGAATTGAAGGATTCCGCCTCGGCCGCGCCGCCGGTCGTCAACGCCTGGACCAGGACCGAACAGGCCTCCTCGACCGCCACCAGGGAAGCGTGCTCGGCCCCGAAAGCCGTGCTCACGCCGTCGGAGACAACCAGCACGGCCCGTTTGGTGGGACGCGAACTGGCGGCCACGCACAACGCATCCTGGTTGGTGCGGTGCCGGGTCCCGATGTCGCTGCAACCAGCCACCCACGGCGCCGGGACCACGGTGTAGTGGTCACGGTCCTGGGGCCGGACTTCCGCCGGGTGCATGGTCACTGGGCCTCGCCTTCGCTGGTCGTGTGGCTCATCCTAACCCGGAGCCGCCCTGACAGGCAGCTTCAGAGAGGATGAACGCGGTCCGCCTGCATGCCCTTCGGGCCCTGCACGATCTCGAACTCCACGCGCTGATTCTCGCTCAGCGTCCTGAAACCCGGGATGTCGATGGACTTGTAGTGGACGAAGACATCCTCGCCCTTGCTGTCGTCAACAGCGATGAAACCGAAACCCTTGTCGGGATTGAACCATTTGACGGTCCCCAGAGCCATGTTGTTCTCCTGCGAAAACTGCGGCCCACCGCACCTTGCGGTGGACTCCGGGGATCACTCTTCCACAGATTGGGGGTCAGCCGTGGTTCCATTGACCCGTGAACGACACCGGAGCCTGGCGGTTGCTGCCCGCCGTCCTGCCCGGCACACCCGTGCCGGATGCCGGACAGGAGGCGGCCGCCGTGCCGCATCGAGGGGTCCGGGTGGTGCTCGGGGGACCGGGAACCGGCAAGACCACCACCCTGGCGGCCGCGGCGGTCAGACGCCTGGAGGAGGGCTCCACGCTGGAGCGGCTCGTGATCCTGACCGCTTCCCGGCAGGCGGCCCAGGAACTGAGAAGGGACATCATCCGGCGACGCGGGGGAGCCGAGGTCGGGGCCCGTGTGACGACCGTGCACGGGTTCTCCCTGGGGCTGTTGCGGGAACTGGGAGATCCGGAACAGGACCTCAGGCTGCTCCGGGCCCCGGAACAGGAACAACGGCTCAGGGACCTGCTCGAGGGCGAGGGGGAAAATTCCTGGCCAAAGGAGGTCCGCGCCGCCGCCCGGACGCGCGCCTTCGCCCGGCAACTGCGAGAGGTGCTGTCCCGGGCCCGTCAACTCGGCCTCGACCCGGAACACGTCATCGAACTCGCCTCGGGGGACCCGGTCTTCGAGGCGGTCGGGCGTTTCTTCGAGACCTACCTGACCATCGCCGATTTCGACGGGGCCCTCGACTACACCGAACTGCTTCATCGCGCGCGCCTGCTCCTGGCCGACACCACCGTCGCAGAGGCCTGCCGTTCTCGATTCGACGCGGTGCTGGTCGACGACGCCCAGGAACTTGACCAGGTGGCGGCGAACCTGCTGGCGGACCTGGCCCGGATCGGTCTTCCGCTGCTGGTGTTCGGCGATCCCCAGCAGCGGCTCGGTTCCTTCCGCGGCGCCTCGGCCGCCAGCATCACCCTGCTGCGCGGACTACCCGGAGCCGAGACCCTTGGACTCGTCACGGGCCACCGGAACCGCCCGGCCGTGGCGAAGGCCCTCGCCGGGATCCGGGAACGGCTGGACGCGAGTGACGCCCCACCCGCCGCCACCCCCGCACGGGGCGAGGGGTCGTTCGTCACGGTCAGCATCTACGACGACTCGGCGGCGGAAACCGCCCACCTCGCCGCCGCGCTGCGTGAGGCGGTGCTGGTGGACGGCTGCGCCTGGCACGAGCTCGCGGTGATCGCCCGATCCGGCCGCAGCCAGCTGACCCCCCTGGCCCGGGAACTGACGGCGCGCGGAATCCCCGTGGAAGTGGCCGGCGACGAACTGGCCCTCGGTTCCCAGCGCGCCGTAGAAACCCTCCTGGCCGGGCTGACCGGGGCGGCGAACCTCGGGCATCTCGGGAACGAGGACGTCACCCGGCTGCTGGCCGGTCCCCTCTGCGAACTGGACGCGGTGGGACAGCGTGCGCTGATCCGGTCCCTGCTCGCCGTCGGGATCGGTGACCCGGATTCCCACGACCTGCTGGGGAAGTGCCTTGACCGCCCGGAACTGCTGGAAGCCTTCCCCGGCCCGGAGGCCGAACGCGTCCGGGCACTCGGGCTCCTGCTCGGCAGGGCCGCCGGGCAACTCACCCGGGGAGCCCCGGTGGCCGAGGTGCTGTGGACGCTCTGGAACGGAACCGGATGGCCCCAACGACTGCGGGGGGCCGCCTTGGCGGGGTCACGCGGCGCCAATCAGGACCTGGACGCCGTCGTCGAGCTGTTCGAGCTCGCGGGACGCCGCCAGGAACTCGCCGGACGCCACGGCGCGGATGCCTTCCGCTCCGCCGTGATGCGTGAGGAGATTCCCGCCGACACCGGGCGCGAACTCTCCATCCAGGGACGCGGTGTCCGGCTCCTCACCGCCCACCGTTCCCGCAGCGGCTCCTGGCGGAGGGTGTACGTGATCGGGGTCAGCGAGGGAACATGGCCCCAGACCGGTTGGCGGGGCCTGCTGCTGGACCCGGACCGTCTCGCCCCCGACCACCTGGACGCGGCCAGCACCGCCGGCCAGCTCGCCTCCGAGAGGCGATCCTTCTACGTCGCCTGTTCCCGGGCGCTGGAACAGCTGCACGTCAGCGCGCCAGCGGCCAGCGAGGCCGAACCGGCGGAACCGTCACGATTCTGCAGAGAACTGGGAGTGCCCCCCGTGCGTGTCGCGGGACTGCCCGAACAGCGGCAGACAGCGGCTTCTCTGATCGCCGAACTGAGGCAGGTCGCGGGAGACCCCGCAGAGTCCCCGGCCATGCGGCGGGCCGCCGCGCTGCGCCTGGCCCATCTCGGTGACATCACCGACCAGCGGTTCCGCCCGGTGTTTCGTGAGGCCCGCCCCGAGAACTGGTGGGGGGTGAGGGAACCTTCCTCCCCGGCCTGGAGGACGTCACGGCCCTTGAGCATCACCGGATCGACCCTGCAGGCGCTTCTGACCTGCCCGCGGCAGTGGTTCCTCTCACGCAGGGGCGGAGCCGATCGGCCCCGAGGCCCCCAGGCCGGTGTGGGCGACGTGATCCACCGGCTGGCCCAGCGGGCCGCCTGGGGAACCATGGGGCTCGCGGAAATGCTCCAGGGCCTGGACGAGGTCTGGCCCCGGGTCCGGTTCGAGGCCCGCTGGATGGGGGCGGCCGAGAAGGAACAGATGCGCCGGGCGCTGACCCGGTTCCACGCCTGGAACGAGACGAACCCGGATGAACTCCTCGGGGTCGAGGTGAACTTCGAGGTCCCGATCGTCGTCAAGGACGTGCCGGTCCTGCTGCGCGGCACCGTGGACCGGCTCGAGCTGCGGGACGGGAAACTTTCCGTGGTCGACCTCAAAACCGGTCGCCGTCCCCCGACCAGGGCAGAGGTGGCCGAACACACCCAGCTCGGGGTGTATCAACTGGCCGCCAGGCTCGGGGCGTTCGATTCCCTGGCGCCGGGGATCAGGGAGGTCGCGGAACCGTCGCTGCTCCAGCTCAGGCATGGCGGAGCGCTACCGGAACGGCAGTTCCAACCGGTCCTGCCGGAGGGTCCCTCCTGGCTCACCGAGAAACTGGAACAGGCGGTCGGGATTCTCCAGGGGGGGAGCTTCGAGGCCCGGGAGGGACCGCAGTGCGCATGGTGTGCATTCGGGTCCTCCTGCCCAGCGATCAACCCCGGAGACATGGAATGAAACGACTGAACGACCCCGGCGACCTGTGCGATGCACTCGGAATCCCGTTCAGCCCGGAACAGTTGAGCGCCATCTGCGCCCCGCTCGAACCGCAGGTGATCGTCGCCGGCGCGGGCACGGGGAAAACCACGGTCATGGCCGCCCGGGTCGTGTGGCTGGTCGGCACCGGACAGGTGCGGGCCGAGCAGGTCCTCGGGTTGACCTTCACCCGGAAGGCCGCCGCGGAGCTGGGAGGGCGCATCTGTCACGCCCTGGAACGCTCCGACCTGGCCTCCCGGGACGAGACGGAGGGCGGCGAGATGGTGTTCACCTACGACGCCTTCGCCGCGCGACTCGTCCGGGAACACGGCCTGCGACTGGGCATTGAGGCCGACGCCAGGTTGCTTTCCGGGGCTTCCAGGTTCAGGGTCGCCGCCCGGGCGGTGGCCGAGCACCCCCTGCCCCTCGAACACCTCTCCCGGCTGTCCCCGCGCCAGCTCCCGGAACGGGTGCTGGCCCTGGACTCGGCCCTGGGATCGCACCTGGCCACGCCCGCGCAGGTCAGGGAGTTCTCCCTGCGCGCCAGGGCCCGGTTCGAGAAAGCACCGCTGTGGCGGGGATCACCGACGAAGGCGGTTCTCGAGGCCCAGGCGGCCATCGACGAGCGCCTGGAGCTGTTGGAACTCGTCGAGACCTACCGGGAGCTCAAGAGGAAACTCGGCCTGGTGGAATTCGCCGACCAGCAGGCCCAGGCCGTGGAACTGGCGCGGTCCTTCCCCGCGGTCGGCGCCATGCTCAGGCAACGGTTCCGGGTGGTTCTGCTCGACGAGTACCAGGACACCTCGTCAGCGCAGGCGATCCTGCTGCGCGCACTGTTCAGTGGCGCCGATCCCGCGTCGGGCCGCGGGTTCCCGGTGACCTCGGTCGGCGACCCGAACCAGGCGATCTACGGGTGGCGTGGGGCGGCCGCCTCGAACATCCTCGGGTTTCCCACCCACTTCCCAGCCGCAACGGGGGAACCCGCAAAGGAGTTCACGCTCACCATCAACCGCCGCAGCGGCAGCCGGATCCTGGAGGTGGGCAATGCCCTGGCGGAGCCGCTCACGCGAACCAGGGGCGGGGGGGTGGAACTGCGACCCGGGGATGGCAAGCCGGGCGGCGAGGTCAGTGTGCTGTGCTTCGACACCCTCACGGAGGAACTCGACTGGCTGGCAACCGACGTCACGGCCCGACACGCCGAGGGCACTGCATGGCGGGACATCGCCGTACTGACCCGCCGCAACGACATCCTGACCTCGGTGTGGGAACGACTCCGGGAACACGACGTCCCCGTGGAGATCGTCGGGATCGGGGGTCTGCTGCGGCTGCCGGAGATCGCCCCCGTGGTGGACACCCTGAAGGTGCTCGCCGACCCGTTGGCAAACGCCGAGGTGGCCGGGTTGCTCACGGGGGAACGCTGGCGGCTCGGCCTGGCCGATCTGGCCGCGCTGGCGCGGCGCGCCCGGGAACTGGTGCCGGGGGAGACCGCGGGGGAACCACTTCCGCTGCCCGAGGAATTGACCGAACTCGTCTCGCGTGTCGATCCGGCACGCGCGCCCTCGCTGTTGGACGCCGTGAACGATCCGGGGGAGGCCGCCATCAGCGACGAGGGGAGGGTGCGGCTGGAACGGTTCGCCTCGGAACTCGCCGAGCTGCGTGGGCACCTGGACGAGCCCGTCCCAGAGCTGGTGCGCCGCGTGATCTCCCGGCTCGGTCTGGAGGCCGAGCAGCTGGTGCGTGGGGACACCTCCCAGCTTGCGCGGTTCATCGCGGTCTGCTCCACCTACCCCGACATCGACGGCGACGGCAGCCTGGCCGGGTTGCTGGCCTGGCTGGATGCCGAGGAGGAACACGGGGACGCGCTGGAACGGGCCACCCCGACCGCAGCCGATTCGGTGAAGCTGCTCACCATCCACCGGGCCAAGGGACTGGAATGGCACACGGTCTACCTGCCGGCACTGTCGGAGGGGGTGTTCCCCGGGACCGATCGGACGGGGAACTGGAGCACGAACTCCCGTCTGCTGCCCGCACCGCTCAGAGGAGACGCGGATGCGATCCCCCAGCTCGCCGACTACTCCAAACGGGGCATCGACGCCTACCGGGAGGAATTGAAACAGGAACACCGGCTCTCCGAGGACCGACTGGCCTATGTCGCCGCCACCAGGGCGAAACGGCTGCTCGTCGTCTCGGCCCACGCCTGGGCACCCGGGCTCAAACGGGCACGCGGCCGATCCCGCTACTTCGATGACGCGGCGGCGCTGCACGGGACCGTCCCCACGCAGCCTCCCCCGAAGGAGAATCCCCGGCCCACGGCCACCCGGAGCGCGGACTGGCCCGTTCCCGTCACGGATCGGGCAGTCGCCACCGCCCGCGCGGCGGCCCTCGTCCGTCAGGCAGGGGACGTGATCGCCTCAGGTGGGGACGAGACCGGCTGGGTATGGGGGTCGGGCGTCGCCTCGGCGGCGGAACGGGAGAGGATCGAGGCGTGGGACCGGGACGCCGCTTTCCTGACCGAGCAACTGACCCGAAGGACGAACCGGGACCTGACCCTGCCCGCCGGTTTGTCGGCCACCGCGCTCATGGAGCTGCGGAAGAACCCGGCGGGTTTCGCCGAGCGCCTGGCACGCCGGATGCCGCGGGAACCGAAACGCAGCGCGCGGCTGGGGGAGCGGTTCCACGAATGGGTGATGGCGCGGTTTTCCGTCAACCCCGGTTTCGAAGAACTCGAGTTCCGGGCCAGCGTGGAGGAACCCGGACTGGAACGTCTCAAACGGGCCTTCGAGGCCAGCAGGTTCGCGAACCTGACGCCGCTGGGAATCGAGGTTCCGTTCCTGCTCCGCTGGGAATCGCTGGTGCTGCGCGGGCGGATCGATGCGGTCTTTCCCAGCGACGACCCGGCCTTCGACGCGCTCGTGGTCGACTGGAAAATCGGTGATTCGGATGCGGATCCGCTGCAGCTGGCCGTCTACCGGCAGGCCTGGGCCGAGGCCCGCGGCCTGGCGCCGGAACGGGTGGCGACGGCCTTCCATCACGTCCTGGCCAACCGCCTCGAACCGGTGGTGGCCGGCCCGGAACTGATCCGGGCCGCCACGGCGGCAATCATTCCTTGAGGCGCGCCGTCTCGTCGTGGATCCGCGCAGCCACCTGGGCGAGCTTCTCGCGGTGCTTGCTCGCGTGATGGGCGCAGAACAGCAACTCACCGCCGCTGCTCAACTCAACGCGGAGGTAGGCCTGGGCGCCGCAACGGTCGCACCGGTCCATGGCAGTGAGGCTGCCGGTGGTCCGATCAGTGGCGGTGTTGGTCATGCTCGCCCTTCCTTTCCGAATTACCTCTGTGCCATCTCCAACGTAGCGCGCCCCTCCAATTATTCCCGGTTCCCGGGGGCGCGGCATCCAGACATCACTGACGCGCCCCTCCGGTACCCGGTAACCTGTCCCGGTGCGCTCGAACCCCAACACCCACATCCCCCGCGACTACGGGGCCAAGAACCTGCTGGTCCTGGAGGGCCTCGAGGCGGTGCGCAAACGCCCGGCCATGTACATCGGTTCCACGGACACCCGTGGCCTGATGCACTGCCTGTGGGAGATCATAGACAACGCCGTCGACGAGGCCCTCTCCGGTTTCGGCGACCGCATCACGGTCACCCTCCACGAGGACGGCTCCGTCGAGGTCGTGGATCACGCCCGCGGCATCCCCGTCGACAAGGAACCGCGCACGGGCCTCAGCGGCGTCGAGGTGGTCTACACCCGGCTCCACGCGGGCGGTAAGTTCGGGAACTCCTCCTACAACGCGACCGGCGGGCTCCACGGGGTTGGTGCCTCCGTGGTGAATGCGCTCAGCTCCCGCCTGGATGTCGAGGTGGACCGGGAGGGAGCCACCTGGGCCATGAGTTTCCGGCGCGGGGTGCCCGGGATCTTCGACGGTGAGGGACCGGATGCTCCCTTCACCCCGGCCTCGGGTCTGCGGAAACTCGGGCGGGTGCCGAAGAACCGCACCGGAACCCGGGTGCGGTACTGGAGCGACAAACAGATCTTCCTCGCCGACGCCGGTCTCTCCCTGCCCCAGTTGCACGACCGGGCACGCCAGACCTCCTTCCTCGTCCCGGGTCTGCGTCTGGAGGTGACCGACGCGCGCGATGGGCAACCCGACACCGAGGCCTTCCTCCACGAGGGAGGCATAACGGAGTTCGCGGATTTCCTGGCGAAGGACGCCCCGTTGACGGATGTGCTGCGCATCTCCGGTCGCGACTCGTTCACCGAGACCGTGCCGATGCTCGACGAGGCCGGGGCGATGACCGCCACCGACGTGGAACGTAGCCTCGAGGTCGACATCGCCGCCCGCTGGGGCACCGGATACGACACCCAGGTGCGTTCCTTCGTCAACATCATCGCCACCCCCAAGGGCGGCACCCACGTCTCCGGTTTCGAACGTGGCGTGGTCAGGGCCTTCACCAAGGCCCTCGAAGGGACCCGGCTGCTGAAGAACGGCGATGAGATAGTCAAGGACGACTGCCTGGAGGGACTGACCGCGGTGGTCACCGTCCGGCTCGCGGAGCCGCAGTTCGAGGGCCAGACCAAGGAGGTGCTGGGCACCCCTCCCGTGCAGCGCCTGGTGGCGCGCATCGTCGAGAACGAGCTCACGGACTTCCTGACCAGCTCCAAGGCGGCTACCAAGCAGGTGGCGCGAACCCTCATGGAGAAGGTGGTGAACGCCTCCCGGACCCGCATCCAGGCCCGGGCGCACCGCGAGAACCAGCGCCGGAAGAACGCCCTCGAGTCGTCGTCGCTGCCACCGAAACTGAAGGACTGCCGCAGCGCCGACGGCGAACTGAGCGAGCTGTTCATCGTCGAGGGCGACTCCGCGCTGGGCACCGCGAACACGGCACGCAACTCCGAGTTCCAGGCGCTGCTGCCGATTCGCGGAAAGATCCTGAACGTGCAGAAGGCATCCGTCGGCGACATGCTCAAGAATGCCGAGTGCGCGGCCATCATCCAGGTGGTCGGTGCCGGCTCGGGACGTACCTTCGAGGTGGATGCGGCGCGCTACGGCAAGGTCATCTTCATGGCGGACGCCGACTCCGACGGGGCCCACATCCGCTGCCTGCTCGCCACACTGTTCTTCCGCTACATGCGTCCCCTCGTGGAAGCGGGCCGGGTCTACTCAGCGGTTCCTCCGCTGCACCGTTTCGAACTGATCAACCCGAAGCGGGGAATGGAGAAATACATCTACACCTACACCGACGGTGAGTACCAGCGGAAAGCCGCGGAGTTGACGAAGAAAGGGGTGCGGTTCAAGGAACCGCAGCGCTACAAGGGGCTGGGTGAGATGGACGCCCACCAGCTGGCGGAGACCACCATGGACCCCAGGCGTCGCACCCTGAGGCGTCTGACCGTGGATGACGCGGAACGGGCGGAGGCCGTCTTCGAGATGCTGATGGGAAACGACGTGGCGCCGCGCAAGGAGTTCATCGTCGCGGGCGCCTACGCGCTGGAATCCGACCGCATAGATGTCTGAGGAGGGCTTTGTTCACGAGCCGCCCCTCAATCGCCGAGGCCCTTGGCCGGGGCGGACCTGAGAATGGCCGTGAACGAGCCTTGGGGCACCTGGAACGACACCGCACCTAGGGCCGGGGAGCGGAGCGCAATTTCTTGAGATGAGCGCGGATCTTCTTCATCGCCCAGTCGTAATGGCTCGATGTCGCGGATGCGCAGTAGGAACCCAGCGTCGTCGTTCCCGTCCAGCCGAACCGGCCCTTCTCGAACAACTCGGCGTCACTGAAGGAATTGATCAAGGCCATCACCTGTTCGTGGGAGGAACGCACGAGCCGTTCGGACTCCTCGGTCGTGGTCGCCTGATGCCGGCGCCAGAACTCTTCGTTCAACTGGCCGTAGGTCCTCCAGTTGTATGGCTCCGGCAGGAACGGTCTCGGCCGTCCGCTCCTGTTGTCCCTCACCCAGGTCAGCAGGAGCTGATGCCATTCGTGCAGGTGCGTCAGGACGTCCCGAATGTTCTTGTCGCGCCGCCAATGAGCCTCTTTCCTGCTGGTTTCGCCGCTGAAGTCGAACGAAGCAGCTCGTTCATGCTCGGTCATCGAATCGCACAGCGCGCACAGTTCGTCGAACTTCGTCGCCGCGAGTTGAACCAGCTCATTCCTGGATGTTGGTCTGGGCAAGGCCCTCACATCCCTTCCGAGGTTCTCGCGACACCATGGGACGGTGACAGGTCTCTCAGAGGATCTGCTCCAGCAGACCAGTGTCCACGTCGTACATGAAACCCCCGACCTTGGCCTGGTTCTTTATCAGGGGATGGGCCAGCACGGCGGAGACGTCCTGTTTCAAACGGTTCATCTGGTCCGGGCTGGCACCGAAACTCAACCAGGTGGCGTCCATGCCGTTGCGTTCCGCGATCGACTGGTGCAGCGCCTCGTCGGTTCCCGCCATGGCGCAGCGGGTGTGGGGGATGAGCATGATCCGGTCGACGTGGAGCAGCTGGACGGCCAGCACCAGGCCCGTCATGGTCCAGGGAGCCACCCAACCGCCGGGGGAGCGAAGGATTTTGGCGTCACCGGGACCGAGACCGACCATCGGCAACGGGTCGATGCGTGAATCCATGCATGTGACGATCGCGACCCCCGCGTGGGCGATGCCGTCGACTCCCTTCCGGGAGAAGTTTTCCGCGTAGCTTCGGTTGGCGGAGAGCAGGTCGTCGAAACTCATGGGATCAACTCAATCACTTCAGGGGTGCGCCGGGCCCCGAGCGCCTCGGCCGCACCCTTCAGGGAGACACCGGAACCGTCACGTTTCGGCGTGGGTTCCGGCAGGGGAACCGGTGTGCCATCCGAGGCCGCGGCGGTCACGAACCCGCCGATTGCGGCGGCTATGAGAGCCGTTTCTCCCTTCAGGAAACGCTGGCACCTGACCCCGCCGGTGGCTCTGCCCTTGGTCGGGTACTCGGCCAGCGGGGTGACCTTGGCGCCACCCGTGGTGTGTCCGAACAACGAATCCGGCGCCCCCGCGATCGTGACCACGAGATCCGTTGCGGGATCGACCCCGCCGAAGAACAACACCTGCGCGTCCGCTGAAAGCTTCACCCCGGCGACGCCGCCGCCCAGACGCCCCTGGGGACGCACCAGGTCGGCGGAGAAGTGCAGCAGCTGCGCATCCGAGGTGATGAACGCCAGGTTCGGGGAGGTCAGCTCCACCGCGCCCACGACCTCGTCGCCCTCCTCGAGGCGGATCACGTCCCACGAATCCTTCCCGATCACCTCGGGGTTGACCCGTTTGACCACACCCCGCAGCGTCCCCAGGGCCAGGCCCGGCCCCTCGGGGTCGAGGGAGGTCAGACCGACCACCCGTTCTCCCTGCTCCAGGGGCCACAGTTCCCGCGACTCGGAACCGCCCTGCAGGTTCGGTGCCGTGGCGGTCAGCGGCACGGTGGGAAGTTCGATGGCCCTGGCCCGCAGCAGGCGTCCCGTGTTGGTGATCACCCCGAACTCGGCGTGGGAGGTGACCTTGATCGCGGCAGCGATCACGTCGTGGGCGGCCCTGGGACCCGTCACCGGCAGGGGAGCGGCGGAATCGGTGCGGGCCGCGCGTCCCGTGGTGGACAACAGCACCCAGCACGGCTCGTCGGGAACCTCCAGGGGAGCCGCCGACCTGACCACGCCGTCGGAGGCCAGCAGCACCGTCCTGCGGGGGGTTCCGAACCGCTCGGCCACCTCGTCGAGTTCCGAAGCCACCAAGGTGTTCAGGACCGTGTCGTCGTCCAGGATGCGCTGCAACTCCTCGATGCGGGCGGCCAGTTCGTCGGCCTCCGCGTTCAACTCCAGCGTGGAGTACTTCGTCAGGCGACGCAGCTGCATGTCCAGGATGTGGTTCGCCTGCACCTCGTCCAGGTCGAAGGCACCCATCAACCGGGTGCGGGCCTCGGCCGCGTCCTCGCTGGAACGAACGATGGCTATGACCTCGTCGATGTCGACGATGGCCAGCAGCAGCCCTTTGACCAGGTGCAGCCGTTCCCGGGCCTTGCCGAGGCGGTGCTGGGTGCGGCGGATCGTCACCTGGAGCCGGTGATCCAGATAGACCTCCAGCAGCTGCTTCAGGGTGAGGGTCCGCGGCTGCCCCTCCACGAGCGCCACCGCGTTGATGGCGAAGGTGTCCTCCAGTTTCGTCACCCGGTAGAGCTGCTCCAGCAGGGCCTCGGGGTTGATGCCGTTCTTGACCTCCACCACCAGCCTGGTGCCGTTGGCCAGATCGGTCAGGTCCTTCACCCCGGCGACGCCGACCAGCTTGCGCGAGTCGATGCCCTTCTTGATCTGTTCGATGATCCTTTCCGGACCGACCAGGTAGGGCAGTTCGGTGATGACGATGCCGCGGCGGCGCGCCGAGACCCGTTCGATGCTGGCCCTGGCCCTCACCTTGAAGGAGCCACGTCCGGTGGCATAGGCGTCGCGGATGCCGTCGAGACCGATTATCCGTCCCCCGCTGGGGAAGTCGGGGCCGGGCAGGTGCCGCATCAGCTCCTCCAAGGGGATCTCCCGGTTGCTCAGGAGCGCCTTCAGCGCGGAGACCACCTCCCGGAGGTTGTGCGGGGCGATGTTGGTGGCCATTCCCACCGCGATCCCCGAGGCCCCGTTGACCAGGAGGTTCGGCAGGGCCGCGGGCAACACCTCGGGTTCGGTGTCCTTGCCGTCGTAGTTCGGCCTGAAATCGACGACGTCCTCGTCCAGGCCAGCGGTCATCGCCACCGCGGGATGTGCCATCCGGCACTCGGTGTAACGCATCGCGGCCGGTCCCGCATCGAGCGATCCGAAGTTGCCGTGACCGTCGATCAGGGGCAGCCGCATCGCCCACGGCTGTGCCATGCGCACCAGGGCGTCGTAGATGGCGCTGTCGCCGTGCGGGTGCAGCACACCCATCACCTGACCGACCACGCGGGCGCACTTCACGTGTCCCTTCTCTGGTCTGATGCCCATGTCGTCCATCGAGAACAGGATGCGCCGCTGGACGGGTTTCAGGCCGTCGCGCGCATCCGGCAGGGCACGGGCGTAGATGACGGAGTAGGCGTACTCGAGGAAGCTGGTCTCCATTTCCTCGGTGACGTCGACATCCAGGATGTGTTCCTCGAACTCCTCGGTGGTATTGGCCATGGGCTGGTTCAGATCTCCTCTAGCCGGATCAACGGGCGTAGCTTATCGGCAAGTCCATCCCCGTCGGATGCACGGACCTCCGGGGCCAGGTCCGGGGTCCACTCCCAGATGTCCGGGGTCTCTGTCAGGGTGCCGTGGGCCAGGGCGTGTTCGCCGGGGGTGAGCTGGCGGATCGCACGGGCGGCCACGTGGTCGGGTTGGAGGCTGGCGAACTCGGCGTACAGGTCCGGGTCGTGCTGGCCGTCGTCGCCGACCAGCAGCCAGCGGATGTTGGGCAGGTCCCGGGCGAGTTCCCGCAGGCAGGTGCGTTTGTGGTGGGCTCCGCTTCGGAACCAGCCGGTGTTGGTCGGTCCCCAGTCGGTCAGCAGCAGCGCGCCTCGGGGGAAACCGTGGCGTTTCAGGAAGCGTGTGACCATGGGGTAGGTGTTCCAGGCCCCCGTCGAGACGAAGATGAGAGGCGCGCCCGGATGGGCGGCGATCAGCTCCTGGAACAGACGCGACATGCCCGGGACGGCCTGCCTGGCCTGTTCGGTCAGCACCAGGGAGTTCCAGGCCGCGACCATGGGGCGGGGAAGCCAGGTGGACAGGATGGTGTCGTCGATGTCCGAGACGATCCCGAAGGTCTGGTTCTCGTCGATCACCTGGACCGGAGCCCAGTTCGAGGCCCCACCGGCGCCCTCGATGAGCACCTGGTGCCATCCGACCGGCAGGCCGTGGTCGCGGATCCTGACATCTATGTAGCCGCCCCGGTCCGCCTGCACCGGGACCCTGAGATCCCCGATCACGATCTCGGCCCTGGAGGTCACCTTCGCGGCGGCGATGAAATTGCGCCATCCGCGACGATGCAGCAGGTCGGTTGCCGCTTGCACGATTCCCGCGTCCTTCGGGGGTCGCAACACGATCCGCGCGAGGACACGAACCTGTCTGGTGGTACCGAAACCGGTGTACGAGGTGATGCATTCCTGCCAGCCGCGGCGCAACAGGAAACGGTTCAACACCCGGTTCAGGCGATCCTCGAGGCGGGCGGCGAAGAAGGGCCTGGACTTCATGGTGTCTCAATTTAGTGGAAGAATGGCCGGGTGATTCAGCTGTCCCCCGAGGCCTCCAAGGTCGCCGCACTCAAGAAAGAGGTGGAGGACTGCCGGTTCTTCCCCGAACTCGTCTGGGCGAGCATCTCCGGGGCGTTGGGGCGGCAGAGGATGCTCGGCTACCTCGTGCACCACGAGGCCAGTTTCGCAACGGGCGATCTGCAGCGGCACCTCACTGCGCTCGTGCTCACCGACAAGCAGCTGATAATCAGCCACACCGACGAGCAGGACGCCGGCTACCCGGATCGCGCCATAACCAGCGCGGAGGTGGTCGCCCTCAGGGCCGTTCACTCCGTCGTGGTGACCCGTTCGGTGCACCACCCCGAGAAGTACCCCTCCAACGGATCGCAGCTCGTCGAGGCCTGGCTGACCCTGGCGTGGGGGGCCGCCTCCCGGCTGGACATCGGCCCCGCGACCTGCGAGGACCCGCAGTGCGAGGCGGAACACGGATGGACCGGAATGTCGGTCCCGAACGACCTGACCGTCCGGATGAGCCCCGCGGGTGACGGATGGCAGAGCGTCGAAAAGCTCATGACATTCGGTTCCCTGCTGCAGGAGCACGTCGGATGAGCGGTCTCGTGCTGCCCGACTACGAGGGTGCCTGCCTGAACAATCTGCTGCCCAGCGTCGCGGCCCGGTTGCTGGGGGAGACCCCGCTGATCGACGTGCCGCGGGCGGCGCGGTACGTCATCCTGCTGATCGACGGTCTCGGCTGGTTTCCCGTCGCCGAACACAGCCACGACAGCGATCTGTTCGCCCCGGGACTGGAAAAGGCCATTCGCCTGACCTGCGCGGTGCCCTCGACCACCGCGACATCCCTCACCAGCATCGGTTGCGGTTCCGCTCCCGGAAGCCACGGGGTGGTCGGCTACTCCTTTCTGGACCCGGATCGCAGCTGCGTGGTGAACGCCCTGACGTGGGCGGGCGGCCCCGCCGATGTCGAGAGCTTCGCCTGCGAACCGACGTTCTACCAGCGGATGCGTTCCCGGGGGATCACCAGCGGCTGCGTCAGTCTCGCCCGGTTCAAGGACAGCGGACTCCAGAGGCTGGCCTTTGGCGGGTCCGAACACCTCGGGGTGAAAACCGAGGGCGACCACCGGGCATTCATCGATCTGGTAACCGGGGCCCTGCGCGACCACGAGGTGGTCTACGCCTACGAACGCGGCCTCGACCACAGCGGGCACGCCCACGGGGTTGGGAGCTGGCAGTGGCTGGACTCGCTGGTCCGGGCGGAGGAACTCGTCACGGGCCTGCTGGCGGCGCTTCCGGACGACACGTGTCTGCTGGTCACCGGCGACCACGGCATGGTCAACGTCCCCAAACAGCACCAGATCACGATCGAGGACCACCCGGGAATGACGGGGGCCTGGCGGGTGGGGGGAGAACCAAGACTCAGGCAACTCTACGACCCGCGACCCGACCGGCTCGCCAAGGCCTGGGCCGCGGAGCTGGGGGAACGGGCAGAAGTGTGGCTGCGCGACGACGCGATCGAGGCGGGGTGGTTCGGTGCCGTGACCGACCGGGTCCGTTCCCGCATCGGCGATGTGCTCGTCGTCATGCAAGGCGACTGGGCCATCCACACCCGGAGCCTCCCGAAGGAGTTCGGGCTCCATGGCCAGCACGGCTCCCTGACCGCAGCCGAGATGTACGTACCGCTTTTCACCTTCGGGCCGCAATGATGCACATCGCGCTGCTGATAGACGATTTCTTCCCCTCCTCCGGTGGAATCGGCCGCTCCGTCGAGACCCAGATCCAGGAACTGACGGAGCTGGGACACCGGGTGAGCCTGATAGCCCCAGACCGGCACCTGGAGAAACCCAGGAGCTGTCGCGTCATCGAGTGCCCGACCATCTACGTCGAGGGCCTTCCCGCGCACCTGAGCATCCTGCACAACTCGGAACGCCGCGCCCGGTTGATCACGAAATGCGCGCGCTTCGACGTGGTGCACACGCAAACCGAACGGGGGGCCCTGATACTCGGCGCCAGGATCGCGAGACTCCAGGGCATCCCACACCTCCACACCTTTCACGCCAATGTCGCGGGCACCCACCAGACCGTCAAGGCCGCCATCTTCGGCACCTGGCTCTACCAGTTCCTGATCAATCCGTTGCTGACCAGAGCGGCGGGGCGGGCCTCCAGTCGCTCCCGGCTGGTGTCCAGGGCCCAGGAACCCGGCGGGCTGGCGGCCCGGATGGACTGGGCCTCCTTCGCCGACATCGCTGGCAAGGTCGACGCCTGGACCGTTCCCAGTCCCTTCATGAAGGACCTGGTGGAGACGGCGGCCACCCACCGGGTACCCGGGTATGTGGTTCCCACCGGTGTCGGTCGGGGCATGCTGGAGGCCATCTCCCACGCCCGCCGGGAAAGGGCCGACAAGACGGTACGGTTCACGACGGTCGGGCGGCTGGCGAAGGAGAAACGCCTGGACGTGCTGGTGCGGGCATTCCGGCGTGCCGACATACCGGGTTCGGAACTGGTGATCGTCGGGGACGGCGATCAACGTCCCCTGCTCAGGATGCTGGCCGCAGGCGCCAACAACATCGACTTCCGGGGGCATCTGCGTTCCTTGGACGCGATCGCCTACGAACTGGTCAACTCCGATGTGTTCGTGTTGACGAGCCACCGGTTCGACTCCCAGGCGCTGGTGCTCTCCGAGGCCGTGGCGGCGGGGCTCCCGATCCTCTACTGCGACGACCGCCTGACCGTGGCCACCTCACCGGAGTCCGCGCTGCTGACCGAACCGGATATAAACTCCCTGGCGGCCGGGATGCGGAGACTCGCCGATCCCGGGCGGCGTGCCGCGATGCGTTCCGCGTCCCGGGGCCTGCTCGAAGAACTGACCCCTCGGCACACCGCTGAGGCCTACGTTTCCATCTACGAGGAACTGATCGGAGCCATGAGTGCCTGAACTCGTCTTTCACACCGGTCCCATGGACTGCGGAAAGTCGACCCTCGCCCTGCAGTTCGACCACACCCAGTCCACGCACGGCAGACAGGGCCGGATCTTCACTTCCCGGGATCGCTCGGGCGAGGCGCGGATCTCCTCCCGGCTGGGGCTCGAGGCGCCGGCCACCGAGGTGGACGAGGGGTTCGACTTCTGGGCCCACGTCATAGCCCAGCTGGTGGCGGGCAGACGGGTCGACTATCTCGTCTGCGACGAGGCGCAGTTCTACACAGGGGAACAGGTGGAGCAGCTCGCCCGGATCGTGGACGAACTGCAGATCGACGTCTACACCTTCGGGATCCTCGCGGACTTCAGGACCAGGCTGTTTCCCGGGTCGCAGCGGCTGGTGGAGCTGGCCGACCGGGTGGAGACCCTCCCCATCGGCCCATTGTGCTGGTGCGGGGCGAAGGGCACCCACAACGCCCGTACCGTCGACGGCCTGATGGTCACGGAGGGTTCCCAGGTTGTGGTGGGGGACACCGAGACGGGGGATGTCCGCTACGAGGTGCTCTGCCGGGCCCATCACCGGCGCCGCATGACCGCGACCCGGGCCCGCGCCACCCTGGGTGAGGATCCCCTGCCCTTCGGGGAATGACGAGGTTCAGTGGGACGGGCCGCCGAACAGGATCTCGTCCCAGCTCGGGACGCGGGCCCTGCGGCGGTGCCGTGGTCTGGGTTGCGGCGCGGTGTCCTCGGTGTCGGCCTCGACCAAGGGGTCCTGGGCCGATCCGATCAGGGACGTCTCGACGGTATCGGCGGCATCGGCTTCCGGTATCCCCGTGAACTCGTCGATCACCTCGGTCTCCTCGGAGTCCCCCTGCCCGCTCTGTTCCTGCGGGGTGTCCTCCTCAGCGGACTCGTCGTCCATGGCCACGTAGATCCGCACCGAGTCCTCACTCACGCCGCTCAGCATGTCGTAGAGATCGTCGAGCTCGGAGGTCGCCGGGCCCTCGTCGAAGTTGCCGCTGGGGACGTCGTCGCCCGGGAGAGGAGGGGGAGTGGTTGGTTGCGCGGTTGCGCGCACCAGCGCGAACTCGTCATCGAAATCCACGGTGTTCTCGTTGTCGGGGTCCTTGCCGCCGGGCAGTTCCTCGCCGATCATCCACCGCGCGTCCGGGTTGTCTGCGATGGTGAAGCGGCCGCGGGGATCGAAGATGAACTCGGCCCGCCGTTCGTGGCTCTCCAACACCCCCACCAGGCGCCACTTGCGGTCGGGTTCCCGCCAGGAATCCCAGGCGATGTCCTCCGAATCGATCCCCCGGGCCTGGAGACGGGTGGAGATGAGTTCCTGCAGGCGGCGATGCCCCGAACCATCACCGCGGCGCCTGACCGCGCATTCCAAGGCGGTGCTGGTCATGTGCTCGCGCTCCGCGAACACAGGAAGGGCGAAACCCTCGATCCGTGCCGGATCCACACCGGCTTCCGTGGCCACCTCGGTGAGCGTGGCCCCTCCACGGATGCGGGATTGGATCTCCCGCGGGCTCAATGCGCTGTCCATGCAAACTCCCCTTGTGTCTGGTTGAACAACCTACCAGCCGACACCACCGGAACCCGGGACTTGCGCCAGGCTCAGGATGTGGTACACATAGCCCCGATTAATTTCGGGACGAACCGATGGCGAGACCAGGAGGGACCACGGACATGGCCACCGACTACGACGCACCACGCAAGAGCGACGAGGAGATGAGCGAGGATTCGCTCGAGGAACTCAAGACACGCCGAAACGACAAGAACTCCGGAAAGGTCGACGAGGACGAGGTCGAGGCGGCCGAGTCGTTCGAACTGCCGGGAGCCGACCTGTCCCACGAGGAACTCACGGTGCGGGTACTGCCCCGGCAGTCGAACGAGTTCACCTGCGCATCCTGCTTCCTCGTCAAATCCCAGAGCCAGTTGGCCGAGACCAAGGGCGATCTCAAGTACTGCGTCGACTGCGTGTGACCCGAATCACATATCCATCTTGTTGCGCAGCCGACCCGGACTCCTGCGGCCGGTGTTCGAGAACCAGCGGCGCTGCATGTAACGGTTCATGGTGAGTTGGGCCATGCCCACGCCGAGCCCACTGCACAGGGCCCAGATGAGCGCCTGGATCATCGGGGTGTCGGGATCGTTCGGATCCGGGGGGACGTCTCCCGTGGCCGCTTCCCACGCCTTCGTCACGACTTTCTGGGCCAGAAGAGTGGTGGCCGCGCCGAGCACGCCCGCGTAGATCTTCCACAGAATCTTTTCCTCAACGGCCATGGCAAGGTCCTTTCGATGTTTCTCGGGCTTCCCATTATGTCCCGGGTCACGGATGGGCCGCAGCCGCGCTAGATTGACCGGGTGTCTGAGATACCAGTGGTCGTGGATGCCCCAGAACACCTGCCGGCCTATGCCAGGGCGGGGGATGCAGGCGCCGACCTGCGCATCACCGAGGCCGTCACCCTCCAACCGGGGGAGCGAAGGCTGGTCGGCACCGGGGTGCGCATCGCTCTTCCTGCGGGCACCGTCGGGATGGTGACGCCCAGATCCGGGTTGGCCGCGAGGTGTGGCCTCGGGATCGTCAACAGCCCCGGCATCATCGATTCCGGTTACCGCGGCGAGATCCGCATCTGCCTGATCAACCTCGATACGAGGACCGCCGTGGAGCTGCAGGAGGGCGAACGGGTGGCCCAACTGGTGGTCGTCCCCTTCATTTCCGCCCAGTTCACTCCGGTCTCCGAAATCGATGAGACGGAGCGCGGCCGGGGCGGTTATGGTTCAACCGGACAACAGTGAATCCACAAGGGAGCAGCATGAAACCCACCGATGAGGAAACGGTCGAGGAGACCACCGATGAGGAAACGGTCGAGGAGACCGATGACGACGAGGAGATCGTCGAAGAGATGACCGACGAGGAGAAGTGGGCCGAGATCGACGAGATGTTCGACCGCGACGAGGGCCCCTTCGACATCGACGAGGTGGACCTGGACGAGGACGACGTCCAGCGGATAGACCTCGGGGCGCTCGTGGTCACCCCGTTCGAGGCGATGCAGTTGCAGCTCCAGGTGGACGAACCCCGGCAGCAGGTCCAGTCCTTCCTGGTGGGGGATGGTGCCTCGGCCATGGAGGTCGCGCTGTTCGCAGGTCCGAGGCGCACCTCGATGCTCGCCGAGATCCGCGAGGAGATCGCGGCGGCCACCGAGAAGGAGGGCGGAGAGGTCACCCTCCTGGAGGGCCCCTTCGGGGTGGAGTTGCGCCGCCAGCAGCCCGTCACCGACGCCCAGGGCAGGCGCGGAACCCATATTTCCCGTACCTGGCTGGTAGGGGGGCCCGGATGGGTGTTGCGCGGAATCGTCTTCGGGCGCGCCGCCCTCGAACCGGACAACGAGGACGCGAGCATCGCGCTTCTCGAGTGCTTCGGCAATCTCGTGGTCCGCAGAGGAACCGCCCCGGCCGCGCCGGGCAGCCTCATTCCCCTGACGATTCCGGACCTGGAGCAGAAATGACCGGCGAACAGCAGCACGGCTTCATGCGGAGGCTGCGGCGATTCCTTTCCCCGGCAGAGGAACTGGAGGCCGAGGACCTGAAGGAGCGGTCACGCGACTGCGGTGCCAGCCCCCTGGCCGAGTGCTGTGACCGCTCCAGGGTGAAGGTGCGGGGCACCGTCCGCTGGGTCACCAGCCTGGACATGGGCGGCGTGGAGGCGCTGCTGACCGACGGCACGGGCAGCATAGAACTGAACTGGACCGGGCGCCGCCGCCTGGACTGCATCACGCCCGGGTGTGACCTCGTCGTGCAGGGCCGGATCTCCTCCGGCGACAACGGGCGTGTCATGTACAACCCCGAATTCGAGGTCGTCAGTTGACACCGGGTCAGCCGGCGGAGGTGAACATCGAGCTGAGCTCGCCCTCCGCATCCTGACTGACCACGAAAAGCATCTCGTCCAAGGCCTCGAGGGCACCGTCGCGTTCGGGAACCAGCGGGATGCCGTCACGGATGATCGCCACCAGGACCACCTCGCGGGGCAGCTCCAGATCACGGATCCGGCGCCCGACGAAGGGGCTCTGCCGGGGCAACCGGATCTCGGAGAGGTTCGTCGAGGACTTGGTGAAGGTGAACAGCCTCACCAGGTCACCGGTCGCGACGGCCTCCTCCACCAGGGCCGACATGATGCGGGGAGTGGAGACCGCGACATCCACCCCCCAGGCCTCGTCGAAGAGCCATTCGTTGCCCGGATGGTTGATGCGCGCCACCGTGCGGGGCACCCCGAACTCCGTTTTCGCCAACAGCGAGTGCACCAGGTTCACCTTGTCATCCCCGCTGGCCGCGATCGCCACGTCGCAGTTCTCCAGCTCGGCCTCCTCCAAGGTCTGGAGCTCGCAGGCGTCCGCCTGGAACCATTCCGCCCCGGGCACGGAATCGGGATTGATCGCCATCGGGTCCTTCTCCATCAGGAGCACCTGGTGGCCGTTGCTGATCAGTTCACGGGCGATGGACCGGCCGACGTTGCCGGCTCCGGCGATGGCTACTCGCATGGCGATTCCTCACAGATTTCGAGAACGGGTCGGGGGAGCGGCGAACAGGGACTCGACGGCGTCGGTTCTCTCGGCCTCGCAGGCGACGAAAATCAGGTCACCGTCCTGGAAAACGGTCTGGGAGTCCGGAACGATGCCGCGTCCCGTGCGGGAGACGAACGGTATCGGGACCTGGGCCGCCGCGGACAGGTCCCTGATGCGTTTGCCCACCCAGGCCGAGTGGACGTAGATCTGGAGCAGCCGCACGGTCCCCGAGGGGTCCCGCCACACGGGTTCGCTGCCCTCGGGCAGCAGCCTGCGCATCACCTGGCCCACGGTCCAGCGGACGGTGGCCACGGTGGGAATGCCCAGCCTCTCGTAGACGGCTGCCCTGCCCTGGTCGTAGATGCGGGCCACCACGTTGTCCACCCCGTACTGCTCGCGAACCACCCGGGCCGCCAGGATGTTGGAATTGTCGCCGCTGGAAACGGCCGCGAAACCGTCGGCGTGCCGGATGTCGGCGGCCTCCAGCACCTCCCGGTCGAAACCCACCCCGCTGACCGTGGTCCCCTGGAAATCGGTCCCGAGCCGACGGAACGAATCCACGTTGACATCGATCACCGCCACCGAATGGCCTCGTTTCTCGAGGCCCCGGGCCAGCATGGAACCGACGCGACCACAACCCATGATCACGATGTGCATTTGCGTCTCCCTCCCGGTCCGGCGGCTCCCGGACGCAGATCCGACGGTATCGCAATCACCCTGCCATGGGTCTACCGTAGGGCTTCGTGAACATCTATCAGGCGCTGAAACGTGTGTTCGTCGGCCGCCGCCTGGCCAGCGCACAGCTGGGGGAAACGCTTCTCCCGAAACGGCTCGCGCTGCCAGTGTTCGCCTCGGATGCGCTGAGTTCGGTCGCCTATGCGCCCGACGAGATCCTGATCACCCTGTCCCTGGCCGGGATGACCGGATACCTGTTCTCGTGGCAGATCGGGCTCGCGGTCGGGGTCGTGATCGCGGTGGTGGTGATGTCCTACCGGCAGACCGTCCGTGCCTATCCGACCGGTGGCGGGGACTACGAGGTCGCCGCATCGAACCTGGGCAGGCACGCAGGGCTGACCGTGGCCTCGGCGCTGCTGGTCGACTACGTGTTGACGGTCGCCGTCTCGGTTTCCGCCGGTGTGCTCAACGCGAAGGCGATGTTCCCCGGGATAGACGGCCACGAGGTACCCATCGCGGTCGGGGTGATCGTCGTCCTGGCCCTGATGAACCTGCGGGGTGTCAGGGACTCCGGGGGAGTGCTGGCCTGGCCCACCTACGTCTTCATGTTCTCAATGCTTTTGATGCTCGCCATCGGATTCTTCCGGATCCTGGTCCTGGGGCATTCGCTGAGGAGCGAGACCTCCGACCTGACCGTGATCGGCACCCAGGGCGCCGATCACGCCTTCGGGTGGGTGCTGGTCGCGATCATCACCCGGGCCTTCTCATCGGGCTGCGCCGCGCTGACCGGGGTGGAGGCCGTGGCCAACGGTGTGCCGTCTTTCCGCCCTCCCAAGAGCCGCAACGCCGCCTCGGTGCTCGGGCTGCTCGGGTTGATCGCGGGGACCATGCTCGTCGGGATCGTCCTGCTGGCCAACCTGACCCGCGTGCACCTGATCGACGAACTGACCGGAACCCACTACCTGGCCCCGGACGGCTCGACCATCCACACCGCGGCGGTGACCGTGACGGGACAGCTCGCGCGTACGGTCTTCGGTGACTGGTTCATCCCGGGTTTCTACGTGGTCATCATCGCCACCCTGTCGATCCTGTTCCTGGCCGCGAACACCGCGTTCAACGGTTTCCCGAGCCTGGCCTCGATCCTCGCCAAGGACGGTTATCTGCCCCGGCAGCTCCACACCCGCGGCGACCGGTTGGCCTATTCCAACGGGATCGTGCTGCTGGCCGTGGCGGCCATCGCCCTCATCTGGGGTTTCAACGCCTCCGTGACGGCCCTGATCCAGCTCTACGTGGTCGGGGTTTTCATCTCCTTCACCGTTGGACAGACCGGGATGGTGCTGCACTGGAACCGCGCTCTCCGCGTCGAGAAGGACCGGGGCGAAAGGCGGCGCATGCAGCGATCCCGCGTGATCAACCTCCTCGGCGCGGGAATGACAGCCTTGGTGCTGTTGGTCGTGCTCATCTCCAAGTTCACCCACGGCGCCTACCTCGCCCTGGTCGCCATGGGATTGATGTACCTGCTGATGGTCCTGATCCGCAGGCACTACGACCAGGTCAAGGACGAGCTGGCCCTCCGCCCCGGATCCGACCGGGCCCTGCCGAGCCGGGTCCGGGCGGTGGTGCTGGTGCAGCAGGTGAACCTGCCCACCGCGAAGGCCATCGCCTACGCGAAAGCGGGCCGTGCCACCTCCCTGATGGGGGTGACGATCTCCGTCGACGACGAGGAGGCGCGCGAACTCATGGAGGCGTGGCGGAAGGAGGACTTCGGCATTCCGTTGCGCGTGATCGCATCCCCCTACCGGGAGATCACCCAGCCCTTCATCCGCTATGTGGCCGATATGCGCACCGAGAACCCCAGGGACGTGGTGGCCGTCTACATTCCTGACTACGTGGTGGGGAACTGGTGGGAGCGGCTGCTCCACAACCAGACCACCCTGCTGATCCGCACCAGGTTGCACTACATGAGTGGGGTGATGGTGATCTCGGTGCCCTACCAGCTCAGCAGTTCACGGCGGCGCGAGACCAGACAGGGCACCAGATGATCGAGGTCGAACTCGAACGGGTGGCCCACGGCGGTGTGGTCGTTGGGCGCTTCGACGGCAAGGTGATCTTCGTCACGGGAGGGCTGCCCGGGGAACGGGTGGTCGTCGAGATCACCGAGAAGGGCAACCGGTTCGACCGGGGGCGCGTGATCCGGGTGCTCAAGGCCTCCCCGGGACGGGTGGAGCCCCCGTGCCCGATCGCCGAGCAGTGCGGTGGCTGCGACTGGCAGCACGCCAGTCCCGAGCTCCAGCTCGACCTCAAGACGGCCGTCGTCGCGGAGCAGCTGTCCCGACTGGCGGGGATCACCTGGACCGGGCGGGTGGAGGCCGTCCAGCCTACGGTCAACTGGCGCACCCGGATGAGGTACGCGGTCAGCGATGGTCGCGTGGGGCTACGCGGGCGGCGGTCACACGAGGTGGTTCCACTGCCCGAGGCGGGATGTCTCGCCGCTGCGCCCGGCCCGTTCCCGGCTCAGTTGAACGAACTCACGGAAGGAGTGGAATCCCTCAGCGTGGTTCGCGCGGCGAACACGGTAAGCGTGCTCGCCGATGGAAAACTCCTGATCGGTCCACCCCGGGTCCGTGAGAAGGCGGGAAAGTTCTCCTTCCAGGTGGCGGCCTCCGGTTTCTGGCAGGTGCATCCCCGGGCGGCCGAAACCCTGCTCGACGCCGTCATGGAAGGGCTCAGACCCAGACCGGGGGATCTGGCGCTCGACCTCTACTGCGGTTCGGGGTTGTTCGCCGCGGGTCTGGACCACGCCGGGGCCGAGGTTTTCGGGGTGGAGCTGGACCGGGAGGCCGCTGCGAATGCCCGCGTCAACGTACCCCGGGGGCGTTTCCTGGCGCTGTCGTTGACGAAGGCGCTTCGCCGGCTCCCGCCCGGGGTCGATCTGGTCGTCCTCGATCCACCCCGCAGGGGAGCGGGGGCCGCCGTGGTGGCGCGCGTGGCGGATCTCGCACCCAGGGCCGT
>CALCKT010000064.1 GCA_937965785.1 uncultured Propionibacteriaceae bacterium | reverse complement strand
CGCGCTTGCCGAGCAGGTTCTGGCGGAACCGGCCCTGCTTGCCCTTCAGCATGTCCGAGATCGACTTCAGCGGACGGTTGCCCGGCCCGGTGACGGGGCGGCCGCGGCGCCCGTTGTCGAACAGCGAGTCGACGGCCTCCTGGAGCATGCGCTTCTCGTTGTTGACGATGATCTCGGGGGCGCCGAGGTCGAGGAGACGCTTCAGCCGGTTGTTGCGGTTGATGACGCGCCGGTAGAGGTCGTTGAGATCCGAGGTGGCGAACCGGCCGCCGTCGAGCTGCACCATGGGACGCAGGTCCGGCGGGATGACGGGAACGGCGTCGAGCACCATCCCGGCAGGGTTGTTGTTGCCGCTCAGGAAGGCGGCGACCACCTTCAGGCGCTTCAGGGCACGGGTCTTGCGCTGGCCCTTGCCGTTGGCGATGGTCTCACGCAGCTTCTCGGCCTCGGCCTGCAGGTCGAAGGTCTCGAGACGCTTCTTGATGGCCTCGGCACCCATGTAGCCGGTGAAGTACTTGCCGTAGCGCTGCTTCATGTCCCGGTAGAGGATCTCGTCGCCCTCCAGGTCCTGGACCTTCAGCGACTTGAACCGGTCCCACACCGCCTGGGCGCGGTCGATCCGGCGCTGGTACTGGTTGCGGAGCTGCCCCGCCTCCTTCTGCGCACCGTCGGAGACCTTGCGTTTGATGTCGGCCTTGGCACCCTCGGACTCGAGCTGGGCCAGGTCCTCCTCCAGCTTGGCCAGGCGGGCCTCGATCTCCGAGTCCCGGTTCTTCTCGAGCTGTTTGATGTAGGCCTCGTGGCGGGCCTGGAGGCTCGGGAGGTCGCGGTGGCGGGCCTCCTCGTCCACGTTGGTGATCATGTGCGCGGCGAAGTAGATGACCTTCTCGAGGTCCTTCGGAGCGATGTCCAGCAGGTACCCGAGGCGCGAGGGGACGCCCTTGAAGTACCAGATGTGGGTGACGGGCGCGGCCAGTTCGATGTGGCCCATCCGCTCACGACGCACGTTGGAGCGGGTCACCTCGACGCCGCAGCGCTCGCAGATGATGCCCTTGAAACGAACCCGCTTGTACTTGCCGCAGTAGCATTCCCAGTCGCGGGTGGGGCCGAAGATCTTCTCGCAGAAGAGGCCGTCGCGCTCCGGCTTGAGAGTACGGTAGTTGATGGTCTCGGGCTTCTTGACCTCACCGTGGCTCCACTCGCGGATCTGGTCGGCGCTCGCCAGTCCGATGCAGAGCTTGTCGTAGACGTTCACGTCCAGCATTGGTTCTCTTTCCCCCGCCGCCCCGGCGGGTGCCTGTGCCTGAAATCTGAGGTTTTACTGGTGCCGGGTCACCGGCTTGACTGAGTCAGACTCAGACTTCGGTGACGTCGAGGAAGTGGTCGCCTCCGGGACGCCTCCCGAGATCGATGCCGAAGTCCTCGGCGTTGCGCAGGTCATCCTCCGAGTCCCGCAGGTCAATGACGCGGCCGTCACCGGAGAGGACCTCCACGTTCAGACACAGCGACTGCATCTCCTTGACGAGCACCTTGAAGGACTCGGGAATGCCGGGTTCGGGAATGTTCTCGCCCTTGACGATCGCCTCGTAGACCTTCACACGGCCGGGAACGTCGTCGGACTTGATTGTCAGCAGCTCCTGGAGGGCCCAGGCGGCGCCGTAGGCCTCGAGCGCCCACACCTCCATCTCGCCGAAACGCTGGCCACCGAACTGCGCCTTGCCGCCCAGCGGCTGCTGGGTGATCATCGAGTACGGGCCGGTGGAGCGGGCGTGGATCTTGTCGTCGACCAGGTGGTGCAGCTTCAGCATGTACATGTAGCCGACACCGGTCTTCTCCGGGTAGGGCTCGCCGGAGCGGCCGTCGAACAGCTGGGCCTTGCCGCCGCCGTCGATGAGGCGCTCCCCGTCGCGGGTGGTCAGCGAGTTCTCCAGCAGACCGGTGATCTCGTGTTCGTCCGCGCCGTCGAAGACGGGGGTTGCGACCCGGGAGTCGGCCTCGACGCGGCCGAGACCGACCTCGCGCAGACGATCCGCCCAGGCCTCCTTGACCTCCGTGATGTCCCAGCCGGTCTTGGCGATCCACCCGAGGTGGTTCTCCAGCACCTGCCCGATGTTCATCCGGGAAGGGACGCCGAGGGGGTTGAGGACGATGTCGACGGGGGTGCCGTCGGCCAGGAAGGGCATGTCCTCCACGGGAAGGATCTTCGAGATGACACCCTTGTTGCCGTGGCGGCCGGCGAGTTTGTCGCCGTCGCTGATCTTGCGTTTCTGGGCGACGTGGACCCGAACCAGCTGGTTGACCCCGGGCGGCAGCTCGTCGTCGTCGCGGGTGTCGAAGACCCGCACCCCGATGACGGTGCCGGATTCGCCGTGCGGCACCTTCAGGGAGGTGTCGCGGACCTCACGGGCCTTCTCCCCGAAGATCGCTCGCAGCAGGCGCTCCTCGGGGGTCAGCTCGGTCTCGCCCTTCGGGGTGACCTTGCCGACCAGGATGTCGCCGGCCGAGACCTCGGCGCCGATGCGGACGATGCCACGCTCGTCGAGGTCGGCCAGCATCTCGTCGGAGACGTTGGGGATGTCGCGGGTGATCTCCTCGGCGCCCAGTTTCGTGTCGCGGGCGTCGACCTCGTGCTCCTCGATGTGGATCGAGGTCAGGACATCGTCCTGCACGAGACGCTGCGACAGGATGATGGCGTCCTCGTAGTTGAGGCCCTCCCACGGCATGAACGCCACGAGGAGGTTCTTGCCGAGAGCCAGCTCACCCCGGTCGGTGCAGGGGCCGTCGGCCAGCGGGGTGCCGACCTCGACGCGGTCCCCGGCCGCGACCAGCGGGCGCTGGTTGATGCAGGTACCCGCGTTGGAGCGCACGAACTTCTCAAGCCGGTACGAGGAGTAGGTGGCGTCGTCGTTGGCGACCTCGATGAGGTCGGCCGTGACCGAGGAGACCACACCGGCCTTCTTCGCGAGGGTCACGTCACCGACGTCCACGGCGGCGCGGTACTCCATGCCAGTGCCCACGAACGGGGCCTCGTTGCGGATCAGCGGCACCGCCTGGCGCTGCATATTGGCGCCCATCAGCGCCCGGGAGGCGTCGTCGTGCTCGAGGAACGGGATCAGCGCGGTGGCCACCGAGACCATCTGCCGGGGTGAGACGTCCATGTATTCGACGTCCGCCGCCGGGATGGTGTCGACGTCACCGTGCTTGATTCGCACCAGGACGCGTTCCTCGGCGAGACGGCCCTCGGCGTCCAGGGCCGCGTTGGCCTGGGCGATGGAGAAACGGTCCTCCTCGTCGGCGGTCAGGTAGTCGATCTGGTCGGTGACCTTGCCGTCGATGACGCGCCGGTAAGGGGTCTCGATGAACCCGAAGGCATTGACTCGGGCGAACGAGGCGAGCGAACCGATGAGGCCGATGTTCGGACCCTCGGGGGTCTCGATCGGGCACATGCGGCCGTAGTGCGAGCTGTGGACGTCACGCACCTCCATGCCCGCGCGGTCGCGGGAGAGACCACCCGGGCCGAGCGCGAAGAGGCGACGCTTGTGGGTCAGCCCCGCGAGCGGGTTGTTCTGGTCCATGAACTGCGACAGCTGCGAGGTGCCGAAGAACTCCTTCAACGCCGCCGTCACGGGGCGGATGTTGATGAGGGTCTGCGGGGTGATGGCCTCGATGTCCTGGGTGGTCATGCGGTCGCGGACGACGCGCTCCATGCGCCCCAGGCCGGTGCGCAGCTGGTTCTGGATCAGCTCACCGACGGTGCGGAGCCGGCGGTTGCCGAAGTGGTCGATGTCGTCGGCCTCGACCGGCAGGCCGTTCAGCTCCTCCTTGTGCTCGTGGAGAACCACGACGTACTTGATGGCCGCGACGATGTCCTCCATGGTGAGGACCTGGCTGTCGAACGGCAGGTCGAGCCCGAGCTTCTTGTTGATCTTGTAGCGGCCGACCTTCGCCAGGTCGTAGCGCTTCGGGTTGAAGTAGTAGTTCTCCAGCAGCGCCTGGGCGGCGTCGCGGGCCGGGGGTTCGCCGGGACGCAGCTTGCGGTAGATGTCCAGCAGCGCCTCGTCCTGGGTGTTGACGGTGTCCTTCTCCAGCGTCATGCGCATGGACTCGAATTCACCGAACTCCTCGAGGATGCGATCCTCGCTCCAGCCGAGGGCCTTGAGCAGGACGGTTACGTTCTGCTTGCGTTTGCGGTCGAGACGCACGAAGACCATGTCGCGCTTGTCGATCTCGAACTCCAGCCACGCACCGCGGGAGGGGATCACCTTGCAGGAGTAGATGTCCTTGTCGGATCCCTTGTCCGGGATGACCTCGAAGTAGACGCCCGGGGAGCGGACGAGCTGCGAGACGACGACACGCTCGGTGCCGTTGATGATGAAGGTGCCCTTGTCGGTCATCAGCGGGAAGTCGCCGATGAAAACGGTCTGCGACTTGATCTCGCCCGTCTCGTTGTTCACGAACTCAGCGGTCACGAACAGCGGGGCGGCGTAGGTGACGTCGCGGTCCTTGCACTCCTCGATGGAATGCTTGGGCTCCTCGAAACGGTGGTCGCGGAAGGACAGCGACATCGTCTCGTTGAAATCCTCGATGGGAGAGATCTCGGAGAAGATCTCCTCCAGCCCGGAGCGGGTGTTGACATCGGTACGGCCTGCGGCCAGTCGCTCCTCGACGTCAGCCTGCCAGGCCTCGTTTCCGATGAGCCAGTTGTAGGAGTTGATCTGAAGATCGAGCAGGTTGGGGACCTCAAGCGGTTCGTGGATCTTCGCGAATGAGATCCGACCACTGGGCAAGAGGACATTGGTGTTCTTCAACGCAGAGCGCGAGGCGGCCAAGATTCGGTCCTTCCGGGAACGCGGCTGGTTCGTCGCACAACAAAGGACCCGCGTCAAATCACGGGCACGATTGCAGAGCAGGGCAACAAATCACTATAGACGGAATCAAGACGATACGCAAACAACGGGCACAGTCCTCGTCACGAACATGATAGCCGCCCACGTCAAGGGCGTCCGCCCCACCCACCCCTGCCTCCATTCCCACTCCCCACTTCCCACACCCCACTCCCCACTCCGCGCTCCCCACGCCCCACTCCCCACTTCCCGCGAGCAGGAATCGCTGACGTTCGACGTTTCAACGTCGTGTGGCGACGTTGAAACGTCGAATGTCAGCGATTCGTGCATGCTTCGGCGCCAGGTCTAGGAAGACCTCACGTCGGGGAAGACCTCACGTCGAGGAAGACCTCACGTCGGGGACGACCTCACGTCGGGGACGACCTCACGTCGGGGATGACCCCACTTCGAGAAGGACCCCACATTGAAGGGACGGAGCGGGGGTGAGCAACCGTCACCGAGCGACGTCCTTTTCCACAACTGCAGCTGTTTCGGGGATTGGTGGTCACCTCCGTGGGTTCTCTTCCCACGATGTGGGCATGAACCTCTACGGGACCAAACCCCACCTCGGCATCACCAGCCGTCAGGACGTGCTGCGCTCAGGTATCACTCGCCGAGAGTACGAGGCTGCCCTCGCCACCGGTGACCTGATCCGCATCGACCGAAGTCGAGTCGCGCTTCGAGGCACACCGGACACCTTGATCGATACAGCTCGTGCGGGTGCGACACTGACCTGCCTCTCGGCCCTGGCCCATCACGGAACCGACACGTTGCCCACTCGTCTGCTGCACGTGCGGCGTTCCGAATACTGCAAACGCACCCGTCCACTCCCGGAAAGGATGTGTTCCTGCAACCTCCCGGCGCCACCCGGCGACGAGATTGTCGACACCTTGGAGACCGCTCTCGAGGTCACCCTCAGGAACCACGGGGACGAGCACACCCTGGTTGTACTGGACAGCATCCTGCGACGAGGAATCCGAGGCCGGGGACAACTCCGGGATTGGGCTTCCGCCGTGAGCGGACGGGCCCTGCGACTGATCGCTCTTGCCGACGGTCGCAGCGACTCCCCGTTGGAGACCGTCCTCCGGTTCCGATTGCACAACGCGAGGATTCAGTGCACACCCCAGGTGGAGATACCGGGCATCGGACGCGTTGACCTGCTGGCGGGAAGCTCCCTCATCATCGAGGCCGACGGGAAAGAGTTCCACGACACCTCCGAACAGTTCGAGAAAGACCGCCTGCGCGACCAGAACGCCCTGTTGCTGGGCTATACCACCATCCGCGTCACCTGGCCGCAGATCCGCGACGAGTGGCCCCGTCTCTACGGCCTCATCCACTCCTTCGTCCGGTCGCGGCAACACCAACATGCTCCCAAACACCGCTTCTGAAACACATCCGCACCGCCCCCGAAACACACCCGCACCGCCCCCGCCCCACACCCCACGAGCGTGAATCGCGGAGGTTCGACGGTTCAACGTCGGGTGGCGACGTTGAACCGTCGAACCTCCGCGATTCGCGCCAGAAGACAGCAGGGGCAGGCCCGGGAGACAGCAAGGATAAGCCGGGAGATGGCAGAGGTAAGCCGGGATGGCAAGGGCGAAGGGACGGCAAGGGCGAAGGGACGGCAAGGGCGAAGGGACGGCAAGGGCTAGGGGATGGCAAGGGTGATGGGATGGCAAGGGTGATGGGATGGGAAAGGTCAGGAATCGAGGCAGGGGACGAGTAGCGACCTGAGTGACGATGTCGCGCTCAGGACCCGGTGTCCTCGACGATCCTGCTCATCCGAACCAGCGCGCGAGTCCTCCGCCCAGCACCCGACTGGTGAGTCCGGGGGTCTCCCGTCCGCAGCGATCCCGGTGCCTGTCGCGGAGCAGACGCAGCAGGTCCCCCACCCCGATGACGGTTGAGAGCACTCGAAGCGGACCCAGCTCGAGAGGGCGGTAGTCCTGCGCCGCGACGAACCGCTGGCGGAGTCCCGGTTCCAGGGCCGCGAGGTGGAGCCGCAGCTTCAGCCCGTGCAACGGGTTGGATGCGACCGCTATGCAGCTGGCCGAACCCAGCAGCGGCAACACCCGTCGGGCGTTCTCCCACGTGGTCCGCGACTGCGTCTCGGTGATGATCTCACCGGTGAATCCCCTGCGACGGAGTTCGGCGGCCAGCAGATCCGCCTCCGCGACCCCGACCCCGGCGGGATCCCCGCCCGAGGCGATGATGCGGGTGCCCGGCCCCAGGTGCCTGGCCGTTCGCAGCGCAACGCCGGCCCGCCACCGGTTGATCCGCGCCGGGTTCTCGTTGCGGAAACCGGGAAGCACCACCACGGCCTCCCGGGTGGCTCCCCTCGCGAGGCACCGCGCCGCCACGGCTTCGACGATCTCGGCCGCGGCCCACAGACCCGCCGCGACTCCCCAGACCGATCGACATCCCATCCCCCGACCGTACCCGCGACACACACGACAGGAGGCCCGCCCCTGGCAGGGGCGGGCCTCCTGGATGATCAACGCCGGTTCCCCGGCCGGGATCACTTGAGCTCGACGGAGCCGCCGGCGGCCTCGAGGGCAGCCTTGGCCTTCTCCGCGACATCCTTCTCGACCTGCTCGAGGACGGGCTTCGGAGCGGACTCCACCAGGTCCTTGGCCTCCTTCAGGCCGAGGCTGGTGAGGGCGCGCACCTCCTTGATGACGGCGATCTTCTTGTCGCCACCCGAGGTGAGGACGACATCGACCTTGCCGGAGTCGGCCTCCTCGGCGGCATCGTCGCCACCGCCGGCGGCGGGAGCGGCGGCCTGGGCGACGGCGACCGGGGCAGCGGCGGTGACGTCGAAGGTCTCCTCGAACAGCTTCACGAACTCGGACAGTTCGATGAGGGTCATCTCCTTGAAGGCGTCAAGGAGCTCTTCCTTGGTGAGCTTCGCCATGATGGGCGTTCCTTTCGATCAAGCATCGCAAGCAGTCAAGCTGCGACGGATTTCTTTTCCGCAGCGGCTGCTGCTCAGGCCTCTTCGGCCGGGGTGACGTCGCCAGCGGCGGCGTCCTCGTTCTTGGTTTCGGTGGCAGGCGCCGAGCCGGCTCCACCGATCAGGTTCGGGTTCTCCTCGGCGGCGCTCTGCAGCGCACCGAGCAGGCGGGCACTCTTCGACAGCGGAGCTGCCAGAGTGCCAGCGGCCTTCGCAAGGCTGCCCTTCATGGCGCCAGCCATCTTGGACAGCAGGACCTCGCGGGACTCGAGGTCGGCGAGTTTGAGAACCGCCTTGGCGTCGAGGAACCTACCCTCGAGAACGCCTCCCTTGATAACCAGGAACGGATGTGCCTTCGCGAAGTCGCGCAGCCCCTTGGTCACCTTGGCGATGTCGCCGGTGATGAAGGCGAACGCGGTGGGGCCGACGAGCGTCGACTCGATGCCCTCGATGCCCACTTCCCTGGCCGCGAGCAGGGCCAGGGTGTTCTTCGCAACGGCGTAGGTGGCACCATCACCGAGGGACCTGCGCAGATCCTGCAGGTCCTTGACGGTGAGACCACGGTACTCGGTCAGCACCACGGCCGCGGAGTCCGTGAACTTCTGTCCCAGCTCCGAAACCTTGGCAGCCTTTTCCGGCCTCGCCATTGGGTCTCCTTCCATAACTGTTGTCGCCCTCGACCCCAGAAGATGAAAGAAACCCCGACGCCGGTGGCGCGGGGCGGGCAGGAACGATGCCTGCTGGCTTGCGGTCACCTGCGCGGGCTCCCCCATGCGGAGGAATTGAGACTTGCGTCACCTGCGGTCTTCGGCTCGGGGAATTCTAGGCGACAATCCAGCGGGTCACAAATCCGCCCCTCGAAGCCCGCACCGAGCAGAAGGCAACCGGGCCGGCCGCAGGCCCCGGACGCCCGTCACCCGCTCCGGCACCCCGGTTCACCGGCATTCCGGGTCACCCATCCCACCAGGGAATCCCATCCCTGCGACTCCCGAAGCGCGCATCACCACCGCCCGCACGGCAGCCGGGTTCCCGTCCGCGCACCTCCCAAGGTCCCGGACACTCCAGAGGATTGGCACGGGCGGCCACATCAGCTATCTTTGAGACACCATGTTGCAGGAGGTTAAGCGTGCCTAAGGAACGTGAAATGGGCAACGTATCCGTATCGAAATCCGGTAGGCGTGCGACGCGGCTCGTCGGCGCCCTTCGGGTCGGCTCCGCGGCGTTCACGGGAACGACCCTCGTGATCATCGGGCAGGCCTGGGGAGACGCGCTCGGGGGCCGGACCGTGGATGCAGCCAGCTGGCTGTGGGCCGGGGTGACCGCCCTGGTGGCAGCCTGCTGCGCCTTCGCCGAGGTGCTGCTCGGCGGGTGGTCGGCCCGCCAGGAGGAACGCCGTCTCAGGACCCGGTTGCTGGATGCCCATTTCCGTGCCGCAGTGCGTCCCGACGCCCCGGCCAACGATTCCGCCACGTCGGCGGCCCACGCGGCCCCCGGGCTGCGGCCGTGGCGCGGCCGCGGACACCGTCGCCCCGTACCCGCCAGCAGGCCCTCCCCCGCCCAGCTGGTGACCCTCATGACCGACAACGC
Source organism: uncultured Propionibacteriaceae bacterium (assembly GCA_937965785.1). Taxonomy (GTDB): domain Bacteria; phylum Actinomycetota; class Actinomycetes; order Propionibacteriales; family Propionibacteriaceae; genus Arachnia. Next base: position 58,508 of record CALCKT010000064.1, on the reverse strand, counting down.
GGAGCGCATGTCCGAGTACCGCCAGGTCTACCTGGGCTCCACCCTCGCGGCGCTGGCCATTCCCTTCCTCACCCTGACCTATGTCACCTCCCTGGATCCGCTGCTGGGTCTCGGGATCATGGCAGCCTGCCCCCTGGTTCCCCTGGCGATCTGGGGATTCATGCGCCTGTTCCGCAAGGTCTCGGCGACCTCCCGCAAGGAACGCGGCCGCCTGGCCGTGCAGTACCTGGACGCTTTGCGCAACCTGATCCCCATCCGCCTGCTGAACGCGGGCAGCCGAACCGAGGAGCGGCTGCGTGCCCAGGGTGAGACCAACCGCCGGGCCATCATGCGGTTGCTGGCGGGCAACCAGGTGGTGATCATCGTCCTCGACGGAGCCTTCTCACTGCTGCTGATCTGCTGGTCCGTGCACCTGATCGGCTCCCGCCTCGCGTCGGGCGCGATCACGCCGGGGCAGGGCCTCGCGGTGGCCCTGCTGCTGACCCTGATGCTGGAGCCCCTGGTGCAGGTGGCCGGGTTCTTCTACATCGGCATGGGTGGGTTGGCCTCGCAGCGCGCCATCGGGCAGCAGCTGTCGCACGTCTCCGCCGAGCGTCCCACCGCGACCTCCGGAACCGCACCGACCGAATCCGCCATCAGCCTGCGATGCGTCCACCACGACTACGGTCGCGGACCCGTCCTGAACGGCCTCGACCTCGAGGTGCCGTACGGGGCCAAGGTGGCGATCATGGGGCCTTCCGGGGCGGGGAAATCGACGCTGCTGTCGCTGCTCCGCGGTACCCTTCCCGCCCAGCAGGGAACGGTCGTGCTCGACGGCCGGGACCTGGGGTCGCTCGAACCGGAACAGGTCTGCCGCATCTCGGCCTGCGTCGCGCAGTCCACATGGCTGTTCTCGGGCACTGTCGCCGACAACCTGCGCATCGCGAACCCCGAGGCCACCGACGAGGAGCTGTGGGAGGCCCTGCGCCGCGCCCACGTGGCCGATGAGGTGGAGCGGATGCCGCAGGGCCTGGATTCCGACGTCGGCGAGCGCGGTCAGCTGATCTCGGGCGGGCAGGCGCAGCGCCTGTCCCTGGCCCGGGCCTTCCTGTCGGGTCGCCGCATCCTCCTGCTGGACGAACCGACCAGCCAGGTTGACGTGGTCTCGGAGGCGGCCATCATCGCCGCCCTGGCCGAGATCGGCCCCGAATGGACGGTGCTCATGGTCACCCACCGCCGTTCCCTCCTCTCCATCGCCGACGCGGCCCACGAACTGCGCGACGGCGTCCTGCTACCTCTTGAAACGGCGGTTGCCCGATGAAGACCCCGAACACCCTTGGACTGATCCGTTGGCTGACCGGCATCACCCGTCCGGTTCACCCGCCGCTGCTGGTTTCCTCAGTGCTGCGCTGCATCAACCTGAGTCTCGAACTGGTGTTGTTCGGGCTGGCCGGGCTGATGGTGGCGTCCTTCGCATCCGGCCACCCCATCGGTGGGCTGCTGCTCTGGATAGTGGTGGTCGCGCTGGCCAAGGCGCTGGCCTACTACGCGGAACAGTTCACGGGCCACTACGTCGCCTTCAAGGCCCTGGAACTGCTGCGCGGTCACGCCTTCGCGTCGCTGTGGCCGAAGGCGCCGGCCGTGGTGCTCCGGAACCGTTCCGGTGACCTGTTGCCGACGCTGACCCGCGACGTGGACCGCATCGAGGTGGTCTACGCCCACACCTTCGCGCCGCTGGTGTCGGCCTTCGTGGTGCCGACCGCCGCCCTGGTTACGGTGGGCTCGCTGGCAGGCTGGGGCCTGGTCGCGATCCCGGCGGTCTGCGTCGCGGTCGCCCTGCTGGTGGTGCCGTTCGTGGGGTTGCGGCGGTCGCTCCGCTCGACCGCGGAGGGGCTGCGGCTGCGCGGGCAGCTGACCGCGCACGCCACCGACTCGGTCTACGGGATCGACGAGGTCCTCTCCTACGGCCACCAGCGCAGCCGGATCGAGGAACTCGACGAACTCGGCTCCCGGGTGCGCGATGCGGCGATGCCCCCGCTGGTCTTCAAGGGTCTGCGGCGCGGCGCGAACCTGGCACTGACCCTGGTCTCGGCTGCCTCGATCATGTGGACCGGGATCTCGGCGCAGCTCGATCCGCTGCTGGTGGCAGCCCTGGCGGCGGCGTCACTGCGGCTGTTCGAGGGGCCGCGGGGCGTGGAGGACGCCGTCGGATACCTCGATCACTCGCTGAGCGCGGCCAGGCGACTCTGGGAGCTGTGCCACACACCCGAGGCGGTTTCGGACGGTCCGCGGGAGCTGCGCCTGGAGGCACCGCCGAGCATCGAGTGGCGCGACGTCGACTACCGCTACCCGGGTGCCCTGCCCGGCAACCTGGCGCTGTCGGGGGTCTCGGTGACCGCGACCCCGGGCGGACGGACGGTGTTCGTCGGTGCCAGCGGGTCGGGCAAGTCGACGGCCGCGCAGCTGCTACTCCGCTACGACGAGTTGACCGGCGGCGACATCCTGATCGACGGCACCTCCGTGCGCGAATACACCCTCGATTCCCTGCGCCGCGCCATCGTCCTGGTGCCGCAGCGCGGGCAGGTACTGGATGCCACCATCGCCGAGAACCTGCGGCTGGGCGCCCCCGACGCCACTGACGAGGACCTGTGGCACGCCCTGGCGGTCGCCGAGCTGGCCGACGAGGTACGGGCCATGCCGCAGGACCTTGCGACCCGGACGGGCCGCGACGGGCGGGAACTCTCGGGCGGGCAGCTGCAACGCCTCTGCCTGGCCAGGGCACTGCTGGTGAAGCCGCGGGTGCTGGTGCTGGACGAGTTCACGGCCAACCTGAACACCGGCCTGGAGGCCCGCATCCGGGCCAATCTGGAACGCGACCTCCCCGGGTTGACCGTTATCGAGATCACGCACCGCCTGGAGCACCTCGACTCGGCGGACCGGGTCTTCGAGTTCGACCGGGGGCGGGTTGCCGCCCGGGCCGTGCCGCGGTGAGCGCTGCTCCCCCGATCAGCGGCCGACAGTGCCCGCCCTGAGCCCCTCACCCGGCCGGGTTCCGGGGAAATTCGCTCATGGCGACGATGCTCCCGGGGAAGAAGGCGCTCACCCGGCCGGGACCCGGGAGATGTCGACCACGGCGACCTCCTTGCCGTCATCGTCGAACACCACCGCCCGCTCCCCCAGGTCCACCATCGAGCAATGCCCCTGATCGGTGAGGAAATGCCAGGCCACCCGCTCCTCACCCTCGTGGATGAAGCCCGGATCCCCGGCGGTGATGTGGGCCAGTTCCATTCCCTGTTCCTCGCAGATGACATCGATGACCCGGGCGTAGCGGGGTTTGTTCTCCTCGGCGAACCGTTCCCGTTCCGCGAGCCGGGCCGCCAGGTCCGGGATGGTCCGGATGATTCCGGCCAGGTGAGCCTCCAGATGCTTCAACCGGATCACCTCCAAGTTGGGATGGTTCCTGATGAAAGCGGAGTTCAGTTCAATCAGGTCCTCGGAGCCGTTGAGTTCGTAGAACCTGTCGGAAAGTTCCTCGAAGGGATCCGCGGACCCGAAGAGCCCCCCGTCGAAGAACGCCTGTTTTTCCTCTGCATCCATGGCATCCCACCTGGCCCGCGCCTCTGAGAACAGCTCGGCGTGCCCGGTGGCGCCGAGCAGGGGCAGGGCGTGGGTGATGTGGTCGAGGACCTGGTGCTCACCGCAGCAGTTGAACATGAACTGCGAGATCCCTCCGTTCAAGACCTCCGCCAGGTAGTAGTCGACGTAGTAGGAGCCGAGCGCGTCGGGACTCAGCTCGTCGGGTTCCGCGCCCTCTTCGAGCAGGTAGTTGACCACGGAGATGTTGGATTCGATGACTGCGTACACGTCGCTGCTCTTGATCGACTTGCGGGATACGACGATGTGGTCGACAAGCATGGGGTTCCTTCCGATCGGGGCAGCATGCTAGCGGTTTCAACCAGAAGGACTCGCCACACCCCGGGCCCCTTCGTCTGTTAAGAAGGAGTCATGCAGGAATCTCCCCGCTTTCCACCCGACCCGTTCGTCATGAATGGCATCTACGCGACCCCACCGGCCATCGACGTGGGCGCCTGGCGCGAGTACCTGTCCCGCGAGTTCGGCCCCACGGACATCATCGGCGACGGCGAACCTCCCGTCTTCTTCGCCTTCCCCGAGCACCGTTTCGACTACGAGGACCGGTCGGGAGTTCCGGCGCAGGCCTTCCTCAACGCATCCAAGGACCTCTCCGATCTCGCCGACTACGAGACGGCGCTCCAGCAGTGCTGGGACTTCCCCGACATCAAGGACGTGCTGTCCCGGGGCCGTCACATCCTGTCCACCTTCGAGTTCCTGGCCCGTGCCCTGGCATTCGAGGACCGGCTGCGGTTGTTCCGCGCCCTCACCTCGGCCCTGGTGGAGCTCACCGACCCGATCGCGCTGTACTCCAGCGCGGCCGACGCCTTTTTCGAGCCCCGCCGCTGGCTGGAGGTCCAGCGCGAGGGCTACACCTACTACGGCTTCTTCAACGTGCGGTTGTTCAGGATCAGCAACAGCGACGACGATTCCCTCATGGACACCCGCGGGCTGGGCATCTTCGGGGTGCCCGATCTCCAGTGCCATTTCCGGGGGCTCGATCCGGATGAGGTCTCGAGGCTGCTGTACAACACCGGTATCTACCTGATGCGCGAGGGTGACGTGATCGACGACGGTCACACCGTCCCGGGCGTCCAGGAGGACAGCCGCTGGCGCTGCCAGCACGAGAAAGCCCTGATCGGACCTGAACGGGAGGTCCTGGACATCTGCCCGGAGGCCCCCTACGCCGCAGGTAACCGCACCCCCTGACAGGCCGCTGTCCCCGGAGACCGGTTGGGCCGACCCACAAGCTTCAGTGGGTCGGCCCAACCGGGTTTCGGGGTCCCGCCCCAGGGCCCGTTTCCCGGTTCCCGGGATGGTCCCCCGAGCTTGTTCGCCCGGGAGACCAATGGCTTGGATCGATGGGTTTCGGGAAGCCCCGCCGGGGCGGGTTCCTCACACCAGGATGACGGGTTTGATGAGGTCGCGCGGTTTGGTGCGCATGAGTTCCACGCCGTCTTCGACGTGTTCGATCCCGGTGAAGCGGTGGGTGATCATCTTCTCGGGGTGGATGCGCCCGGCCAGGACGAGGTTGGCCATCCTGTCCATGCGGTTACGACCGCCGGGGGTGAGGCCACCGACGAAGTGTTTGTGGCCCATGCCCACCAAGGTCGACTCGCGGCTGATCTTGATGTTCTCACCCTCTCCCAGGTAGTTGACGTTCGCGACCCGACCGCCCACCTTCAGGATGTCGAAGGCCTGCTGGAAGGTGTCGAGGTCTCCCCCGGCGACGATGACCCGGTTGACGCCCTGACCCTTGGTGGCCTCCATGATCTGCTCCACGATCCCACCCTCGCGGTAGTTGATGATGTCGGTGGCGCCGTATTCCTGGGCCACCTCGATGCACTTGGGGCGCGAACCGACGGCGAACAGACGGCCCGCACCGAGAACGGAGGCGCTCGCCACGGACATCAGGCCCACCGGACCGATGCCGATGACCGCGACGACATCGCCGGGTTCGATGTTGGCGAGTTCGGCCCCGTGAAGCCCGGTGGTGACCATGTCGGACAGCATCGCGCCGACCTCGGGGGAAATCCCCTCCGGCAGGAGCGCCAGGTTTCCGTCGGCGTCGTTGACGTGGATCAGTTCGGCGAAGACACCGTCTTTGGTGTTGGAGAACTTCCATCCGCCGAGCGGAACACCGGAGTGCATGGCGTAGCTCTCCTGGGCGGCCACCGAGGACCAGTCGGGGGTGATGGCGGGGATGATGACCTGATCGCCAACCTTGAAGTCCTTGACCATGGGTCCCACCTCGACGACCTCACCGACCGCCTCGTGGCCGAGCATCATGTTGTGGCGTTCCCCCACGCCGCCCTCGTAGACGGTGTGGATGTCGGAGGAGCACGGAGCCAGGGCGATCGGGCGGCAGATCGCGTCCATCGGCCCACACTTCGGGTCCTCCTTCTCGATCCACCCGGCCTCACCGATCCTGAGCATCGCGTAGCCCTTCATTTTGCCTCCTTGCACTGGGTTCGAAAGTTCTGGTGTTCGCCTTCTCGAACAAGAGGTCACCTCGCTGGTCCGACGACCCTGCCGCCCAGCCGCCTGCGCTACTTTTCGTCGGGCGATCTCCGCTTCAATCATTACAGCGCGGATCCCCAACGGCAACCTTTTACGTCACATCTTTCGATCGAATTTGTTTCGGGACCCCGGCCGGAAAACGAGAGCCTTGTTCCCCGAGGCGCAGAGGCACAGTGAGCAACCCCCGCGACGAGGCCCCGGCACGGACATCTCACGAGCGGCTCAGCGATGGTAGAGCTCCGTGATCCGGTCGAGGTGGCTCAGCAGCCTGGTCCTGATCTCGGTCGGCGCCTCGACGCGGATGCCGGGGCCAAGGCGAAGCAGGATCGTGAGCGCGTGGAGATCATCCATGAACTCCAGACTCGCGGGACGCCACTTCCCCGCGGGCGGATCGTCACCCAGTTCGGTTTCGTCGACACGGATGGCCCACTCCCGGGCATCCTCCCACCGATCCACCCGGAGCCACCCGGTCACGACCACCGGGGTGAACCGCTCGAGGAAGCGGGCACGATGCCGCTTCCAGGCCGCGGCAACATCCACTGCATCGTCCGTGCAGGGCGTTGCGAGCAGGGTGGCGGTCCGAATGCGAGCCACCTTGAAGAATCGCACGCACTCGTCACTGGTTGCGCACAGGTACCAGTCATTGCCCGCGCTCACCAGACCATGCGGCTCCACCACCAGGTCCTGTACGACCGCCCGGGACGACCGGTATTCGAGACGCACCTTCTCCCGCGCGAACACGGCTGCCTGCACCGTCGCGAACGCCTCACCGGGTTGCAGGGCATCAGGTTGGGGCAGCCAACCGTTCGGGTCAATCACGATCCGCGACGCCACGGCCGCCGTCCGGTTGCGATGGGCATCCGGGACAGCAGCGAGTAGCTTGCGAATCCCCGACGCAAAGGCCGCACTCAATCCCATCGCGTCCGCACCCCACGACGAGAGCGCCGCGAAAAGCGCCCTGCTCTCATCCCCGCTCAACGCGGTCACATCGGTGCGGTACCCCGGCAGCAACCTGACCCCGCCCCCGGGACCGCGCTGGCAGTACACCGGGACCCCGGCAGCCGACAGCGCCTCCACGTCTCTTAGGATCGTGCGTCGCGAGACCTCCAGTCGTTGCGCCAGTTCCTTGGTCGAGAGACCGCCGTTGGCACGCAACAGCCAGATCATCGACAGCAACCGATCTGCTCTCATGAGTCCGAGGTTGTCACACAAACATGACAGGAGATGTCATCCACGGCCCGTACCTTCTCATGTGACAGGCCAGATTCCGAGCGACAAGGAAATCTCTCATGACAGTCTTCACCCCCACCAGCATCATCCTCTACGTCGAGGACGTGGATACCAGCACCGCGTTCTATCGCCATGCCCTTGGAAAGGAGCCCGTCGAAACCTTCGAAGGCTTCTCGGTCTTCGCCCTGACCAAGGATGTCACCCTCGGCCTGCAGGCCCGCGACGACATCGATCCGGCGGCCGTGGGTGCCCCGGGCAGCGTCGAACTGTCCATGAGCCACGCCACCCGCGACGATGTCGACCGCATTCACCGCTCCTGGAGTGAGCTCGGCTTCCCCATGGCCCTGGAACCCACCGAGCTCGCCTTCGGCTACACCTTCGTCGCCACCGATCCCGACGGGCATCGCCTCCGCGTCTGCGCCACCGACACAACGAACCTCTGACGGCGTCACCACATTCCACGATCCATCCTCCGGCTTGACCTGACGTACCCCGATACGCCTCCAGCGGTCCGGCATCACGTGCCCAAAGAACATCACCCTGCTGGATGTCGACTGGATCGCCTGCTGGATGTCGACTGGATCGCCTGCTGGATGTCGACTAGATTGCCTGCTGGATGTCGAGTAAGGGTGGTCATGTATCTTCGCCGCACCGTGGACGAGCTGCTGGACACATTCCTCCCCCAAGCGCCCGCCATTGCGCTGGATGGGGCGAAAGGGGTTGGGAAGACCGGCACGGCACTTCAGCGCGCCACGAAGGTTTTCCTCTTGGATCGCCCGGACCAACGCGCCCTCGTCGAGGCCGATCCCGACGGAATCCGCCGGCCGGGAACGACGCTGCTCGATGAATGGTCCCGGATGCCCGAGGTCTGGGATCTCGTGCGCAGGGAGGTGGACAACGGAGCAGGTCCGGGCAGCTTCCTGCTCACCGGATCCGCCACCCCCACCACGGCGCAGGGGACCCACAGCGGCGCAGGGCGCATCCTGTCGCTGCGCATGCGCCCCATGGCCCTTCACGAACGCGGGCAGCTCACCCCCACCGTCTCACTCGCTTCCCTGCTGACGGCAGAACGACCCTGCTCGGCTGAGATCGAAGGCCACACGTCGTATTGCCTGGCGGACTATCTGGGCGCCATCGAGGCAAGCGGGTTTCCCGGCATCATGGGTCTTGGCCCCGACCTGCGAACCGAACAACTCACCACCTACATCCAGCGCGTGATTGATCGCGACCTGCCGGATCTGGGCTATGGCGTGCGCCGGCCCGAAACGCTGCGCCGCTGGCTCGCGGCATACGCCGCCGCATCCTCGACCACCACCAGCTACTCCAAGCTTCTTGACACCACCACCTGCGGCGACGGCCAACAACCGACCCGGGACACCACCCAGACCTACCGTGATCACCTCACCCGGCTCCGGCTGCTCGACCCGGTTCCTGGTTGGAGCCCCAGCCGCAACCCCTTCACCAGATTGCAGCAGGCGCCGAAACACCAACTGGCCGATCCCGCCCTGGCGGCCTCGCTGCTGGGCGCGACCGCCTCCTCCATGACCACTCCTCGCCACTCCCACCTCGCCGGCCCCTTGTTCGAGGCCCTCGCCACCCTCACCGTACGGGTGGCCGCCGAGGCGGCACGGGCCCGCGTGGGCCATCTGCGCACCCGCAACGGCGATCACGAGATCGACCTGATCGCCGAGACCCGCGACGGGCGCATCGTCGCCATTGAGGTGAAACTGGCCGCCTCGGTGACGGACCCGGATGTTCAACACCTCATCTGGCTGCGTTCCCGGATGCCCGAGGACGTGTCCGATCTGGTGATCCTCACAACGGGAACCACCGCCTACCGGCGGAAAGACGGTGTGGCGGTGATCCCCCTTGCGCTGCTCGGGCCATAGGCCCACCGCATCACGTCTCCAACCCGAGCACCTGCCCCGCCCCTCCCGACCACGACGCCGGACCAGTTTCTCGCCAGCCACCGCGAACCTGCCGAAACGATGCACAAAGGCCAGCAAACCTGCGGGATCGATCACAGCGAAACGACGACCTGCATCACAGCAAATCTGCGGTTTCGCCGCCTCTCGGATAGGCTTCCTCCATGTCGCGGCTGATTGAACGAGCCATCCAGCCATGGGCTGAGGAACTCCTCGGCTTCAGCCCGGTCCTGGTCGTGGAAGGGGCCAGGCAGACGGGCAAGTCAACTCTGGCGCTGATGTTGCGGCCAAACGCCATCACGGTGAACCTCGACGACCCCCAGACCTTGGACTACGCCCGGAACGATCCGGTGGGATTCGCCGCTCAAGCAGGTGATGGTGTCCTCATCATCGATGAGTTCCAGCGCCTGCCTTCGTTGTCTCTGGCGATCAAGGCCAACGTTGACGCCGATCGTCGACCAGGTCGCTTCATCCTCACGGGATCATCGGATTTCGCGCGGGTACGTGGCGACAAGGATTCACTCGCCGGACGCGCACTGTCGGTGACCGTGTGCCCGCTGACCCAGACCGAGATCCGGGGCACAACTGCGTCGGGAACACTGGTTGACAGACTGCTCGAGGCCACGGGAGTTCACGACTTCCCGGCTTCCGCTGAGCCACTGACCCACGCCGGCCTTGCACATCTTCTGACAGCAGGTGGTTTCCCTGCGGTTCACAACGCCAAACCACGGCTGCGGGCGGAGTGGTACCGCAACTACGTCGAGCGGCTGGTCCGCGTCGACGCCCTCGCTGATGGCTCTCGCCTCACCCCTGAACGTCTGCTCACGGTGCTCCGCCTGCTCGCCGCCCACCAGTCCGGTGAACTGGTCAAGGCGCGTCTGGCCCAGGATGCGGGGCTCGCGGCATCGTCGGTGACGAGTTACCTGGACGTGTTGGCCAGGCTGTTCCTCATCCTGCACGTGAGACCGTGGGAGACCAACCTCACGAAACGAGAGATCGGACGAGCGAAGGTTTCCGTGCTGGACTCCGGGCTGGCCGCATGGTTGTGCGACGCGTCTCCGGCCGCCCTGACTACGATCCCGCACGGCATGCAGCAGCTCGGGGCCCTGACGGAGGGGTTCGTCGCCGGTGAGCTGCACGCCCAGCAGCAGTGGAGCAGGAGCCGATACCGCATCCACCACTACCGTGACCGCAACCAGAAGGAGGTCGATTTCGTCCTGGAGGTCGACGATTCGCGACTGATCGCTATCGAGGTCAAGGCCAGCCGAACCGTCACGGGCTCTCACCTCACCGGGCTGCGATTCCTGAAGGACAAACTCGGCCCCCGCCTGACAAGGGGCGTGGTTCTCGCGCCCATTGACCGCCCCGCCAGCTTCGGCGACGATCTGTGGGCGCTGCCTCTCTCGGCCCTGTGGCGCTGAAGCCCTGCGCCGGGGAACGGGAAACAACACGTCACGATGCGAGGTGGTCCGGTGGCGGGACAGGCAATCACGGCCTTGAGCGCGAACCGTTTCTCCCCTGCTGGGCAGCGATCCGCCTGCGCCGTTCGGGCTGGGTGATCCTGGAGCGCCTGGCCGTCAGCGGGTTTCCTTGAACTCGACGTGGCGCCGGATGATGGGGTCGTACTTGCGCAGCGAGAGCCGATCGGGGTCGTTGCGGCGGTTCTTCCGGGTCACATAGGTGTAGCCGGTTCCCGCGGTGGAGCGCAGCTTGATCAGCGGACGCAGGTCGTTTTTCTTGGCCATCTCAGAGCTTCCTTCCCTGGGCGATGAGGTCCGCGACCACCGCGTCGATGCCTCGGGCGTCAATCACCTTGATGCCCTTGGCGGAGACCGTGAGCCTGACCCTTCGCCCCAGCGACGGCACCCAGTAACGCTTTGTCTGGACGTTGACGTTGAAACGGCGGTTGGTCTTCTTCTTCGACCAGGGGACGTTGTGCCCGAAACCGGGCGCGGCCCCCGTGACCTGGCAGTGACGCGACATGGGACTCCTCGGGTTGCACGAACATTCGCCGATAATGATAATGAGTTGCAATCAAAGTTCCAATCCGCCCCGGAAGGCCCACGATGAAACCAGGCATCCACCCCGACTACCACCCCGTCGTCTTCCGCGACATCACCACCCGGACCATGTATCTGATCCGTTCAACGATGACCTCCAAGCAGACGATCGAGTGGAGCGACGGGAACACCTATCCCCTGGTCGACGTGGAGATAACCGCCGACAGCCACCCCTTCTACACGGGCAAGGCGCGCAGGCTCAGCATCACGGGACGCGTCGAGAAGTTCCAGCAGCGCTACGGCAAGATCTGACCCTGATACCCGCGACCCGGACTGCCCAACATGCGCCCACACATCGCCCGGACCTGCCCCGAAAGGAAAACGCCGACCGGGGCATCCATCACCAACAACTCGCAGAGCGGTTCGATCAGCCTCCCGGGAGCGCCGCCCCAGCAGCTCATGAACCAACCAACCCGGGAGAGTGGAATTTTACTCCGGGAAGGTAGAACTGTTGTGTGAGTTTGAACATCAAGGACGAGCACGTCCACGACCTGGTCCGTCGGGCCGCCGCCCGGACGGGGCTGAGTCAGACCCGCGTGGTCGAACGGGCCGTGGGTGAGCTGCCTGCCTCCTTGGAAGCGGAGGGCAGCGGCTTTCGTGAGCTGCTGGGCAGGCGTGGCGGCCAACTGTCCGCCCCGGGATCTCACCCTGACCTTCCCGGCCCGCTCATTTCCTGCCCGGGCGACGACGAAGGGGCGGACACCGGATGGTGCCCGCCCCTTCGTCGTCAGTGGCTCACTCGGCCGGTTTGGTGACCGTACCGTCGACCAGGACGCTGGGCGACATGGTGGCGGAGAACGCGACCTTCTTCACGTAGCGGCCCTTGGAAGCGGCCGGCTTGAGACGCAGGATCTCCTCCAGCGCCGCGAAGTAGTTCTCGACGAGCTGCTGCTCGGTGAACGAGGCCTTGCCGATGATGAACTGCAGGTTCGCGTGCCGATCCACGCGGAACTCGATCTTGCCGCCCTTGATGTCGGAGACGGCCTTGGCCACATCCATGGTGACGGTGCCGGTCTTCGGGTTCGGCATCAGTCCACGCGGGCCGAGGATACGGCCCAGCCGGCCGACCTTGCCCATCATGTCGGGGGTGGCGACGACGGCATCGAAATCGAGGTAGCCGCCGGAGATCTTCTCGACGAGATCGTCGACGCCGACCTCGTCGGCGCCCGCTGCGATCGCGGCCTCGGCCTTCTCACCGGAGGCGAAGACGAGGACCCGAGCCGTCTTGCCAGTGCCGTTGGGAAGGTTGACCGTGCCACGCACCATCTGATCCGCCTTGCGGGGATCCACGCCGAGACGCACCGCCACCTCGATGGTCTCGTCGAACTTGGCCGAAGCCATTTCCTTGACCAGCTTCACCGCCGCCTCGGGGGTGTACAGCTGGGAGCCGTCGCGCTTTTCGGCGGCGGCCTTGTAAGCCTTGCTGTGCTTCATCTCTGGTTCCGTTCTTTGTCGTCAGCCTCGCAGGCTGATCCACCAGTTCTGGTGTGGGAGTGGGCTCCCTGCCAGGGGGTGCGTCACTCGACGGTGACGCCCATGGAGCGGGCGGTGCCCTCCACGATCTTGCAGGCGGCGTCAACGTCGTTGGCGTTGAGGTCCGGCAGCTTCATCGTGGCGATCTCGCGCACCTGGTCCTTGGTGAGCTTGCCCACCTTGTTCTTCAGCGGGCTGTCCGAGCCCGACTGGATTCCGGCGGCCTTCTTGATCAGCTCGGCGGCGGGCGGGGTCTTCGTGATGAAGGTGAACGTGCGATCCTCGTAGATGGTGATCTCGACGGGGATGACGTTGCCGCGCTGGGACTCCGTCGCGGCGTTGTACGCCTTGACGAACTCCATGATGTTGACACCGTGCGGACCGAGAGCGGTACCGACCGGCGGCGCAGGGGTGGCGGAGCCAGCCTGCAGGGCAACCTTGACGAGGGCTGCGACCTTCTTCTTGGGAGGCATGTTGGGTCCTTATGGGTTTGGTTTTGGAACGGTCACGCCGGGCGCACCCGGGTCGCGACGCAACGCGCCATTGTAGAGTCCCGGACGGGCGGGAACCTAACCGACCTTCTCGACCTGCTTGAATTCCAGGTCGACAGGGGTTTCGCGACCCAGGATCTCGACGAGAGCCCGGAACCGCTGCTGGTTGGCGCTGATCTCGGTGATCGTGGCGTGCACCCCGGTGAAGGGGCCGTCGATCACCATCACGGAGTCGCCGACCGCGAAGTCAACGACCTCCACCTTCTTCTTCGCGCGCGCCACGGCGGCGGAGGCCTCGGAGGCCACCTTCGCGACGACGGAAGGAGTCAGCATGCTGACCACCTCGTCCAGGCTGAGCGGGACGGGGGTCTGGCCGTGGCCGACGAAACCGGTCACGGAAGGGGTGTGGCGCACCGCCGCCCAAGAGTCGTCGGTCAGCTCCATCCGCACCAGCACGTAGCCGGGCAGCACGCAGCGCGTGACGGTCTTGCGGGCGTTGTTGCGCACCTCGACGACCTCCTCGGTGGGGACGATCGTCTCGAAGATGTAGTCCTCCATGTTCAGGGAGGTGGCGCGGGAATCGAGGTTCTGCTTGACCCGGTTCTCCATGCCCGAGTAGGTGTGGATGACGTACCACTCGCCGAACTTGGACTCCAGCTCCTCGCGGAGCTTCGCGACGGCCGCCGCGGTGGCGTCGTCGGTCTCCGGCTGTTCGGGTTCGTCCTCCTCCGGTTCATCGGCGAGGGCGATCTCCTCCTGGGGTTCGTTCTCCTCGTCGAGCGGGCCGAGGTCGATCTCGACCTCGTCGCTGGGAGCGGGCAGTTCCCCCAGATCGATCTCGAAGTCGTCGGTGTTCTCACTCACTGGGGGTTCCTCCAAACAGGCTGAGCAGGGCCCAGCCGAAGCCGTTGTCGAGAAGCATGACGTAGGCGATTATGAACAACACGAACAGCAGGACCGCGGAGAACAGCACGGTGAGCTCCACCCAGGTGGGCCACACGACCTTCTTGAGCTCGGCCACGGACTGGCGCACGAACTGCGCAGGGTTCTTCGCCCGGTAAGGGTCGTGTTCCTCACGCTCGGTCTCCGAGCGTTTCCTGGTGGCCGTTGTCTTCTTGACGGGGGCTTTCGCGGTCCTGCGGGTCACCACCTTCGAGGTTTTCTTGTCGGCCTTCCCGGACTTGTCCTTGCCCGCGTCGTCTTCGTGGTCGGCGTCCTCCGCGCCGTCCTCGGAGGAGTCCTCGTCGAACTGGTCCTCCAGCTCGGCGATCACCTCGTCGTCGGCGACGGGGTCAGCCTCGGGGAGTTCGTCCCCGTCCTGCCGAGTCTTGTCGTCGCTCACGCGCGGTCCCTTTCGGTCAACAAACGAAATGCCTGCCCACCCACTGGGTGGCAGGCGTTGGAAGCATCTGCTTCGCAGGGCAGGAGGGACTCGAACCCCCAACCTGCGGTTTTGGAGACCGCTGCTCTGCCAGTTGAGCTACTACCCTTCGACGTGGCCGCACGCCTTGGTACGAGGCGCGGCCGACCTCGCCAGACCCATACCTTACCGCATACCCGGCAAGGTCCGAAATCTCTGCTCAGATGCTCACGCCGACCAGGTTCACCTCGGGAACCAGGGTGATTCCGAAACGTTCCCGCACCCCGCAGCGGATCTCGCGGGCGAGAGCCAGGACATCGGCGGTGGTGGCGTGTCCGCGGTTGGTGAGCGCGAGCACGTGCCGGGTGGACAGCCTCGCCGGGCCGGTGCCGTGACCCGCGGGGAATCCCGCGTGCTGGATCAGCCAGGCGGCGCTGGTCTTGACCCTCTCCCCCGCGGGGAAACGGGGGGCCTCCGCGGGCAGGGAGGCCGCCTGTTCCGGGGTGAGGATCGGGTTGGTGAAGAAGGAACCGGCGGACCAGGTGTCGTGGTCGTTCTCGTCCAGGACCATGCCCTTTCTGCGCCGGATGGCGAGCACGGTCTCCCGCACCCGGGCGGCGGGGGCGCGCTGCCCCACCTCGACACCGAGGGCACGGGCCAGTTCGGGGTAGCGAATGGGTTGCCCCAGTTCCCCGAGCGGCAGCTGGAAGTCGACGCGTAGCACCAGGTGGCGTCCCTTCTCGCGTTTGAAACGGGAGTCTCGGTAGCCGAAGCCGCACTCGGCGGCCGCGAAAGTGCGGATGCACCCCTCGGCCCGGTCCCAGGTGCGGACCCGTTGGATGAGGCTCGCCACCTCGGCCCCGTAGGCGCCGACGTTCTGGATCGGGACGGCCCCCACGGACCCGGGTATCCCGGAGAGGGCTTCCGTTCCGGACCACTGCGAGGCCACGGCCCGGGCGACGAGATCGTCCCACACCTCCCCCGCCGCAACCTCCAGCTGGGCCCCGGAACAGTCCGCGGTCTCGGCACGAACCCCCCGGGTGGCGACCTTGACCACGGTGCCGTCGAAACCCTCGTCGGCGATCAGGACGTTGGAGCCGCCGCCGAGGACCAGGACCGGTTCGCCCCGGGAGTCGCAGTCGGCGACGGCGTCGATGAGCTGCTGTTCGGTCGTCGCCTCGACGAAACGCCGCGCGGGCCCGCCGAGTCGGAAGGTGGTGTGGTTCGCGAGCGGCTCAGTCAATGCGGACCTCCACCTTCGCGGCCCCCAGCACCGCGTCGTCACCGCAGGTCGCAGTCAGGTTGACGGTGGCCACCCCGTCGGCGACGGCGGCGACGGTCCCGGTGAAACGCACCAGCGTACCCTCGTCGGTGTCGGGAACCACCACGGGACGGGTGAACCTCACGCAGTAGCGCCCGACGCGGGCCGGATCGCCGATCCAGCTGGTGACCAGGCCGAGCCCGGCACCCATCGTCCACATGCCGTGGGCCAGCACCCCGGGCAGGCCGATGGCGCGGGCGTGGCGGTCGGAGAAGTGGATCTCGTTGAAATCCGTGGAGGCACCGGCGTAGCGCACCACCACCGACCTGGTGACCCGGATCTCCAGGGCCGGGAGTTCCTGCCCCACCTGGATCTCGCGTTCAGTCATGGGGGGCCTCCTCGCGGGTGTGCATCAGGGTGGAGCGGGCGTCGCAGACCGCCTCGTCGTCGACGGTCAACGCCACCAGGATCGTGACCATGTCCAGGTTGCCGCGGTTGCGGACCCGTTCGATGGTGAGCCGGGCCACCACGTCGTCGCCCTCACGCAGGGGACGGTGGAAGTCGAAGGTCTGGTCGGCGTGGACGGTTCGGTGCAGGGCCAGTCCCAGCTCCTCGTCGCCGAAGAGGGCATCCCACGCCTGGGCCGCGATGACGGCGGCGAAGGTCGGCGGGGCGATGGGATGGTCGCCGAAGTAGGCGGGGTTCTCGTCCTGGATGGCGCGCGCGAACTCTGCGATCTTTGCGCGGCTGACGCGGTAGGCGGGGGCCGGAGGATAGGTCCGGCCCGCGTGCTCGGCGGAAATCGGCATGGGGGAAGGCTACCGGGAAAACGCTGAGGGCCGCCCCTTGCGGGTGCGGCCCTCAGCGGAAAAGTGCGGCTCAGCGGGTTTCGCGGTGCGCGCGGTGGGTGCGGCAGCGCGGGCAGTACTTCTTGAGCTCAATCCGGTCGGGATCGTTGCGGCGGTTCTTCTTGGTGATGTAGTTGCGCTCCTTGCACTCGGTGCAGGCAAGCGTGATCTTCGGACGGACGTCCTGCCCCTTCTTGGCCATGATCAGTTTCCCTCGGTGTAGTGGCGCGGATGCGCGCTGGCTTCGGTTGTGTGGTGACGAGGGCGGGACTTGAACCCGCGACACAGCGATTATGAGCCGCTTGCTCTACCGACTGAGCTACCCCGTCGACATTCTTGCCCGAGAACTCCCGGGCAAGAACAGAGCCCCCATGCGGAATCGAACCGCAGACCTTCTCCTTACCATGGAGACGCTCTGCCTACTGAGCTATAGGGGCCAGCCGTCGGCAAACTCTACACGGCCCTTCGCGAGAAGCACAAGTCGACGGCCAAGACCCAACCCTCAGGACGGCATCCCCTGTTCGACACCGGCCCACCCGGCCCACGAACCGCTCAGCAACAGGGCCGCCAGGAGACCGAAAAGCACCACCGCGGGCCAGCCGATCAGGCCCACCAGAACCAGGTCCAGACTGCCACCGGGCGCCACCAACATCGCGGGCAGGCCACCGAAGGCGTTGACCGCGCCGTGGGTGATGGCGGCCGGCACGACGCTGCCGGAACGAACCCGGAGCCAGGACAGCAGCGTGCCGAGGCCGGCGCACAGGCAGGTGAACAGGGCGATGCCGACCACCGCGGGGAGCCTGTCGCCGTACTCGTAGCCCATGACGATCAAGGGCGCGTGCCACAGACCCCAGATCACGCCGGTGAGCACGACTCCCTGCCGCCGGCCCAGGGGTTCGAGGGCCGACTGGAGCCAGCCGCGCCACCCGGCCTCCTCCCCCAGGGCGAACAGCCCGTTGATCGTGTACGCGGCGAACACGCTCGCCGCTATCACGAGAACCCAGATCATCGCGACGGGCGGCAGCGACCCCTCCGGGGCGATGCCGCGCAGATTGTTCGCGAACGAGGTCAGGGCCCAGTCCGGACTGAACCACCCGGCACCGATGACCAACGCCAGCAGCAGGGCGAGCGCGGCCACCACGACGCCGACCCCGATCGTCGCGAAACCGAGGATCCGGAGCCAACCGGGACGCCCCCCGGAACCGGGCGTTCGCCGGGCGAGCCCGCTCTCCCGCAGCCAGGACTCGTGGGTGACGAACCGGCAGACCACCCAGGCGGCCAGGGCGGGGGTGAACATCCGGAGCGGAAGTATCCCCTTGGCCTGCGGTGTTCCCAGCCCGCCGGTCACGGCCACGACGCAGTCCAGGAGCAGGGCCGCCCCGAAACCCACCAGCAGGAACACGCCGACCGCCCGCACGTGAACGCCCCGCCGCCCGGCGATGGTCATTGCCGTTCTTCCTCCACGAGCGCCTGCCCCGAGGGCAGGAACCACAGGCCGATCATGTCGCCGTCGCTGTTGTAGCTGATGCGGGCCACGAGGTCGGCGGCCTCCATGTGAAGGGGTTCCTCCACCACGACTACCCCGCCCGACAGGACCAAGGGTGTCGGGGTGCCGCGCCGTTCGAGCTCCCCACCCAGCGCGATCACCTGCGCCCAGGCGTCGGCCAGCCGTTCGGCGTCGAGCTGCCATCCGGCGCGCGGCCCCGCCAGCTCGTTGGCCTTCTGCCATTCGTGCTCCTCGATGGCGTCGAGGAATGCCTCCGCCTTCTCGACGGCGGCGCGGAGTTCGAAATCGGTGGGTTTCTTCATGGGTTTTCCTGTTCTCGGGTCGGTCGGGTTTCCGAAACGCTGGAAGGCCGCCTGGCGGCTGGTACCCAGGGCATCGCCGATGGCCTGCCAGGTGACCCCCCTCCCGCGGGCCGCGGTGACGAGCCGGGCCAGGATCTCGTCGGTCAGCGACTGGAGCGAGCGCACGGCGGCCAGGGAGTGGGTCATGTCGCCCCCGGGGGCGTCCGGATCGTCGGCAGCGGCGAGCTCCGCCGCCACCAGGGAGCCGATCTTCCGAAGACGCCTCGCGAGCTCCTCGGAGGTCACATCGTCGGTCGACATGTGTAAAGAGTAGGTTTACACCGCCACTTCTGTCAAGGCTGGCTTTACAGGACTTGGAGGCGGTTCAACGGGCCGTCGGCCCTCCGGGTCACGGACCCCGGTTCACGACCGGCGCATCGGGCCGCGCCATCCGCTGGCCTTCCCACCATCCGCCAGCCCAACCGTCGAACGCCAGCGCTACAGCGCAAGCAGACGACGAGTGGGCAAGCGGAACCGCCCGGTCCCGGCCCTTCGGATCCTCGCCGGCAGCTCGTCGAGGAAAGCGGCAATCGATGTCCGTGCGAGTAGATTGACCCCATGACCTCCGTGCAGCTCGTCGACGAGATCCGCGGCGTGCTCGCCGCCGCCGGTGATCCCGGGAAGGCCGCCCGGGAGCAGGCCTACATGAAGTCGGCGCTGCCCTTCCACGGGGTGCGGCTGCCCGAGGTGCGGCGCATCACCAAGACCCTGCTGAAGGAACACCCCCTGACCGGCCGCGACCAGTGGGAACGGGCCGTCCGGGAGCTGTGGGACGAGGTCACGCACCGGGAACACTGGTACGCGGCGCTGGAGATCGCGGGCCACCGCGACGCCCGCGACTGGCAGGACCTCGGCGCCCTGGAGCTGTACCGGCACCTCGCCACGACCGGGGCCTGGTGGGATGTCGTCGACGGGATCGCCTCTCCCCTGGTGGAAAACGTGGTCGCGACCACCCCCGGGGCGCGGGCCGTGGTTTGGGACTGGGCCACGGGAGACGACCTGTGGTTGCGTCGCATCTCCATCATCTGCCAGCTGCAGCGCAAGACCTCCATCGACCTGGAGCTGCTCGGCCACGCCATCGACTCCAACCTGGAGGGGTCGCGGTACGGCTCCGAGTTCTTCATCCGCAAGGCCATCGGCTGGGCGCTGCGGCAACACGCCCGCATCGACCCGGACTGGGTGAAGGCCTTCGTGGAGACGCGCGGATCGCGGCTCAGCGGCCTGAGCCGCCGGGAGGCCCTCAAACACCTGTGACCCCGCTGCCCCGGGGGGATGACGACGGATTAGGCCGCTTAGTCGCAATCCGTGTGCAGAACCCTGGCCCAATTCCTATGGCTTTTTCCCGGCTGCGCCGATTAGCGTCGGGGAAACCAGCCGATCCGCGCAAGGCAGCGCGAGGAAGAAGGAACCATGGCAGTCATCACCGTGCTTGGCTCGGGAATCATGGCCACCGCCCTGGCCACCCCCCTGACCGACAACGGCCACGAGGTGCGTCTGGTCGGTACCCACCTCGACCGGGAGATCATCGCATCCATCCAGGAAACGGGCATCCACCCGAACCTGGGCCTGAAGGTGCCCGAAGGGGTGACCGCCCACCAGCTGGAGGACGCGCCGCGGGCCTTCGAGGGGGTTGAGCTCGTGATGAGCGGGGTCAACTCGTTCGGGGTTGACTGGGCCGGCGACCAGTTCGCCTCCCTGCTGCGCCCCGGAATGCACGTGATAGCCCTCGCCAAGGGCATGCAGGCCGACGACGACGGCAACCTCACCATCCTGCCCCGGGCACTCGCCTCCCGCCTCCCCGAGGAGCTGCGCTCCAAGGTGAGCATCTCCGCGATCGCGGGACCCTCCATCGCGGGCGAGGTGGCGGTGCACCGCCACACCAGCGTCGTGTTCACCGGCGAGGACCCCGAGATCCTGGCGCGCTGGCGCGAACTGTTCGCCACCGAGCACTACCACGTGTGGAACAACACCGACCTCGTGGGCGTCGAGGTGTGTGCGGCGACGAAGAACTGTTACGCCTTCGGTGCCGGTTTCATGCAGGGTCTGCTCGACGCGATGGGCGAGGCGGCCGGGGACCGTTACGTCAACTACAACTACGGGGCGGCCCTGTTCGGGCAGGCCTCCGTGGAGATGATCCAGTTCATGGAGCTGCTGGGCGGCAAACCCACCACCCCCATCGGCCTGCCCGGGATCGGCGACTGCTTCGTCACGTCCATGGGTGGTCGCAACGTACGGTGCGGCCGGCTGGTCGGGTCGGGGATGACCTTCAGCCAGGCCCGCGCTCAGATGCCCGGCGTGACCCTGGAGGGCGCCGCGGCCATCGTCGTGATCGGCAAGGCCATGGTCCGCCTGACCGAACGCGGCATCGTGCCCCCGGAGAGGTTCCCGCTGCTGCGTCACCTCTACGAGGTGGTCGGCCTGGACCAGCCCGTGGCCGTCCCCTGGGACAGCTTCTTCGGCGGCGACGGCTCCGGCCAGGCCTGAGCCGATACCCACCCAACGACGAACGAGCAAAGGAGCCGAGGTGAGCAGGGCAGCACAAATCCTGAACGCGCTGGAATCCACGCGCGCCACCTCGGCCGACGAGTTCGCCTCCCTGCTCGGGGTGAGCCGCCGCACCGTCGCCGGTGAGGTGGCATCGCTGCAGGAACTGCTCGGCCAGGCCGCCTCCATCACCCTGGTGGAGGGCCGCTACCGCCTGCTGGTGGCCGACCCGCCCCGCTACCGGGCCGTCCGTTCCGGGCTGGCCTCCAGCACCTCCTTCAACGACCCCACTGCCCGGGCCTCGTTCATCGTCGCCCGCCTGTTCCGCGCCACCCAACCCGTGAGGATCGAGGAACTGGCGCAGGAGATGTCGGTGGGCCGCACGACGGTGGTGGCGGACCTCAACCGGGTTCGGGAACACGTCGGCGAGTGGGAACTGGAGATCGAGGGACGCACCCATGTCGGTCTGGTGCTGCGCGGCCCGGAGCTGCAGCAACGCCTGCTGATCCTTCGGCACCACTACCCCGCCGCCTACGACCACCACCCGAGTTGGCAACGGATCGAGGAGGCGGTCGCCGGGCTGACCGCCGAGGCCGGGTTGGATCCCGTCCACATCCCCGAGTTGACCCGCTGGGCCGTCGTGGCCACGGACCGGACCCGCCAGTCCCGCCCCCTGGGGACATTGCCCGCCCGGTACCGGGAGCTGCCGGGCACCCCGGCCCACGCGCTGGCCGAACGCCTCACCCTACGCCTGGCCGACGACGGGGTTGAGCTGGCCGGCGACGAGGTGACCTTCCTGGCACTCCCGATAGCGGGCATGCGGGCCCCGAGCGACAGCGAACTCGCCACGGACCTCGGCGACCACAGCGAACCCATCGAGGAGCTGGTGGAACGGACCCTGGGGGCCATTCACACCGAGATGCAGATCGACCTGCGGGGTGCCCCACAGCTCGCCGAGTTCACCAGGCACCTGGCCTACATGATCAACCGGATGCGGTACCGGATCTGGGTGGACGACTCGGGGGTGGCCAGCATCGGCCAGGAGTTCCCCGTCGCCCACCGCATGGCGACGGTGGCCGCGCGGGTGATCGAGGAGCGGGTGGGACTGCCCGTCGACGGCTCGGAGCTCGGTTTCCTGACGGCCTATTTCCAGGTGTTCCTGGAGGCCGCGGACCGGAACCCACGTCTGCCGCTGCGGGTCGCGGTCATCACCTCGACGGGCCGGGTCACTGCCGAGCTGGTGCGCCTCCAGCTGTCCAAGCTGCTGCCCTCGGCGACGCAGTACCTGCTGTTGCCCTCCGCCGTCACAAGGGACGAACTCGCCGGGGTCGACCTGGTGGTCACCACCGGCGACCACCCGGTTTCCGCCCCGGTGCCGGTCCTGCGCGTGGGTCACATCCTGGATCGCCACGCCCTGGCCCGGGAACTGGACCGCCACCACATGCGGCCCCCCGGTTCGGACGGCGGCATCCTGGCCAGTGCCCTCGACGAGCAGCACTTCTTCGCGCTGCCGCCCGGCACCGGATACGCCGACGCCGTCGACTACATGACCGGTCACCTCGAGGCCCGTGGTCTGGCGGAGCAGGGTTTCGGGGAGCGCATCCGGGAACGCGAACGCCTCTCCCCCACCCAGCTCGACTCCTGGGTCGGGTTCCCGCACACCACCCTCACCTCCGGTTCCGGCGTGCTGCTGGCCGTCGGCGTGGTTCCCCGGCAACCCGACGAGGACGGGGTGCGGTTGATCATCCTGCTGGGGGTCCCGCAGGACCCGCGGCGCGGCGAGAGCGTTCTCGTGCCCGTCTACGACGCCGTGCTGCGGCTCGGCACCCGCCGGGACCTGCTGACACGGATCTCCCACCTGACCACCTTCGAGGAGTTCTACTACTTCCTCGCCACCAATCCGCTCACAGAAAGCTGAGACGATGACGTTCTGGATCTTTCTCGCCGCCCTGGGCGCCGCCTGGGTGTTGCAGTCCTACCTGTCCTTCAAGCAGACCCAGTCGTTCACTAAACTGTTCGTCGCCATGCGCCGCCGCGGGCGGGTTGCGATGGGGCGGTTCAAGGGCGGCGTCGTGCAGGGCGCGATCGTCCTGTTCGGCGTCGACGCCGACGGCGTGATCACCGAGGGTCACCGGCTGAACGGGGTCACGGTGATGGCCCGGTTCCGCGGATTCGAGGACTTCACGGGCCAGAACATCGCCGACATCGACCCGGCCGACGCCGCCCACCACGGCAGACAGGTCCGCAAAGCCGTCGCGAACGCCCGCGAGAACTACCGGATCGTCACCGCCGGAGGCCAGGCCCCCGAACCGCCGAGCGCCCTGGCCCGCACCGTCAAGAAGGTCAAGGGAACCTTCCGCCGCAGGACCCCCACCCCGGCCGCGGACTGACGCCCCCTCTTCTTTTTCCCAATCCACACCCCGGGCACGACAGCCCGGGTCCCACCGGGCCTGACGGGTCCGTCATGCCCGAAAACACCCGAAAGGAGTTGAGATGTCCGACTTTTTGAACTGGATGGCCGCCGCCCAGGACGGGATGGTTCTGGCAGCGGAATGGTTCGTCGGGCTGTTCCGGAAGGGAGCGGAAACGTTCCTGGGCTGGATGACCAACATCGTGCCGCTCGTCCTGATGCTGCTGATCGCCATGAACTCCCTGATCGCCCTGATCGGGGAGGAACGCATCAACAAGCTCGCCGCGAAGGCCGGCCGCAACGTGATCAGCCGCTACCTGATCCTGCCGTGGATCGGGGCCTTCTTCCTGACCAACCCGGCGGCCTTCACCCTCGGCCGTTTCCTGCCCGAGGCCTACAAACCCGGCTACTACGCCTCCGTCGCCCAGATGGTGCACACCAACAACGGCCTGTTCCCGCACAACAACCCGGGTGAGCTGTTCGTGTGGGCGGGCATCGCGCAGGGCATCATCACCCTGCAGCTGCCCACCGGCGACCTCGCCATCCGTTACCTGCTGCTCGGCGCCGTCCTGAACTTCTTCGGCGGCTGGGTGACGGACTTCACCACCGCCTACGTCGCGAAACAGCAGGGCGTCACGTTGTCGAAGGAGGTGCACGCTCATGTCTGAGTTCCGCACGATCACCGTCTCCAAGGGTCCCGGCGGCTACGGCGGTCCCCTGACCATCACCCCGGACGAGAAACGCAACAAGGTCGTCTACATCGTCGGTGGCGGGCAGAAACCCGAGGTGGTCGACAGGATCGCCGAGCTAACCGGCGCGGAGGCCGTCAACGGGTTCAACACCCGGGTGCCCGACGACGAACACTGCTGCGTGGTCATCGACTGCGGGGGGTCGCTGCGCTGCGGCCTCTACCCGAAGAAGGGCATCCCCACCATCAACGTCGTGCCCACCGGCAAGACCGGCCCCCTGGCCCAGCACATCCACGAGGGCATCTACGTCTCCGCCGTCGGGATGGACCAGGTGCGTCTCGCGGATGCCGACGAGGTCGCCGGGGCGCAGGCAGCGGCGGCCACCGCACCGGCGGAGAAGTCCATCCCCACCAGGGAGGACGGACGCCCCATGAAACTCACCGAGCAGATGGCAACGAAGCAGAAGAAGTCGCTGCTGGAGAAGATCGGGCTGGGTGCGGGCAAGGTCATCGCCGTGTTCTACCAGGCCGGCCGCAACGCCGTGCAGATGATGATCAACACCATCCTGCCGTTCATGGGTTTCGTCGCCATGCTGATCGGCATCATCCAGGCCTCGGGTCTGGGCGACTGGTTCTCCCACCTGCTGACCCCCCTCGCCGGAAGCGGCTGGGGCCTGATGGCGCTGGGGCTCATCTGCTCGCTGCCCTTCCTGTCGCCGCTGCTCGGCCCCGGAGCGGTCATCGCCCAGATCATCGGCACCCTCATCGGCGTGGAGATCGGCAAGGGCAGAATCCCGCCCCAGTTGGCGCTGCCCGCGCTGTTCGCCATCAACACCCAGAACGCCTGCGACTTCATCCCCGTGGGCATGGGACTCGGGGAGGCGGAACCCGAGACCATCGAGGTCGGCGTTCCCGCGGTGCTGTACTCGCGGTTCCTCAACGGCGTTCCGCGCGTCGCCATCGCCTGGCTGGCCAGCATCGGCCTCTACCCGCAGTCCTGACCACCCGACCCGAACAACCTGAAAGGATTTTCCCATGGGCTACTCAACCACCATCATCGAAGTCGGACCGGACGCCAGCGACTTCCTCGCGGAACAGATGGCCATCACCTTCGCGGGAAACGCCCCCGAGGAGCTGCGTTCGTACTGCTTCGTCATCGACAAGTCGGAGCTGACGAGCCCGCTGGCCGTCGACCAGCCGGTGCTGATCGGCGACCAGGAGTGGCGGATCACCGCCATCGGGGATGTCGCGGAGAAGAACCTGGGCGCGCTCGGACACGTCACCCTGGTCTTCGACGGCGCGTCGGAACCGAGGCTGCCGGGGGCGCTGCACCTCGGCGGACCACACACCGAGCCCACTCTGGCCGCGGGCACACGGCTGGTGATCGGCGATGCCTGACGACATCCTGCGCGACGCGCTCGCCCGCGCCACCGACACGGTCGCCGCGTCGGTGGGCCGCGGGGTGCTGGCCTCGGCGGGCGAGCTGATCACCGCCCACCTGGGGCCCGGCCCCTTCAAGGTCATCGCCGACGAGAACACCTTCGCGGTGGCCGGGGAGGCCGTCCAGGAATCGCTGCGTGGTTCCGGGGCCGCGCTCGCCGAGCCGCTGGTCTTCCCGGGCCGTCCGGTGCTGTACGCGGCCCAGGAAAACGCCGACCGGATCCGGGACTCGCTGGGGGACGCGGTGCCGGTGGCGGTCGGGGCGGGCACCCTGAATGACCTGGTGAAGCTGGCGGCCTTCGAACTGGGCCGGGACTACGCCTGCGTCGGCACCGCCGCATCGATGGACGGTTACACCGGCTCCGGGGCGCCGATGAGCAGCCAGGGGGTGAAGGTCACCCGCGCCTGCAAGGCCCCGGCGGTGATCGTCATGGACCTGGACGTCGCGGCGGCCGCCCCTGCGTACCTGACGGCCTCGGGCTACGGCGACCTGGCGGCGAAGATCCCCGGTGGCGCCGACTGGATCCTGGCGGACGTCACCGGGGTGGAGCCCATCGACCCCGACGTGTGGCGCCTGGTGCAGTCGGGGGTGGACACGGCCCTGTCCGATCCCGACGCCCTCGCCGCGGGACAACCCGACGCATTCCGGGGTCTCGTGGAGGGGCTGTGCCTGTCCGGGCTGGCCATGCAGGCCTACGGCGGAACCCGCCCCGCCTCGGGAGCCGAGCACTATTTCAGCCACCTGTGGGAACTGGCCCATCTGGGCGCCGATCTCGAGGTGCCGTTGTCGCACGGGGCGAAGGTGGCCGTCGGTTCCTTGGCCATGTGCGCCTTCTACGAGGCCCTCATCGGCCGGGACCTGTCGGGAATCGACATCGACGCCGTCGCGGCGCGGCGTGCACCGTGGCCCGGGATCGAGGCCGACATCCGGAACCGCTTCGAAGGGGCCCTTGCCGATCACGCGGTGCGCGAGACGAGGGCCAAGTACCTGGCCGGGACGGAACTGGCCGACCGGCTGCGACCGCTGGTCACAGGATGGCCCGAGGTCACCGAGCGGCTGCGGGCGCAGCTCGTCCCGACGCGGGTGCTGGCCGACCGGCTCCGCCGCGCGGGCGCCCCGTCGCGCCCAGAAGACATCGGGGTGACACGCGAGGACGTGCGGGCCCTGTTCCCCAGGGCGATGTACTACCGCTCCCGCTACACGGCCCTGGACGTCGCCTGGGAGCTGGGTCTGTTCGAGGACCTGGTGGCGGAGGTGTTCGAGAAGATCTGGGTCTGACCCTCGTTCACGAAACGCCGTGGAACCAGCGCCCGTCGCGGGGCCGTTCTCCACGGCGTTTCGTGCAGTTGGAAACATCGCGGATCGCGTCCCATGCGTCCTTCCTGCCAGTAGATTCTGGTCATGACGAAACAACGACGATTCAGCACCCTGCTTCTGCTTCTTCCCCTCCTGCTGGGACTCACCTCCTGTATCAGGTATCGGGTGGAGTACGAAATAGTCGACAAGGAACACGTCAGATTGAACTGGAACATCGGGGTCCGGAAACCGGAGAACGGTGTAAAAGCTCCCGAAGACCTCACGGTGGAGAACATCTGCAGAACAGTCGCGGAACACGCGCAGACCCCGGAGGAACTCGCGCAGGCCCCGTACGAGGACGACATGTTCCACGCCTGCCGGTTCACGGGTGAGCTGCCCATCAACCACAAGAGACTGATTGGCCCGGCTCCCGACCAGGCCCAGATCATCACCTACGACGAGACCCGAAGGGAATGGACCTTCAGGTATTCCAGCGGATCCGGTAACGCCTCCACGGAGTCGGCGAGCATATTCACCGACTTCGAGGTCCGCGTGACCTTTCCGGGTCGCGTCCTGAGCGCCAGCGGCAGCGGCAGGATCGAGGGCAACACCGTCACGTGGTCCGACCCGAAGGACATGTACCTCAAGGAGGGTATGCGGGCCACCGCATCCGCCGACCCGGACCTGAACTGGCTGTGGTTCACCCTCGGGGTGATCGCGCTGGTGGGCGTCGGTGCCGGAATCGTGCTCGTGGCGCGGAGGCGCAGGCGGCCCCGTCCCCTGGTCCCTTGACCCGGACGGGGGCACCTAGTAGGTTAGTTGGTGTACTAACTAACCAGGAGGGTATGTGTTCGACGATTCCACCCCCATCTTCATGCAGCTGGCCGACCAGCTGTGTGCCGAGATCGTCGCGGGCACCTACCCCGACGGCGCGAAGGCACCGTCGATCAACGAACTCGCCGTGTTCCACCGCATCAACCCGGCAACCGCGAACCGCGCAATCGCGTTGCTGGTAGAGCGGGGCGTCCTGATCAAACGCCGCGGGATCGGAATGTTCGTCGCCGACGGCGCCAGGCTCCACCTGATCGAGGAGCGGCGCCAAGCCCTGGTTGACCGGTACGTCCGCCCGCTGATCGCCGAGGCGGCAACCCTCGGCATCAGCGGACGGGAACTGATCGCCCTCATCCAGAAAGAGGTCAACCCATGACCGCCGCCATAACCCTCGACGGCGTGACGAAACGCTTCGGCACCGTCACCGCCGTCGACGACCTGAACCTGGAATTCCGCCAGGATGTCATCACCGGTCTGCTCGGACGCAACGGCGCAGGCAAGACCGTTACCCTGTCGCTGGTCACCGCGCAGGAACGCCCCACCTCCGGAACCATCCGGGTGTTCGGGCGCAACCCGCGCGAGAACGCCTCCGTCCTGGCCCGGACCTGTTTCATCCGCGACACCCAGCACTACCCCGACGAGTACCGGCTGGAACACATCCTGCGGCTCGGCCCCGTCCTCTACGGGAGCTGGGACATCGGCCTGGCACATCGGATCGCCGGGGAGTTCGGCATCCCCCGCAAACGGACGCTCAAGAAACTGTCGCGCGGCCAACTCTCAGCCGTCGCCGTCCTGATCGCAACTGCCTCCCGCGCGCCCATCACGATCTTCGACGAACCCTACCTCGGCATGGACGCCACGGCCCGCACCCTGTTCTACGACCTCCTGCTCGCCGACTACACCGAACACCCCCGCACCATCCTCATCTCCACGCACCTCATCGACGAGATGGAGAACCTGTTCGAGGACATCGTTCTCCTGCACGCAGGCCGGGTGCGGACCACCGGAAACATCGATGACTTCCGCTCCAGGGCCCTGACCCTGACCGGTTCCCGGGAACGCGTGGATGCGCTGCTGCCGGGACGCTCCGTCCTGCGCAGCACCCAGGTGGGGGCGATGAGCACGGTCATCGTCGAGAACAACCCCGGCCTCGCCGCACAGGCGAAGGCCGCCGGCCTCACCGTGGAGGCGACGGATCTCCACACCCTGGTGGCCGCCTACGGGCTCGACGGCACGGGGGTGGCGGCATGAAACGCTCACTCGCCATGGCGCGCATCATCCTGTCGCGACGCATGACCTGCTGGTACCTAAGCCCCATCATCGCCTTCGGCACGGTGGCCTTCATACTGGTTTTCCGGTCCCTTCTGCTGACCACTGGCCAGGAACTCCACATCGCGGCGGGAGGCGGCAGCACAGCCATCGCCGTCTCCCTGCTGGCATCCGCCATCACCGCCCTGGCCACCTGTTTCCCCCTGGCAACAGCCCTAGGTATCACCCGGCGTGACATCGTCCTGGGAAATCTGCTCCACCACCTCCAGGCGGTCGTCTACAACACCCTGCTCCTGGCCGGCATGCTGGTGCTGGAGGGGGCCACCGGGGGATGGTTCATCAATCAGCCCATCTTCGGAGCAGGCCTGTTGGATCACGGGAGTTGGTTCACCTTCTGGTGGCTCACCCCGCTGTCGCTGTTGGCGACAATGGCCATGGGGGCGTCGGTGGCCGCCGCCTGGCTCTGGCGGGGGACGCTCGGCCTGCTGCTCCACGCGGCAACCACCATGGCCATTTTCATGACCACGCTCTGGCTCATCAGCCTCTGCTGGGACTGGGCCCGGTTCGCCGCACACTTCAATGCCGGCTGGCTGGCGGGTTCCCTGGCCCTGGTAACCGTTCTGGCGCTGACCGGGACCGCCGCGTTCTTCCGCAGGGCGAGCGTCCGCGGCAGCTGACCGGACCCCGCCGGCTGGACCGTCCCGGACCCAGCCGGCGGGCGGGACCGTAGAATCCTTGTGCATGACGACGCAGCAGGTCCCACCGCCCGGACGGAATCCGGTTTCCGGTGAACCGCTGCCCACCCCCCGTATCAAGGGCAAGGGTTCGGGATTCGTCTCCTGTCTGGGTGTGACCCTCGTCGCGGGATTGATCATCGCTGGACTCATCAGCCTGTTCGGTGGCTGGGACACGATCCTGGCCGAACGCGACAAGACACTCCCGGTCGTGGCCGCCGGAGAAACGGTGCACGCCGATCCCTTCGACGTGAAATTCCTGAAGGCGTTCCAGGCCGTGGAGGCCAAACCAACCTTCCTGCCCAAGCCGGGAAAGCGCTGGCTGCTCATCACCATGGAGGCGACGAACACCACACAGCAGTACGTCTACTCGGCTCTCCTGAGCAAGTCGCTGTCCCTCCAGGCCGACGGCCTCGCCTCCGAATTCGCCTCGTCCGCCACCGACCCGGTGCTGCGCCGGCTGCCGGACGGTCTGCCCCCGGCTTCCTTCCAACCCGACCTCACCCAGAAAATCGTCGCGGCCTGGCAACAGCACGACTCCGAACCCCTGCCGGAGGAACTCACCGTGACATTGTCCGAGAACTCCTACCGCACAAGCTCGTTGACCGGGGAGAAGGGTTGGTTCGATCCGGAGAAGAAATTCTCCGCCACCCTCACAGTGGAGGAGTTGAAACAACAATGACCTTTCCCAGGCAAGGCCGGACCGCACCTCCGGGCCACGAAATCCCACCCGGGCTGCTCACGGGACCGGGCCCGGGCAAGGTTTCCCGGCAACGGCTCCCCCGTTGGCTCACCGTGTTGTCGCTGACCGCGGCGCTGCTGCTCGGTTCGTGGCTCACCACCCAGCTGCCGGACCGCGACACCGTTGCCGCCGCCCCCTTCCTGCGCCCCGGGAAAGTGGGGCAGAAAGTGGAATTCAGAACCGGCACGGTCACGATCACCGATGTGCGTTCCGCCGCCGAGGTGAAATCCCCGGGATCCGTCGCCACCACGTCCGGGGTCTGGCTCGTCGTTACCCTGGATTTCACCCCGAAGGGGGAACAACGATTCCTGAGAGGAGTTGAGCTGAAGGATGGCAGGGACCGCATCTTCAACCATGAACGCAGTCTCTCCAGCCCCTGCGGACCGGCTCAGCCGGGACTGATCCTGGGGTGCGAATTTGCCCTGGAGGTGTCGAAGGACGCCCTGCCGAACGCGCAACTCCACCTGTCCACGAACCAACCACGATCCGAAGGCCCGGACGACGTGGCGGCGATCGATCTGGAGATCGACGAGGCCGGAGCGGAACAACTGGGGGCGACGACGCAACGCATAACCATCACGGCACCGCGCACCAAGGGGAAGGCATGAGATCGGCCTGGTGGAAGCGCAACACCGGCTGGGTGATCGCGCTGATCCCCCTCCTGATCTGTGCGACGCTCGCATGCTCGCAGCGCCTGCTCAACCAGTACCTGCCCCGGACCACCCTGAACCGCGTCGAGACACAGCCCAGGCAAGGAGCACTGCACCAGCGATACACCGAATCAGGCACCACCTTCAGCCTGGAGGTGGCCGTGCGTGTGAAGGATGTGCAGGCCGTCGATCAGCACGAGGACATTCGCGCCGACGCCGGAGCGCAGCTCTGGCGGGTTGATCTGGAGTTCGAGGCGGAACCGGACCAGGTTCTGATCGCATGCACGGTGGAGCTGGAAGCGGACGGGGTTCGTTACGGAATTGAAGGTGGCAAGACCACCGCCACCGAAAAAGGGTTTTCCCCCTCGGCTTTCCGAAGCTGCACCCCGCCCGACACCCCCGGTCCCTCGTTCGACTGGGACGGCATCACACTCGTCGAGACCACCCCTCCCCGTCCGAGGACCTGGCCCATCAGCCTGGCCTTCGCCCTACCCACGGGCGTCACCCCGCAGGGGTTGCGCCTGTCCTGGCACTCCCCGGATTACCTGTACATCCCGCTATAGACTCCTCCGGGGAACGGCTCCCCGAGTCCCCGGAGGAACCAGCCGGGAGGTCGCAATTCGCCTGCCCCCGGCCACCAGGTTCACGGAGGCCGCGAGCAGGGCCATGGCCAGCACGGAGTAGACGAGCTGCGAGGCCGAGTCCAGGTATGGTCGCAGAGCCAGGTCAAACCCGTAGGGACGCGGGCCGACCGCTTCCCGGAGCAGCCACGCGACCCCGACCTGCACCTGGTCGACCGCCACGAAGGACAGGCAGAACATCACGACGGGGGCGGGTCCCGCGATTAGCACCCGCGACAGGGCCCCCCGGAGGGCTCGCAGGGGAACCAGAACGGGTTCCCCGGTCTCCTCCAACACCCTGCGCCAGAATCCCGGGACCCGCTCGAAACTCTTCCCCAGGCGCCGCGACGCTGACGAACGGTCGGTGCGTGTGACGAGATCCGTCTGATAGCTGGAGGCCCCGATGGCGAGCCAGGCCAACGGCAGCACGACCAGGGGACCGAGACCCGTGCAGGTTTTCACCAGCCACTCCCAGCCGGGCAGGAGAAACTCCCTGACCGGCCCCAGCCACGACATGAATCCCTCCAGCTGAGCAATGACGGCGTCGACGACGGCCCGGTCCCGGAGCCACCACCCGATCTCCTTGACCTGCCACATGAAGACGTTGGTCAGGGTGACCATCCAGAACGCCTCGAGGTAGATGGCGATCAGGGCGATCACGACGGAGCGGCGGAATGCCTCCGTCAGGGCAATGGTCTTGCGGATCAGGATCGCCCCGATGACCATGGCCGCCAGGTACCAGCCCTCCCCGTAGCTGTACCTATCAGAGTTGAGATACAGAAAATTGCCGCTCTCGTCGTAGGTGATGTCGTGAATGTAGAGACGCGAATCCTGGGCCACCAGGCCCTGGGCGGCGTAGGCCGCCAGGAAGGGCAGCAGGACCTCCGTGGCAACCAGCAGGTGGTGGCGCCAGCGTTCCCGGAAGGTGTTGCCCCGGTAGGTGTGGCTGAAGGCAGGCAGGGTTTCCGAGGCCACCCGCAGCATGAGGATCAGCGTGATGAGGGTGCTGAGCGGCGCCAGGGGAAGGATCAGCGCGCCGAGGGTCCCGTTGATCCCCGAAGCCCACACCGCCAGCCACAAAAACCCCATGCGCCCGATGATCCCGATCAGACACAGGCCGACGAGCTGCGGCCAGTGGTCGCGCAGGACCCGGCCGGTGTCGGCCAGGAGGCGTCCCCAGGATGCGAACCAGTCGTTCACGGGTTCACACTATCGAGTGGATCCTCGAATACGAGACGCCAGTTCTCCTCCTCGGGGACGTCGATGCCACGGGTCAGGGCCCAGTCGATCAGGAGCTGACGAATGTCGAGCATGTCGTTGTAGAGAACCGGAGCGTTCGCGACCTGCCGGTAGTCGCCGGCCCCGCTGAGCCGGTAGTGGTTCAGGGCGACGGCGAACCGGTCGGCGGCGGCAACCGGACGGCCGTCCGGGTGGCGCAGCTCCTCGATGCGCCTCCCGACCGGTTCATTCAGGTTGATCTCGTAGTCGACGCCCCAGGCGATGTCGTACTGGTAATCCCAGATCGTTTGGCCGTCGCGTTCGACGCTGGTCATGGTGGTGGGGTCGAAACGCCGGCCGCGGGGCAGGTCGGCGTAGTAGCGGGCGGCGTGTTCCAGGTGGGCGCGGAGCTCGGCCCCGGTCAGCAGCACCGCCGCCAAGGTGTTGTCGAAGACGTAGACGCCCGCCAGATCGCGGATGCTGACCGGCCCCTCCGGGATGACGGCGGTCCGTGACGTGGGGGCGGTGAGGCTGATCACGGGAAGGGCCGCGTGCTCCCCGCCTGCCAGCGCCTCGGCGACGGTGGCGGCCTGGACGCGCTGGATGAAGTCGATGGCACCGGTGGCGCGCCACCGGGAATCGGCGGTGCTGAGTTCCCGCGGGGAGACCGCGACCTGCCGGTTCACGTGGGTGCGGGTGGCCGCATGGGCCTCGGCGACGGCGTCAAGCACCCGCGGGTCGGGCACCTCCCCTCGGGCGCGGTGGGGGGTGGCGCCGAGCACCTCGATGCGCCAGGAGCCGCCGTCGTGCTCGGCCTCGATGACGGTCTCCGTCAGCCCTGCGGCGTGGGCCCTCGGCTGGGTGAGCAGGACCGGACGGCCCGTGGCCTCGCATTTCACCCACTGCTCCGGTTCGTCGCGGTGCGTGTGTCCGATCACCATGACGTCGATTCCGGGAACCTGCTCCGCGATCTCCTTTGCCGGGTTCTCGGCGGGCGCGTCGGCATTCGTGGCGTAGGTGGTCTGCCCGATCCCCGCGTGGCACAGGACGACGACCACGTCGGACAGAAAATCCTCACGCAGCCTCGGCACCCAGCAGGATGCGGCGGCGACCATGTCGGTGACATCCACCTTCCCGGCGAGCTGCTGGCGGTCCCAGATCATCGCTCCCGGTGTGGTCAGGCCGAGCACCCCGATCCGGATCTCCCGCCCGTCGAGGCGGCGGGTCACGGGCACGAAGGCCGGGAACACCGGCAGCCCCGAGCCGGGATCGACGACGTTGGCTCCGAGCAGCAGCGGGTCGAGCTGCTGCTCGAAGGAGTAGAGGAAATCGAGGCCGTAGTTGAACTCGTGGTTTCCGATGTTGGCCGCGTCGTAGCCCATGACGTTGAACGCCGCCGCGAGCGGGTGGACCAGGTTTTCGGTCCCGGGCTCGTGCCGGGCGAAGAAGGTACACAGGGGGTTTCCCTGGATGGTGTCGCCGTTGTCCACCAACGCCACGCTCTCCGCCCCACGTTCGGCCCTGATGCGTTCCACGACGGTGGACAGCTGGGCCAGCCCGGCCTCCGCTTCACCGGTCCAGGACTGGTCGCGGTAGTAGTCCCAGTTCAGGGCGGCGCCGTGGACGTCCGTGGTGGCCAGCAACGTGAGTCGCGACATCTGGGCTCCTTCATTCAGGGTCGCAGCGAGCCTATCGCCTCCGTCGGATGAAGACCCCGGGGTCGTGCAACGGATATCGCACAGTCACAGTGGAGACATGCGTTTCGCCCTGGCACAGCTCCGTTCCACCATCGATCCCCGGGAAAACCTGGCGTTGGTCACCGACGCGGCCAGCCGCGCCGCCCGCGGTGGGGCCGACGTGGTGGTGTTCCCGGAGGCCACCATGTGTTCCTTCCTCCGGGCACCCGCCCAGGTCGCCGAGGCCTTCGACGGGCCCTGGGCCTCGGCCGTGCGACGCCTGGCCGGTGACCTCGGGATCACCATCATTGCGGGCATGTTCACCAAGGCGCCCGGCGCCCGGGTGCACAACACGCTCCTGGCGACGGGCGAATCCGAGGGTCGCTACGACAAGATCCATCTTTTCGACGCTCTCGGTCAACGCGAGTCAGAAACCGTCGCACCGGGGCTTCGGTCGACGTCGATCGAGGTCGCCGGGCACGGGCTGGGGCTGGCCATCTGTTACGACGTGAGGTTTCCCACCCATTTCATCGACCTGGCGCTGGGAGGAGCAACGGTCATGGTGGTGTGCGCATCCTGGGCGCCCGGCCCGGGGAAGCTGCACCAGTGGCGAACTCTGACGACGGCCAGGGCGATGGATTCCGTCTCCTTCGTGGTCGCGGTGGATCAGGCGCTCCAAGGCGATGCGGAGACCCCCAGCGGCCCGATGGGCATCGGCCACTCGATGGCGGTGGATCCCACCGGGCGGGTCCTGCTGGAGCTGGGCGCGGAACCCGATCTGGCCTTCGTCGATGTCGATCCGGAGCGGGTCGCCGTTACTCGTGAGACACTTCCGGTGCTCGACGAGAACCGGCTCCGGTCGCTGTGACGTTGCTCCCAGAGGGACTCCGTCCCGGGTTTCATCAGTTCTCCACGAGCCCGTTCTGGTAGGCCAGGATCACGAGCTGGGCGCGGTCGCGGGCACCCAGTTTGGTCAACAGCCTGGAGACGTAGCTCTTCACCGTCGCGGGCGAGAGCGAGAGTTCCTCCGCAATTTCGAGATTGCTCAGGCCCTGCGCGATCAGACGGAGCAGTTCCTGGTCCTTCTCGGGCAGTTCGCTGATGGCCTTCGACGGACGATGTCCTCGCTCATAATTGGTCAGGACCCGGGTGATGAGGCTGGGTGAGAGCATTGACTCACCGAGGTGAACCTGCTGGATGGCGTGCATGATCTCGCCACGGGAGCTGGTTTTGAGCAGGAAACCGGCAACCCCTGCACGCAGCGCATCGTGGAAGGTGTAGTCGTCCTCCAACGAAGTGAGCGCGATGACACGGGCTCGGAGTCCCAGGTCGACGATCTGTCGGGTGGCATGGATGCCGTCGAGCACCGGCATGCTGATGTCCATCAGGATCACATCGGGGTCGAGGCGCTTGGCAGTGGAAACTGCCGTCAGCCCGTTCGCGGCCGCCCCGACCACGACGATCCCGGGCATGGCGTCCACTATGCGTTGGATGCGGGCGCGCACCTGGTCGTGGTCCTCAGCGATCAGAACACGGATCTCGGCTTCGTTCATGTCACGCAATCTAGTCGTTCGACCCGGACCGTCTGCCGCGTCGATCTCCCAAAGTTGACGTACGCGTGCCTTGATGCGACGGGTCGGGTTTGATTGGGATCAACAAAAACAGTCCACACCGGGTCAATAGTGAAAAGGGACCTTCCATTCCCCGTTTCGGGGACTGCTTACTGAAATTTAATCTTTACCCCTGTTCAAAGTGGAGCATACCATGAAGCACAAGATCACAATCACCCTCGCAGCCATGTTCGCTCTCTCAACGCCCCTACTCGCTCTGCCGACCGAGGCCAGCGCTGCCACCACATCCAGCACCAACACCTCCGGATTCTCCATCTGTTCCTTCATCCCGGGCTTGCGCGGAAGGTAGCACGTCTCTACACCAAGGGTGTATCATTTGCAAATGCGGCAGCGACTTGCTTCATCGACTTTCAACTCCATCAAGCGGATTCCCGTCGAACCCGTGGTTGGTGCGGCGCTGTTCGTAATGACTCTGGGAGTTTCAAGGGGAACAGCGGCAGCACCTTCGCTAACTGTCGCCTTGGTGATGCTCGCGGCCTCTTTCCTGCTCCCTTGGCAGCCTTGGGCGGCCTTGACTTTGGCATTATGCTACTTCGGTGCCTGGATCCTTCTCGACATAACCGGAGTTGGCATGGGACTATGTGCAGGATTATTCGCATATAACTGGTTCAAACATCACCGACCCGGACGCTGGACAATAGCTGTGGCATGCCCCATTATCATGGTGGTCGCATGGGAGGTTCACGATTCGTGGAATGACGTCTTGGCAAACCTCATTCTGTTTACCGGCATCACTCTGTTCAGCGCCACGACCGGCGCAATATCGAATCAGCGACGCCGGGCCGAAGAGAAGACCCATCGGGAGAGCGAAGAAGCACTGCGATCAACCCGTCTCCTCGTCGCGAGCGAGCTCCATGACAGCGTCGCCCAAACCCAGACCTTGGTGGTGATGAACCTCGAGGACCTCGCGGAGGACCCGCGGCTTCCCGGGGAACTGATCCCCGACCTACTCGACACACTCGAGTTGTCGCGCCGCGCCACCACTGAGCTCCGCGCAGCAATGGTGGCTCTTCGAAACGTAGATCAGGACTTCAGTTCTTTCGGACGCCAGTCGACTCACTCCCTCGACACACAGTTGACCCAGGCATTGAGCGCCCTTCAGGACAACGGATTCAATACAGAAACTCATTTCAACATCCCTGACGGCAAGCTCTCCCCCGACCTCGAATACGGCATGTCCAAGATTTTGGGAGAGCTTGTCGCCAACGTCGTGTGGCACGGAGCCCCCGGAACGTGCACCATCGAAGCCCGCGAAGACAACGGTTGCGTCATGCTGCGGGTGATCAACAACATCGGCACCGCAGCTCCAGCGAAGAGCAACGGAGGCCATGGGCTGCTCGGCGTCAAGGAAAGGGTCGATCTGCTGAACGGCACGCATTCCTTCGCCCCCAAGGGACATCAGTGGCATGCCGAGGTCAGGGTACCGCTGACCGTCAGAACCGACGGATAGGTCGAGCACGCGGGAAACGCCGCTCGGCGGGGCCCTCGGCATAGAAACCCGAGCCGGGAAATGATCACAATTTCAATTGCTCCCCCCTTGCCGAGTTGAACCGGGCACGATCGTCCACCCCGGGAAGCCACCCCGACCGCCCCCGCTTCGCACCCCTGCTCCACCACGGGATTGCACGCCACCAACCACCGGGCCGCCCTTCGTCACCCCGAGGCACCCCGCCCCCCATCGCACACGCCCCTCACCGCCGCCCGCGAGGCCGTCAACTTTCGGAGTATTTGCTTTGACGCCGTCCGGACAGCTCCGTAATCTCATGGTCAAGAAATACACATCCAAATGAATCCGGAAGACAACTCGACACACCTCGAGCGAGTCTTGTGCAAGCCTGAATGGTGCTTGCTCTTCTGCCGGATCAACTTCGCGACGGGCAAAGAGAAAACCTACCACTCAGAACCCGATCGGACAGGAACATCTCTCCTGACCGCATATCCGGCGACGGAAGCCTCCGCAGATTCGAGAAGTTGTCGAGCAACGCATCATCCATGATTGATGCACCTGAAAAATCAATCACAATTACAAATGTTTGATGGCTTCCGAGGTCTGACCACGACGCCACGCCTCGCCTCTCGATCAAACACACCCAGCGATTTAGTCATTGAATGTCGCAGACGCCGTTTTAGGAGCTTTTCTCCCATGACCGAGCCCACCCTTCCCATGTCCCCTGCCCAGCAAGGCATGTATTTCGACAGCCAGCTTCGACAGTCCGCTGACTATCACATCGCGATTGAGCTGTACACAGAGCATCTTTCCCGCTCACGTCTGACCCAGGCGGTCAGCGCAGTCATGGCGGAACAACCGGCATTGCGCGCGTCAGTCGCCAGAAACGAGTCCGGGCCCGTGTACACGATCGCCGAATCGGTCGAGGCACCTGTGCGTCACCACGACCTGGCAGGTGCTGAGGAGAACTTGGACAAGATCTTCCACACGGCCCGGCACACGCCTTTCCAGCTGAACACCGCCCCCCTGTTCCGAGTGGTGGCAGCTCGTCTGCCCGACGGAGACCGTCTGCTGGTCGTGTGCCACCACCTCATCGCCGACGGACAGTCGGTGAGCATCCTCACCGACCGCATCATCGACTTGGCCCGGGGAACCCGGGAGATCACCGCATCACGCACCGATCAGGGACTGTTCACCTATCAGAACGGTCAGCTCAGCCGGCCATCGCCCGAGACACTGGCTCGGCGCGAGAGTTTCTGGTCCGAAAACCTACCCCGCCACCGGATCTCGCAACTCGATCACTGGTTGCTCGCCTCCCCACACGAGGACGCGGCCCGGGAGTTCCGCCTGACCGTGCCCCGCGACGCCGCCGAAGCCGTCCGCGAGGGGGTCATCCTCCCGGGCAGGGGCAACAGGAGTTCCGAAACAGCAACCGGCTACACACCAGCGGCACGGAACCTCGCCACCAAGGGAGCACTGTGATGGACAGCACCTTCTGGAACCTGCGTCACTCCGAGACCGGGCGTCAACTCATCATGTTCCCGTTTCTTGGCAGTTTCGGAGCCTCCTACAACCGTCTCATCTCCGATCTGGACGGCGACTGGGACATCTGGACCGCGAACCCACCGGGGCACGGACCCAGCCCGGTGCCGCCGCTGACCGATCTGGCCAGTCTGCGAACCCACTACCTGGACGCGCTGCGCGACATCCTGAAACCGGATGCGGTGTTCTGCGGTCACAGCATGGGCAGCGTGGTCGCCTACCACCTCCTGGCCTGCATGCACCGTCTTCCGGCATTCGCTGACCGCATGCCGTCGGATCTGGTGCTGTCGGGTTCCTGCTCCCCACATCACCTTCCAATGGCGGGCAAGGCCGACCTGGTCGACACCGATCTCGTGCTCCATCTCGCATCCTTCGGAGCCATTCCCGATGAAGTGCTCAAGGACAAGTCCTTGATGGATCTGTTCGTGC
The DNA here is from genome assembly GCA_937965785.1 of uncultured Propionibacteriaceae bacterium. Lineage (GTDB taxonomy): Bacteria > Actinomycetota > Actinomycetes > Propionibacteriales > Propionibacteriaceae > Arachnia. The sequence continues at coordinate 18,775 of CALCKT010000064.1, read as the reverse complement.
CTGCTTTCCGAGCCGATTACAAAGTTCTCGAGGAAATGAGAGCAACCCCCACCGGAAACCTACCGGTACGTGCTCGCCTCGTTCTCGGGGGACGTGACCCTCAAATCCCGGAGGGCACCCCCGCGGCCTGGCAGAAGTACTTCGCTTCTCCCTTGAAAACCCATGTGCTGGAGCAGGAGGAACACATGTTCGTCCTCCACACCACCGAGGCGTTGAACCAGATCCTCAACGGGCTCTGACCTTGCTGACACACCGAAAGGAACGCCCATGAGCGTCGTCAACCACCTACCCGAGGATGCTGACACCCTGTCAGGCACCCCTTCCCCCCGTCCATCCACCGACGCCCGTTCCCGCCGCAATTTCCGCAGTTTCATGGTGATCTGGGCAGCCCAGCTGGTGGCCAGGGTCGGAAACGGGCTCACGGCCTTCGGGCTCGGGGTCTACGTCTATCAGCAGTCGGGCCTGAGCACCGCCGTGTCACTCGTCACACTGGCCGCTTTCCTGCCGTCGCTGCTGTTGGCCCCTTTCGGGGGTGTACTTGCCGACCGGTATGACCGCCGTCTCCTGATGATCCTCGGCGACACTTTCTCCGCAATCGGTCTGCTCGCCATGATCGTTGCATTCCACACCGATTTCGCGAGCGTCCCCGTCATCTGCGCCTGTGTGACGCTGAGTTCCGTGTTCAGTTCCGTCATGGATCCCGCCTATCGGGCCACCGTCACCGACCTGCTCACCCCCGAGCAGTACGCCCGGGCCGGAGGACTGGTCCAGTTGGCCTCCGCATCCCAGTACCTGATCTCCCCCGCCATCGCCGGATTGCTGATGGCCTCCTCCGGAATCACGACGGTGCTCATGATCGACATCGCCACCATGGTTCTGACGGTGGTGTGCATGCTGCTGGTGTGGCGGACCGTCAAAACCCCACCCCGCCGAACGACAACCGGTTTCTGGGATGACTTCCGGCAAGGAGTCAGGTTCCTGCGTCAGCATTCGGGCATCACCGTGTTGATGGCTCTGATCACAGTGGTCACTTTCTGCATGGGCTTCCTGCAGACCCTGCTCACCCCGATGCTGCTCGATCTCACGGACGAGCCCACGCTCGGTGTGGTCCGCTCCGTCGCTGCCGTGGGCATGATCGTTGCGAGCCTGATCATCGGCGTGTTCAACATGAAGGGGGCCCACCTCACCTACATCACGTGTTTCCTGGCAGCGGGTGGTGTTCTCATCTTCTTCCTGGGAACCACCACCAGCATCCTGGCCATCGGCGTGCTGGCCTTCGCCTTCTTCATGACCCTCCCTCCGCTCAACACGAGCGTCGAGGTCATCGCCAGGTCCTCCATACCCAACGAGACCCAGGGCAAGGTCTGGGGTCTCATGGGGCTGATCTCCCAACTCGGTTACGTCGTGGCCTACGCGGTCTCCGGTGTCCTCGCCGACAGCGTTTTCAACCCCTTGCTCCGTGAGGGCGGCGCGCTGGCGGCCTCCCTGGGTGGCCTCATCGGAGTCGGTACCTCGCGTGGCATCGGGTTCATGTTCATGATCGTCGGGGTCCTCCTGATCGGCATGGCGGTTGCGATTCCCCGCACTCGCAGCGTTCGCGCCCTCCAGAACAACCTGCCACCCCTCGAGAAGAAAGACGCGTGACATGTGGATCCTCTTGTTCATCGGGCTCGGAGTCATCACCGGCCTGGTGCAACTGGCCCTGGCCGGCTTCCCATCAGACATCCCCACCATCATGCACACGCTGCTGCTGCACCAGTTCGCCGTGACCCACGGGGTCCTGGCCGTCATCGGATTCTTCATCAATGTCATCACACCCAGACGGACGGCGGAGAAGCTTGGCTGGGCCACCAGCCCCTACCAGATCAAGTACGGCTTCCAGCAGCTCGGTCTCGGGGTCATCGGCGTCCTCACCGTCTGGTTCCAGGGAAACTTCTGGGCCGCTGCACTCATCACCCTCTACATCTACGGAGCCAGCGGCCTGTGGACCCACACCCAGGAAGTTGTTCGGAAACATCGTGAAAACGGCACCACGGACTGGATAGAAATTGGCAACATAGTGCTCGACGTGATCTATCACGTCGTCCTGACGTGGATGTCCCTACTGATCCCCGGCGTCTGGAGCCCGGCATGAAAGACCGTTTGTACCTCCGGTACTCCCGGAACGACCTGACCCGCAACTGGGGTGTCAACACGGCCCTGATGGTCATCCTGATCCTCAGCGCCTTCCTCATGGCGACCGGCTGCATGGTGATGGAACGTCTCGTCGGCGGCATCAACCAGCTCTTCGACGAGGCCAGGCCTCCTCATTTCCTGCAGATGCACACCGGGGACTACGACGCCAAGGCCCTCGACGACTTCGCGGCCGCGCACCCCGGAGTCGAGGCGTGGTTCATCGAGGACATGCTGGGTTACGACTCCTCATCCCTGACATGGTCCCGCCCTTCGACGGGCGAATCCGGCAGCCTGTCCGCGAGCCTCATCGACAATCTGTTCATCACGCAGAACAAGGAATTCGATCACCTGCTGGACGGCTCGGGGACCATCGTGGAACCGGGCAACGGAAAGATCTACGTCCCCGTGGCCTACCAGGACAAGTTCGATCTCCGGGTCGGCGACACCCTTTCGGTCCAGACGGACACAGGGTCCCGTGACTTCACCATCTCGGGTTTCGTCCGCGACTCCCAGATGGCCTCCTCCCTGTCCTCCGCGACCCGGTTCGTCATCTCCCCCGACGACTTCGCCGCCCTCGGTTCCGCGGGCGGTGGGAGCAGCGAGATCATCGCCGAGTACCGGCTCACCGACGCATCCCAGGCCGGTGCCCTGCAGACCGCTTACGAGTCGAATGGTTCCCTGCCACGCAACGGCCAGGCCGTTACGTTCGACATGATCAGGTTGATCAACGCTTTCAGCGACGGGCTGGTCGCGGTGGCGCTGGTCTTCGCCAGTCTCCTGCTGGTGGTGATCGCTCTGATCAACCTGCGTTTCGTCATCCGGGGCACCATGGAGGACGAGGTCCGTGAGATCGGTGTCATGCGCGCCATCGGGCTTCCCGCGCGGGCAGTCACGGGACTCTACCTCGGCAAGTACAGCATCATGGCGCTCCTGGCGTGCATCATCGGCGGGCTGCTCGCCGTCTTCGCCACGAATCTACTGACGGCCAGCATCGTCAAGAACTACTCCGCTTCGCCTCACGGCCCGGCCACCGTGCTGACACCCGTGATCGCCCTAGCGCTGGTGTACTTCCTGGTCGTCGGCATCTGCCGCGGCATCCTGCGCGGGATCCGTCGCATTGAGGTGGTGAATGCCCTGGTGCACGGCAGCACCCTGAACGACCGGCAGACCGCGAGGAAAGCCGCGAAGTTGGCTCGCAGGGCACGTCGCACCAGTCTGAGTGCAGGACACGGCAGCATCAACCGGCGTCTGTCCTTGGCGGATCTGCGCGCCGAAATGGGGCAGTGGCTCCTCATCCCATTGGTGTTCTTCCTGACATCGCTGCTGCTGATCCTTCCCATGAACCTGCTCAGCACCTTCTCCAGCCCACGGTTCGTCACCTACATGGGCGCTCCCGAATCCGACATCCGCGCCGATGTGCAGTTCTCGAAGGAGGTCGACTCCACTCGCAGCCAGCTCGTGAGGGAGTTGGAGAGCGATCAACGCCTCACCAACATCCGGACCTACGCGAATGTCCTGTACGAGACCCAAGGGAAAGAAGGCTGGGAGACGCTGCGCGTGGAGGTCGGTGACTACTCGGGCAACACCGTGGAGTTCCTCACCGGCGGCCGCCCGGAAAACGGTCAGATCGCGCTGTCGGCGCTGAACGCGAAGAAATACAACGTCAAGGCCGGTGACACCATGGCCATCAGGCTCGACGGAAGAACGAGCACCGTCACGGTATCGGGCACCTACCAGGACGTCACCAGCGGCGGCCACACCGCCAAGATGCAGGGTTCCGTCACGGAGGGGGCCGCCAGCTACGTCATCTACGCCGAGACGACCGGTGGTGCTGATCCCACGGCGATCGCGGCGGAGTACGACTCCCAACACAAACACGCGAGCATCATCCCGATGCAGGAATACGTGAAGCAGACCCTGTCATACGTGACCGACGCATTCCGCAGCGCCGCTCTGCTGTCGCTCTTCTTCGGCTTGGCCGTAGCAGCCCTGATCACCGGGTTGTTCCTGAAACTGCGACTCACCCGGGAACGCCGCCGAATGGGTGTCCTGTCCGCGCTCGGGTTCTCCAGAAACGAACTCATCAGCCAGGTCAGGTTCAAAACGGTGCTCACCGTGGCGGTCGGCACCGTCATCGGCACCGTGTTCGCGGCCACTCTCGGGGAGGGAATGATCAGTGGACTGATCTCGCTGACCGGCATCGGCCTGACCAGTCTGAGTTTCATCCCCAATCCGCTTCTGGTCTACCTCGGTTACCCCTTGCTCCTCATCACGGTTGGCTTCCTCGCCTCCGTGCCACTCACCGCCGGGTTGCGCCGCGGCGAATCCAGCGAATGGCTCAACAAGTAAGAGAGACGCTCATGCCAACCATCACACTCGACTGCACTGGAATCACCAAGACCTACACCACCACCGACCCGCCGACCCAGGTGCTCCACGGGGTTGATCTCCAGGTGACCGAGGGGGAATTCCTGGTCATCATGGGGGCCTCCGGGTCCGGTAAATCAACCCTGCTCTACAGCATCAGCGGCATGGACCGTCCCACCAGTGGAACGGTGCGCCTCGAGGGACGGGACCTGACCGGCCTCGGCGACAAGGAGATGAGCCGGGTTCGCCTGACCCGCATGGGATTCGTGTTCCAGCAGGCGTATTTCCTGTCCAACCTCACCATCCGTGACAACGTGCTGCTCCCCGCGCTCAAGGCCGACCCGAAGAGAGCCGAAGAGGTGGCCTCCCGGGTGGATGCGTTGCTCGACCGGTTCGGTATCGGGCACGTCAAACAGCACGGAATCACGGAGGTCTCCGGTGGGCAGCTCCAGCGCGCCTCCATCTGCCGGGCGCTGTCCGGTGAACCGGCAATCGTGTTCGCCGATGAACCCACCGGGGCGCTGAACAGCTCCATGACGGCGGAGGTCATGGATGCCCTGTCCGGCGTTCACGCCGAGGGGCGGACCATTGTCATGGTCACCCACGACCCGGCTTGCGCGGCCCGCGCGGACCGAGTGGTGTACCTGAGGGACGGGCGGCTCGTGGACTCGCGTTCCATGGACCGCTGGCATCCTGAACACGCCACGCAACGCGAGGACGACCTCCTGACCTGGCTGCGAGATCTCGGCTTCTAGGCCCAGCGCGCCCAGAACACCCCGAGCCACAGATCAGGAGCATCTCGCCTCCTGACCCCATGGCTGGTTGTGCCCTCAACATCCACAACGCCGCCATGAGGACGCTCTCATCACACCCACACCTCACGACACAAGGAGAAACCATCATGACCGAGATTGACTTCATCACCGCCCTGGCCGAATTCACCACCCGCACCCCGGAGACGCTCACCCTCGACGATGACCTGAACGCCGTGGGACTCGACTCGATCGGGGTCTTCGAGTTCTCCATGAAACTGGAGGATGAGCTGGGGCAGACCATTCAGTTCACCGACAGCGTCACGACCGTGCAGGATCTCTTCGATTGCGTCGAAGAGGCTGCACGGCCCGTGACCGGTCTCTGAGGAGCTCTCATCATGCATGACGTGGTCATCACCGGCATGGGTGTGGTGAGCCCCCTCGGTGCCACCACTGACGAGTTCGAGACAAACCTGTTCCAAGGACACCACGGCATTGTTCCCCTCCCCGAGGAACAAAGAGAAGGCCTGAGCGTTCAGGTCTACGCTCCCGTGGCGGGGTTCGAGCCGGAAAATCACTTCTCTGCCCTGGAGCTTCGCCGGCAGGATCCCTACACCACTTTCGGTCTGGCAGCTGTTCGAGAAGCCGTCGCCCAGGCAGGCGTGCTCGGAGAGGTCGATCCGTTCCGGCTCGGCGTCTACCTCACCTCGGGCCTGGGAGGTGTCACCACCGTCGTGAACGAGTACGACACCCTGCAACGAACAGGACCGCACAGGGTCTCCCCCATGCTGATCCCCAAATGGACAGCCAACATCCTGGCCGGGATGGCCGCCATCGAGCTGGGGGCGCACGGCCCGTCCCTCGCTCACGTGTCGGCATGTGCATCGAGTGCCATGAGTATCGGTGAAGGCACACGAGCCATCCGCCACGGCTACGCCGATGCCATGGTGTGTGGCGGCGCGGAGATGCTGAGAACCCGGCTGGCCATGGCGGGATTCCAGAACCTGCGGGCGCTCACCCCGGTCGGCGACCCCGATCGTGCGAGCCTCCCCTTCGACAGGGCCCGGGCGGGATTCGTCATGGGCGAGGGGGGAGCAGCCGTGGTACTGGAACGGGAAGATCACGCCAGGGCCCGCGGCGCCAGGATCCTCGCACGGATCACGGGGTACGGCAACACCACGGATGCGTTCCACATCACGGCCCCCTCCGACGACGGCGTGGCCGTGGACCGGGCCATCGACGACGCCCTGGCAGAAGCCGGTCCCGCATCAGGGACCGTGCACATCAATGCTCATGGCACGGGAACCGTCAAGAACGACCGCCTGGAGTCCCGGGCCATCGCCCGAGCGTTCGGTTCTCAATCCCCCGTGACCTCGACGAAATCGATGACCGGTCACCTCTTGGGCGCGGCAGGCGCCCTGGAAATGATCGCATCCATCCTCGCCCTGCTGCGCGACGAGGTACCGCCCACGGTTGGCACATCAGAGCTGGATCCACACATCGACATCGATGTGGTGTTGAAATCCTCCAGAAAAACCAAGCTCGCACGCGCTGTTTCCCTGTCCTTGGGTTTCGGAGGGCACAATGCGTGCCTGATCCTGGATAAGGCAACATGACAATCGATCTCGTCATCACCAACGCCGATGCACTTGACGCGCGCTCGTTCAGGGCCTTGAAATCCCTGCTGCCACATGAGCGACAGGAACGAAGCGACAACTACGACAGAAGGGTGGATCGCTACACTAGTGTCGTGGTGTTCGCACAACTTCAAAAACTGTGGGCGGAGCGCAACCACCGTCCCTTGCCGGTGATAACGGTGGGCAGGTTCGGAAAACCGGGTTTCAGCGAGGATTCCGGTTTGCACTTCAGCTGGTCCCACGACTCAGCTCTGTGCGCCTGCGTGCTGGCCCCGATGCCGGTGGGAGTTGACATATCAGGTCCCGTCCCGTTCGAACAGGGTCTGTTTCACCACATGGCGGCCCCGGGGGAACGTCGTCTCAGAGGGTATCTGCAGCGCAAGAATGATCTCAGCGCGCTGTGGACCCGGAAAGAGGCGACGGTAAAGCGCACCGGTCTGGGACTGACAACGCCGCTGCGGCAGGTCGACACCACAACGGCGAAGGACATCCTCACCTTCACGTGCGAGGCAATGGATTTCCAGGTCAGTTTGAGTGCCCAAGGTCTCACCGCGGATGCGCTCCGGGACCGGCTGCGGGTGCGTTTCCTCACCCCACGGCCCCCTGCCACGTGGCTCGAGGGGCCATGGCACCCTCTCCGCCAGCTGACCCCCACCCTGATGTGAGGCCATCATGGAGACTTATTCACCGGCTGCTCTCCGAGCAGTAAAACCCTTGGTCAAACCGCACTTGAAGGCGACTGCGGACAAACCTCACGGCCGGGACTCAGGCAATACCGGCCCCGCCCTGGGGATTCTTCCATCACCGGCCATGAAACACACTGCGTTCCGCTTCTCCGGAACTCTTTCCGACCTGTTCCTGACGCATCCTTGTCTTGCTGGCGCAATGCAGCGGCGAATTGTATCGCAGTCACTTCGCGGAGGAGGTGTCCCCACGACGAGCTCGTCACCCCGTTTGCCCTGCACCACGCGACTCATACACCACGAGCTGAAAATTCATTAAGCCCCGGCGGGTCACCCGAATCCTCCGGAACAACAAATTTCATGATTCATTGAAAGGGGTGTCGTGAAAAAACACGCCAAACCATGGCTGGTTCTGGGAGCCGCATTCTTATTGCTGCTCTCCGGCTCAGCACCCGCCCACTCGGAGGATCGGAAACCCCGGAGCCTCTCGATCGTTCAGCTGGGTGATTCTTATTCCTCCGGGAACGGCGCCGGGAATTATCACGGCCCCGCCGACTGCCGGCGCAGCGGCCGGAACTGGGGTGCCCTCTTCGCGTCCTGGGCGAACTCGCAGGGCATCGCCGCCAGCTATCAGAACCGGGCCTGCTCGGGAGGAACCGTGGGAGACATGTTCTCGTCCCGTACCCTTCCCAAGCAGTCCCCCAGAGGGGTGAGGGCCAGCTCCTTGGAGGAGGCCAAGGCCAAGCTCGACTCCTCCGATGCCTGCTCCACCCGGGCCGTCGGCGACGATTTCCTATCGGTCGACTACCACCTCAAGAAGAGCAACAGCCGGTGGCCCTGGGCGAAGAACTACACCTACGAGTGCCAGATAACCATCCGCGCGCAGGCGGACTTCGTGGGGCCGCAGACCGATCTCGTGCTGCTGACCATGGGTGGGAACGACCTCGGGTTCTCCCATCTGGTGGCCGATTGCTTCGGACCCAGGATCCCGCTCATCCAGGATGGTGCGCACGCCGTTAGGTGCCGCAACGACATCACCTCCGCCAAGAACGGGCTCCCTGACACGGTGAACCGCCTCAAGGAGGCGATATCTCGATTGCTCACCAGCCGAATGACCGGAAGCACGACCTCAAAGGTGGTTCTGCTGAGCTACCCGCTTCTCTCGACGGACCGCGCCTACGTGTTGAACAACGACGGCGTCCGGTTCGACGCCTCCCGCGGCATCAGGGAACTCGGGAAGTCCGCGGTGGCGGAACAGAAACGGGTCATCGGCGAACTCCAGGCCGCTTTTCCCGGCCGCGTGGAATTCGTCGAGGACACCCCTGCGGCATTCGCCGGCCACGAACCCGATCCCCGCGTGTTCGCGAGGAACGACTACCGCTGGATCAACGAATTCCTGGAAACCCAGGGGGACTACACCTCCAACGGCAAGGTCGAGGGGCCGTTCTCTTCGACCTTCTCTGACTGGTACCACCCGAACCTCATCGGGCAACGTGAAATGTCCAAACTGGCACAGACCTCCTCCGGCAGCTCCGCCGCTCAGGAGATCGGCGAGGGCCGAGGGGACATGGACACGGCCTTCGTCATCGACGCCGACAACCCCCTGACCACCCAGATCGACCAGGTCAGGGCGGCCATTGCGACCGCCACCGACAAGGTCGCCACCCGGACCCGTTCCGCCCGGTTCGCGCTCGTGACCACGAACGCCACCGGTGGACAGCAGGTGGTTCAACCCTTCACCGCGGACACCACGGCCTTCCTGGATGCGGTCACGAAACTGGATCCCGGCCGAGCCGCGACGGAACCGACCGGGCCGCTGGAATGGCGCTCCGGGGTCCGCCACACCACCCTCGTGTTCGGCAGCGAGGGCTCCGCGGATGATTCCCGGGCGAAGAGCCTCGTTCCCGTGGTCGACGCCGGCCCCACCGCCCGGGTGCTGACCATCGGCACCGACCCGGCTGCGTCACAGCAGGAGCCGGGGAACCGGGCAGCCGAGACCAGTACCCTCACCGTGAAGGACGCCGCCGAACTGGGGAACACAACAGCAGCGGCACTCGACACCCTGCTGGACACCCCCGTCGCCACGCTCCAGGGACCGTACACGGCAATGACCGGTGAAGATGTGGAACTGGAAGCCCGGGGCAGCCATGCGTTCGGCGGTCAGGTGACCCGTTACGAGTGGGACTTCGACGGGGACGGAAACTACGACGAGACGACCACCGCCGGATCAACGACCCACACCTATCCGGAGCCGGTGGACAACGGTTTCGTGAAAGTCCGGGTGACCGACGGCAACGGTCACCAGTCCACCGCGTCGGCGAGGCTGGACATCACCAGGGACGGTGACACCGTTCCGGACGAGTTCGACAACTGCCCTGCGGTGTCCAACCCTCAGCAGGAGGACATCGACCACAACGGCATCGGGGACGCCTGTCAGGATCCCGACACGTGGAACGTCTCCGCCCCGCAGGGAGCGGAGGAAACAGCACCACCCGGTTCTCCCGATCCCACGCGGGAATCACCCGCACCGGCGAGGCCCACACCCCGGCTGCATCCCGATCCGCCCAGGACCGGCTCCTGAGGGTTGAAACCTGACACCGTGGCCCGGTTCCTCACCGGGCCACGGCTGTTCTGGTTCCCGTGCTAGCCTTTCCGATGCCGGTCAGCTGGCCGTCCGGGAAACCATCGCTCGATGCCGTTCCCGGCCAGGACACCCCGGGAGGGGCGGAATGACGACCCGGCGCCCGCTCTCCCACCGGAGGACATGTCGGGTCCCGGAGCGTGGTCAATCGGTTCCCCGGCGGCCACGAACCATCAAATCCTGCTGAACTCCACCCCTCGAACGGAAGGGCAAGGAATGCGAGGCCTCCTCAGGAAATGGCTGATCCTGGGCACTGCCTTTCTCGTGCTGCTCCCGCCGCCGGTGCCCGCCCACCCGGACACGGGGGAACCCAGGAGCCTGTCCGTCGTGCACATCGGGGATTCCTACTCGGCGGGCAACGGCATCGGAAACCATCACGGCCCCACCCCCTGCCTGCGCAGCAGCCGCAACTGGGGTTCCCTCTTCGCGTCCTGGGCGAACTCACAGGGCGTGGCCACCAGCTACCAGAACCACGCCTGCTCCGGCGGAAACATCGACGACCTGTTCTCGCCACGGGCGCTTCCCAAACAACCCGCCAAGGGGGTGGCCGCCGATTCCATTGAGGAGGCCCGGGCCAGGCTGGACGAAACCGACGCCTGCTCCACCCGGGCGGCCGGCGACGACTTCCTGTCCGTCGACTACCACCTGCGGGAGAACGACAGCCCGCTGCCATGGGCGGAGAAGTACATCTACGAGTGCCAGCTGACCATTCGCGCCCAGACCGATTTCGTGGGGCCCCGGACGGATCTGGTGCTGCTGACCGCGGGGGGAAACGAACTGGGATTCACCGACATCATCGCGAACTGTTTCGGACCGCGGATCCCCGGCGCGCTGGAGGGGGCGAACGGGACGAGGTGCCGCGAGGGCATAGCGGCGACCATGGCCGGGCTCCCCGAGATGCTGGACCGGCTCAAGTCGCAGATTTCCCGGCTGATCACGGAACGGATGACCGGAAACCCCAAATCGCAGGTGATCCTGCTGGCCTATCCCCTGCTGTCCCTGGACCGCCCCTACCTCCTGCCCGACGGGGCGGTTTCCTTCGACGCCGCTCGGGGGGTGAGGGAACTGGGATGGGCCGCGATCAAGGAGCAGCGACGAATCATCAGCGAATTGGAGAGCAGCTTCCCCGGCCGCGTGAAATTCGTCGGGGAGGTTGCGGAGGCCTTCGCCGGGCACGAACCGGATCCTCGGGTGTTCACCAGGAACAAGGACCGCTGGATCAACGAGTTCTTGGAATCCTCGGGTGACTACGGGGGCAACGGGGGAATCAGCGGGCTCCGGTCCGGTTCCAGCACCGACTGGTACCACCCGAACCTGGCGGGGCATCGTCGGATCGCCAGGCTCATGCAGGATCCTTCAAACCTGGCCAGCGCACGTCCCGTCGCGGAACTGCCCGATTCCCCCGTCGCGACGCTGCAGGGTCCGTACGCGGGAAGGATCGGCGAGAACCTGCTGTTGGACGCCCGCGCCAGCCTCTCCTCGCGGGGAAGGATCACCCGTTTCGAGTGGGACTTCGACGGCGACGGCACCTTTGACGCGACCACCGGAGACGGACGCGTCCTGCGCAACTACCCGCAGCAGATCAGCGGATACGTCCGGGTCCGGGTCACGGACGACTCGGGGGCCCAGGCCACGGCGTCCGCACGGTTGGACATCACCCGGGACGGCGACACCGTCCCGGACGAGGTCGACAACTGCCCGGAGCACCCCAACCCGATGCAGGACGACCTCGACGGCGACGGCGTCGGGGATTCCTGCCAGGATCCCGCGGCCTGGGGAGTCGCCGCGCCCCTGGGCAGCGACGAGCAGGTGGTGATGCCCCCGACCGAGGAGCTGCCCACCCCGTCCCTGCCCCACCAGCCGGTACTTCCGGCCCCACCCGGCCTGCCCAGGACCGGAAAGTAGCAGAAGAAACGGCGGGGCCCAGTTCCCGAAGGAACTGGGCCCCGCCGTTTTCTCCCGAGATCAGGCGGGAATCACCTCGAAGCCGACCCGCGCGGTGACGGCGGGGTGCAGCTTGACGGATGCGACGTGGTTGCCGACGGTCTTGACCGGTTTGGCGAACGACACCGACCGCTTGTCGATGGCGGGACCGCCGGCCTTCTTCACGGCCAGGGCCAGGTTGGCGGCGGTGACTGCACCGAACAGCGAACCCGACTCGGCGGCGCGAGCGGGAACCTTGATGGTGAGTTCCTCGATCTGGGTGCGGAGCTCCTGCGCGTGTTCGATGCCGCGGACCTCACGGGCGTCGCGGGCGCGTTTGATGCCCTCGATCTGTTTCTCGGCGCCACGGGACCAGACAATGGCCTTGCCCTGCGGGACGAGGTAGTTGCGGCCGTAGCCGTTGCGGACCTCGACGATGTCTCCTGCGATGCCGAGCTTGTCGACGGTGCTGGTCAGAATGAGTTTCATCTGTTCTTCCTCCGATCAGCGGGCGGTCGAGGCGTAGGGCAGCAGGGCCACCTCACGCGCGTTCTTGACGGCGAGCGCGATCTTGCGCTGGTCCTGGACGGACAGCCCGGTCACGCGGCGGGCGCGGATCTTGCCACGCTCCGAGATGAACCTCTTCAGCGTCGCGATGTCCTTGTAGTCGATGTTGGCCACGCGAGTGGTCTTCACCGGCATGATCTTCTTCTTGTTCACAGACTTGCGCTGTGGACCGGCCATTGTGGTGCTCTCCTAGTCTTGCGGGCCTTTCCGGCCCAGTGGGAAGCCCGTCGTGAGACGGAATGTGCCAGCCGACCCGGCGGGTCGGTTGTGCGGGTGGATCAGAACGGGGGTTCCTCCGCAGCGGACTGGTTCCACGGGTCGTTGCCGCCCCGGTTCCCGCCGCCGTAGCCTCCGCCGCTGCTGCCCCACGGGTCGCTGCCTTGGCCGCCCTGCCCCTGCTGGGGCTGGTTGCCGTAGCCGCCCTGCCCCTGCTGGGGCTGGTTGCCGTAGTTCTGTCCGCCACCCTGGTTCTGGTTGCCCTGCCAGTTTCCGCCACCCTGGCCACCACCGCTGGTGCGGGTGACCTGCGCGGTGGCGTACCGCAGGGAGGGACCGACCTCGTCGACATCAATCTCGAACACCGTGCGGCGATCACCCTGCTGGGTCTCGTAGCTGCGGGACTTCAGCCTGCCCTGCACGATGACGCGCATCCCCTTGGTGAGGGACTCGGCGACGTGCTCGGCGTACTGACGCCACACGGCGCAGTTGATGAACATGGCCTCGCCGTCGCGCCACTCACCCGTCTGTCGGTCGAAGGTGCGGGGCGTCGAGGCGACGGTGAAATTGGCCACCGCGGCACCACTGGGGGTGAAGCGGAGGTCCGGGTCTCCGGTGAGATTGCCCACCAGCGTGATCTGGGTTTCGCCTGCCATGTTTTCCTCCGGGATCGGACTTGTCTTTCGTCAACACTATGGCCGTTTCCCCCGACAGAAATCCTCAGGGTCGGGGATTCGGCGTCAGTGTTGAAAGCTCACTTCTCGAGACGGAGCACCTTGGTGCGGACGATCCGCTCGTCGATGCCCATCAGGCGGTCCATCTCCTGGACCAGCGCCGGCTCGCAGGTGACCTGCACGACGGTGTAGCTCGCCTCGGATTTCTTGTTGATGTCGTAGGCCAGACGCCTGCGACCCCAGTGGTCGACGTTGTCGACCGTGCCACCACCAGCGGTGATGACCTCGAGGTGCTTCTCGATCAGGCCCGGAACCTGGCGCTCGTCGACGTCGGAATCGACGAGGACCATGATCTCGTACTTGCGCATGGGTACTGCCCAACCTCCTTCGGACTGGCGGCCACGGGTCGTTCCCGCGGCAGGAGGGCATGACCGACCGGGTGGTCAGCCGGGGGCTGAGTCTACCCGAGCGGACCCGTCGCGGGAAAACCCGGCAGGTCCGGTCGTCCCGACGATTCGATCGCCTTCCAGAACAGGTCCGCCCAGGCCCGGTGACCGGTGTCGTTGGGGTGGAACCAATCCGCCGCGGTGTTGGTGTGGTAGCGCAGCGGCCCGAGGTCCCGGGTGGCCTCGTGGACGTGGACCCGGTGATGGCCGTGGAGGGTGATGAGGTCGGTCACCGCGTCGTTGAACCTCTCCGCCCGCCGGGACAGCACGGGCAGTGTGAACCAGGGCACGTCCGCGACGAAACTGCCAGGGGGCAGCTTGGTGAGGATGTCGGCGAAGTGTTTCTCGAAGGATTCGAGGGTGTTTCCGGGCAGCACCACGTCGTTGCCGCCGATGTCCAGGGTGAGGATGTCGGGGGCGCGGTCGAGTTCCGCCAGCCGGGGCAGCTGGTAGCGGACGACGTCGCGGCTGGTGGCCATCGACACCGACAGGTTCGTCACCACGACCTTCCGTCGGCTCACCTGCGAGATCCGCTCCGCGAGCAGCGCGACGTAGCTGGTCTCCACCCGGCTGGCCCCCACGCCCTGGGCCGCGGAATCCCCGAGCGCGACGTAGTGGATCGCGTCCTCGGGGACCTCGGAGGCCGCCCGGCGCCAGTGTTCGGCGTAGTCGACTGTGTGTCGGTTGATCCTTGCGCGTCCCATGACATAGGCCGCGCCCAGCGCTATTCCCGCCGCCGCGAGGGCGGCACCCACCCAGCGCTTCATCGGCGGCGGTAGGGGCCGGGGATGATCGGGTTGCCGTCGCGGCCCCAGGCGATCAGCCCGCCCGCGACCGACTCCGCGAGGATGCCCTTCCCCCGAAGTTCCGCCGCGGCGATGGAGCTGCGCAGCCCGTTGTCGCAGATCACGACAATGGCGGAGTCGAGTTCGGCCAGGGGATCGCCGCCGTGAATGGCATCGAGGGGATCGTCGTGCAGGTCCTTGGGGTCGACCGGCCGGGCGCCGGGTGCGTGCCCGGCCTCGTACTCGGCCTTGGAGCGGACGTCTATCAGAACGGCACCCTTGCTGAGCGCCAGCACCGCGTCCTCGACGCTCAGCCCGGAGGAGCGTTTGTTCAGGAAGTCGAACAGACCCATGCGGTCAATGATTCCACGGCTCCCCAGGACGCTGACCGAGCCATGCCGGTCCGGCCGGGAGATGGTCACGGCGGGACACGGTTCCCCTCCCCCTCTGTGCACGAAACGCGGGCCGAGACGGGTTAGGGCGCGTGGCCTCCCCGCAACCCTTCTCCCTGGGCGCGAATCGCGGAGGTTCGACGGTTCGACGTCGTCACGTGACGTTGAACCGTTTTTCTTCCGCGATTCGCGCCCAGGGGGAAGGACGGGAACCGCCACAGCTTTGTGGTTGGACCTACCCGCCAGGCGCCGGATGGTTTCGACACGGGCCGCTCGTTCCTCACGCCCCACTCAACCAGCTTTACCCCCGAAGCCGGTCGAGTCGAAACCACGGCGACCACACCCAAATACCTGAGGCCGGGCCTGTTTCTTGACCCTCGGCGACAGTTTCGACATGGACCGCTCCTTCCTCACGACCCAGCCCAACCAGTCCGAGGGGAGGTCACCAGCGGTCGTGGTGGACGACCTCCTCCAGGGCGATGCGGTGGTTCCAGCCGAAACGGATCAGGTCGGGGACCTCCTGGAGTTTCGTAACGCGGCCCACACACAACCAGCCGACCGGCCTCACCTGTTCGGGCAGCCCGAGCAGCTCCTTGAGGAAGGGTTCCTGGTAGAACGACACCCACCCGACCCCGAGGTCCAGGGCGGTGGCCATCAGCCACAGGTTCTGCACGGCGCACACCACCGAGAACGCCCCGGCGTCGCTGATGGTGTGGCGCCCCAGGACGTTGGGCCCGAAGCGTGTCGGGTCGTAGGTGGCGACGATCCCCAGCCCGGATTCGCGGATGCCCTCGATCTTGATGGGGTTGAACTTCTCCCGCTGTTCCTCGTCGAGGGAGTCGGCATAGTCCTGCCGGCACTGCGCGACGTGCTCGGCGAAGGCGTCCAGAGTGGCGGGGTCGCGGACCACGACGAAGTCCCAGGGCTGGCTGTTGCCCACGCTCGGAGCGGCATGCGCCGCGTTCAGGAGGTCGGCGAGTTCCTCCTCGTTCAGGGGGTCGCCGGTGAACTCGGCGCGCACATCGCGGCGGCGTTTGATGATCGTCTCGAGAGCTTCCTTGCAGGCCTGATCCATGCGGAAAACCCTAGCGAGACCCTTCCCGCGATCTCGGGGAGGGCGGTCAAACCATCTCCTGCGTGGTCGTCCTGGCTCCCCCGGCCGGGGCGCCGACGCCTCGTGCATGCCGTCGGCGAGTTCCCTTGAAGCGTTCCCACCGGTCAGCGACGCACCTTGAGGATGGGCCGATAGGACCGTGGTCCGCCGAGGAGAAGCGGAAAACCCAGGAAACACATCGGGCAGCGAGTCGCTGCGGGTGAGGGACCTCGGCTGACGATCAGAAGGGCTTCGACCGGTCCAGTTCCTTCGTGGATCGCTCCCAACCATCCCCTGATGCAGATTTCGCTTGGAAACTAACAATTATGAAGTTAGTATTCAAGCATGAAGTCACGTGTGGCGCTGCAGCAGCTGGCGGAGGTGACCGAATCCCAGTGGGGTATGGTCACCTCCGCCCAGGCACGCGCACAAGGCATCGACCACATGACCCTCAAGCGGCTCAACGATGACGGTTACCTGATCCGGCTCATCCACGGCGTCTACCGCAGCACCGGCGCCCCGGCTGCGGAGCACGAGGAACTCCGAGCAGCGTGGCTCGCGACCGAACCCCGCAGGCTCGCTCTCGAACGTCTACGAGACGACCGCCCGGGGATCGTCGTCTCCGGGGAATCCGCTGCCCGGCTCCACGGCATCGGAGACCTCCGGGCCACTCGGAGCGAGTTCACCTCGCCGACACGGCGACAGAGCCAGCGACTCGATGTCCGATACCGCACCCGGGACCTTCCCCGTGAGGACATCACCGTCCGGGACGGCCTGCCCGCGACCACACGGGAACGCACCATCGCCGACCTGGTCGAAGATCGGCAGGACCTCAGCACCGTCGCAGATGCACTTCGGGACGCCACCCGGCAGTCCGTCCTGGACACCGAACGCCTCACCGAACTCCTGGCTCCCCTGGCGCGCCGCAACGGCTGTGCGGCAGGTGACGGCGCGGCGCTGCTGGAAAAGCTCTCCCGGTCGGCGGGAATCGACGAGGACAGCTGGGTCAGACGCATCGCAGAAAACGGACCCCTCATGGCAAAGATCCTCACGTCTCCCCAGGCGCAGACCATCTTCGAGAAGCTCCCGAACGTCTTCAGTGACCTCCTCGGCGCCTCAGGACTCCAAAAAGCCTTCGCAGCAACGAACCAAAAGGTCTGGAAGTCTTTTCACACAGGAAACACCGAATTCTTCGTCCCGGAAACCACTGAGCTGCTCGCGAACACGATTCACAATCAGCTGGTTCATCCGATGGCAAGCGCATCACATCCCACTCCTCCACCACTGGAGTCCGACATGCCACACGAATGCGAGGATCCTAGATGACAGATCCCTACCAGACACCGGCGGCGGTCGAGTCGGCAATACGATCAGCCGCTCAGAAAGCAGCCCAGAACGACAAGTCCCTCAGCACCCAGGAGCGCATCCGGCTGGAGTACTTCCACCGTTTTCTGTGCCGGATCTTCTCAGAGACGCCAACCGACGCATGGCTTCTCAAGGGCGGAACGGCCCTGCTGGCCAGGGTCCCATCGGCGCGAGCAACCAGTGATGTCGACTTGTTCAATCGACGTCACTCACTGGCCGCAGCCCTGACCGAGCTTCGGCGCCTTGCGGCCCTTGACCTAGGAGATTTCTTTCGCTTCGAGTATGTCAGCCACACGGATTCACTCGGCGGTAAACAGCAGGCCTACACCGAAGGCATCCGCGTGAGCTTTGACGTCTACCTCGGCGTCAACAAAAAGGACCGGCTGAATGTCGATCTCGTTGTCAAAGCCGTTACGACAGACACCCCGGAGACCATCATCCCGTCGAATGCCCTGGCACTCCCAAAACTCCCGCAGTGCGAGTATCGCCTGTACCCTTTGGTCGACCAGATGGCGGACAAGGTTTGTGCGACGCTTTCCCTTTACAACGGTCATCCTTCGACACGCGTGAAGGACCTCGTGGACCTTGTTGTCCTCACACTCACACAGACCATCGATGGCGGCAGACTCGAGGTGGCCATCACCAGAGAAGCAGCTTCCCGAGGGTTGCCGCTCCCGGAGACTTTCACGGCACCTCCGGACTGGGATGCCTCCTACAGAAGACTCGCCTCCCCCATCCCGGACTGCAAGGACCACCTCACCGTCGCATTGGCCACGAACCTCGTCAATGAGCTGTTGGAACCGGTGCTGGCCGGGAAGGCCAAGGGCCTACGGTG
The DNA here is from genome assembly GCA_937965785.1 of uncultured Propionibacteriaceae bacterium. Lineage (GTDB taxonomy): Bacteria > Actinomycetota > Actinomycetes > Propionibacteriales > Propionibacteriaceae > Arachnia. Next base: position 224 of record CALCKT010000064.1, on the reverse strand, counting down.
GGATCCCGGGATTCGCGCATGGGTTTGAGCCGGCCTGGGAGCGGAACACGAGGAGCTCCGCACGGCATGGCTAGCGACCGATCCCCCTGTCGCTGCTTGAAATAGTGAGTACGAAGGGCTTGAGGATACCTAGAGGCTTATTCATGGGGTGTAAGCGAAGATGAGTCCGGTGACGGCTTGTATTGTGGTTTCGAAGGTGTCGTAGGGGCGGCGGTAATCGGTGT